>DUMU01000004.1 GCA_012839805.1 Bacillota bacterium | reverse complement strand
TACAGACCCGCCTCTGGGAGCTGTTCGAACTGGGCAAATACCAGGTACCTGGTTAGATACACTTCCCGCGTCTCCCTAAGCCCAGCAACGGCAGGACTTTCACCTACGAGTGGCGAAAGTCAGGTCAGAGGCTCCTCGCAATATAACCCAAAGCGAAACAGGTACATAATAGGAAGCTCACTTGCAGACGCGACGGAGGACTAGGAGGAATTGCAGTGAAGGACGGCGTATTATTGGTTTGGTATAGGGCGCGTATGACCGATGCGATCCGGCCTTGGCTCGGGCGCGCGAAGGAAGGCGGGGGGTGATGGCCAAAAAGCGGAACGAGTCTGCGTTAGGACGGTGCACTTCCAGAGTGTAGCGGGTTGCTGATAAGACGGCGGATAAAAAGGAGGTAACGGCATGGCCTCTTATTCGCGCTGGCGGTACTTTGTACAGGGCGAAGACGCCGAAACAGGGCGTAAGCTAACACTAGTTGATGAGACTTACACGTATGCTATGAACCTGCCGGAGACCATTGACGTTGGCACGGCCCTAGTTGTGATGAACGAGCTTATCGCTCGAATGGAAGACGCATTGTGTGCCGCGTATGAGGGAGAACCTCCAGTTCGGTTACCTTTTTTCGACAAATGCATCGTCTGTAAGGAGATTGTCAGCGATAACATGCTTGTTGCTATAACGGGTCCCCAGCCGGAAGGCGGCGCAAACGGGCCTAACACGTGTGCGAGGTGTTGGGCAAAGCTGGGCTCCGGCCGGTAGGCATCTGTTGTCCAGACCGCGTGCCGAGCCATGGAGGAGAGTTGGAACGTAACGAAGAGGAAGGTGCCCCCGTAACCGGCGGTACGTCGAAGCCGACGCTGCGGGGGGTCGAAAAGCCCCCGCCGGAATGCGGGGGCTCAGCCGTCCCACCCTTGCATAAAGATCTCAATCCGGGTCGACTACAGGGTAACTTTGGGTTTGAACTGCGGCGGATGCCTCTTCCTAGTAGCTTACTTAGAATCTAAACTGCCCGAACCTATGCTCGGTTTTCCGGGTCTGCCTCAAGGCGACCGTTGGGCGTGAACCAGCTCCAGCGCCTTTTCCAGCACCTCATCGCGCCCTTCCGCAACGCCTCGCAGAGTACGAGAGACCGGCACGGTGGGGAGCACCCCAATGCCGTGGAACTGGGAGCCGTCGGGTCTCAGTACCTTCATGCCGGTCCAGTTCACCCAATACCCTCCCGGCAATGTGAACGGGTTGATATTCCCGGTCGTACCGGCGGTCGGCTGGCCTACGATCTCTGCCAGCCGGTGATAGGCCACGATGTCGAGCAGCGTCTCGGACTGGCTATAAGCCCGTTCGTTGGTGAGGAACACGATCTTTCCCGCCAGGCGAGGTTCCCGGGGCTCAATGAAAAAGCTGTTCTCGTCGAAGATGAGGTTTTGTTGATCTGGATAGATCACTACGGGCACCAGATACAGCTGCGAGAGCACCGGTTTATCGATCAGGTGCCCGATCACCTCCTGGTACGGGATTCTCGTGTACCCCCGCAGATCGAAGATGACGCCCTTCGCCGCAGCCAGTTCCGGCAGCGCCTCTTGCCACCTGTCCTCAGAGATCTGGTCTAAGTTCACATAAAAGATACCAGGCGCGAGCTCTTCGACCACCGCGGGGCGAGGTTCCGGGTATTCTCCCACCATCCGCTTGGTTGTGACCGAGATGATGTCACCTGACTGCGACTGCACCTCAATGGTGATCTCCGAGTTATAGGGGCCGAACAAGATGTTTCGCACCGCCTGCAGCCGCTTCCACTGGGGGGTGGCTGCGGAAATGAACGGTTCCTGCTCGGCGATGGCTTCTTGCACCGGCTTGCCGTTCACTTTTAACACCACATCTCCGGGCGTCAACGCGAGGACGCCGGCCCACGCCACGGGCGAGCGCGCGGTGATCACCAGGCGGTCTTCCACCCAATCTACGGCAAACGGCGGACCGTGGGGCCTCGGCTGGCCCCTCAACTGAACCATCCCGTGACCGTCGTTCAACTCGGCTACCAATCGGCGGAGCGTGTTCAGAAATGCCTCTGAACCGCGATCAACGGCGGCGACAGCCAGCGCCCGGCGGAGCGCACCGGGCCAGTCGACTTCCACGACGTCAAAGTAGGGGTAGAAGTGCCGGAACACATTCCAGGCCAACGCAACATCGGCGAGGCGAACGCTGCGGTCGTCGCCCGAAACGTAGAGTCCTTCGGGGAAAATGCTGGCGCTGGGTGCCGATGAGGTTTCCGCGTGAGGCAGAGTGCCGGCTTCATCCGCGTAGAGAGCCAAAGGAACCATGGCTGATACGCCACCGCCTAAATCGGCGTAAAAGGGCTTGGCCGGGTCAGGCGCGGGCAGCACGCGGGAGACATGCGCCGCGCGCCGGCCGTGCTGCGCCGTGTCTTCGGTGATGGCGGTACTATAAGCCCAGGTGTTTGAACTGTACCAGCCTTCTGGCGCCTGCCCGGGATTCCCCTGCTCGAAATCCGCGTTTTCGAGTGACGGGTAGCGGTTTGCGCCGGCAGGTACGGCTGGGCCGGCGTCTAAGCTTGCGCTGGTCTCTACCCCTGTACCGTCGTCTACACTCGCACCTACGCCTGCACCAGCGCCTGCGCCTACGCCTGCACCAGCGCCTGCGCCTACGCCTGCACTGGAGCCGGGGCCAGAGCCTGGCTCGTCAAGGACTGTAAGGGAGGCGTCATCGATCCACGCCTCCCCGTCACCTGTGAAGAGAAGCCCCACTACGATCCATTCCGCATCCTCGTCAATCTGGCCGGCGATCTCGTAGTAGCGCCATTCGTTAGTAACGATCGCCCGGTCCGGGAGCATGCTCTCAAAAAATCCCTTCCCGCCTGCCGGGCGCTCCACCCGCATCCAGAGTGCAGCTGCGCTACCATAACCCTGAACGTTAGCCCGCACGGCGGCTCGGAAGCGCACCTTTTTCCCACGATAGGCCTCGGCGGGTATTACCTGAAGCAGCGAGGTGGACGGCGTCACCGTGCTCGCGTAAATGCCCGCGCTTGTCCCTTCGACGCCCACCCCCAGGCCACGGTGAATCCAGCTAACGATCCGGTGCGGGCCCGGCTCGACGGCGGCCGAGACGTTGGATTCGTTGCTGCCGGGGCTAGCGGGGCTGCCCGGCCCCGGCGGGAGCAGGGCCGCCGGTAACGCCGGTTCCTGGCCCGTGGGGAAGACGCGTACTGTAGGCGCAACCGGCCGGAAGATCTCCTCCAGAGTTTTCGCCAGTTCTTCCGGACTTCGTGCCGGTTCGATCGCCTGCACGCCATGGATGGCGAAGGCATTCCAGTCCGTGCGGATCGCTTCGTCACTGGGGTGGAAGTAACGGACGTACCCTAAGAGTTTTGTGAAGGCTACCAGGTTATCCAACGCCCGGCCTTCGAGGGGACGAGGTCCTTGTTCAAGACCCTCATTACCGGCCGCCCGTCCTATACCGGCAAGTTCTGGGGCAACCAGCGCGATGAGCAGGGCGAGTAACATGGCCTTAAGGCATAAGCTGCGCATGAAGCTCCCCTCCTGCCGTCTTGGTCAAGCTGTGGTTCGTTCGTCCCGTCATTGCGACCTCTACCGTTAGCCTGTGAAATCCAGGTTTCTCGGTTCACTGGGAAGTGGCTGGGGGCCGGCCAGGAGATCCGTGGTGGGCACATCATCTCCGACGACGTCGAACTGCAGCTCGGCCACCCACACTTGGCCCCGGCCGGCCAGCAAGATGCCGAAGGCAATGTTCAGGCTGCTTTCCGGTACGTCCAGTACCAGCGAGTATTTCGTCCAGCCCGTTGTACCTACGATGGGCCGGTTAGACATGTTGTCGAAGGATAGTGTGTTTCGCTGCGGCCCGTCGACCCTCATCCAGAGCCCCGCCCAACCTTCAACGTTCTCGCTCTTCAAGTAGCCGCTGAGGCGCAAACGCCGGCCACGAAAAGCGTCGGCTTTGAAGGTTTGCATCATAGTGCCAAACCCTGCCGGCTCGGAAACCTTGGACCGGATATACCCGCTGGGATTGCCCTCGTGCGTAACATGCTTGTCAACACCCATGGAATAGTCCTTTGGATGGCTGCCGGCGGCAAACCAGCCCTTGGGGAGTTCATCCAAGCTGGTGACACCCTCCTTTACTGTGGGTCCTGCTGCATTAATGAGCTCGCGAGCCACATAGACGGGGGCACCGGCTCGAGCGGCCACGTTGATGGCATCACCGGGCTGGCACGGTAGGGCGATGTGGCGACCATTTTGCTCGAGATGCAGTTCCGCCAGGTAAGTGTCTTCTTTTTCCCGGCATGCCGTGATGACCGCTTTTTCAATCCTGCCTCCGAGTTCCGTAACGGCTCGGATCAGAATATCGTGGGGGCTTAGAGGACCCGGGGGAGTCTTTCCCTCCAGCGCAACTACGAGTGCCTGCACCTGATCTGACCCCAGGAGGAAGGGGAGCCGCTTCTCCTTGTTTGCTTCGGACTGCAGGTAGACCAGGCCCAGCTGCGGCCTATCGGGGAGTTTCGTCGTGCCGACGATCACCTTTACGGCCAGCAGTTCACACACCTGTCTTGTGAACGCCCGATCCAATTGCTGTTTCTTGAGTCCGTCGGCGACCACTGCGCACATCCCCTTAAGCCGTTGGCGGGCCCGAGACAAACGGCTTTCCACCGTACCCACCGGGAGGTCGAGAAACTCGGCGATCTGCTGTTCCGTCCAATCCGCCACGTACCGGAGGATGAGGATGGTACGTGCTTCCACGGGCAACTGCAGCAAACAGTCTCTAAGGGCGATCCACTCCTCTCTATCGCCGACCGTACAATCCGGCCGGCCCATCCGGTAAGCTTCCGGAACGTCCTCCAGGAAAACGACCTGAAGAGACTCCCTCCGGTACCACTGAACCGTCATCCGGCGAGCGATCCGGTAGAGCCAGGCCCCAATCCGACCGGGATCTCGCAGCTGGCCAAGCTGGAAGTACGCCTTGACAAAAACTTCTTGCGCAATGTCTTCCGCGTCAAAAGGTTGGGGAACCCGGCTCAGCGCGACGGCAAAGACTGCATTGGCATAGCGGCTGACGATGACGGAGAAAGCTTCCTCGTCACCCGCCCGGGCTCGTGCTACCAGAGCCGCGTCGCTTTGGATGGCGGTTTGGCTTGCACTGTGGCTGGTACCGTGGCTTGTGCTTCGGCTTTCGGTTTGGCTTGCACTTCGGCTTTCGCTCGCCCGGTGCACCGGCATGGGCATCGCTCCTGTCGGCCGTTTATCTATATAGACGCGGGGAGGAGCGGCAAACCTTCCATGCGCAATTCGCGATTCACTTGGGGATTCATTGGGGGGATTCGGCGTTGCAGGTGTGAGCTCCTCGGCGGGCGGCCAGCGGCCCATCGCAAAATCACAACCGGCAGTCAACTGGCTTCGCGGGAACGAGGCTGCTCTTTCGTCCTGTCTCGCTGTCTCGTTCCCGTTTCGCTCCGTTGACTGCCGGTTGTAACTGAGGAGGTGAGAAAGGAGACCCATGGGAAGGCCGGCCAGACGGTTGAACTGAGCCCTGAGTTACCCGTCTAAGTTCCCCGCTTGAGTTGCCCGCCACTCTACCGAACCCAGCCCGTCCGCCGGCCTCCCGCTCGTTCCGCCGCTTGCTCCTCTCACCCCGGTTGCAGGCTTTCGGTTCTTCTCTCCGCTTGTGGTTCTGCTTTTGGCTCCGCTACGGCTGACGGCATCGCTGCTCGGTGAGACGGCTGCTTGGCGGTCGCCATCCTCGCCCTCCCGTAACCTGTCCCCATGTCGTAGTTGCCGCCCCACCTACCCAGCTTCACCGGTTCACACGCCACTCACGCTCCGACCGCACTCGAAACCGCCTTGCTGCCAAGCCCGTCTCGTCGCTGGCCAGTTCCTCGTGATCGTCCTGATCCAGTTGAACCGCCAGCCTCTCAAGCCAACTTACCGCAGCAAGGATAGGATCGCCTGAGGCTTGGCGTTCGCCTGTGCCAACATGGCCGTGCCAGCCTGCATCAGTATCTGCTGCTTGGTGAAGTTCGCCATCTCCGCGGCCATGTCGACATCCCGGATCCGGCTGTTGGCCGCCGCCATGTTCTCCGCCTGGACCTGCAGATTGGCGATTACGTGCTCGAGTCGGTTCTGTAGAGCTCCGATCTTAGACCGCTCCCAGGAAACCCGATCAATGGCAGACTGGATCGTACTGATCGCGCTCTCGGCGTCGCCTTCCTGTAGTACGCTGATCCCCTGGCCTTTTTGCAGCACGTAAAGTTGAATGGTACCAGCCGCGGTCGTTATGGTGCTAGTGGCGGAGTCGGTGTCGGAAACGGCTAGGTCTACCGTAGTTTTGGTCTGGTCAACGAGGTAACCTGTATTGGTGACCGTAACGGTAACACTTGTGGCGTTATCTCCCAGTGTGCCCGAACCGATCTGCGTTCCATCCTCAGTTTGCAAGGTGACGACACCAGTCGCTGTCACGACTACCTTGTAGGTTCCGGCAACCAGGTTGTCGATGCCTGTATTCGCGCTGGAGTCTGGGTTGAAGTTTGTTGATCCTGGAACTGCCGACCAGTCTGCCCGCTCTGCCACCACCTTCAGGGCCTCGGCGCGCATGTCTCCGACAGAAATACTCATCGTATGGCCTTCACTGGCCCCGATATGGAATCCTCCGCTGAAGCTGCCATCGAGCAACTTGATAGTGTTAAACTCAGTTGTATTGCCGATGCGTGTAAGCTCTTCAGCGAGCTGGTTGATTTCCTTCTGGATCTGGAACCGGTCCTGGTTCGTGTTGGTCGTGTTGGCCGCCTGTACGGAGAGCTCCCGCATGCGCTGGAGAATGGAGTGAATCTCGTTCAGGCCACCTTCCGCGGTTTGCAGAAGCGATATCGCATCCTGAGCGTTCCGTACTGCCTGATTCAGGCCGTTGATCTGGGCCCGCATCTTTTCGGAGACCGTCAGCCCGGCAGCGTCGTCGGCCGCCCGGTTGATGCGAAGGCCGGTCGACAACCTCTCAAGCGATTTGCTCAAGGCGTTGTCGGTGGCGTACAGGTTTCTCCATGCCTGTAGCGCCGAGATGTTGGTGTTGATGATCATTGACCCTTCCTCCTCCTTGGAAGTCAGTTCATCCGTGATGCTGGAGGGCGAGGATGGCGCCTTCCATACTTGCCATCGGCGGAAGAAACAGGACCTTTAGGGGGGCATTCAGTTCACCCGGTGAACTCGCCGATGCAAGATAGGGGTTGGGAACAGGAGGTTGACCGATGGCGAACGTAAACGGGGGGAGCGCGGCTGTGGCGCTGGCGCAGGCCGAGGCTCAAGTTCCAACAGTGAGCGCCTGCCTCATTGTCAAGAACGAGGAACAGTTCCTCGGAGGGTGCTTGGGAAGCCTCCGCGGCGTGGTGGACGAGATCGTGGTCGTCGACACGGGATCGACCGATCGAACGGTCGAGATCGCACAGGCGGCCGGCGCGCGAGTAGTTCACGAAAGATGGTACAACGACTTTGCGGCTGC
This sequence comes from Bacillota bacterium, assembly GCA_012839805.1. Lineage (GTDB taxonomy): Bacteria > Bacillota > Limnochordia > Limnochordales > DUMU01 > DUMU01. Next base: position 16,567 of record DUMU01000004.1, on the reverse strand, counting down.
TCGTAACCGATCTCTGGCCGAGGCGGTCGGCGACTGGATTCTTATCGTCGACGCCGACGAGCGCCTGCAGCCTGGTCAGGCCGACAAGCTGCGGCAGCTGGTCGCCAATCCCGACGCTGACGGGTATCTAGTCCTGATTGTCAACTTCCCGGACAGTGAAGAGAGCCGCGTCACTACGCATCGTCTTAGCCTTTTCCGCAACCGCCCGGACTACCGCTACGAGGGGACCATTCACGAGCAGATCGCACCGGCGATCCTCAAGGCGGGTGGGCGGATACTTGCTTGCGACCTGAAGTTGGACCACTACGGTTACGACCCGAGGGTACGCATTTTAAAAGGTAAGGAAGCTCGCAATGTCTCAATGGTCTTGAAGGAGCTTCGCAAGGATCCGGGAAACGCCTTTATGCGATACAACCTTGCCCAGGAGTATCATGCCTCCGGGCGATTGGAAGAGGCGGTAGCGCAATTTCGACGGTGCCTGTGGCTCGCGCCGGCAGACAAGGTGCCGTATGGACCGAAGGCGGTCTATCGCCTGGTAAATTCGCTGGCTCGGCTTGGGCGCTGGGAGGAGGCTCTGCGCCTCTGCGACCAGTATGAGCCGTTGCTCCCGGACTACACTGACCTGAAGTTCCTGGACGGAGTGGTTGCCTTCCACGCGGGTGATCTCTGGCGGGCCCAACTATCTTTTTTGGCCGCGATTGGGAAGGGAGACGCGCCCACCGACAAGTATGATATGGTTCACGCAGGGGCGGGCAGTTATAAGGCCTGGTGGTACCTGGGGCAAACCTACGAGCGAGGAGGCCAGGACCAGAAGGCTGCGGCTGCCTATACGGGTGCATTGCAGTGCAACCCCCGTTATGTGCCGGCTCTGCGTTCGTGGCTAGAGGTCGCACTCCGGGTGGACCGGCCGGAGGCGGCTTACGAGCAGTTGCGGGCCATCGTGAACGTGGACGAGCTGCCCTTCGAGGCTGCCGACGCCGCATATACGGCTTTCCTCAACCTAGGGGCCTACGAAGAGGCTCTTCAAGTGTTGAACTGGCGGCTGTGGGAAGAGCCGGCGCGGGCCTTGGCCCGGCGGCACCGGCAGGCCCTGGTGTGGCTGGCCCGGGGCGACGCCAAGCGGGCCTTTACTGAACTGCAGCAGGCCCTGGCCGATAGCCAGGCCCAAGGTTCGCAGTCGCCTTCCTCGCCGGGGGCTCGGCAGAGTGACGACTCCGGGCGTGAACCGGATGCTAGCGGGATCTGGGCCGCACGGCGCGACGCTGTCCTAGCAGCATTGGCCGCCGGCGAGTATGAGCCGGCTCGGCAACTGGTTCTCGAGCTGCGCCAGGCGGGAATCGGCCAAGCAGAGCAAGGCGAGGGCGATCAGGCGGGCCGCGGCCAGGCCGCGCAGGCCGACGTTCTCGGTCATGTGTTAACCCGGCTGATGGTCCAGAGCGCGGCCGGGGGCGGGGCCACCGCCATGGACGACGTCGACGGCAAGACCCCGGTCGACCTCGGCGGTCTCGGCCCGGTCAATTCCGCAGGTCCTGGAAATGTCAGCGATCTCTGGACGTTCACGTCCGCCCACGCGCCGGAGCGGACAAACGGGCTGTGGGACCAAGCGCACCAGGACGCCGCCTGGGAACTGATCACCCGCGCCGCTTTCTTCAACCTCGGTTCGATCGTAGACCAACTGGTCAACTACCTGGCCGACAGTGGCGTGAGCGAACCCGTCCTGCGCCGTCGTCTCGGTGAGATCTTCTACGGCCTGCACCGTGAGGAACTGGCGATGGAGTTCCTGGTTCAGGCAGCTCTCCAGGGTGAACACACCCCGGACTCGCTGCAGATGATCGCCCTCTACGCCCGCCGTAAAGGCTTTCTGCCCGAGGCGGAAACGATCCTGCGCACTGTGGTCGAATCCCGTCCCAACGATCCGATTGCAATCCTCCGGCTCGCCCAGGTCCTCGAGGACCAAGGGAAAACCAACGAGGCAGTTCAAGTGGTCCGAGATGCCCATCGCACCTTGCCAGATTCGGCCATTATTAAGTCTTGGCTTAAGAGTCATGAGGACGCGGTGGTGGTATAGCCTGCTCTGTTGGGCGTGAACTGCTGCAAGGCGGCATCTTGGGACTGGAGGATAGCCATGGAGAGCCCTACCTGCGACGGTTACTACGGCTTGATTCGCCCGGAGATTCTGGAGCGTGTGCCCCACTGGGCGAAAACAATTCTTGATGTTGGGTGCGGGACCGGAGCACTCGGGGCTGCCCTAAAGTCCCAGAGGCCGGACCGGTGGATTGCTGGGGTTGAGATCGTCCCTGAAGTGGCAAGACGAGCTGCGCGGCAAATCGACCATGTGACGGTCGGCGATATAAGCCAGGTCAGCATTAAGGTACCCCGTGATGGGTATGACGTCATCATTTGCGCCGATGTCTTGGAGCACCTACCGGATCCTTGGCGGGTCCTGCAACGTCTTGCTTCGTATCTCAGCCGGCGGGGGTTGATGATTCTCAGCTTACCAAACTTCCGCAATATTCTAGAACTTGCGCTGATATCCGATGGTTCCTGGGACTATGGGTCTGCGGGCATATTTGATCGCACTCATCTCCGGTATTTCACGCCTCCCCGGGCACGGCAATTGGTCGAGGCGGCAGGGCTGCGGGTTTACGAGCTGTACCTCAAGCCAGACCCGCGGATCAGGATCGCCCCAAACGAATCCCGGCTTCCGGAAACCCTCCGGGTTGGGCCTGTGGAGTTGCATGGTATAAGCCTGATGGATCGCGCAGAGCTGACGGCTTATCAGATCATTTTGACTGCCGGCCCCGAGGAATGGCTGGCAGAGCCAGGCGATCCGGAAGTTTCCATCATCGTAGTGAACTGGAACCAGCGTGAACTGCTTGCTCGTTGCCTGGGTGCGATCCGGCAAAACTCGGGGTCCGCACACACTTATGAGATCATTGTGGTCGACAATGGCTCAGACGACGGTTCACTAGAGTATCTGGAAGTGCAACGAGATGTCAAGGTAATCAGAAACGATCAGAATGTCGGCTTCACCGTCGCGAACAACCAGGGGGCAGAGGCGGCTCGAGGCCGTTTTTTGGTCTTCCTTAACAATGATACGGAAGTGCAACCAGGCTGGCTTGACGCGATGATCCGGGCAGCCGGGTCACCCGACGTCGGGGCTGTTGGTGCCAAATTGGTGTACCCTAACGGGCGGTTGCAAGATGCAGGGGCCATCGTATTCAGCGATGGTTCTGGCTGGAACTACGGGCGAGGCGGGGACCCCAATGCTTTGGAGTTTAATCGACCACGAGATGTCGATTACTGCAGTGGGGCAGCTCTGCTCGTCAAGTCTCAGGCCTTCTGGGCCGCGGGAGCGTTCGACCCCCGGTATGCTCCGGCCTACTACGAAGACACTGACCTGTGTTTTTCGCTCCGAGCCAGAGGGTGGCGGGTACTCTACGAGCCAAAGGCGGTAGTGGTGCACATCGAAGGAGCTACGGCCGGACAAGAGCTGGCTTCCGGGATAAAGCTGTATCAGACCACCAATAAAGAAAAGTTCGTCGCCAAGTGGTCATCTATTCTCCCCTTGCAATATCCGCCGGCACTCGACCGGTTAGAGGCGGCCGCTGAAAGGGTACGCCCCCTTCGCGTCCTGGTGATGGACGACGTACCGCCAGTCTACGACCGGGCTTCGAGGGGCCAGCGCCTGTTCCAAATCATCCAACTCCTGGTGGAGGAAGGACACCAGGTGAGCTTTTTCTGCCGGGTGACTTTGGGGCTCGAACACTATCTCGACATTCTGCGGCGTATGGGCGTTGCTGCTGCCGGCGGGGCGGTCCGGCCCGACGACGAAGCCGCTATCGTAGACCGGCTGGCAGTCTTACTATCGTGCGTCGAGCCCGACGTAATCTGGATCGAAGGCTATCCACTCGTCCTGGCTTACCTCGACCTGATCAGGAGGGTAGCCCCTAAAGCGCGGGTGATAGCCGACTCGGTCGACCTCCACTTCCTGCGTGACAAAAGGCTGGCGGGAACCTCCGGGCCTGCCCATTGTCCGGCCAGTTGGCAGCGGACGCGAGAAATCGAACTGGCTGCGTATCGAAAGTCGGATGTGGTCGTCACCGTAACAGATCTGGAAAAGGAGCTTCTAAAGAACGTAATTTCCGCCGTTCCCATCATTACCGTGCCTAATATTCATGAAGTCCGGAAGCTAGGACCTGGGTTTACCGAGCGAAAAGGGTTACTATTCGTGGGCAACTTCTTACACCAACCAAACCTCGATGGGATTTTGTGGTTCCTGCAGGAGGTGTGGCCAGCCATTGTAGCGGAAGAACCCGACATAAGTTGTACCATCGTTGGTTATGCGGCACCTCCCGCTCTCTATGCGAGGGCAGCCGAAGCAAGCCGTCTTGGGGGCAAAGTGACCGTGACGGGGTACGTCCCTGACTTAACCCCCTACCTTGCGTCCGCCCGGGTCTCCATCGCTCCACTGCGGGCCGGTGCGGGAATGAAAGGAAAAATCGCCGAGGCCATGGCCTGTGGTCTTCCGGTCGTCACGACTTCAATAGGAGCAGAAGGAATGGAGCTTACGGACGGGGTGAATGCTTTGATCCGCGACGATGCCGCCCCCTTCGCGGCCGGTATCCTCGAAGTCTATCGGGATCGGGAGCTCTGGAATCAAATAGCTGCTAACGGCATGAGGCACGTGAGGGAACATTATTCAGCCAACAAGGTCCGTCTCGATGTCCGCGATGTACTGCGAGAGGCAGTAAGGAATATCACCGAGCCCCGCCGGACTTTCGGCCGCGATCACGTGCGGCAAGCGACTCGGGATGACGAGCGCGAACCGCTGACGTCTATTGTTATTCCCTGCTGGAATCAGGTGGAAGTAACCCGCCAGTGTGTAGAGAGCATATTTCGCAATACCAGCGAGCCGTTCGAGTTGATTCTGGTAGACAACGGTTCAACTGACGGAACGTCAAACTATCTTGCATCGTTGGCCGCCGATCGACCGAATGTAAGAGTAATAAGAAACACACTTAATACTGGTTTTGCCCATGCATGCAATCAAGGAATCGCGGCCGCTAAGGGAAAGCAAATCCTCATAATGAACAACGACGTGATCGTTCCGCCCGGATGGCTTACCCCGATGCTGCGAGCACTACGCGCCCCCAACGTCGGTCTGGTAGGACCGCGTACAAACCGGATATCGGGGGAGCAGCAGGCGGATGTGCCTTACGGGGATGACCTCCGCCATATGGAAGGATATGCCAAAGAAAGGGCCCGAGAGGAGGCGCATATGGGGCGTTTTGCCAACCGGATAGTGGGCTTCTGCATGCTCGCCAAGCGGGAAGTTATCGAACGTATAGGCGGATTTGACGTTACTTTTGGGATCGGCAACTTTGAAGATGACGATTTCTGCATTCGGACCAGGCTTGCCGGTTTCAAGATCTGGATAGCCGACGATGCATTTGTTCATCACCTTGGCAGCCGTACATTCATTGGACAGAAACTGGATTTCGCGAGGATAATGCGTTCCAATTTCGATGTATTCCGCGCCAAATGGTCATTACCCTCTCGCCGGCTTGAGGACGGGATTCCTGTTGGACAGATCTTAGGCCGGAGATTCGACGAACGCTTCCACCGATGCCCTCTTACCTCCCAAGAGGTGGCTGAGCAGCGTGTATCGCCTCCGGCACTGGCTCAAAGCAGGGGATTCCACTTTCTCATGGTGCCGGACTGGCGCGATCCGAGAGATCGTTGGCTAGAGGCATTGTCTGCCTTCGTTACTGCTTTTTCACCGACAGATGATGTTGGGCTCATCATACGGGTAGACCCACTAACTGAACCAGACGTGGAAAACCGTGTTCAGACTATTGTTAGGGAAGCAACCCAGGCAGGGATCGACCTCGACCAGGGTCACATGGTATTGATATTGAACGACGTCATTCCACCTATGGAACGGGCTGGCGTCTATCGGACTGCACAGGCCATCATCGACACGTCACCACCAGGGACTTACCGGTACGTGTTGGAAGAGGCGCAAGCCTGCGGTCTCAAGGTATGCCAACCGAGTGTTCCAGACTTGACCGGTACTTACGAGATGAGTCGGGTCAAGGTTGACTAGCTTTGGGCAAGAACTGTACCAGCTGGCACCAGGGCTTTAGCGACCCGAGGTGGCGGGCCAGCTTGCTGAACGCCTGGTCTGGGCGGCTCAGATCCGCCGGACAGCACTTTGACCTGACTTTCGCCTACGAGTGGCGAAAGTCGGGTCAAACTGCTGCTGACCGGAATCAGTGGTCGGTTTGGCCGAAATCCGCGATTGTTTGGTCCCGCGTTCTTACATCCGTACATGTCTTCTACGTTCTTACCCATGAACGTCAGCAGAGGTCGTGGCAGTGCCCCAAAGGCAATACTTTACCGCCGGACAAATCAGGCATCGTGGATTCCTGGGCCGGCAGATTACCCGACAAAAGTCAATGAGTGTTTCTGCCCTGGGGCTAGGACGTGCCAAGGCAAGTTCGGAAGTAAGGTCCATAAGCTCACGGGAGCCGCGTGTTGGATGACTCATGGGTAGTCCCGTCACCCGTGCTATAAAGCGAAGTACATTGACATCTGCCGGCAGGGTCGAGCGACCGAACGCAAAGGCTCGAACTGCAGCCGCAACATATGGCCCGACTCCAGGTATGGCTTCTAAATCATGCTGGTCCATGGGTATCTCGCCAGAGTGAAACTCCCTAATGTGCCTGGCCGCAGAGACAAGCAGGCGAACACGCTTAGATAACCCAAGCGGCCGTAGTAACTGTTCCAATTCTATCACGTCCGCTTCTGCAAGTGAAGTGACGTCAGGATAGCGTATCAAGATCGCGTTAAACACCCGTGCGACCACATCTGCCCGGGTCCGAGTAAGGAGAAACTCGGCCAGAAACACTTTATAGGGAGTTCTTCCTTCACGCCATGGAAGTTTGGTCATCATCCTTGAGTCTTCACCCCAGCGCGCGATCGACCGCGCTGCTCTGCGAACCCTTGCCTTGGGCGACATCTCAGCCATGGTGTTCGGCCTCTACCTTCCCCAAGCCCTGACGAATACGGAGCTTTGTATTGCTTGTCGTAATTAGCTCCCGCGCATCAGTGCGAATGCCACGTACGGGAACCGGACTGAAACTGCAGACCCACATCGTCCTTGGCATTCTACGACGAGAGCAGGCATCTTTTAATGGCCATCGCTTGAGCCTTTGCAAACTCGGGCGGCACTGCATTGCCTATCAGCGCAGCCACGTGGAACTTTCCCCTGTGCACTGGAAATACATACCCCGGCGGAAACCCCTGAAGTAAAGAGGCCTCCCTCAAGGTAATCGTGCGGTTATACTCTGGGTGAAGGAATCTGCCCTTTGACGGGTTTACGAAACCAGAAGTGATGGTTGGTGCCGGTCTGTTCCAGGCCATGCGACCGTATACGTCTTTAAAACCATCACATTTCCGGTGACACCTGAGTACCTGCGAACCGGCCAGTGCGTTCCTACTTCCCCCATCCTTAGGAATCCTAGCGATTAGGTCCATTACCCGCTGGGACCTCCGTTCAGAGATATCATGAGCTGGGTCGCCACTAGCACCGGCTTCTGGCAAATCATGGATGACATCGGCAACTACCCGGTGCTTTCGGTACTTTCTGGGGAATCTGATGGCCACGCCGAGTCCCGCCAAGAGGATTAGCCGTCGCCGCCGTTGTGGTACGCCATAATCGTAAGCATCCAAAACGCGCCATCTTACAACGTAGCCTAGTTTTTCTAAGACCTGGACGAGTTCAGTCAACTCCGGATGCGCGGCCAACCCAGGTACGTTCTCCATCAGGACAGCTCGCGGTCTCATGCCCTCGACAAACCTTGCAAACTCCCTAATGAGAGCATTTCTTGGATCGTCTACCACTCGAGACCCGTTCAATGTCCGTAACGATGAAAAACCTTGACAAGGAGGGCAACCAGCCAAAAGGTCGAGGTTCCCTGGTTCGACACGAATGCACTGCAACACCTTCGCTGGATCGACCGTCCGAATATCTTCTTGCCAGACGAGTACATCCGGATGGTTAGCCGAATAACACTCCACAGCTCCTGCGTCCACGTCAAGCGCGCCGAGCACCCGAAAGCCGGCGGCCTTTAACCCACACGTTAACCCGCCACAACCGCTGAAGAGATCAAATGCGGTCAGTTTGGATAACTGATTTTTTGCCCCCATATCGTCACCGGCTCCGGCGGACACTAGCACAGGTTAACCCCGTCCCTTTTCGCATACTGCTCTTAACAGTTAGAGTCGCTACTATAAGAACCGCGTGACCGCTAGCAAGCGCTATTACGGACGCTTTGCCTACTAGATCTGATCTAAGACGCGTTCGATGGCTTCGGATCGGCGGACTGCCTCAGCAGTGGGCGAGGCTTGCCACCTCTCGACCTGAGCCACAAAGTCCTCATCGGCAAGGTTCTTACTCATGAGGTCTCGGTCATACTCAACCTGAATCACCAACGGAAAACGCACAGCCTGACCACTGACGATTCCTTGTCCTGGGCCGAATCCGGGTAGCAGTTTCGCGTCGGCCGGGGAAAGGTTCTCCATAACCCTCTCAACAAAAGCCTGATCGCGGGGGTTAACAAGGCGGAAAATCAAGAAGGTGTTGCACTGAGAAAGCGTTGTTTCGTCCAGTCGGTTAGGTCGCTGGCTAATGAGTAAGAGCCCGACCCCAAACTTACGACCCTCTGTAATCACCTTCCGGATTACCTCGACCGACGGACTTTCGGTTTGGCCCTCGGTCCGCGACGGTATGAAATTGTGCGCTTCTTCAATCACTGCTAGCAGCGGAGGGATCCTGTTAGTAAGAGAGGCCCGGACTTCAAAGAGGTTCTTCAGAACTATCGCGACCACAGTTGACTGGGTCAGGTGATCGTATCCTCCCAAATAGACGATGCTCGCTTGTCCGGGTTGTACATACTTCTCCGGCGCGATGACCGGATCTGGCATTGGTTCAAATGGGTATCCTTCCAGCCTTTGACGAAGGCGTCTATTTGACAACTCCATTGCTTCCACTTGCTGCTTTACGAAGCGAAGACCCCGTTTGACCGCGGGAAGTGTTCCGGGATGCCTCGCGTCCGTCCTGCCGAGCTCTTGTAGAACCCTTTCAACGAAGTTGGTAATCGGGAGAGGATCTTCCCCTAATGCAACTGAGTTCGCGGCTTCCTCGTACTTCTCGCGTTGCGCATCGGAAAAGCCTTGTGTGAGCTGTCTTACCAGGTACGCAATAAGGTCTCTACTATCCTCAGTCACCTGTAGGTAAGGGTAGAATAGCTTAACCTGGGCTCCAGAAAGCACCTGCCGATTCTCCCATAGGCCGAGATAGTCACCATGAGGGTCGAAGATGAGTACTGGATATCGTCGTGCTAGTAACTCTCTTATTATCCGGCGAGCTGCCACCGTCTTTCCACCGCCCGTCATTGCAAGAATAGCCATGTGTCGGGCGACAATCGCGTTGGTTTTCAGTGAAACTTCGACATCTTTCCGACCCATAAGTGTACCCAGTCGTAACCGGTTGACCTTCTCGTCCCCCGTCAGCAAAGCCTGGACTGCTTCTGCTGGCGGAAGCCGCACCTCCGCCCCGGGGCTCACCGGGTAATTCAGAGGCATTAACGTCTCTATATCACCTGGGAGGGTATATCCTAAGACAATAGCTCTGGCATGGATCTGATCCCGAGATGTCGATAGCACGGTATCCATTATCTCGAGACCCTCATCCGCTAACTCAAGGCCTGCCTCAAGTGGGAGAAACGGGTTGGAGCGTTCCAGTTCCACTACTCTACCCCAGGTGATAACACGCTTCGTACCTTGATCCCCTGGGATGTCCATAGTCACCGTCACCAGGTCCCCCAACTTCCCCTCGAATCGGCGCAGGAAGAAACGAAACTCTTGTGGAGATGTGTTGCCCACGACCGTTCCGATATGCTTACCCAACCCGTCTTTCATTCTATCCCCCTCCCCTTTTGTGTACTAGGCGCGAGGCCTAAAGTAAAAGTCCCGCGGTGACATGGCAAGTAACCGCCGAACCTGCTCGAGAACCCGAGGATTACCCGTGGCCACAGCCTTTGCAAGGACCTGCGCAGCTATTCCGGCGGATATCCCTTTTGATAGCCAATCAGGGATCTTTGCATACTTATCGGCTACGTCCAGCCCCACCGGGAACGCGTACTCTGGAAGTAATCGCGATGTATGGTATAAAAGACTCATTACGCTTTCAACATCCCGCGGCGCCGTCGCCCGGTTAAACTCAACACGGTACGGAAAGCTCGTTGAAGACGTCTTCAGATACGTAACTGCGGGTCGCGGGTAACCGGCGACAACAGGCTGCCAAGCGTCCCTAGCTCTGCGAGTAACATTCTTTGCGACGGGCAGCGGTTCCACGTATTCTCCCTCGTCTAGGATGCAGCCGAGTAGTAACTCATCTCCAATTCTATACCGTTCTAGTTTCTGGCGTATTTTGCGCGCTAAGGATGCGGTCATGATATTGTGGGCAACCAGGTGATCCAAAACCACCCGAGTGAACGCCGCTGAACTCGAACGCTCGACTACTCCGACCACGTGGATATCTAGCTCGAAAAGACGATTCATCAAGTAACCGTATACTGCCATACACTGGTTCCACATGGGTCGGCCGTCGCGGCGGCTGGGAATGCCTGGCACCCTTGCCAGGATGTCACCCTCGCTAATGCCGTGCATCTGAAGAAAGGCGGGGTCCAATGCGGGAATATAGTTTGGTTCACCCTCATCGTACATCTCAAAAGCGTTCACCAAAGGTCCGTGAAGAAAGAGAATGTCAGGCGGGGAGGGTCCAGCTATGTGGCGAAGTATGGAAAGAGCCTCAACGATATACCGACCGGCCTCCTGCAGACGCTTTCTATCCGGCGGTTCATGCATATCGGCTTCGGGATCTACGGGTGTGTTGATTACATCCCCTATGACATAAGGATAAGTTGTCCACTGTTCGCGGCGGTCAACGTCGTCTTCACCTGGAGTGACAGTGTATATGCCAACTCTAATTGCAAATGGTTCGGCATCTGGAATTCCCGCGATACGCGTAATTCCGCCGTCGGCAAAGCTAATTCGCCTAGCATACCAGTGAGACCAAAGTGCTTGGTGAGATTTCTCGAGCCTATGAATGCGGCCCGTGAGTAACTCGCGCAGTTGGTCCGCGACGCATCGGAGAGTTGATATGAAAGAGATTTGGTCCCTGCTTTTCAGCTCCATGACCTGTGACAGCAGTGCGAGCAAGATATGCGGAGAACGTACGAAATGATCCGTCCTGTGAGAATGTAACTCGGGATCTTCCTCTCGTAACGCTGCCCGAACTGCTTGTGCAATGGCGTTGGTACTGACAATCGTTAAGGACCGAGGAGGAAGGTCGTAGGCATGGAGTCTCAAGGTCGGATCCTGCTCATCTAGCTTCTGGAGAATGCCTTTGAGGTCCATATGTACGGTTACCCGAAGTTCGTGGTTGGATCCCTCCAGTATAAGAAAGACGTGCTTAACCCGAACACGCTCTGAAGGAAGGCTGTCGATCAGCTGTTTTGATTTTAGGTACGATGTACCTTTATGGCTTATGATAGTTGCAGAGGAATCGAACACAAGTTCCCCGGTTGGCGTTCGGAACTTTAGCAACACGTCTGGTCGTTCTGCGAACCAATCCTGCGTTGCGCCGAGCGGAAAGCAACGTCTACTTTTCAGCTTGGGGTTGGCCAGCTGCTCCGAGAGCCAGCCCCAGTCCAACACGAGAACGATGTTCTTGTCCATGGTGCTGTTGGCAGCCGAGTGGTGCCGCAGTGGCGGTCACTGGTCGGCGACCCTGATACCTCCCGTCGTGAATCTTAGGGGTGAGCGCAGCAGCGCGTGCGTATTTCTCCAGGCGCCCGGCGATCTCCTTCCTTGGGACGTACTAGTGCCGCATTGAAAGACTCATTTTAGGAGGAATTGTGAACTACCGCGGGAGTTGTCACGGCAATGCCCAACGGTTGCTGGTGAGGGTGAGCGCGGCGCTTTGGTTGGAACAGGTGTCTCGACAGACCACAAAGTCCTTGGAAAAGGTGGCTTGTCGTGCTCGAGACGGGGGCGCGTAGACCAGGGCTCGTTTGATCGTCTCCATGCTTCGATTTCAGAACGTACCGCGGGCGGCACGCGAAGCTGGGGTTAGCGAAAGCTATGCTCGTAGAGTGGTACGAGACTTCCAGGAGAGGGGGTTGGAGGCCCTTCCTCCTAAGCACGACGGGGGTAGACCTCGTGCGGTCTCCGAAGATCAGGCAAAAGCCTTGGCCGACCTGGTACGTACGCCTCCCACGGTGCTGAACTTGCCCTGGACTCAATGGTCGCTGGGCAAGAGCCACCTCTATGCCACGAAAGCGGGGATCATCCCGGAGATCTCGCTTGAAACCCTCCGCACCACTCTGATCCGGAGCGAGATCACCTATCAACCAACCAAGACCTGGAAGATCTCGAATGATCCCGAGGTCCAGGAGAAGTTCGCCCAGGTGCAAGCGCTCTACAAGCAGTGTCCCGAGGACGGGGTGGTGGTCGGCGTGGACGCCCTGGAGACTCTCGCGCGGGAGTTATGCGAAGCCGGCCGTAAGGTCCTCGACGCCGAGCCCTGGCTGCAGGCGGCCTGCGCTGCCGGGCTACGTAGCGGGACCCACCGCAAGGCATGGGATCGTCTTCTGGCTCAGATTGAAACGGTACAGCGCCTGGCCGCCGACGCTCAAGAAACCCTGATCCGGTTCAACCCGCGCCCTGCCCCGGTTGCGCAGGTTCGCTTAGAAGAGCAAGCCCGCATCCTGCGAGAGATAGTGCAGGCCCTTGGTCCTAACGGCGCGCTGGGAGGACTGAAGGCAGCTCTGCACCCATCGTGGCGCCGCCTCGCCGGGGAGGCGTCAGTTCGTTCCGGGATGCCCCGCACCGGGCAGGAGTTTCAGGCGGTTCTCACCGTGGTGGAGTTGGAGCTGGCCCGCGAGGAACTGCGAGCCCGGTGGGACTACCTGGTCTCAAGGGCGGGCGGCCCGCCGGTGTCCAGCCTCGGTCCGGAGTGTGAAGAGACGGCCGCGCAATGGATTCGCGTAGCAGGTGCGCCCCCGTCTTGACCTACTATCGGCCGCCGGCTTCGACGTGGACCGCTTTCTTGCCGGCCGACCTCCAGAGCCGTCCGCTATGGGAGACCTCTTGCGCCTGGCGCGGGCGCTGGCAGAAGCCCTGCCGCCCATTCTATATGCCCGTGCCAACGTCATCGCTCTCCATCGCCTGGACACGACCCTTGCCACCATTCTGCAGGTATTGCGCCCGTACGCCGGAGCGCCGGTCGTAGACCGGCTGAGGGCGGCCGTGATGGCTGACGATGCGATTGCCTACCGCGCCGCCTACCAGCGCCTCTCAGAGCTCAAAATGCTCGAGGACGAGGCCCGGCGGCGCCAGGACCTTTTGACCCGCCTGGACCGGGTGGCACCCGCATGGGCAGCAGCCGTCCGTGCCCGCGATGGCGTGCACGGCCGTCCCGAGCCTCCGGGCGACCCCGCCGCGGCCTGGCTGTGGCGCCAGCTCCACGACGAACTCGATCGGCGGGCCAGCGTCTCCGTGCAGGAACTCCAGGACAGAATCGACCACCTGACCGGCCGCCTCTACGAGGTGACGGCCCAGCTTGTTGAACGCCTGGCCTGGGCGGCCCAGATCCGCCGCACTACCCCAGCCCAGCAGCAGGCGCTCATGGGGTGGCTGCACCTGCACCGGCGCCTGGGCAAGGGGTTCAGCAAGCGGGCAGCGGAGCTGCGGGCAGAAGCGGTGCGCACCATGGTACGGGCGCAGTGCGCCGTTCCGGTCTGGATCATGCCGGTGAACCGCGTGGTGGACCATTTCGATCCGGCCACGACCCGTTTCGATGTGGTGATAGTCGACGAGGCAAGCCAGAGCGACGTGCTGGCCTTGACGGCGCTCTACATGGCGAAACAGGTCGTGGTGGTGGGCGACGACGAGCAGGTGAGTCCCGATGCGGTGGGCGAAGAGGCGGAGCGAATCAGCGCCCTTATTGGCGAGTACCTGAAGGAGATCCCCAATGCTCCGCTGTACGACGGCCGCAGGTCGCTATACGACATCGCGCTGGAATCGTTCCCGAGCCACGTGGTGCTCCTCGAGCACTTCCGGTGCGTGCCGGACATCATCCAGTTCAGCAACATTCTGTCCTACAACGGCCGTATCCGGCCCCTGCGGGAGGCGAGTGGCGTTCACCTGCGGCCCCACGTGGTACCGCACCGGGTGGCCGGCTACTGCGACCACAAAACCAACCTTGAGGAAGCCCGAGAGGTCGCTGCACTGGTGGCGGCTATGGTAAGCATGCCCGAGTACACCGGCAAAACCCTGGGGGTGATCTCGCTGGTCGGCGAGGAACAGGCCATCCTCATCGACCGGATACTACGGCAACGCCTGACCCCCGATACGTACGAGTGCTACCGGATCCTTTGCGGGACGCCGCCGCAATTCCAGGGAGATGAGCGGGACGTTGTCATTCTTTCGCTGGTAGACGGCCCGGGTGACGGCCCGCTGGCGATGCGGGACGATGACCGGTGGAAGAAGCGGTTCAACGTGGCGGCAAGCCGGGCAAAGGACCAGATGTGGGTCGTTTACTCCCTCGACCCCGCGCGGGACTTGAAGCCTGGCGACTTGCGGCGGCGGCTGATCGAGTACGCGCTCAACCCGGGGGCGTTCGGGCGGGAGACGGAGCTCGAGGAACGACGGGCGGAGTCGGAGTTCGAAAACGAGGTCATGCGGCGGCTGGTGGTAGCGGGCTACCGGGTGCGCTCGCAATGGCCGGTGGGGTATTACCGGATCGATCTGGTCGTGGAGTGGGGCGACAAACGACTGGCCATCGAGTGTGATGGCGACCGGTACCGTCCTATTGAACGGCTGGCGGACGACATGGACCGCCAGGAGGTGCTTGAGCGACTGAAGTGGCAGTTTGTCTGGCTGCGGGGCAGCGAGTTCTTCCGCGACCCGGAGCGGGCCATGAGGCCGGTTTTCGAGCGGCTGGAGACGATGGGGATACCGCCGGAAGGCTCCGCTTGGCCGTCACTGTCGCCTCGGGTGCTGCTGACGGCCTGTCTGCCGCCGGGGATCGGCCCGCTTTTGGCAGGTTCGCACATAGCCCCCTCACGCAGCGGGTGATCGAGCTGGCAGCGGCCATTCGAAGAGAATGGGAGGGCCGATCCCCGGTCGGTGATGTGACCGTGGGCGAAGTACCGGGCACTTCCGCAACAACGGCGGCGCTTGAGGCACCGCTGACAACCGAAGGGCTTAAGCCGCCCGAGGTGCAACCAGCGTCCGAGGTGCAACCAACGCCTGAGGTACGAACGCCGCCTGCCCTTCCGATCCGTCCGGAGACGCCGGCACCATCAGCAGCGGGCACGATAGCCCAAACGCCGCCGGCCCCGACCGGTGGTGTGACGGAGAGCAGTGACGCAGTGAGAAATCAGCCGGAAAGCGGACAGACGCTCGTAGACTGGGTCAAGTCCACCGATCCCGGCCTCTGGTTTGCTCTGGCCGAATGGGCGAAGCGTAACAATATCTTTGAACCCTGGGAACGTAACTTTCTTTCGGACTTGGGGCGCTACCGAGCTAACGGCTGGCGGATCTCGGAACGCCGGGCCCGTAGCGCCAAACGCCTATACGACGAGGCTGTCAACCGAGGCTTCGTGTTCCCGTCGTAGACCTGGACCTGGTACTGAAGGTTCCGGTCTGGTGACCAGTTCGACTCTCTCCGCTCGCTCCTATGCACGTGGAAAATAGAACCACGCTCCGGCGAACCCGGGTGAGCCCCAGCGCGGCCGGTGCAGGCAGACTACCCGCGGTCGAGTGAGAGCGGGCAGCGCGTTGACGGCGGCCCATTGGCCGACTAAGCTTAGGTGGACGGGGCTGGGGCTGATCGGCAAGGGGGGAGTGCTGAGTGGGGGAGTCCGAGCGCACATTGCCAGCGTTGCCCGCGTCGACGACGCCAAAGCAAGCGCTTTCTGACATTGCTGAACGGTACGGCATCGACCTGATCTATGCTTTCGGTTCACAGGCGGATGCCGTTCGATCCTACGTCTTCAAAGAGACTCCAGCCACCGTCAACCGCCCCGGTAGTGATGCGGACATTGGTGTCGTTTTCCACGGCTCGTTACCCCCGGAGGGTATCGTGCGGGCCAAAGTGTATTCGTCGCTCTACATAGCATTAAGCGATGCTCTTGAACCGTTTCGTGTTGACCTTTGCTTCCTTCAGGAAAACCATTCGGTATTTCAAGCGCAGGCCATCAAGGGATGTTGTTTATATGCTGTCAATGAGGAGATTAAGGATAACTACGAGGAGATGATCATGCGGCGTGCGGCAGATTTCCGACCGTTTCTGAACCGATTTCTTGCAGAAGCGTTAGAAGAGATGGGTTCTGGCGTATCCAGGGTACTGGAGGGCCGTAACTATGATTGATCGATCGAGGGTATTAGCACGGCTCGCGCTGATCCGGAGTTACGTAGACCAGATGAGGCT
>DUMU01000003.1 GCA_012839805.1 Bacillota bacterium | reverse complement strand
TTATTGAACTGGGTGCCGAAAAGCGAAGCATCCGCGGCCTTCCCCCGCCCCGCCTGATCATCGCCGATCCGGCCCTCACGGATGAACTGCCCTTCGAGTCGACTGCCATCGCCGCCGTGGACGCCCTAGCCCAGGCCCTCGAGGTTTTAACCAATGCTGCCGCCACCAGCGCCGTGCAACAGGTAGCACTGGCGGCGTTTGCCGCCCTGGCCCGGGGCATCGAAGACCTGATCCTGGCCGCTGAATCCGCGGGCGAGCCGCCCCACCCGGCCACCGACCGGCCGGTGGCGATCGAGAGTCCCACCCGCGACATGCTGAGCTGGGGGAGTCTCTTGATGGGCATCGCCTTCGCGCACGCCCGCCTCGGCCTGCCCCATGCGCTGGTGCATTTCTGTTCCCGCTTCGGACTTCGCCACGGGCACATGGTAGGCTTATTATTGGGGGCGGGGCTGGCAGTTCAAGCACGGGGCGACCGCGAAACCGAGGCACGGCTGGCCCGGGCAGCGCAGCACCTACCTACCGCGCGATCAGAGAATGCAGACGAGCTCCTCTCCTGGGTGAACGACCGGATCTCGCGGCTTTTCGCTCTGGCCGGTCTTCCCACGTCGCTGGCCGGCGCCGGCCTGAGGAGCGCCGACCTCGCCTGGATCATGGAACACGAGCTCGCCCATCGCCCGCACTACGGCATCCCTCCCCGCCCCGCTGCCCCGGCCGACCTAAAGGCCGTTCTCTTACAAGCTCACCATCCTACCTGATAGTCCCGAGGTTTCGCCGAACTCGGATCTTTCTCGTCGTGAACAACCGGCGGGACTGTGCCGGAAGGACGGACTTCCAGGAAGTTTGGGTCCGGCGGCGAATGGTGAGTGTAAGCAGGGCGGTCATCCCGGCTCGCAGCCCGGAGCGCCCGGGACATACGGGACATACTGGCGCCGCCTTGAAGATCGGGAGTGTTACGGTTGGCGAAGGATACGTGGATGTTCGTCGTGGCCCGCAATCCTAGACCCCGCACCCGCCTTCCTTACCTCTTGTTTGTGCCGGTAGCCGGAGAAAGGCCTCTCGTCTTGGCCACGTCGGGTCAATGGCCGGCCGGCAGGGATCTTTTTTGCTATCAGGTGCAGGAGGAAGAATGGCCCGAAGAAGCAGACGTGGTTGAGTCAGTACCGGTTCAATCATCCTGGCGGGCTGGCAAAGCTGTGTATCTGGTACTGAACCGGCGTCAAAGACGCCGCTGCATGTTCATTTGGACCGAGAGCCGTGGACGCACGCTGATTTTCTGGCGAACACAGCAAACCATAAAGTCGGCCCGGCCCGGTATCCGCGTGCCAGCAGCCAGGGGCCTGGAGACGCGTCCTCTCTCGATTGCCGTGGATCACCGGGAACGGTACCCCTGGAGATTCCCTCGCCAGCACGCCCAAATAGAGCGAAGGGAGCTACCTGTAGGTGACTACGGAGTGTTTTTTGGAGATAGCCTCGTAGCCGTGGTGGAACGCAAATCGATACCGGATTTGGTCAGCGCTATTTCATCAGGTACCTTGCGCATGCAACTCTTGGAGTTGAGTCGCTTGCCGAGGGCAGTTCTTGTGGTAGAGGGCCGGCTCAGTGACCTCATGAAGGCAGAGAAAGAAGCAGGCATTTCAGCAGGATGGTTACTAAACTTGTCAGCCGCATTGCAGGCCGAATACCCTAACGTACAGTGGATTTTCGCTGAAACACGGGCCATCGCCCAAGACGTAGCCTACCGCTGGCTATCGGCGGCAGTGGCACTCCTCAGGTCGAAGTGGGAGGCCAAAAGCGGGCCACCGGTGGCAAGTGCTACCGCCTGCCAAGACCTGAAGGAACTCGTTCAACAAGGATACCTCAGTGCGGTAGGCTCTCGACGTCGGAAACAGTTCATTTGGACTCAGGAAAGCCAGTCTAATGGCGCATCGCAAGGGTAAGCTTCCCAGCCTACTCGCGGAGTCGTGATGCCCATGACTTTATCTTATCGAACGTCGCCTCCATCGCGGGAAAACCCTCGCGGATTTGCTCGTAGATCCGTCGGGCAGCTGCTTCGTCGTAAACATGGGACGATTCGTTCCGCGCCCGGAGCATGCGGAGCCAACCTGCTTCATCGGTAATCCAGCCGACCTGGTAGGCGCCCCGGAGAGCCTCCATGGGCGTGGCAATCTCCATGCCCTCGGCTTCGAGGAGCACCTTGAAGGTCTTCCAGAAAAGCTCGAAGGTGAATTCGAATCGCTGGATCGTTCCGTCGAGGAACAAGGGGTTATCCGGCGGCTGCTCCAAGGCTTCTCGCAGCCGCGTGATTGCCTTGCCGAGGTTACTGATTTTCGCTTCTATCCGCGCTTCGATCATAGAGCACTACCCCTTCCGCTCGGATCCGCTTCGCCAAGCCGGGTGGGGCCTGTTCAAGAAACACGATGTCGACCGGCAGCAAGGTCTCGAGGCTGTCTACGATCTCCATGACCCGTTCCCATAGACGAATCGAATCGGCTGGCGCGTCGATAGCCAGGTCGATATCCGATCGCGGCCGGGCATCCTCTCGAGCCCGCGAACCAAAGAGGATCACCCGCCGGACCTCCGGCAAGGCAGACATCTTCCTGATGATCTCTTCCTGAAGTGCAGGGACAAGTTGCACGGGCCTGGCCTCCCTACTGAAAACGACGACCCAGATCAGCGGCATGACGTGATCCGTGCGGCACTCCGGAAGCGGCGCGGCACATGTTCGTCCAGCTGAACGCCACGCCTCTCCGTTCGTTGTCGAGGTCTTCAGTGTCAGTTCCAAAGCTAACATCGGGGCCGGGTGGCGTCAAGCAAACCATCCAGGCCGTCGGCGCCGTCGAGGGGGGCGGTAAAGTGACGCGGGAATTATATTCCCCCCTTGCCTCCGGTATGGTAAACTGCCATTGGTGTTCATTCCTCCCAAATGCTTCCTTACGCCGGTCTCACCACGTTGCCTTGGGGGGCTGCTACCTCGATTCCCGGTAAGATCCGGCACGATTTCGCCGGGGAGTGGGCTCGAAGGAAGGGAGCTATTGACGTCGAACTCGCACACTGGTTCTGATGTCGCGAGTCAACCAGTCGCACAAGGTCTCGGGGGACGGGCGGCGGGGAAGGGGCGGAAGGAGGTGGTGAGTTTTGGCCTACGGGGAAAGGGAAGTGAAGCTCAGTGCCCAAGAGAGAGCTTTACGCGAGGTTTACGACGCCATCCGAAGGATTCGATTCGGCCAAGTGATTGTCCACGTACAGGATGGGGTTATCGTCCAGGTAGACGCGACCGAAAGGACGAGGGTCCTACGGTCTGGGGGGACCTCTCCGAGCAATCTGTCTGAGGGCTGAGGGCCGCCGGGCATAGGCGGTTTTCAAGTGGGAGTCGAAGTGCAGGTAGCTCGCAGTGCCAAGGATTCGGTTCACCGATTGATCGAACCCGGCAACGGAATTTAGCGCGAGTTGGCAGACGGCCAGCAGGAACAAGTAGGATCTCGTAGAATTCAAGAACGAGGGTTTGCAAGGTTACCTACAAGCGAACGCGGACTGCGGAGCTGACCGGACCACCGGAGGCCGGCAGGCGAGGCGAAAGCCTTGGCCTGCCGGCCTTTTTGCTTGACACCCGTCCGAGCGGCCCAACGTGCAGGAAGCCGAACCGCAAGGATCGAGAGCGGCGAAGCTCAGGACCTGTTCGAGATCGCGCGAAAGGAGGCCATAGTCGTGCTAGAAAGCCCGGGTATTTCTTTGAGGCGACCGGTCGGTAAGGCTGTCCCCGAACCAGAAGGTGATGAGGCCACCGAGGTCCTGCGCGGCATCGCCCGCCTGATCGGACTGCTCCAACATGGTTCTATCCTGATTCACGTCAAGCAAGGGAGAATCACACAGATCGAAACCACCGAGAAGAAGCGATTGGTCTAGCGGAGCGTCCGATCCGGCGACCGCGGCGCAACCGGCAGCTGAAGGTTCTTAACCACCAAGCAACTGGTAACCGGGGAGGGGAGGGAAAGCGACCCAAGGATCCGTGTCTGGCTCCATGAGCTCGCAGCTCTTACGGCAAGTAGAGAGAAAGGAGTGGAGAGAGGACATGGCAAAGTACCTAAGGCCATTAGGCACTCTTTTGGTGACCGCAGTACTCGCCTTGGTCGCTTGGAACGGTGTCTGGGCCGCGCCACCCGAGTACCTGCAGATTACACACCCAACGGTGGCCGACTGGCTGGCACGCAAGTCGGGCGCGGCGATCACATTGTCATTTGACTACACCTCCAACCCTGCCGTCCCCCCTGCAACGACAAGAGCTCTGGGGCGGGTGGGACTGGTGGGCGCTGACCCAGCCAATCCAAGTCTGGACACCGTGCTCGTCGAGGCTTGGCAGGATATCCCTAACGGCACGGGACTCTCCGCGTCGATTAACCTGACCATCCCGACGAGCCAGCCGGAGGGCAGCTACGACGCGCGAGTGATCCTGACCAACAGTGACGGCAGCCCGATAACGGACTGGGAATTGGGCGCCATCATTGTTGACAACAGTGCGCCGAATGCCCCGACGAACCTTGCCATCACGGACGACACAAATCCGGGGCCGGATGGGTACATCAACACGACGACGCCGACATTCACCTGGACTGCAGCAACGGACAACGGCAACCCGCCGTCGGGCATAGCGAAGTACTGGATTCAAATCGATGGGAAGTTTACGTGGAGAGAGGTTGCAGGAACCAGCTACACGGTGCCTGTTGCGGATGCGTTGGCTGACGACGCATACACCGCTCGTGTCAAAGCTGAGGACAAGGCGGGCAATGTGGGTCCGGAGGCCACGATCAACTTTACTGTTGATACCGCTGCGCCGGCCGCTCCCACGGTCGATGCCGAGCCTACCTACACTAAAGGCACGAGCAACACGATCACGTGGCGAGCGGTCACTGATCCTGTGACCGGCACGTGCGAGTACTACGCGGAGTACACCACTGACAGTACGTGGGGAACCGTGAGTGGCAACAGCGGCTGGATGACTGACACGATCTGGACGGTCACGGGGCTTACCGGCGGCACAACGTATTATTACCGCGTCAAGGCTCGGGATTTGGCGGGCAACGTGACCACCAGTGGTGCCGAGTTTTCGACGCAAGATGACGTGGCGCCGAGCTTCGGCAGTCCATCGCCCGCTGACGGCGCGTGGGTGAACACCGCGACGCCGACGATCTCGATCTCCGTTTCTGACAACGTCGGAGGAGCCGGGATCGACGGGAGCAGCGCAACGATCAGCATCGACGGCGGGACGCCTGTGGCGGCGACGTATGACGGCGTGAGTGGCACGATTAGCTACACGCCCGCTGCGCCGCTTGCCGAGGGGACGCATACCGTCACGATCAGCGTGAAAGACGCGGCGTATCCGCCGGTGGGCCCTGGGCCAGACGGCAACCTCGCTACTGTGACCTGGAGCTTCGGCGTAGACACCGTGGCCCCAACGCTGTCAGGTCAACTGCCGACGGGGAACATCAACATCAGCAATCCGACTCTTTCGGTCGACTTCAGCGACGCGACCAGCGGGTACGATGCGACGGCTTCCCCGACAACGTTTACGCTGGATAGCGTAGCTGTGACGCCTGACAGCGAGCCTCTCAACGGTGCTTTGACTGGTCAGATCACGAAGGCCACGTCCGGGCATGCCGAAGGCACTCACAGTGTGGTGATTCAGGCAAGGGACCTTGCCGGGAACCTGTCGAACTCCTTGTCGTGGAGCTTCTTCGTGGACACAGTGGCTCCAACTCCGCCGACGGTGACCGTCACGAGTCCGACCAACGACACGACTCCGACGTTCACGTTCAATGGCGCGAGCGACCCTGCGCCAAGCAGCGGGCTTGCGAGCTACACCATCGAGATATGGAGCGGCGGCCTCAAGGTGCGCGGGCCGTATTCGGTGGCGTATGCGGCGGACCCGTTCAGTTGGACGGTGCCTGACGCGGACGCACTTGCCGACGGCACCTACGAGATCCGGGTGTGGGCTGTGGACGCTGCAGGCAACGTGAGCGCAACTTACGGCTCAGCCACTGTCGTAATCGACATTGTGCGCCCCCACCTTTACGATGAGTTGCCGCTTGGGTACATCAACATCAACAATCCGACTCTATCGGTGTTCTTCGATGATACATGGGTTCCTGGTGCGGTCGTGAGCGGGTACGGCTCGACGATACTGTGTACGTTAGACGGTACCGATTTGCTTCCCGTTACCACGGAGCCTGCCAGCGGAGCCCCGACCGGGACGATCACGAAGACCACGTCCGGCCTCGGTGAGGGCAGTCACACGGCATGGATCCGAGTGCAGGATAAGGCGGGGAATGACTACGGAGCGGGGTGGACGTTCTTCGTGGACACAGTGGCTCCGACTCCGCCGACGGTGACCGTGACGAGTCCGACCAACGACACGACTCCGACGTTCACGTTCAATGGCGCGAACGACCCTGCGCCGAGTAGCGGGCTTGCGAGCTACACCATCGAGATATGGAGCGGAGGCGCCGAGGTGCGCGGGCCGTATTCGGTGGCATATGCCGCCGACCCGTTCAGTTGGACGGTGCCTGACGCGGACGCACTTACCCCGGATGGCAGCTACGAGATCCGGGTGTGGGCTGTAGATGCTGCAGGTAACGTGAGCGCAACCTACGGTTCAGCCACTGTGGTGATCGATACCGCTCGGCCGGTCCTGGCGAACGGCTCGCCTACTGGGTATGTTGCCACGGCCATAAATACGATGTTCGCGGACTTCACGGATGTGGGCGTAGGGCTCTATACAACAGGGACGAGCCTTACGGTCAGCAATGCTGGGATTCCGCGCGGAACGTGGACGACCGGGTTCACCGGCACCAGCTACGTGGACGGGTCACTATCCACCACAATCGAGCTCACCGTCGGTGGCTTCTGGGACGGCGAGTGGACGGTTGACATGACCGCGCACGATCTGGCGGGCAACAAGTCAACGCCGGACCCCACTCTCCGGTGGACGTTCAACGTTGACACCACCCCGCCAACGGACCCCGGTAGCCCGGTTGCGGGTAACCTTGGAGACGACGGCAAGTGGTACATCAACACCCTGCGGCCGACGTTCAGCTGGGCTGCGAGCGTTGATCCCGACGCGCCTGACGGATCGCCCGGCTCGGGTCTGAGGGACTACAGCTTCCAGTTCGGCACCAGTGCCAGCAAGCCCGGGTCTGGTGTGGACGCTTGGCTGAGTGCGCTGGTGGACGAAACAGGAATCGCGCCGACTCCGGGAGCGGCTGTCCAGCAGTGGACACCTTCATCCGACTTGCCGCTTGCGGTTGGCACGGAATACTCGGCAAGAGTGAAGGCGTTTGACAACCTGA
>DUMU01000015.1 GCA_012839805.1 Bacillota bacterium | reverse complement strand
TATTGATGCCGGCGGTGGCAGCCAGCTGCTGCAAGACCACCCGCACGTCCTGTGAACTGGCTTCAAGGGACACCCGGGGGAAATCTGCTCCCGGATCAACCAATCCCGGATCAAGCAAACCGGCCGAACCGGGTTCACTGAGAACTCCCAGACCGGCGCCTTCTGTGCCCGCTGTACCGGCTACCAAGCCGAAGCTCAGGCCGAAGAGAAAGAGCAGGGTGGTGGACAAGGTGAACGCTCTGGCCAACCGGCGCCTGCACCATCCAGCCCCCCTCTGGAAGGCGGTCCATCCGGCACCAGCACGCCCGCCAGCGCGTGCGACCGGTAGGGACCAGGGGCTCAGTGGCGATGCCATCGCGGCGCGCACACGGCGCGAAGCCCCTGAAGCCTGTCCATCAAGGATGCGCCGGGAACCCTCAGGATAAAGGCTGGCCGGCTCAGTGCTTCTTAATGGTGTCACTATGGCCATTGGAACCTCCGCCTGGCGTGAATACCTGCTCAAACGACGCTAGCGACTTACGTAGCTGTGCTGGGATCGACGATAAACATAACGGGAACACGAATAAGCTGCTGAAACGGAACAGTGTACCATTCGCCTTATTCGACATCGACGTTGGTTCTCCTTCTGCATCAAGAAAAGAATTCGATGGGGGGAGCTACTCTCGAAAGATGCGGCAATTCAGCGCAGATGGTGTACCTTGTTCTCCCTTAGGCCATCTCTCGGGGCTGTGGGGCCTCACTTAGAGAGAAAGCGACCGCTACGAGCAAGCGCGTCGCATGGAGCAGCCTATCGTCAAGTCCAGCAGCGAAAGGAGGGGGCTGAGTGGTGTCGGGGCAAGATCCAGTCTCGCCGTTGGCACCCGCCGCCCTCGGGGGCCAAAGAACCCTGGAGGCATTGCTCCCAAACGAACAGACCCGTTGCCCTAACTGGGCTATGAGTCGTGGGCGACCATTGCGGTTCCCGGGGCGGGAACAGCAATAGGAGAAGGGGAGGGGACGAACCTGGACTCAGCCCTGTAGGTGTTATTCACGTTCCCACCCTAAGACGAACCTCGCACCAACGAGACTACGCTTTTCGATGATCCCGTGCCAACACCCGTCCCGCGCCCGCCCCAACTCCCCCACCGCCATGCGGGCGCAGAGGAAGGCAGGTTGCTGCCGACGAGAAGCCTCTCCCGTGGAATCTACAGGAGTTCCGCCAAGATCATAAGGTAACGGGCGTCGTTCGCGAGCCTCTCCACGGCAGCCTGGCTGGAGTCTTGGAGCTGCCCGCCCGCGATCTGGCGTTCGGCTTCGCTCAGCAACTCCTGGCAGGCCGTGACCGGGTCGCGATCCTCAGCCCGGCCCGGCGGCTGGCCGGGGAGTGAAGGGAGCAATTGGGCGAGCCGGCCCACCCCCGCGGCGAGGGGCGCGGGCAAGACCTGGATGGCCCGGGGCTGGGTCCACTTCTGCACGAACGCAGTGCACTGCCGTAGCCAGGCTCCTTCGGGGTCGGAGAGCGGGGAGGAGGCTCCTTGACGGAAGGGGCCCGCCAGCAGGCGATCGTAGAACTCGCCCTGCAGAGTGCTGGCGGCGAAGAGAACCACCCCGGGAGAAAGCAGTTCACGAGCGGAGGCGATTTCGGAGAGCATCCGCTCGGGCGTGACGAGCCAGATGCCAAGGCCGGGCAAGATCCGGGCCGGTGTTGCCGCGGCCTGCTGAGCGAGGCGGGTGCGGGACCAGAACTCACCGGGGAACGGGGTGTAATTCATCGCGGCGACGAAGTCGACGAGACCCTGCCGCAACCAGAGAGGCCAGTTCTGGTGGGTCTCCCGCCGGGCGGCCTCCGGGTCGGGGACCACCGCCGCCGAGATATGCAGGCCGGGCCGAACCTGCCGCAGCTGCTGAACCGCCTCCTCGAGGAAGCTGGTTACCAGCGCTTCCCGCCAGCTATCCCAGCGGGCGGCGGCCGGCGTGCCCGGGGTGAGGGAGCGGGCGTCCAGGCCGGTCTCCGCCCGGAAGCGTTCGAGGGTCGCCGGCGAGTATCCGAACGGAATGTGACTTTCCTCATTGAACCGTATGTAGTCGAGGTGCAGCCCGTCCACGTCGTACCGGGTGACGATCTCGACGAGAAGGCGAATGAGGTAAGCCCGCACCTCGGGTAGACTCGCATTTAACCAGGCGGTGCCCCACTCGGTCGGCGAGAAGGGTGAACCGTCCCGGGAGAGTTCCGCCCACTCCGGGTGCTCTTCGAGTACCGGGCCGAACTCGTGGTAGTAGCCGGCGGCGAAGACCCAGACCCAGGGCGCTACCTGGATGCCCCGGGCGTGGGCCTCGGCGGTAATGAAAGCGAGAGGGTCGATGTCGCCCCAGCGCCAGTAGCCCGGGTCACGCGGTGCGGTCTCGCTCGGGAAGGCCGCCGCACCCCGCCAGACCATCTCGGGGAAGATGAGGTTGACCCCGAGTTTGGCCAGGCGGTCCAGGAGGGCGCGCACCGAATCGGGCCCTTCGATAAGGGCGGGACGGTCGACCCATACTGCCCGTACCTCGGCAGGACGGGATTCGATGACGAGAGCGGCGGCGGCCCGGGAGAGGTCGAGGGCCTCGGTGGCCTGCTGCACCACCTCGTCATCGGCGCCACGGTCGTAGGCGGCCCGGGCGCGCTCGAGCAGGGCTCTGATCCGGGCGTGGAGCCCTTCTACTGCCCCGGTATCGACGTCGTCCCAGCGGGCTAGGGCGGCGTCGAGAGCCTCGACTGCTTCAGTGTAGGCCTCTTCGGCGGCACGGATCTTGAGCCACGCGGGGCGATACGCACGATCACCCGCCACCTTTTCCGGTGGGGCGAGGAGCTGGATCTCGCGGATCTGCACCCAGTAGACCTGGTCCCGGGTCACCCGCAGCCGCAGATAACGCACGGGCTGGGTGGGAAAAAGGATCTCCACTTCGGCCCGCCCGTCCAGCTCGCCCACGGTCCTCCAGGCGCCGGCCGCGGGGCGAACCAGGATCTGGCCGGAGTAAACGTAATCATAGGGACGAACCGTGTTCACCGAACCGGTCGCCGTATCGGAGCTAGTCGATGCGCTTCCCGCCGGGGGGGCAGAGGTGGTAGCCATGAGGAAACGAACCCCGCTCAACTCATACTCAGCCCCCAGATCAAGCTCGAGCCAGTCGCCAGCCCGTACTTCTCTCCCCGACCAGTAGAAGGTGGCGAGGTCGCCGTCGATGGCCCGGGCGAGCTCCATCCCCTGAGCTTCACCCCAATTGCTGGTAGTGATCTTGAGGTCGGGAATGATCACCCATTCCGGTTGCGAATTGGCCGCCGCGGCCGCGGACACGGTTGCGGTCACGCCACCGCCCGGCGGGACTAGCTCGAGCACTCCCGGCACGCTCAGCGCGGTCAGGAGGGCCATAAGCAGCCGCCCGCCCGGCAAGCCTCCCCATGGCCGCGTTGGCCGTTTTGACCCCGTTGACCCCGCTGACAGTAATGAACGTGCTGAAGGGGATGACCGGATGGGTAGACGCGGAGGGCTACCGGATAGGACTGATTCCGTCATCATCGTTTCCTGTCTCCCTTCCTTTCCTTCGAAAAGCCGCTACGGCTACTGCCGGCTCTGCTTGCCGGGCTCCGCCGGCCGTCGCCGGGTGGCCGGGTTGGGGAAGGGGGCGCCCGGGCGCAGCGGCCGTGCCCGGTTACGGAACGGGCCCTCGGCCAGGGCGCTTTGGGCCTTCTCCGCCAGCGTGCTGGCGGAGTACAGGCACAGGCCCACGGCACGGCGGCTTTCGCGAGCGGCAGTGATCTGGTCGACCAGCTCTTCGGGCGTAAGCAGCCAGCTCGCGATACCGTGCAGGAGACCGGCCCGGGTACGACCGGCCGGCGCGTCGGCGGCGAACACTTCTTCTGCCGCCCGCGCTTGCCGCCGGAACGCCTCCAGCGAAGGGGTGTAGTTGGTCGTTACCAGGTAGTCGACGAGGGGCCGTCTTCGGCTGCCGCTCGCCCACTCCGGCCAGGCCTGATGCATCTCGGCGCGGGCGAATTGCGGATCCGGCCACACGGCAGCCCAAAGTTCTTTCCCTCGCCGGTGAACCACCCGCTCGATGGTGCGCAGCAAATCCGTTACGTTGTTGGCCCGCCAGGCGTTGAAATCCGGTTTTTCTGCGCCCCGCCCCCGGGAGCGCGCCCGTGCGAACGCGGCTTGGCTGGCCGGGGCGTATCCAAAGGCCGCCAGGCTTTCTTCGTGGTAGCGCAAGTAGTCGAGGTGCAGCCCGGTGAGGGGGTAGTTTGCCAACAGTTCACCTACCAGATCGACAAAGAATTGGTGAACTTCCGGCAAGGCCGGGTTCAACCAGGCGGTACCCTGGGGCGTCGGGGCGATGATGGCCCCGGTGGCCGTACGTTCGGCCCACTTGGGGTGACGGCGAAGGAGCGGGCCTTCGTCGAAATCGTAACCTGCGCAGAGGACCCACAGCCATGGCATTACCTCTATGCCGCGTTTTGCACCTTCTCGTAGCAGGAAGAGAAGCGGGTCTTCGTCACGCCAGACCTGGCGCACGCTCTCATCCGGCGGGGCGACCCGGCTCGGGTAGGCCGCCGCGCCCCGGCTGAAGACCTCGGCAAAAGCCAGGTTGAAACCCAGGGCGTGCAGGCGGTCCAGCTGGTGGCGGAGTTCGGCAGGCCCGGTGAGGAGCGCGGGGCGGTCGATCCAGATCGCGCGTATCTCTTCCTCCCGGCTTTCTACGGTATGGGCGGCGGCGCGGGCGGCCAGGGTGGTAGCTCGGGTGGCGGCCGCCTGGATCTGGCTATCGTCGGCGGGGTTGCGGCGGTATGCCTCCCTGGCCCGGTCGAGGGACAGCCGGGCGCTGGCGAGCTCAGTCCGAACCGCCTCGACGTCGATTGCCCCGGTGGTAGCCGCCCGGGCCAGCCGGTCTTCGGCTCTGGCTACCGCTTGCTCGGCCCGGCGAATGAAAAACCAGGCGGGGCGGCGCGGGCTCGCACCGGGCGGGCACAGCAGGCGAACTTCCCGGATTTGTGCCCAGTAGATCTGGTCGGCGGTGACCAGGATTCGCACGTAGCGGGCGGGTCGAGCAGGGAAGGAGAGGGAGAGCTCGGGAAGACCGTTCAGCCGGCCCACGGTCTGCCAGTCTTGCTGGTCCCCCGCCAGCTGAACCACTCCCGTATACAAGTAATCGGCCGGCCGCATGTACTCACCGCTGAAACTTCCCATGAAAAGCTGAACACCGTTCACCGGATAATCGTGTCCGAGGTCGATCAGGAGGAAGTCGCCGGCCCGGGGTGGCCTTTCGGTCCAGTAGAAGGTATCCAGGTCCCCGTCGAGGGCGGCCTCCGGCCGTGTACCCAGCGCTGCTCCGAGGCCGCTGGTGGCGAGCTGTGCTTCCGGGACGATCAGCCATTCCGGGGAGGCGGGCGGCAGGGGCGGGGCACCGGGCAGGGGTAGCTGCGGAGGCGACAGGGCAAGTACGTTATCTCCTCCGTTGGCGGCCAAGCGGGCCGCAAACCTCCATTGCCCGAGCACCTGGTCACGAGTCGCCGGCGCGCTGGCCGCCGGGACGAGGGAGGCCGGCTGGGCGAGGGCTCGTTCGGTGAGGGCGAGTCGAACCCGTTCTGGCACCCGCCCCGCTGCCAGTACCAACTCGTCGGGGGCGGGATGGTGGAAGTACTCGGCCAGGTGGCGGATGACCGGTTCGGAGGGGGTGGTAACCCCGCGCTCCAGCTGGCTCAGGTAGGCGAAGTGGAGCCCGACGTCGGCCGCGAGGCGTCGCAGGCTCAGTCCCCGCTCGAGGCGAGCCTGCCGCAGCCAGTGGGCGAACCTGAGCTCGGCCGGGGCCGATTCGGGATTCGCCACGAGAGTATGGTCGTCTGGATACTTCATTACCGTCCGCTCACCTGCCCCGTGCAGACTCTGCTCCTGCAAAAAAATTTTCACCGCGGGCGGCAGGATTTCCTTCTGTAGTGTAGAAGTCCTACACTACAAACCCGCAGCTGCGGGACAAGGAGGGATTTGACATGAGGTGGCAACGGCGTGAGCAGTCGGTCGGGAGGCGGTTCATGGCAGTGGTGGGCGGTTTCTCCGTTGTGCTCGTTCTCGTCTTCGCACTGGCGGGAGGGCTGGCTTCGGCGGCGGCCCCGGAAGAGCTCAACTTCTACCACCAGTGGACGGGCAAAGATGCCGAGCTGCTGCAGATGGTGGTAGACGAGTTCAACCGGAGTCAAAAGGGCATCCACGTGAAGCTGATTCCCAACACTAATCTGGAGAAGCAACTGGTGGTGATCGCCGGTGGTTCCGGGCTCGACATCGGGTATGTCGCCTGGTGCCATGTTCCCGGGCTGGTGGAGAAGAAGGTCGCTTTGCCCCTGGACGATTTCCTTGCCGATCCCAAGAGCGCTTTGAAGCCCGGAGACTTCATCCCGGCTGCGTTGGAACTCGGCCGGATCGAAGGAGTCCAGTATGGCCTGCCCATGACGGTGGATATCAAGATGATGTTCTACAATACTGATATCCTCGACGAAAAGGGCATTCCCATTCCGGAAACCGCCGGCCAGTTCCAGGAGATGCAGCGGCGGGTGTTTGACAAGAGCGCTGACGGTAAAATCCGCCGCTTGGGGTTCTTCCCCGAGTATCCATGGCTTTCCATCGGGCTGTGGGAGCTCGTCTTCGGGGGGCGTTACTATGATCCGGTCAAACGCGAGGTAACCCCTGACGATCCCCGCAATATCCTTGGGATCAAATTCATGCTCTTTCCTTATCAGACCTTCGGTTTCGCGGCGGTACGCGCTTTCCAGGAGTCGTGGGGTGGATACTGGACGAGTGAGGACCCCTTCGTTACCGGACGGCTGGCCGCCACCGCGGACGGGGAGTGGCTGCCTTTGATGCTCTCCCAGCTCGCTCCCGGGCTGCGTTATCGCATCGCTCCTCTCCCGTACCCGGATGACCGGCCGGATCTGAAGTACAGTTCATTGATCGAGCCGGGAATGCTCTTCATAGCTGCCAACACCAAGCATCCCCGGGAAGCATGGAAGTTCCTCGAGTATCTGGAATCTGCCGAGCAGACGGTACGCATCTGTGCCGGCAAGGGATCGCTGCCGCACCTGCGCACCGTCCTCACGGACTCCCGGCTCTGGACGGGTACGGCTCCGGGGATGAAGGAGTTCGTCTGGTATCTTCATAGTCCCAACATGCGTACCTTCCCGAACCTTACCATCACGACCCAGTACATGAGCGCGATCTGGACAGAATTGCAGGGCGTCTTCAGCGGCCAGCAAACGCCGGAAGCGGCCATGCGGCGGGTCAAGGAACAGATCCAGCCGCTATTGAAACGGTAACGGGATGGTAGCCGCCGCGGCAACGGCGGTCGTGGCGGGAACGGCAACCGGGATGGAAAGGGGCGGCCGATGGTGGCAGGAGAAAAGAAGTTTACTCACGTTGGCGTGTGGCTCAATCGCGAAGACCTTCTGCAACGAAAGCCAGGGCATCTCCAACGTATCTTCGACCAGCTGGCCGCCATCGGCACGACTCACGTTTATCCCGAACTCTACTTCCGGGGCGGCGCCGCCTACGCAAGCGGCGTCGCCCCCGAACACGGTGAGTTCCGTTCCCGGCGAGTTCT
This sequence comes from Bacillota bacterium, assembly GCA_012839805.1. Taxonomy (GTDB): domain Bacteria; phylum Bacillota; class Limnochordia; order Limnochordales; family DUMU01; genus DUMU01. Next base: position 53,884 of record DUMU01000015.1, on the reverse strand, counting down.
GCTGGGCAGCGACGGGGCGAACGTTCAGGCGGCGGCCACTCACGACCTGGTAGACGAGTTGCTGCAGCTCGCCCGGGAACGTAATCTCCAGCTCCATCCGTGGGTGTGGGTCTTCTGTGCCGGGTACTGGCATGCTTACGGGCCTGTCCTCGATCGTCACCCGGAGTGGGCCGAACTGGACCAGGACGGGCAGCCCTTCTCCAATTGGAGATACGGTACGGCCTGGCTTTGCCCGGTGCTGCCCGCCGTACGGGAATACCTGGCGGCGGTTCTGGTAGAGCTCGCTACCCGCTGGCCGGTGGACGGGATCCACCTGGACTACATCCGGTACAACGAGGAGGAGGCGGGATCCTTTGGATTCCATCCGGCTTCGCTGGCGCAGTTTCGAAAAGAAAACGAAGGGCGGGAGGAAACCGTTACCGGCGAGAAACGGCCCGGCACCGGCGGGCCAGACCTGGGGAGCGAGGCGGGACGGGCGGCCTGGACCGCCTGGCGGGCGGCCAACGTTACGGGCTTCGTAACCGGGGTGGCTCGCCGCCTGCGAGCTCTGCGGCCCGGGATCCAACTGTCGGCGGCGGTGGTGCCCGACCCCGAGCTTTCATACCGTAACGCTTGCCAGGAGTGGGGCAGGTGGTTGGCGGAGGGCGTTTTGGACTACGTGTTGCCCATGGCGTACCGCACCAACCTGGATGAACTCCGTGCCGTCCTTTCGGCTTTGCGCGCCCGGTTAGCCGGCCGCGCGGCCGGAAGGGAGAGAGCGGTCTACCCCGGGCTCGCCGTCTGGGTCTCCCCGGCCGAAATCGTCCGCCAGGTAGAACTGGTCCGCGAACTTGGTTTTGAGGGGGTCACCCTCTTTTCCACGGTCAACCTCACCGCCGATCACTACCGGGCACTGGAAAAGAGCCTGGGATGAGTCCTCCAACCGGCAGCCGGCGTGCCACCGTACCCGGTGTATTAACCAATCAGGGTACGAGCGCTGCCGGCCAAAGTCGCTCGACCCAGGCTTCGGCCTCACCCCCGCGGAAGCGCCGGTAGGAGGCGGGATCCCGTTCTCGCAGGATACGGGTGATCCGCTCCTCTTCGGAGAGGACGCGGCCGGTGGCGGGATCGATGGCTTCATACGCCCCATCGACCACGTTGGTGACCACCCGGCCGCAGGCCTCGGGGGCGGGATTGCCGGCGAGGTGCGGCGCATCGATGAGCCCCAGCGAGATCGCGCGAGTCAATACGTCCGGGTCGGTGAAAGGATCTTTGGAATCGTTGGAATCGGGTTCGTCAGCGGTGCCGGTGTCGGCCAAAGCTGCGATCCCGGAGAGGAGTACTCGGGCTTCCTTCAGCAAATGGTCCCGACGGGCCATCACCACCGGGTCGGCGGCCAGGTCGGGCATACCGCCCAGAGCGTCAGCGATCGCGCCCCGGGCCATCTTGACGCTTTCTACGATCTCGGGGACGGTGGCCGCGTGGTCGGCCTCGCAATAGGCGACCACGTGGACGATGTCCGGATGGAGCGCCATCTGCAGAAAAACCGATGCCCCGAGGTGTCCCTTGCCCTCGTCCATGTCCAGCGGCAGACTTCTGAGTCCCGTGCGGGTCTCCCGGAAGACCCGAAAACGCCCTTCTTCCTCCAATGACTCGATAAGCGCCACCTTGGCCAGCATTTTCGCCAGGTCCATGCGGAAGCTCGTCAGAGGCGGAGTATTGAACATGTACTGGGCCACGTAATCTCTGACCCCGGCTTGCTTGGCGTTGTAGGCGGCGAGGAAAGCCATGACCACCGCCACCACATCGTGGGCATCCCGCAGGCTCCAGTGGTGTGACTCATTCATTTCCACCGGAACCTTCCGTTCACTAAGCCACCTCATCACTTCCTGGGCTTCGACGATCGTCTGCCTCAGGCCTCGCTGGCTTCGCCCATCCAGCACGCTGTACCAGGTGAGGGGAATGGCGGCCCAGGCCAGGTTGATCGTCTCGAGGAGCATCGCTTGCATGCGAATCAGGTCACGAGTACCGCTGTAGCAGCGCATGAGCGGGTAGTTGCCCCGCCGGGATGCTTCGTAAAGAGCCCGGAACTGCTCGGGGGTATCGACCGGCACCCCACCTGCGCCCCGTTGCCGGGGGTCTTTCGCCTCCGGATGGAAGAAATGCTCTTGGGTGTTCTGGTCGATGCCCAGCGAGATGACGTCGAGAACTCCGCTCTCGGCGAGTTCCGCCACTCCGGCCAGCGTGGCCTCATACGAGGGTTGCCCGAAATGGTGGCGGAAGATGGGCCAGGGCCGGGCGGCCTCGATCCGTTCCGCCAGGGTGGACGGATAGGAGAGCGCTGCCGCCCCGCTGGTACGTGCGGCCAGGTAATCGTACACCTGTCGCGGGGTCTCGCTCCCGTCGAAGATGGCTTCGAAGAAACCGAGCTTGCACGCCTCGCGGGCCACCGGCGGCGTCCCGCCGAAAGCAAAGCGCCTCCCTTCGGTGATCCGCGCCGCCTGGGCCTGCTGCCAGAAATCAGCTAGCACTTCCTTCCCGGCTTGAGGACTCAGACGGTAGCTCAGCGCCACCAGCTCCGGGTTCACTTCCTGAACTGCTTTTATCACTCGTTCGACCGTTACGGCCGGCCCCAGCATGTGGCACTCCCATCCTGCCTGGCGGGCGATCCGGATCATCCCGTGGAGTCCCGCCACGTGGGCACAGTCACCAATGGCCGCCGCGACCAGTACCCGCCGCCGAGGGGCACGAGGCGGTTGAGTTCGTCCCATAGCACATCCCTTCCTTAACAGGAAGCCAGCCGCGGATACGGCGTGCCAACCGGCTGGCTCCGCCGCGGCCGGCTTCCCGGTGGTCAGCATACCGGTGGCCGGCGTGCGTGCTTACCTGCTGGCCAACTTCCGGCGAACGGCGCCGGCCTACCTTCCTACTGAACCGCCTCCGAGAGCGGTAGTGGGAGCCCTGCAACGTAGGGGAGGTGCTTTTGAGGTAGCTCACCGTTTCGGGCAACTGCCCGCAGTTGATCCACCGTCAGACCACTCAGGCCCATGCGGGTCAGCGTCCTCCCGTGAGCGTAAAAGTCTACTCCCGTAATGGCGCTGGCGAGCCGTACCAGGCTCTCCGCCACCGGGGTGGGCACCCCGTACTCCTTGCCCAGTGAGACCAGGGGGACCAGCCCGCACGGAACATCCTCCCAGAGGTAACGGGTGTCGAGGCTTTGCGGGGCGCGTATATCCTTGTACCCAGGATGATGCTGCAACGCTTCGTGCAGATTCTCACCGGCGGCGCCGTAGGTACGGGCCAGCCATTCCCGAGCCGAAGGAAGCTTCAGGCGCAGGCGGCGGGCGACGGCCAACCTTTCGGCATCCAGCGCCTCGAGGAGCCGGGCCACCGCGGGCGAAATCCCTTCCGTGTAATGGTCAAAGACCACTCCGCTTTCCACCCGGGCTAGATTGCAGAGGACGGGGGCGGGGTGAAACAGCATGCCGATGTTGCCCATCCCCGTTTCCAGCGTGTCGGCGGCAGGATGAAAACATGGGTAGAGGCGGCGCAGGAGCTCGACAACCAGCGGGGTACGCTCCACGGGTAGGGCGGCGACCGCCACCTGCTTTTTGACAGAATGGATGACGGATTGCCCCGGGGCCACCGTCCGGCTGGCAAACAGGAAGGTAGAGCATTCAGCCACGGTGACGTCGGCCTTCAAACCCGCGGCGCGCAGGACTCGGATCGTCTCGAGTGCGCCCAGGGTTCGGCCCGGGCAAAGGACGATGATCTGCCCGTCAACCAGCGAGGGCGCGAGTTGCCGGGCCAAGCTCGCGTGAGCCGTAGCCGGGGTGGCCACCAGGATCAGCCGGACGCCGCGGATGGCCTGGCTGAGGTCGGTGGTTACCAGCGCGAGACGAGCGAAGCCGCTGCGCCGAGGCCCGGTAAGTCGTATGCCCCCGGCCGTCATGATCGCTTCCAGGCGGGCCGGGGTGCGGTTCCAAAGACGCACGGGATGTCCCGACAAGGCCAGATCTGCGGCGAGGGCCTGCCCCCCATGCCCTGCTCCCAGCACGGCGATGGCCTGGGATCTGTAACGGACCATGGGTTCTCACCTCCTCGGGGGTGATACAGAACGCGTTGGGGTAGCCGGCAGAGACGGGCAGAGGGGAGGAACATGACCCAGGAAAACCCGCCGTGCAACCGGAAACACGACGGGCTAAGTGGCCGGCGGGGCTTATTCCTGCCCGCTCTGCCGCGGCGCGAACGGATCTCAGGCTGGCCAATCGAGGGGGAGAATCTCAGCCCTGGACATACGGTCTGAGCTACCAGAGCACCGGGGGTGCTCTGGTCAATCCACCCCCATTCCCACGCTGACGAGGTTAGCTGACGGGCTTGGGCCGGAACGATGACCCCTCGTGCCTACGGGCACGATTCGCCCCCGTGAGATTGGGTCCCCCGTTCCCACCGGATCGGTCTCCGGGCGAGTCCGATCCGGTGAGATTAAGCGCTACGAGTGGATTGGCCCTGGTCGTGCTTCTGCCATCCGGGCAGAAGTGACCAACTGGCGTGATTCTACCATCCGCGGGGACTTGGTGTCAATCCGGCGTGGAACAGGTTGACGAGGCGATCTCTGCTAGAACGGCAGATCCCGAACGGCCCGCATGATGGCCTCGTCGTCGTTATCCGGCACCAGCCAGCTGCCCGCCCCGTTCCCTTCCCCTGGCGCAACCTGCCTTAGTTCCAGCGGACAGAGACTCTGATAGTCACAGAACCGACACAAGGGGTTGGAGATGGGTAGGAACTGCTCGTCCGTGCGAATCCTGCGCACCAGATCCAGCAGGTAACGTCGAAAGCGTTCCAGCTCCTCCCGGGTGAACGTCACCGTGTAGGGATTGGGACTTTGGAGGTAGAGGTAGCTGACCCTCCCGACGGGCCGGCCGAAGGTATTTTCAGCCATCAGCCAGTAGGCGGGGAGCTGAAGATCGCTGCGCAGGTAACCCGGGCTGGTGGGAGGCTTGCCGGTCTTGTAGTCAATAAGATGCAAATTTCCATCCGTGTCCTCATCGATCCGGTCGATCTTACCGAGGAGGCTTGCCTCGTCGTCCAACGGGCACTCCACCCACTCTTCGAGCCGCAGAGGCCTGGCGGAAAGATCGTGATGGGCGTGGAAGAATCGGAGCAATTCGAGCCCTTTGATCCCGAACTCCCGTTCCACCGTAACGTCAGGGAAGGTCTCGGCCCGCTTTCCATCGCTGGCCCAGACGCGCCGAAAGAGCTGGTGCAGGGTATCCAGCGTGCGGGCCGCGGGCTCGAGTTCGAAGAACCGGCGCAAAGCGGCATGGATCTGGTTACCCAGGAAAAGCTCGGGTCGGGGTTTTTCGTACTCGGGCGCGAGATTATCCACGTAGATGAACCGGTACTTGCGGGGACAGGTCTCATAGGTCTTCAAGCGGCTAGGGCTGAACTTCTCCAACGCGATCCCTTCCGTGACGATGGAGTAAGCGGCGGCCTACCCCATCGGGTCTTGCTCCTTACCTTGTTTTCTCGGCGGGAAACGGTATCCCTGCCTGGCGACAGGGGAAACGGGTTGCGCTATGATAGTGCGTGACTTACCATCGTGACTCACCGGGGGGCTGGCGACGAAGGGGGCCGTCTTGATGCGCAGGGTCTCCGTTAGCCCTCCGGTGCCGGTCGTCGTCAAAAGCCCGAGCAGCGGAAAGCCGCGTCGAACGGGCGGCCAGGGTGGGACGTCTAAGGGGGGGAGCAGGTGATCGGTTCAGAAAGGACGGGGGTTCTCAAGAGCACCTTGACAGCAAGACAATTGAACGGTAAACGAATGGACCAGCAAGTGAGCAAGAAAAGTGTCCGAACGGAAAACGATCGATATGAAGAGGCTTTCGAAGGGTGTGGTACGATCGATGAATACAAAGCGTGTAGCCATCTTTATTGACGGGTCGAATATGTTCTATGCACAGCGCGCTTTGGGCTGGCGTATAGACTGGGCCAAAGTGCTAACTTTCTTTTCGAAAGACAAAGAGCTATATAACGGTTTCTATTATGCAGCCGAGAACGAAGGTGAATACGCACAAGAATCATTCCTCCGGGCGCTAACTTATATGGGTTATATAGTCCGAAGACGGCCGCTCAAGAGCATACTGGATCAAGAAACTGGCTTGACGTTGTACAAAGCCAATTTGGACGTCGACATCGTGGTAGATATGTTGGCTACCATGAACCAGTACGATGTCGCCATTCTTATGAGCGGAGACGGGGACTTCGAACGGGCTTTCGAGTTCTTGCGTTCACGAGGCAAAGAAGTACACTGTGTATCCATTCGCTCGATGATCTCTTTCGAGCTTCTCAATGCTTCCGATTCTCCCAGGTATTTCCTGGAAGACCTGCGCAGCGAATTACAGCGCTCGCCGGAGGTTCCTGAATACTCCACGGTGGGGGGGCCCAACAGCGGCCATGCCTATGCACGCACCTCCGATGACGAACATGGCCGGCGGGAGGCCGGGCACGCTCATCGCCTTGACCCGGTCGTAGGGCAGGATTGAGGCTCGGTACTGTGCTAGCTGCCGGTGGCCGCTGTCTGTACCGTTGGAACCAGTGACACCTGCGACGCGCTCGGGGGGTAGAAGCGGGATGCACGAAGAGTACAGAGAACAAGAGCAAGGAAGCCCAGGCAGTGACTACCGCTTGGTAGCCGGTACCGACGGAGGCCAGACCAAGACGGTCACGGTGCTGGCCGACCTCCGCGGGCGCTGCTTGGGAGCGGGGTTTTCGGGCCCTGCCAACCACATCACCGAACCCGGGGGCCCCGAACGCTGTCGCCGGGCGGTACGGGAGGCCCTGGAAGGAGCCTGGCGGGACGCGAGCCGGGGCCGGCGGGAAGGGGGCATGCTTGAAGACTTCCTGGTGGCCGCCGCCTACGGGATGAGCGGCGGTAACGACGCGATGGCAAGTATCATCCGCAGCGAAATCCGGGCCAGCCGCGGAGTATTCGTATATCACGACTCTTTCACCGCCTGGATGGCCGCCTTGGCCGGCCGCCCCGGGATCGTGGTCATAGGCGGGACGGGCTCCGTGGCTTACGCCCGAAACCACGCCGGGGAAGAGGCGGCCACCGGGGGTTGGGGCCACCTCATGGGGGATGAAGGGTCGGGCTACTGGGTTGCCTTCCAGGCTCTTTCCGCCGCCACGCGCGCCCAGGACGGGCGGGGACCGGCCACTCTCCTGGTCGAAGAACTGCCGGCCGTGGTTGGAAAGCGCGACCTTTCCGAACTCCACGGCTGGATCTACAGTGCCGCCGGGCGGCCGCAATACGCCGGACTCGCCGCCGCCGTAGGACGGGCGGCCGCCCGGGGGGACCGGGTCGCCCTCGACCTCCTGGCCACGGCCGGTCAGCACCTGGCCGACCTCGCCGTTACCGTCGCTCGCAAGCTAACCTGGGAGGAAAAGCCCGTTCTCATCTCCTACGTGGGAGGCCTTTTCAACTCGGGCGACCCCCTTCTTTCGTCGTTCCGGGCCCGGATCGAACAGGCTCTGGGGAACGAGGCCCGTGTCGTCGCCCCCCGGCTCCATCCGGTGGGGGGCGCTCTCCTCCTGGCCCTCCGGGCGGCCGGCATCGAGCCCGGCGAGCAAGTACTCGACCAGCTAGAGGTGACCCTGCCCCGGGTTTTGGAGCGGAGGCAAGCACAGAATCCCGCTGCGGCCGGTCACTCGTAACCGGCTTGGCGTCGATCTACAACCACCGCCCGTTCCGGTTTGCAGAGGCTACTGGAGTACGGTGACCGGGCAGGACGCGGTCTGGACCGGCGTCCTGCCCGTGGCTACCGCGGGTCAGGCCGGATGGGGTGATCGGAAGATTCCCACCCGGCCGACGCCGTGCGCCAGGAGCTCGTTCCGCAGTTCGTCCGTGAACTCCCGGGCTCGTTCTTCGGGAGTTTTCGTTGCCAGGCTAACCACGATGAAGGCTGCCGTGCTGACGATAAGGCCCCAGACTCCCGGCCAAAGCCCCAAGTAGGTCGGTTTCCAGAACTGCAGGATCACGACGACCGCGCCGCCCAGGACGATGCTGGAGAGCGCCCCGGCTGCCGTACCCCGCTTCCAGAAAAACGCGCCCACGATAGCGGGGACCAGAACCAGGAGCCCGGCGGAGGAGGCGACCGAGAGCAGGGCGATCAGATTTAGCTTCAGCCGGGCGAAGAGAAGCGCGACCAGGGTGAGGAGCGGGATGACCGCCTTTCCGACGCTGAGTTCACCGGCTTCCGAAACGCGGGGACGGCAGCCGCGGTACACGTCCCGGGCGATCATGGAGGCCAGGGTCAGCAGCACCGAATCGATGGTGGAGATGGCCGCGGCCGTAATGCCGAGCATGGCCAAAAGGGCGAGGAAAGGCGGTATGAAGCCGGAGCCGAGAAGCGTCGGGGTGGCGAGGTCGGGGTTGGCCAGATCCGGGAAGCGAAGCCGGGCCACGAAGCCCCAGGTAACCGAGACCAGAGTGTAAACGAAGCCGAAAGCGAGGAAACCGAGGAGCATCCGCCGGAGGCTCCCGAGTGAACGGGGAGCGAACATCCGCTGGGCTACCTGCGGGTTGGAAAGGCTGAAGAAAAACCAGGGCAGGCTCAGTCCCAGGAAAGTGGAAAAGCGGAAGTAACCGTTCCCGCCGGGCACCGCGAGCCACTCGGGCCACTCCGCCGCCAGTCTGCGGGTGAACGTCCCCGGCCCTCCTAGTTCGGCAACGGCGTAGCCGACCACCAGGAGCGCCGCCACCATCATGAGCAACGCTTGCAGGGCGTCGGTCCAGGCGACGCTCCGCAGGCCCCCCATCCAGGCCCAGGCCAGGGCCACGGCGGCGGCCAGCCCGATGGCGGCGAGGAAGGGCAGGGCACCGCCGGTCAGGGTCTCGAGCAGGTAACCGATCCCCATGAGCTGTACCGCCGAGTAGGGGATCAGGAAGACGGCGGCCGCCAGGGCCGCCACCGCCCCCAAAGCCCGGCTATCATAACGAACGGCCAGGAGTTCGGTGGGGGAGACGATGTGAAAACGCCGGCCTGCCAGCCAGAACCTGGGTCCAAAGAAGGCTACCAGCATCAGACCGGAGAGATAGATCAACTCGAACCCGAGGGCGCCCACTCCTCCTTTGTAGGTGAGCCCGGCAAGACCTACCATCATGAACGCGCTGTAGGTGGTCGCGCTGTAACTCAGGGCCGAGACCATCCCGCCCAGCGTACGGTTGGCCAGAAAGTATTCTTCTACCCCGCGACCCAGCCCGCGGCGGGCCAGGAGGGCGACGCATGAGGCTGCCGCCACGTAAAGTCCAAAAGCCAGATAGACATGCCAGGGCTGCACGATGAACGCTCCCTTCTTCAGACTTCCTCAGACTTCAGACTTCCTCAGACTTCAGACTCCCTTGGGCGGTTCCTTCCACCCGGTGGTGAAACGCACCAGCAACAGGATCACAACCAGGGCGAAGAGTGCCCAGAAAAAACCTGCCCCGTACCAGGCCCGGACCTGGCCGAGCCACTTGTAAGGCACGATGTAGGCCGCGAGGACCAAAAGGCCTAATAGTAAAGACCACCATTTTTCCGAACCTACCACTGCCTCTTTCCCCCTCGATGTACCCTTCTCGTCAGCTGACAAGACAGCTGACAACCACATTCTACCCGCCGCGGAACCGGCCGCAAGGGGTTTTCTCCTGCGAAGGCTTTCTCATTCTGTGGTATCCTGATCCTGCGTACCCCGCACGGCCCACCCCATCCGGCCCGGAAGAGCGGCGCGGGCGTTGGGGCGCTAGGGCAGGACGGGCTTGACCGACAAGGAGGCAGAAGGCGGGATGGAGATCACCGTTCAGCATGTAGAAGGGATGACTTTTTTGGGCCGGGGGCCGTCCAATCATTTCGTAGTGATGGACGGGGCGCCCGAGACCGGGGGTTTCGGGGCCGGGCCGCGACCGATGGAGCTGTTGCTGGTGGCCCTGGGGGGCTGTACGGGGATGGACGTGGTGAGCATTCTCCGCAAGCGCCGCATACAGGTGGACGATTTCCGCATGGCGATCCGGGCGGAACGTCAAGCTGAGCATCCCAAGAAGTTCACCCGGATCGAGATTGAGTACATATTCCGGGGTGAAAACCTAGAGGCGCACGAGAAGGCGATCCGGGATACCGTGGAACTGTCGCAGGAGAAATACTGTTCGGTTTCGGCTTCGCTCCGGCCCCAGGTGGAGGTTGCCTATCGCATTACGTTACTGCCACGGGAGGTAGCCACTCCCGAGATCGGCAGGAGCTAACCGGCCAGGTGGTGAACTTCCTGCGCGGCCTTAGCGTCCTATCTGCCTAGGAGGGAACGGCATGCACTGGTGGCGGCGAACGGCGACATCGACGGCAATAGCGAGGAAACCCGAGGAGGCGGGCGACGGGGCTCTCGCTCCTGATACGTTGCTCGTGCGCCGCTGCCAGGCGGGTGACCGTTCCGCCTTCGAGGAACTGGTCCTTCTCTATCAGCCCCGGCTCATGCCGTACTTGACGCGACTGGCCGGGCCCGAGATGGCCGAGGATCTGCTCCAGGAGACTTTCCTGCGGGCGTGGCGCGCCCTGCCTGCTTTCCGGGGTGACAGCAGCCTGGATACCTGGATTTTCCGTATCGCCACCAACGCCACCCGGGATTGGGTCCGCCGCCGCCGGGCGCGGCCGGAGGTCCTCGTTCCCCCGCTTCCGGCCGGCGAGGAGGCAGAGGGGACCGGGGCAGGGAACATGGATGGGGTCGGGCTCGATTCGCTGGGAGTACGGGAACGGGATCCGCGGGGCGTGCCGGAGGAGGCAGTTCACCAGCGGGAATTGCGGGACCTCTTGGAACGGGCGCTCGGAAACCTTTCCGAGGTACATCGCGCCACGGTACTCCTGCACGATTTGTTCGGCTTCCGCTACGAGGAGATCGCCACCATCATGCACTGTCCCGTGGGGACTGTGAAATCCCGGCTTTTCTATGCCCGGGCGACCATACGGCAGGTCCTGGAAAAGAGCCTGCCGGCGAAGGAATGGATCAGGTGATCATGAGGGGCTGTATTCGTCCGGTCGAGCTATCCGCCTGGATCGACGGTGAACTCCCCCTGGCTCGGAGCTGGGCAGTCGAGCGGCATGTGGAGCGATGCCCCCGCTGCGCGGCCGAGGCGGCCAGTCTCGAGCGAGTGCGGTCTGCCGTAAACGGTCTTGGTGATAGCGACGCCGCGCTTCGCCTGGCTCGACGTGCGGAGGCCCAACGGGTGTTAAAGCGAATACGGGCGGAGGTTTCCCGGGAGGAGGCGAGGTGGGCCTGGGGCCGGCGGAGCCGGGAGCGAGCAGGTCGAATCCGGGGTCAAGACTGGGCTTTTCGGGGAGCGGTGGCCGCCTTCACCGCTGCCATCCTGATGATAGTCGTCGCTTATCGATTGCCGGGAGCACCCTCGGCGGGAGGGCCGGCACCGGCGCCGGAGCCGGCCAACTCGAGCTCCTCCGGTTTGACGGTGGCAAGCAGCAGAGAAGAGGTAAGCGGCAGAGAAGAGGCCTCCGGGACGGCGGTGGCGACGGTGGTCACGAGTGCGGGGACCGGGGCCCCGGCGGCGAGGGAGGCGGCCAATCCGGGTACTTCTTTGGTGGCTTGGGCGGCCGTACCGGGCGAGGCGGTAGAGGAGAAGCGGGCGGCAGTTGGGGTGGAAGGCCGGGCGGCGAGTGCGAATGCCAGAGGGAATGGGGTGAAGGCGCCCCACGCGGCGGCGACGGGTGACGGATCGGCCCGGCCAACGGATCCGGGATCTCCGGCCAAGCCGGCCGGCTTGACCGGCGGCTCTGGCGCCGCAGGGGCATCCCCGGTGGGGCAGCCGAGCGAAAGCACTGCCCCGCAGGTTATTGTTTCGTCTCTCGAGTCCTCGGTGCCTCCGGAGACGGCCGGCGGCGGATCGGAAACCGCCCTTCCTGCACCGCTCGGCTCGGTGGTGCGTACGGCCACGGTGGCTTCGGGATGGATTCCGGATTACTACGTTGAGCACCAGCGCTTTGCCGTGACGCTGGGAGCCGACCCGGACCGGAGTCCGGCCGAGGCGACGGTGCGCCGCCTTGACCTGGCGGCGGCCCCGGCTGCCATCGCGACGCCTGCCGGTTCGATAGCCGGTTCCCGAGCCGGTCCTTCCACCGGTTCGGCTTCTCCGTAAGGGTGGTGGTCAAAATGGGGCCCGGCCTTCGGGCTCGGCGCCTTTCACTGCTGCCTCCCGGTGTGATAGCCTCTCTTTATCTTCTGGTCCTGGCGGCTTCGGCCAGTCGCTTTTTTCTTCTGTCCTTGTGCTTGGGACCCGGTACCGTACTTGCCGCCACCGCCGGCGCCGTCGACGGGAGAGCCCGCACCAACGCTCCCCCGCCCGGGTCGCCGGTAGATCCGGGGCCGAAACAGGGGTCCTGGTTACTCGCCCAGGCGCTGGGGGCGGAGGTGAACCTGCCCGTCAGCTACTCAGAATCGGTAGTCCAGTTCCTCACCGGCCGTTCGGTGGTAACCACCCGGACGGTATGGCAGCTGCCTCCTCTCTATCGCGCCGAGCAAGACGGAGAACTGAAGCTGACGGTGGTGGAAACTCCCGGCGGCGCGAGCGCCTGGGTGGAGGGGTCGCGTTTTGTATTTAGTCTGGAGGCAGCAAGCCTCCCGCTCCGCCTGCGACTCCTGGAGGTGGGCGGGGCGCCAGTACCTTATCTTCTGCTGAGCGAGGCGGTGTCGGCGGCGGGGGAGGGGGCGGGAGTGGTCGTCAGACCGGCCTCCTTGGGCGACCGTCCGGTGGCGGTCGTGGTCGCACCCGGGCGGAATGACGCGAGATTCGAGTTTTGGATCGATGAGGTGAATTACTTCACCTGGAAGGTGCTGCAGTACGACCGTGACGGAGCCCTGGTGGTGCTGGTGGTGAGGAGCGGGGTTAGTCTGCCGCCGAGAGGAGTTCCCGACCTGAGTACTCCTGCGACCTGGGGTCACGGGCAGGTGCTAAGCTCGCTCGGGCAATGGCGGCAGGTGGTTTTGGGAGAGCGACTCTTGCGGGAGCTGGGTTCGGGCGAAGCCTTAGTTCCCTGGGACTTGCCCCCAACCCTGCGTTGGATTGCCGCGGAGACCGTCTCGGCGGGCTCATCGAAGGTCGTCGTACTCCGCCTGGTGACGCCGAAAGGGCTGGTCTCCATCTACGAGGAGCGGATGGCGTCGCGCGAGCTGAGCCCGTCGCCGCCCGGGAGTTTGCTTCACTGGCCCGGTTCCGGATCGCCGGTGGTGGCCCCCGGGTGGGCCTCGCCTCGGGTTCCCGTGGGTTTGCCGGAGCCGGGTGGGATCGTTTGGCCGCTCTGGTCCATTTGGGGGGCCGGTCAAGCCCTTCAGGTGGAGCGAAACGGTTTTCGGATCACCGGGGTCGGCCCGCTTTCCGACGCAGTGTTCCAGCAGATCGTGGCCAGTCTCCGTCCTCTTACCCAGGCTCTGGTAACACCGGGGTCAAAAGGAAGGTGAGGGACGAGCTTTGTCCCGGCGGGTGGCAAGCGTCCAGTTTAACAAGCGTGTTAAAGTTCGGTAAACCCGTGTCTTTCCCCCTTGCAATCCAGGCCCCGCCGGGGTAGATTCACATTGGGACAGTTCTAAGCCCGCCGGGACGCAGATCATCCCGGCACTAGGGGCAAGTCCCAAGGGGGAACCATCCATGGTGGTCTGCAAGGACTGTGGCACGCGTAACGTGGGCGCCATCTACTGCCGTCATTGCGGCGCCTCGCTCTACGGCAAGCGGGAGCCGCGTCCCGATCGCATAAGCCGCCTGGTCACCCGGCTCTTCGTACGGGCCAAATAACGCCGGCCGATCCCTCGATCCCTTCTTCAAGCGCCAGCGCCTCCAAGGCAAGGCCTGCGGGGGGCGCTGCCCGGCGGGCGGGGGTGCTTGGCCGCCGGGGCTGGGCGTCCGGTAAGGGCGGGGTGCTGGTGAGGCCGGATTTTGGAGCTTGTGTGCTCAGGCCGGCGACGTGGCAGGAAGTGCGGCGGTGGGAGTGAAATGGAAGCTCTATCATCCCGCCGTCGCTTCTGTTATATTAAGGCGCGACCTCGAAACGGGGAGTGATCTGTCGATCATGGAGGCCAAGGTTTTCGAGCAATTGGTCACCAAGGGCGAGAGCAAACTGGTTTTGCTGGTAATGGACGGCCTGGGGGGACTGCCCCATCCGGAGACGGGCAAGACGGAGCTGGAAAGTGCCCGTACGCCCAACCTGGATCGGCTGGCAAAGCACGGTTCAGTAGGGTTGCACACTCCGGTTGCCCCCGGGATTACGCCGGGGAGCGGGCCGGGGCACTTGGGGCTGTTTGGTTACGACCCCCTCGCGAACGAGGTGGGCAGGGGTGTTCTCTCGGCGCTGGGGGTCGGGATCGAATTGGAGCCGCAAGACGTGGCTGCCCGGGTGAACTTTGCCACTCTGGAGGGCGGAGTGATCACCGACCGGAGGGCCGGGCGGATACCGACGGAGGAGGGGGCGCGGCTTTGCCGCAAGTTGGAGGCGATCAAGCTACCGGGGATCGAGATCATCATCCGGCCGGAGATGCAGTACCGAGCCGTGGTCGTCTTCCGCGGCGAGGGACTCGGGGCTGAACTCACCGATACCGACCCTCAGAAGACGGGTCTTGCTCCTTTGCCGGTGAGGGCGCGTCGTGACGACCCGGCGGCAAGGCGTACGGCCGAGCTCTTCAACGAGTTCATCCGGCAGGCCAACGAGATACTGGCCAGCGAGAAACCGGCCAATACCATCTTGCTGCGGGGCTTCGACCGGTTACCGAAGCTTGCGACGTTCGAAGAGAAATACGGGCTCAAGAGCGCAGTGATCGCCGTCTATCCCATGTACCGGGGGCTCGCGCGCTTGGTGGGGATGCAGGTACTCGACCCGGGACATTCGCCCGCCGAAGAGATAGCCCGGCTCGAGGCCGCCTGGGGGGAGTATGACTTCTTCTTCGTTCATATAAAGCCCACCGATAGTGCGGGGGAGGATGGCGCTTTCGAGCGGAAAGTGCAGGTCATCGAAGAGGTCGATGCCTTGATACCCCGCATCGAAGCCCTCGGCCCGGACGTTTTGGTGGTGACGGGAGACCACTCGACGCCGGCGCTGCTCAGGGCCCATAGCTGGCACCCGGTGCCTTTGCTTCTAGTATCCCGGTACGCTCGGCGCAACGCCTGGGTCGAAAAATTCGGGGAGAGCGACTGCGCGCGCGGGGCTCTCGGGCATATCCGTGCCGTCGATATCCTGCCGCTCATGTTGGCCCACGGGCTACGCCTGCAAAAGTTTGGCGCGTAAGGCTCTAACTGTTGCCTGGCGGAGAAGACTGGGCTATACTCGCGCGACAGAGCCCGGAGTACAGGCATGGGTATCACTTGTGAGGGAAAGGTCGGTCGAAAGTGGACAAGATGAGGGTGGCCCTGATCGGCTGTGGGCGAGTCGCTCGGGCACATGCGGCGGCGCTGGCCCGTTCACCCGTGGCGACGCTGGCCGTGGCGGTCGACATTCGCCGGGAGCGGGCGGAGGCGTTCGCCGCCCAGTACGGTTGCGAGGCGGCGACGGATTGGGAAAAGGTAGTCACGAGGCCGGATATCGACGCGGTGGAGATCTGCACGCCCCACTATCTGCACGCTCCGCAGGCCATCGCCGCCGCTTCGGCCCGCAAGCATATCCTGACGGAGAAGCCCATGGCGATCAGCGTGGCCGATGCGGACGCGATGATTGCAGCTGCCGAGGAGAATGGGGTCATGCTGGGAGTGATCTTCCAGAACCGGTATAACCCCGCCTCTCAGGCAGCCAAGCAGGCGGTCGAGTCCGGAGAGATAGGTACGGTTCGGGGTGCTCGCGCCTTCCTGACCTGGGATCGCTCGGACGAGTACTACAGCCAGAGCGACTGGAAGGGGACGTGGGACAAGGAGGGCGGTGGGGTCCTCATCGACCAGGCTATCCACACCATCGACCTGATCCAATGGCTTATGGGGCCGGCCGAGTCGGTCGTAGCGACCTACGATACGCGCAATCACGAGCTAATCAACGTGGATGACATGGCAGAGGCGACCATCCGCTTCCGGAGCGGGGCGCTCGCGAGCCTTTACGCGAACTGCTACTATCCTTACAACGCGGACGTTTTCGTGGAAGTAGTGGGCACGAAGGGATGGGTCCGGGTTCTCAAAGACGTAGCCTACATCAAAGTGGCTAACGTGACCCGGACCGTGGAGCCGGTCGCCGATCCCGACCAGCCCGCCCTCGGACCGGGATATTGGGGCCAGAGCCATGCCGTCCAGATCAACGACTTCTACCGGTCGGTTCTGGAAGGACGCCGGCCGTTCATCGACGGTCATGAGGGCAAGAAGGCGATGGAGCTGGTTCTCGCCATGTACCAGTCGGCCCGTAAGGGTGAGCGCGTCTTCCTGCCTCTAACCGAACCCCTTTTGCCGCCGGAAGCCAAGGGGCTGCGGGCCGTTCCGGCCCGGGCCGGCGTTCGTTGAGGCACCCGCCGCCGACCGCTAACCGCGGTTACTAGCCTGGCGGACCGGCGGGGGACGCAGAGCGGAGTGGGACGGATACTAAGGGTGGCGGTCCCGCATGGGCACTCCGGAGTTCAACCGGGTGCTCCGGGGGGCGCCACCCTTTCACGTCTTTAATGCAGCTGCAATGCAGGCAGGAAGCATGCCGGAGCGGAGCGTGTTTGACTTGGCTCCAGAGTCGGGGGAGAGGTCAGGGGGAGAGGGTTTATGCCCATGGAAAGAGCGAGAACCCGTACGCTTTGCGTCGACTTCGATGGAACCATAACCCAGTACACTCACTACCGTGGCCGGGGGGTCTTCGATCCCCCTATCCCCGGGGCGGCGGAGACCCTCCGCCGGCTGAAGGCGGAGGGATGGCGGATCATCGTCTACACCACTCGTACCGAGCGGGACGAGATCGCGGCCTACCTGTACGAGCACGGGATTCCTTTTGACGGGATCAACGAGGACTCCGAGCCGGCGACCGGAGCCGGGAACGGGCGCGGTGGGAAACCCGCCGCCGACGTGTACCTGGATGACCGGGGAGTTCCCTTCCGGGGCGATTGGGACCAGGCCTACCGCGATATCTACGCGCTCTTGGAATGGAAGCGGGAGTGGAAGGAAAAGGCGCGCCGCCGTGAGCAGGTTTAACCCCTACCATTTTACTCGGAATTCATGTACAATGCGATCAGCGGGTTACCGCGGGCTGTACTGTTAGGAGGCAGTCCCATGCCTGGACGCACGCTCGGTCTCGATCTGGCAGAGTACAAGTTCGGGTTCCACGATCCGGAACTCGCTACGTATAAGACCGAAAAAGGCCTCTCCCGGCGGGTCGTAGAGGAGATCTCATCCCTCAAGGGTGAACCGTCCTGGATGCTCCAGTTCCGGCTGCACGCCCTGGAGCTCTTCCAGCGCCGCCCTTTGCCCCGTTGGGGAGCGGACCTATCGGCCCTGGACTTCGACTCCATCCACTATTACACCCGGCCCACCGACCGGCAGGGAAGAAGCTGGGACGAGGTTCCCGAAACCATCAAACGGACCTTCGACCGTCTGGGGATCCCGGAGGCGGAGCGCAAATTCCTCGCCGGCGTTTCGGCACAATACGACTCGGAGGTCGTCTACCACAATATCCGGGAGAACCTGGCAAAACAGGGTGTCATCTTTCTTGATACCGACAGCGCGCTACGGGAGTACCCGGACCTCTTCCGCGAGTACTTTGCTACGGTCGTACCACCTGGCGACAACAAGTTTGCCGCGCTGAATAGTGCCGTGTGGAGTGGCGGCAGCTTCATCTACGTTCCGCCGGGAGTGAAGGTGGATATCCCGCTACAAGCATACTTCCGTATAAACGCCCGTAACATGGGGCAGTTCGAACGTACCCTCATCATCGCCGACGAAGGTAGCTTCGTTCATTACGTGGAGGGTTGTACGGCCCCCATTTACTCGACCGACTCTCTCCACAGCGCCGTGGTGGAGATCATCGCCAAGCGAGGCTCCCGGGTGCGTTACACCACCATCCAGAACTGGTCGAAAAACGTCTACAACCTGGTCACCAAACGGGCCTTCGCTTACGAGGACGCCACGGTAGAGTGGGTGGACGGCAACCTCGGCTCCAAGGTCACCATGAAGTACCCCGCCGTCTACATGCTAGGCCCCGGCGCAAAAGCCGAGGTGATCTCGGTGGCGGTGGCGGGGGCCGGTCAGGTACAGGACGCGGGGGCAAAAGTGATCCACGCCGCTCCGTTCACCACCTCGACGATCACCTCCAAGTCGATCAGCCTGGACGGCGGTCACACGACGTTTCGGGGTCTTATCAAGGTAACCAAGGCGGCGGAGCGGGCTCGCTCCCGGACCAACTGCGACACGCTCATGCTGGGGGACACCGCCCGCTCGGACACCGTGCCCACCATCCAGATCGAACAGGACCGGGTGACGATAGAGCATGAGGCCACGGTCTCCCGCATCAGCGAAGATCAGCTATTCTATCTGATGAGCCGGGGACTTTCGGCGGACCAGGCGACTACGATGATCGTCATGGGCTTCATTGAGCCCTTCGCTCGTGAACTGCCCATGGAGTACGCGGTAGAGCTCAACCGGCTGCTGCAGCTGGAGATGGAGGGAGCAGTCGGGTAAAGGTGGCCGGGCGGGTAGATAGCCGGGTGGGCGGCCGGGGAACGCCGCGGGGGCCGAGTCCGGGACCCCGGAAGCTCTCCGTTATCTCCAAGGTGATCCGCGGCGAATGATGCCCAGATAGGGATCAGGCCAGGTAGGACCTGATCCCTGGTATTTGTTCAGCGCTTCCCATAATTGGGTACGAAGCACGCTGGGGTAGACGGGAAGGGGCTCCGCGGCCAGCTCTTCGCGCGTAAACCAGCGGGCGGTCCGCAAAGGGCCGTCGGGGTCCGCCCACGACCAGCACGACCCGCGAGAGGGGCCCGCGTTCACCCTGACCCCCGTTGGCGGAGTGGCAAGGAAATAAAGCTCACATACGTCATCCGGTACCAGGATCGATACGAAGAGCAGCCGTTCGATCCTGACCGCGATGCCCGCTTCTTCCTCTCCCTCCCGCTTGGCCGTCGCTTTCGGTTCTTCGCCTGGATCGACCGTCCCGCCGGGGGTTACCCACGCCTGTATACCATGCGCGCTTACGAGAAGAAGGCGCCCGGGCTGCGGCAGGCGGTCGACGATGACGAGCCGTGCCGTCAGGCGAAAGCGGCGCTCAGGCTCAGGCCCAGGTCGTGGCATAAACCCAGGCTCTGGTCCGGGCACAAGCCCGGGCTCAGACCACGGCCCGGGCTTGCGGTCCGGCTTAAGATCGCCCTCAGGCAATGAACTCACCGCCGTCCACATTGATTACGTTCCCGGTGATCCAGCCGGTACCTGACGAAGTGAGCGCTACGATCGCCCGGGCGACATCCTCGGGTTGAGTGAGCCGACCGCTCGGGTTGCGCCGCCGCGCTTCTTCCAGCATCTCTTCATGCCCCGGAATCTTGCGCAGGGCGGGGGTGTCGGTGACGCCGGCGCGCAGCGCATTGACGGTGATCCCGCGGGGAGCAAGTTCGAGGGCGAGCTGCCGGCAATAAGATTCCAGGGCCGCCTTGGCGGCTGATACCGCTCCATATGAGAACCAGGACCGGGCGGAGCCGGCGCTGGTCATGGCGAAAACCCGGGCCGATGGTGCGAAGAGATCCGCCCTCACGAGGTCCTGCACCCAGTACACGAGGGAATTGGCCATCACGTCCAGGGTCATCTCCAGCTGTGGCTGGGTGAGGGCATCCTCGGGCCGCTCGGCGATGAAGGGCTTGAGACTCCCGAACGCGAGCGAATGCAAGAGAACCCGGATCTTGGCGCCGCGCTCCCGCAGCGCGGCCGTCACCTGCGCCCGGGTTTCGGCCGCGGCAGCATTCAAGTTGAAAAAGAGCGCTTCCCGGCCCGCCGCTTGTATCGCGGCCCTGGTTTCCTCGGCCTGGGCCAGGGTGGCGCGCCGGTCCAGGTGGACGCCGGCAATGTTCATCCCGGCGGCCGCGAGGGCGAGCGCGGTGGCCCGGCCGAAGCCGCTGGATGCGCCGAGAATCAGAGCCCAGCCCTGGAGGCGAGGCAGATCGTTTCCGAGGTCGAAGCCGGGGACAGATGCCGGGACGGGTGCCGGTGATGGCGTTTCCGTAGGCACGATGACTCCTCCTTGTGATGCGTGAACCATCCTTAGTATTCGGTAAGGGAGCCTTCAGTCCTACTATCCTACTGTCCTGTATCCTACTACCTGCCTATCTGCCCCTTCACCGGCACGGATATGGTGCCGCGCGGCCCGGCGGGGCAGCTAAGGAGAGTTCAAGCCGGCTCTTCATGAACCGGGTACGTACCGGCAAAGAAGGCGGAAGCGCTCCGGAGGCAGGGGAATGTCGTCGTTTACGTGGATCAAGCGGAAGTCGAAACGTACGTAACTCAGGTAGTCATTGATCTGGGTCAACTCTACGGCTGCCACCGGGTGCAGGGTCGAGCCCTGCAGTAGAGCTACCTCGGCGCGAGTTCCGGGAGCCAGGAGCCCGCTGCGGAGGTCGTCGAGTACTGCCGGGTCGATGTGGGTGGTGGCATACGCCAAATGGTACATGCTGCCCGTTTTCAGCTGGTGTAAAGTCTCCACCACCCACGAATGCTCCACGATGAGTTGAAGCCGGCGGTTCGCAAGCTCTGCCTCCATCCCATCTCACCTCGGCAGCGGGCGCCCCGGGACCGGGGCCGTGAGTAGCTGAAGGGTCATTCCATTCTATGCCGCCACCCGTGCCAGGTTGCTTATTATCCCGCATGACGGCCAGGAGTTCAGGCCGCGTCAGGGAGGCGCCGGGGAGCGTCATGGAGTGTCAGGGAGGCCGGTGGCGGAGCGGTCCGCCGGAGAAGGTCCATGGACGAGGATGGCCACCCCGTTGGCCCAGGCGGAGAGCAGGGCCCGGCGGTCGTAGACGATTCGCCCCGTTTCCTCCGTCCAGGCGGCCGGATCGTTGACCAGAACGTCTCCCGTCTCCGTGAAGCCGGCGACGACCAGGAGGTGTCCGGAGCTGGCGGAGATAGGTGCCCCCGGCAACTCACCGGGCCCAAACCGGACCGACAAGATGGCCGGATGGCCGGCGAGGATCTCCGCCTCGATTCCGCTCCAGTCGGTGAACCGGGTAACGTAGCTTTCCAGTCCGGCCTCGGCGGCCACGGCGGCCAGGAAGGGCCAGTTGCCGTAGATCCCGTTTAGCCGGTCGTAA
The DNA here is from genome assembly GCA_012839805.1 of Bacillota bacterium. GTDB lineage: Bacteria > Bacillota > Limnochordia > Limnochordales > DUMU01 > DUMU01. Next base: position 32,644 of record DUMU01000015.1, on the reverse strand, counting down.
GCCAGCGCGGCCACACGCTCGGTGGGTAGCGACTGCCCGTAATACTCGAGGATCATGGCCAGGGAGGTCGGGCCGCAAATGCGGCCGGAAATCGAAGGATCCTCCCAACGCTGGGAACGGAAGGGCACCGGGAGGCTCTTTCCCCACGCGGGCGGCCGCGAAGTCTCCCCATCCGTGAAGGCGACCGTAGCGAGTTGTTCGGGCGGTGGCTGGCGCAACGGAGTCGATCCGGCGAGGGCGAGGAGCCGCAGCCGCGGCGAGTGGCCGTTTTCGTTGGGGTACAGGGTTACCCGCAGCTGGAAGCGGCGGGCGGGTTCCGTCAGGACCAGGGTGTCCTCATTGACCCGGCCCGAAAGATGCTTGCGTAACCCCGGAGTTCCTTGGCCGTTGGGCCAGACGGCCATGGAGAACCAGGGCGTCCATAGATCCTCCCGGGCCGAGGCGCGAAGCTCGATTCGCAGCTTTGCCCCCGGGGGAGTGAAGGCATTCCAGGAGGCCACCACCTCCACTACGGGCAGGGGAAGCTCGATCACGGCCGTAGTCAATTGGCCTTCGCCCCGAGCCAAGCCTTCGTGGTCCAGCTCCCATCCGGGCGATGACCCGCCCTCCGACCACCGTACTCCCCGGGCCAGCGAGCCCTCGAAGCCCGAGCGCCCCGAGAGCACCACCGTTGCACCGGGTGGACCGGCGGAGGCGGAGCCAGAGCAGACGACAACGGCCAGCAATACCAGAAGAAAGACGACCGGTGCGGAGTGAAACCACATCTGCCAGCGCGGCGTAACAAGCTGCGCCCCGGGCGTGCTCAAGTACAGGGCCATGCCCGGCGGGCGGGCGGGATGGTCGCCGCTTCCCCCTTTCACCTTGGTGGTTTGTTCATCCGCATGTCTTTGTTCAACCTCGCATCTCGCAGCACCTTCGTCCTGTCGTCATCAACCCCACGCGTGTCTAAGACTGCTTGCGCCGGCGACGCCGCGCCAGGTAAAGGCGGGCGGCACGGTAGCCGGTGCCATCCTCCCCGGCAGGACGCCCTGCCTGCCACCGGCTTACCGGGTGGCGCTGCAGTTCAGCCAGGCGTTGGCGGAGCCGTTCTTGTACCACGGTAACGAAGTCCTCCGCCGGGGTGGGCTCGGGGGGCAGAGTTTCAGCCGGGGGCACGGGCGCGGCCGCCGTCGCCGGCTTTGGGCGTCGCCCGAGGTACCGGCCGGCCCGCCGCCCGGCGGCGGCCAAACTCCTGAGGAGAGGGAGCTTATCCATACGATCCAGCACGACCCTGGCGGCGCGCCCCAGCCGGGCCCGGGCAGCTGCCGTCAGGTAACGGGCGGCCAGATCGGCCAGGAAGACCAGGGCGCCGAGCAACACCAGGTAGGGAGCAAGCGGTAGACCCGCCGGCGTGCGCCCGGTCGGGAGGTCCCAGGCCGAATCGGAGAAGCTTAGCATATGTCCTCCGGTCAGAGCGGAAAGTTCAAAAAGAAGCGCCAGGTTTGCTCCCGCTTCGCGGTATTCGGCGGAGTAAGGGAGGCTGGCGGCCGCGAGCACCCGGCTTTCCCCGGCTTGAACGGTGGCGACATACTCCCCCGGCTGCCCGGCGGGGAAGCTCGCCCGGTAGAGGCCGGGTTCGATCTCGTTCATCGTTGCCTGTAAAACGTTGCCGTCCGGGAACAGCAACGTGGCGCGGGGTTCAAGATAGTGACGGTAGGTTCCGTCCGGATTGAGAGCTTCGAGAGCCAGTTCGGCACGATCGCCCAAGAGTTCCAGGCGGGCGTTGAGGCCGGTTCCCGGCGGTTCGGGCAGCACGCTTCGAACCAGCTGCAAGAGAAGGGGAGTAAGGAGCGGCCACTCCCTCCATGACTTTCCCCAGTCACCGGCGGGGGAGGAGGTAAAGACGAGAGTCTGGCCCAGTCCGAAGCGGCCGGAGGCCAAAAGGGGGTAATCTTCCGGCGGGACCACGTAATGGACGATTGCTCCCGGCTTGGCCGTGGTGATGGTAAATCCATCCAGCAGGGGGAGCTCGCCCGAGGGTACAAGAGCACGGATGAAGGAAGCCGGCCGGACTTCCCGGGGACGGAAGCGGCGGTTCACCCTCAGGTCCTGGGCCACCGTGGCGGTTTCGGCGGCAAAGATACTGGGAACCTGCTGGGGATCTTCGGCAAAGTAGTAGCGGCCTTCGCCCTGTTCGGCCAGGCGGGCCAGGAGCTCCCGGTCGGCATCCTTGCCCACGGCCACGGTGGAAACGGTGGCTCCTAGCTGGCGCAGGCGGCGGATCTGAGCCGAGAAATCACTACTCTCACCGCGCCCGTCGGTCAGGAGAATGACGTGCTTGACCGCGCTATCCAGCCCCTCCAGGGCCCGGATGGCCTCCTCGAGGGCGGGGGCAATGGTAGTTCCGCCGCCGGCTTGCAGGCGCCCGATCTGGGTCCTGATGATCGCCTGGTTTTCGGCCCGCTGCAAAGGAACTACCCAGACCGGAGAACTCTCAAAGGCGATTACGCCCACCAGGTCGCCGGGGGAGAGGAGTGAGACCGCTCTCAGGGCCGCCTCCTGGGCCAGCTGCAGTTTGGTCTGGCCGCCGGCCAGATCGCCCATGCTTCCCGATTGATCGAGCACGAGGAGCATGGTGAGGCTGGGAGCGTAAACCCGTTCCGGCGCCTCTGAGTAGACCGGCAGCACCTCATCCAGGGGAGTCCCGAAGTACCCGCCCGGACCGAAGCTATTGGGGCCGCCGAGGACCAGAAGGCCTCCGCCCAGCCGTTCCACGAAGAGGCGAATGGCCATAAGCTGCGGGTTGTTCAGCAGATAAGCCGGCACGTCATCCAGGATGAGAGCGGAATAAGGGGCATAGTCACCGATACGGGCGGGAAGGGTGAGGGGGGAACGAACCTCCACCTGAAGGCCGCCCTGCTCCAGCGCGGTCGCCAGGGTTGGCTCGCGGCTTGCCAGCAGCACCCGTGGGCTTCCGGTCACGAAGACGAGCGCTTGGGCCCGGTTATTCTCCCGCAGCCCGTCGTGACGGGGTGAGATGACCGCTTCCAGGCGGGCCAATCCCGCCGCCGGGAAGGTGACCGGGAATCGTAGGGCATTCTTCCCCGGTTGAACTGCTATCTCCCCCGACCACAAGAGGCCACCGTCCAGCTGCAGGGTGAGCGGGACGTGATCCGGTAAACCCGAATGGTAAAGGAGCAAGGTGGCCAGGACGGTCTCACCCCGGTGCACCCGGGGGGCGACGTCGAGGGCGGCCACCCCGGTCTCGTCCCCCAGAGCACCAGGCAGGGGCAGGACGTCGATGGGTATGCCCAGTTGCCGGACCCGTTCCGCGGCCAAAAGCGCCGAGCCGGTGGTTTCCCCGCCGTCGGAAATGAGCACCAGCCGGCTAGGTGCCTCCGGTTTGGCCAGGGCTGCGCCCAGGGCCAAGGCGCTGCCTATGTCCGTCGCTCCCCCTTCCGGCCGGGAGGTGAAACCGGGCCAGGGGAGATCCTCCCCGGCCAGCAAGGGACGGTCGACTACCGCTTCGGAGCCAAAGGCCACCACCGCGGCCAGGTGGTTACGATCACGGCGCCCGAGCTCCTGTTGCAGCCAGGCCTGAACCCGTTCGCGGGCCGCCGGGTCGATGCTGTCGGAAAGGTCGGCGAGGTAGATGCGGGCCGAAAGGGGCGTTCCGACGGGCAGATGAGGGCCGGCCAGGGCAACCACGAGCAGGAGCAGAGCTACCAGGCGGAGAGCGATGGCCAGGCGCCGCTCGTGCCGGGACGATCCCGGGGGCGGCGTCCTCCGCCCGGGTGGGGAGTCCGCCGGTTGTCTCCTCCGGGCCGGGGAGGGCCGGCGGTTCGCAAGGAGCCGGGGGAGCGGCCGGCCTTCCCGGAGCATCAAACCGAGCTCGAGAAGAAGGACGGCCAGCAAGAAAACGAGGAGCAACCGCAGCCAGGGTTTTCCCGGAGTCAGCGGGCCGGCGGTGGCCAGGGGCGACCTGGTGCCCGGGCCGGCGGTGCGGGGGGCGGGGGAGGGAGTCAAAGCGGGCTGAGGCACGAGGCTCGTCTCCTCGGCAGCCAGGAGCGAGACCGACCAGCCGGCCACCAGTTCACCCTGGCGGCGCAGCCAGTAAGGCCCGGGCGGAGCATCTTCAGGGACCCGGTAGTTCCGGAGCCCTTCTTCTGGTCCTAGCCGCCGGGCGCGGCCGTCCGGCAAGACTATCTCCCAAGAAGAACCGCCGGCGCTGGAGCCTGAGGACGAGTTCCGCCCCGTCTCCTCTCCTGTACTCAAAGCGGTCCCCGCCGGCGGGGACACTACTCGCCCCGCTTCCCCGGCCACGCCCAGGAGCCATTCCGGTAAAGGATCGCCCGGGCGTAGCACCGGCCCGATGGGCCGGTCGGCCCACGGAAGTGTCCAGTCGACCAGGTTCTTGACCCAGATCGGGAAGGAGACTCGCGATAGCCAGTCGGATTGCTGGAGCGGGAAGGCCACGAAGACCCGGGGTGGAAGACCTGCTCCCACCTGCATCAGGGCGCCCTCCCGGGATTGCCAAAGCGGCAAGGCGCCCGGTAACACCGGCCAGGCGGCCGCGGCCTCCACCCGGATCTCGGACCAGGGTACGTAACGGGAGAGGGGATGCCGGTCGTCCCACTCTACGGTGGTGGTGTTGGACTCTGTCCCGGTCCCCTCGAGGCGACGAACTGCGGCCTGCTCCAGCGGGGTAAGGACCGGCCACACCTCCCGGGGAGAGAGGCCGATGGTGACGAGAGGGCGGGGGGGCCAGGCCGGAGGCGGGAGGCGATCGAAGAGGAGAAGATCATAGCGGGCAAGATCCTGGGGCCCCATCCTCGCCAGTTCCTCCGGCCGGGCGATCTCTTCTACTGCCACCCGGGGGGTAAGGGAGAGAGCACGAACCAGAGCGGGATTTCCCGGCGAGGCAACCAGGACCCGGACGCTACGCAGCGGCAAGGCCACCGCGAAGGCCGTATCGTCCTCGGCCAGCTGGTCGGGTCCGGGGGTGGTGAGATGTAAGGCGAGTTCAGTACCGGGTAGCAGGGCGAGCCGGCGAACGATTCGCCTCTCTTCCCCGGCCCGAAGCCTTCCGGTATCGGTGGCGAGCCGCCGGTTCCCCGTGGACCAGCTGAGGGTGTAGGGGAGCTCAACCTCGCCGCCGTTCTTGACCACGGCCAGGACTTCGAAGCGGGAGAGGGAGTCTCCCACCGGTTGCAGGCGCAGGTCAACCAGACCCAGATTGGCGATGGGGGCTTCCTGGGCGAGGGTGGTGGCGGCGGTCCGGTCTCCTGCCAGATCGACTATTCGGGTGACCTGCGGCAGATGGGCCGCCAGGACGGCAGGAGGGATCCCGCCATCGGTAGCCAGCAAGACCTCCTCGGTCCTTTCCGTCATCACCGCTTGCACCAGCCGCCCGGTCGCCTCCCAGTTCGCGATCCCCGCCGTGGGCCCCAGGTCGCTGCGCAGGTCCGCCCACCTCGGCGAGTGGGGATCGACGTCCCGGGCGAGAAGCCGCGGAACGGGACCGGCTCCGATAACCGTCCAGCGGACACCGGGTGGGGCCGCACGGGCCAACCGGTCGAGACGGTCCAAAAGCAGTTCACCCCGGGTGAACCCGTCCTTCGCCGATCCGTGTTCACCGGCGGCGGGCTGCGGGTTGCCCGCGGCCTGGGAAGAGGGTCGGGCCGGCACGACCCCGGCCGGTGGACCGCTGGCCGAGGGCCCTCCGGCCAGGGGACCTCCGGCCGGATGGCCGCCGGGGGTGACGGCCGGGGCGGGGGTGGGGGCGGCCGGCAGAAACGGGGCGGCACTGGCCTTAAGGCTTGCGGAACGATCGACAATCACGACCCATTCCGCCGGTGGGGGGCCAGTCCCGGTCCAGACGGGGCGGGCAAGGATCAGGGCGAAGGTAAGGGCGGCCAGGGCCTGCAGCCAGAAGACCCCGGATGAGAGCAGTTGCTGCCAGAAGCTCCGGCGTCTCACCCGGCGGCTAAGGCGCCGCCAGAGGTAAAGGCTGGGAACGCGCCGGTCCTGGCGCTCGCGATGCAACCAATGAAGCAGCACGATGGCCGGAAGGAGAAGCAGGGCCGTCAGGCCGGCCGGCTGGAGCAGCGTAAGCGGCCCCCAGCGCCACATGGCCGGGCCTCCTCAGCGCCGGTGGGCATGGCTGCCCACCCGCCCGATACGTACCATCTCGTCGAAGACTACCTCTTCCCAGGGCCGATCCGTCTCGACCACCAGGTGATCGGCCCCGGTCGCGGCCGCCCCCCGGCGGATCGTTTCCAACCAGGCAAGGAGTTCCTGGCGGTAGAGCTCCCGCGTCCGCCGGTTCACCTCGAGGGCGAGAGTAGCCCCCTCCTCCTCACCGTCTAGGAGCAGGAAGTCACCGGCGAGGCCGGGATCGGTCTCTTCTGGTGATAGGAGATGCAGCAGCACTACTTCCTGGCCTGCTCCGGCCAGGGAGGTAAGCGCGGGAAGAAAAGCTTCCGGACCGTCCGGGTCGGCCAGGTCCGAGATGAGCAGGAAAAGACCGCCCTGCTCCACCCGCAGCGCCGCGGCCAGGTGGGAGAGGGTCCGCCCCAGCCGGGCCCGCCCGGACGGTTTCAGTTCCGAAAGCCAGCGGAAGAGCCGGAACGCCTGGCTTTTGCCCCGCAAGGTGGCAGACAGGAGGGGAAACGGGTTCGACCCCAAAGCGGCGGGCGGGAGGATCGACAGCCGCAGGCGGTCGCCGCCGGCCAGCGCCACGAAGCCGAGGGCGGCTGCCAGCTGCTTGGCCCGGTCGAGCTTGGAGGGAGTCCCGAAGGACATCGACAGGCTCGCGTCCACGGCCAGGGTGACCGGTAGATCCTGTTCGGCCACGGACAGCTTGACGAAGAGCCGCTCGAGACGGGCGTAAACATTCCAGTCTACATAGCGTGGATCGTCCCCCGGCTGGTACTCCCGGTAGTCGGCAAACTCCACGCTGGCTCCCGTCCGCCGCGACGGCCGGATTCCCGCGAGCCGGCCCGCATGGCGTTCCCGGGTGACGAGCCGCAGGGTCTCCAGCCGGCGAAGTAACTCGGGATCGAGCAGCGGCACCGGTGCTGGCATGGTTTACGCGTTCTCCTCCGGCGATCTTTCCTTCTCCCTTTTTTCGCCGTGCCGGACTGCTGCCATCACGGAAGGGAGCAGTTCAACCAGGAGATCATCACTGGTGACACCTTCTGCTTCGGCCTCGAGGTGCAGCAGGAGACGGTGACGCAGGGCCGGCAAGGCGACGGCCTCCAGGTCCTCGGGCGTCACGTGGGCCCGCTGGTGGAGGAAGGCTCGCGCCTTAGCCCCTAAAACCAGGGCCTGGGCCCCCCGGGGGCTTGCTCCGTAACGGACGAAGCGGCGGACCCGCTCGGAAGCGTCGGGGGAGGCGGGGGAGGTGGCCGCGACCAGCTTCAGGGCTGCCTCCAGGAGGGGGCGAGCCAGGAGGACCTGGCGGACCACGGTCTGGAGTTGTAGCAGTTCATGGGCGGCCATGACCGGTCCGATCTCCGGCTGGCTTGCTCCGGTGGTCCGCAAGACGATCTCTCGCAGTTCCTCCACGTTGGGCGGCGGTACGATGATCTTGAAAAGGAAGCGGTCCAGCTGCGCCTCGGGAAGGGGGTAGGTCCCCTCCATTTCCAGGGGGTTTTGGGTGGCGAGGACGAAGAAGGGGCGCTCCAGCCACCGGGTCTCACCCCCGGCAGTCACTCGCCTTTCCTGCATGGCTTCGAGGAGCGCGGCCTGGGTCTTGGGGGTGGCCCGGTTGATCTCGTCGGCCAGGACGATCTGGGCAAAGATGGGGCCGGGCTGGAAGCGCAAGAGGGGGTTTCCGGCTTCGTCCCGAGCTAGCACTACCGTACCCAGGATGTCGGCGGGCATCAAGTCGGGCGTGAACTGGATGCGGCTATACTTCAACGCAAGCCCCTGGGCCAGCGTACGCACGAGCAGGGTCTTGCCCACTCCGGGCACGCCTTCCAGCAGGACATGGCCGTCGGCCAGGAGGGCAATCAGAACCTGCTCGATCACCTGGTCTTGGCCGACGATGACCTGGTGAAGGGCATCCCGGAGCCGGGAGAGAGACAACTGGGCGAGCCGGTATTGGAGCGCCAGTTCACCAACTTCGGCGGCAGCGGCGGTCGTAGTCTGGTCCACGGAGGACTCCCCTTCCTCAATAAGTGAAATAGCGGCGAACCCACTCCCGGTAATCCAGAGGGAGGTTTTCTCGTTCTACCCATGCTTCTCTTGCCGCCTCTTCCGGGACCAACCGGTAAGGTTCGCCGGTGACCGGCTGTGGCAGGCGCCCGGTGGGGACGACCCAGATCGGGCCCTGGCCCAGCTGGCCGCGGAGCAGCTCGGGGGAGGAAAGAGCAGAAGGGGAGTAGGAACGTAGCGGAGAAGGTGGTGCCGGCCCCAAGCGGTAGGGGCTGGACCCTTCGCCCCGACCTGAACCCGTCCCTGAGCTGGCCATTGCCGCCGAGCCTTCACTTGCCAGGGTGCCTCGGCCGGCCCCCGCATCCGAGCCGGCATCTTCGCTCATGCCCTGGCCTAAACCGGAGCCGGTAGCTACAACCGGGCCTCCGGCCGGCTCCCCGGCCTTTCCTTCAGCCGTACGCCCACCGGCCTTCCCATCACCATAGGTGTTCACATCCTGGAGGCCGCTTCCTTCGTCCGATCCATAGCCCGTCCCCGGACGCCCGCCTCCAGCTGCAGCTTCCCCTCCTGCTCCCGGCTCGTCCCCACCGGCCCCGGTGCGGGCGAGCTGGCTGGCCGGCGGTAACCGGTCCAGACCGGCGGCTACATCCAAGCCTTGCGTCTCTTCAATTAAGCTACGAGCAATGCGGCTGAGATCCCGGAGGAAGGAGTCATCCTCCGGGGTGGCCCGGCCGGCACGCTGAGCACCGGGGATACCGAGGCCCTGTCCTTCGCCGCCGGCCTCCCCGCTCATGTCCTCCCCGCTGCCGGAACGGGGAGCAGGTGAACCCATAGCAAGCTCCCGCTGGAGCAGCCGGTTGAACGCCCGCAAAACCAGCTGCCGGACATAGGGAAGAGCCTGCTCACCTCCGCCGGCGAGAAGGTCGGCCGCATAGCGCAGGTCGGCCGCCGCATCCGCAAGGAATTCCTTGCCATCTCGAGCGGGTAAACCGGCAGGTGAAGTGCTTCCTTCCTCCCGGTTGCCACCCGCTTCCCTCCGGTCGTCTCCCGCCTGCTCGGGCGAAGACCCGGTCTCGGCGTCAGGGCCGGTTTCGGCGTCTGCCGATCCTGCTTCTTCCAAACGGTCGGCCAGGGCATTGAGCGCAAGAAAGGTTTTTTGTAGCCGCTCGAGGCTACTGTCACCCGGTGTGCCGGAGGGGGCAAAAACCCGGGCCGGAGCGGCGGGGGAGTGGGTGGCCAGCCAGTATGAGCCGGCGGTGCCCACCATGAGCAAAAGCAAAGCATGGCCCAGCAGAGGAGGCCCGAGGCGACGGTAGCGGCGTTGCCCCGGCCGGCCGGGGAGCTTGGCCTCTCCCCACCCGAACCCAAGCCCGCGCCGGGGCCGGTGCCGGCTCTGCTGCAGATCCTCCTCTACCTGGCGGCCCAGGGCGGCGGCCGGGGGTGAGAGTTCCCTCTCTTTGAGCCCCAGGACGGCGCTGGTGAAGGTGAACGGCTTCTTCTCAGCGTGGTCCAGGGCCAGGGCCACGTTCTCGAGGCTCCACGCTCCGCTTTGGCGGCCCCGCCAGAAAGCGAGGATAAGACCGGCCAGGGGGAAGAGGAGCAGGAGCGCTGCCAGCACCTGGTATCCGAACTTCGCCGGCGAAGGCCAGAACCCGCTTCGACCCCCGGCCAGGGCCAGCGCGAGAAGGCTGATTCCATCGAGGAAGCCCGCGAGGGCTCCGCACGCGAGCCAGCGGGCGCGGATCCGTGCCCCCGCCCTGCGGAGCAGGCGGGCGAAGAACGGGGCACGGTCGGCCAGGCGCAGCCATTCTTCCGTGGACGGGACGGACATGATCAGCCCTGCATCTCCTCTCTTGAGTCCGGGCCCTCCAGCCAAAGGCTCTCGCGCAGGTGCTCGATCTGCTTGCTCACCCACATCCCCCCCAACAGGGCGACCGTCAGCCAGAAGAGAGCGGTGGGCCAAAACGTTCCCAGAGCGGGGGAAAGCAGGGGTCGGGCCGCCGACGCCAGGGTGTACGTTACCGTCACCCACACCGCGCTGAAGGGGTTGAGGGGCGACTCCGGCCGGGCGAGACCGGTGAGGAAAAAGCCGCTCGAACCGGCAAAGAGGAGCGCAATACCCCATCGCCACGGGATCTCCAGGTATACCCCGGCCAGGGTGCCGGCCAGAGCCGCTACCGCCAGGAAAGCCAGGGCCGCGAGGCCGGCTGCGAGCACCGAGGCGACAACAGCCGGGTCGAAGAGGGGTGAGGCTGCCTGGCCCACCGCCGTGCTGGTGGCAAGCAACCGGGGGCCCATGGCGACCAGGTTGAACGGCATTCCGAGCCCCGCCAGTACTACCAGCTGCAAGCCGGTGGCCACCAGGTGAACGGCCAGCCACGACCGGGCCGGCACAGGTACCGATACGGCAAAGGCTTGCAGGTCGAAGCCGGTCTCATGCTCCTCTTCCCGGTTCGGGGCCGAGGCAAGCACGACCGCGGCAAAGCCGAGGATGAATAGCTGGAGCGGCGGCAACCAAGCAAAGGGGATACGAAGCGAGAGCCAACGCCAGAAAGCCTCGGGGGAGGCTTCGGGAATGGCAAGATCGATCACCCGCAACCGGCCCGGCCAGGTGATCATGAGCGCGAGCAAGCTCGCCAAGAGATAGATCGCGGCGACGGCGCGGAAGGCGGGGGCCCGCACGGAACGGGTGAAGTCGAAACGCACGAGCTCAGCGAAGCGCATCGGCGTTCCCTCCCTCCCTGGCCACCCATAGCGCCAGGAAGCGGACGGTGGGGATAAAAGCAGCCCGCCCGGAGGCCGGCTCGCCGGGAGCAGCCTCGCCGGAATCCGCATGCCTGGCGGGGCGACCGGACGGTAGCCCGGGGCCCCCGGCCGGATAGCGTAGCGGCAACCCTACTCCCACCAGAACCAGCGGGCTGGCTTCGAGCCCACCGGTCCGGGCCAGGGCTCCCTCTTCGAGTCCGAGTTGTAGCAGACCGGCATGGCTCGACCTCCAGGCTTCCGCGGCGAACTCGAGCATGGGCCTACCACCATGGAGGCGCCGGGCCGGTACTCCGGACAGGCCGGATAGGATCGTATGCAGGAGCCGGGGAGCGAGCTCGCTGGTGGCCGCGCCCAACGAAACCCCCTCATTTCCGCCTGACGAAGGACCGGCCGGAGGTAGTTGCCAGCGACTCTCTTCTCCGGGGTTGAGAAGGCGGGGTTCTCCCGCCTGCTGTTCGCCGGCAAGTGCCAGGACCCACAGCGTTTCCCGGTCCGGGTTTACCACTCGGAGCTCGCCTGCGGGTGTCCATGCCCATTCAAGAAACGCCGGCCAGGTTCCGACAACCGATGCCGCCACCACCTTGCTGGTACCGTCCCAAAACGCGTACTGGGGCGTGACCCAGCACCAGGACCACCTTCCGCTCCCGAAGACCGGTACGGGGGCCAGCCCGAGGGGCGCTCCGGCCACCATCCCCGGGGGTGGTGGCTTTATCGTAAGCGACGGTGGCACGAGCACCGGGTGTCCCGGATTAGGGGCCACCCAGTAAGTTCGACCGTCCTGCCAGAGCCGGTCCGTCCTTCCGGCCGTCACTTCCACCAGGGGGGCGACCGGTTCGGCCAACCTCTTACCTTCGCCTGCCGCGAAGACTCCCGCGGCCAACAAAGCTGTAACCCATATTCCGGGGAACACGGCACGGGCCGCGAGCCTTTGCCAGCGGGCCCCCTTCCGGGTCAGACCGGCGCGAGGACCAGTGGCGCCCGTGGCCACCAGGGAGGCCCCGCCCAGAAAGAGGACGTAGAGGAGGAGTGCCACCCCCAGCACGACCCGGTCCGTACCGGAGAGCGGCTTGCCCTGTAAGAGGTCGATAATGGCAGCCTCCCCGGGAGAATTCTCCAGCATGGGAGGGGGGAGAGCAGCAAGCCAAAGGGATAAGAGGGAGCGGGCGACCGGGTCCCGGCCGGATGACGAGGGCTCGCCCCGTGCTCCTTCGTCCAGCCGGCCGGAGTAGTAGGCCACCCATCCCCGGCCCCGGCGGGCCTCTTGCCAGGCGGGAGCTCCGGTCGCCGGCGACGCCGGCCTCCCGGCCGCGGGCAGGAAGTCGGCCGGCCACGGCCACTGTCCCCCGTTGCGCTCCTGGGCCGCCGCGGTTATGACCAGCACCCCACCCCGTTCGACCCAGGCCGCCAGCGCCTGGGCGCTGGCGGGGAGCAACTGCCGCAGGGAGAGGTCATCGAGCAGAATCAGGTCTACCCCATCATACGCGGCTACCGCCGGCGGCAGCTTGGTCGCGTCGGTGGCGTAGGCGGCTACCACGGAGCCCTCCTTCAGGAGGAGGCCGGCCGCCGCGAGCACCTGCGCGAGCCAGGGAGACGAAGCGGGCTGGTAGCGCAGGATGAGCCAGAGCCGCTGATGCAGGGATACACGCGGCAGGGGCACAGGTTTCGTGGCAACCAGCCTGCCGGCGGCGTCCCAGAGGTCCAGGGCCATCTGGTCGAAGCTGCTGCGCAGCGGGATCACGAAAGAGAACTCCACCCGGGCCGGGCTACCGAGGATCACCTGCTGGCGATACTCCTCGCGCGACTCCTTCTCGACGCCGGGCGTCCGATCCGGCCTGGTCAGGGAAACCCCCACCGCTCCTTGAAAGATGCCTGCACCGTCGTTGGTTACCCGCAGCCGCACCGGCGTGAAGCGGCCGGGGCGAAACTGCCCTCCGAACCCGACCTCGGCGCTGACCCTCACCCCATGCCAGGCGAGAACATGGTCTTCCGCCGGCAACCCGACCTGCCCGGGCGGCGGCTGCGTACCTTCACCCGGAGAAGCGGCCCCAGGGGAAGCACCCTCCGCCGCTGCGGCCGGGCTGATGCCCCCCAGCACGTCAACCGTGGAAACGACCAAGGGAACGGCCCAGGGACCGAGCAAGCCGATCAGCAAAGAAACGAGCAGGGGAAGAGGCAGGGTTCTGACTTCGCGGCCCAAGCCACATCACCGCCGAGTTCGCCAGAGGCACCCTGGGTGAACTTTTCTCTTACGAACAGTGTTGCATCTCGATTCTATCATCCGGTGAAGTAGAAAGCGAGGACGAAGATGAGGTAGGCAGCGATCAACTGTACGCCCTCCAGCCAGTTGGAACGGGAATCCAGATGGATTAGCACTGCGATGAAAACTGCAAGACCGGCCGCCAGCAGTTCAAGAGGATGGAATACCAGGGTGAACTCCTGTCTGACCCCCCAACCGGCCAGCACCAGGAGGGGGGTGACGAAGAGGGCGATCTGCGTGCTGGAACCTACCGCGATCTGGTAGGCAAGGGTCATCCGGTTGGCCCGGGCTTCGATGATGGCGGTAGCATGTTCCACCGCGTTGCCCAGGAGCGGAACGACCACCAGGCCGACCAATCGCCGGGGCAGGTGCAGCGAGTGGATGGCCGGTTCCAGGGTGTGGATAAGAACGTCGCTCATCAGAACCGTCGCCGCGGCACTCGCCAGTAGAACCAGAATCTCTCGTCCGAGCGACTCCTTCGCCGCCCGTTCGGGCTCGCGCGACCTTTCCTGAAACGGCCCGGCGCCGGCCGGTCCGCGGCGGTCCTGCTTCAGTGTGTAAACGGTGCTCAGCACGTAGACGGCGAGCAGAACCAGCGCCACGCCGGTACTCAGCCACACGGGCTCTCTTCCGTCGACGCCCCAACCGTTCCTTGCCGCAAGGGAAGGAAGGGCCAGGGCAAGGACCGCGAGACCCAGTTCGGCCGCATTGGTGGCGGCCAGCGTAGAGTCGAAACGCTGCACCGGATGGCGTAATCCCCCGAGGAACATGGCAAGTCCCATCACCAGTAACACGTTGCTCAGCATGGATCCGATGAGCGTTGCCTTCACGACGCCCACCATCCCGGCAGCCAGGGCAAAGAGGGTGATGATGAGTTCGGTCCCGTTTCCGGCCACCACGTTGAGCAGCCCGCCGGCCACCGGCCCCAGGCGGTTGGCAAGCCTTTCGGTAGCCCCATGGATCCATACCCCCAGGGTTACAAGGGCCAGGGCTGCCGCGGCGAACGCCCAAGCCGCGCTGGCTTCCGTCCGGGCCAGTCCCCAGGCCAGCGGGACCAACACAAAAGGAGATAGACGCCAAATCCACTGCCGCACGAACCCTATTCTCCCCCGGCCGCTTGCCGTCGCACACGCGCTCTCTTCCGTTCAACTTGCCAGCCGGGTTTGCTATACTAAGCCAAGCGGTTTCCGGGAGCAGTGCGCCACTATCTTCAGACGAGTGGCGTCTATCGCGAAACTTCCCGGGAAGAGTAGGAGGACAGGGATGCTGCCAACTCCCACCAAGTTCACGCTGGTTGCCGGGGGGGCGGAGGGCCCCAACCGCCTCAACGCCTTTGACAACGCGTTGCTGGAGGCGGGCATTGGAAATCTGAACCTCGTCAAAGTCAGTAGTGTACTCCCGCCGGGCGCGGTGGCGGTCGACACCTTGTCGATCCCTCCCGGGAGCCTGGTACCCACCGCATACGGGGCGATCACCAGCGAGACTCCCGGGGAGATCATCGCCGCCGCGGTGGGGGTGGGCCGGCACGGGGACGATTACGGGGTGATCATGGAGTATTCGGGCAGGTGCACCAAGGAAGAGGCCGAGGAGATCGTGGCCGGCATGGTCCGTCACGCCTTCGCCCGCCGGGGTCTCGAGCTGACCGAACTGAAGGTCAAGGGCGTCGAGCACCGGGTGGAGAAAGTGGGCTGTGCCTTCGCTGCGGTCGCGCTCTGGTACTAGCTTTGTTCAGCCACAGGTGGGCCGGGTGCAGGATGCGAGAGCAGCCCGGCGCAGAAGGCGCGGCAGGTGCAGATGGCAAACGGCAGATAGCGGACAGACAGTAGAGACCGGGGGATGAGGAGTTGATCAGGGAGTGGAACGCCGGCTCGAACTCTGGTTTACCGAAGAGCAGACCCAGGACGTGAGCCTGAGCCTCCGCCTTAGGGGGACCGTGCACCAGGAGAAGACCGAGTTTCAGGATCTTGCCGTCTTCGACTCCGTTGCCTACGGGCGGGTACTGGTACTTGACGGCGCGATCCAGACCACGACCGCAGACGAGTTCGTATACCACGAGATGATTACCCACGTCCCGTTGCAAGCTCATCCGGCTCCCCGGCGAGTGGCCGTGGTGGGTGGCGGCGACGGGGGGGCCGTGCGCGAGATCCTGAAGGACCCGGCGGTGGAGAAGGTCACCCTGATTGAGATCGACCCGGCGGTGACCCGGGTGGCCCGGCAGTTCCTACCCAGCATTGCCGGGGCGCTGGACGACCCGCGGGTGGAGATCCGGTTCGAGGACGGCATTCGACACATGCAGGAGGCACGCGCGGCCTACGACGTGGTCATCGTCGACTCCACCGACCCTGTGGGACCGGCCTCCGGGCTCTTCCAAGTGCCGTTCTACGCTTCGGTCGCGGCTGCCCTGCGGGATGGGGGCATCCTGGTGGCCCAGACCGAATCTCCCTTTCTCGAAGCCGAGCTGCTACGTTCGGCCTACCGGGCCATGCGGCAGGTCTTTCCCGTGGTCAAAGTCTACCTGGCGTCAGTTCCCACCTACCCCAGCGGACTGTGGAGTTTCACGCTGGGCGCCAAGACCCCGGATGCCGATCCGGCGTGCCCTCACCGGCGGCCTTTGTCGGGACCAACGAAGTATTACCATGCGGAACTGCACCGGTCGGCCTTCGTTCTCCCCCGTTTCGTTTCTGAACTGCTCGAGCCGGGCTCTTCGTCTGCTCAACCTTCCTCCGGATTAGAGAGCATACAGGAAGTAAGAGCATCAGAAGCGCTGGAAGCACGGGAAGTGCGACAAGCAAGCGAAGCACTAAAAGCGCGGGAAAAGGAAGAGGGATTGGTATGAGCCTCGGGCAGGGACCGAAGGATCCACCAAACCTTCGCCCGGTCACGCCCTTCCTGGCAGCCCGGGAGTGGACGGACGGGGCATCGCTGGACGGGCAGGTAGTGATTGTCGGAGCTCCCTTCGACGCTACCACCAGTTTCCGGCCGGGTACTCGGTTTGGCCCGGAGCGGATCCGTTCGGTTTCCTACGGCCTGGAAACGTACAGCCCTCTTCTCGACTCCCATCTCTCGCCGGACTGGCTGGTGGATCTGGGCGATCTGGACCTGCCCCTCCACGACACCAGCCGCACTCTGGCCGAGATCGAACAGGCCGTGGCCTGGTTGCTGGATTGGGGCGGGCGGCCGCTTCTGCTGGGCGGCGAACACACGGTTTCGGTGGGCGCCATCCGCGCGGCGGCGAAACGGTACCCGGGGCTGGTTATCGTTCAGCTGGATGCCCATGCGGATTGGCGGGAGGAATACCTCGGTGACCGGTACTCTCATGCCACCACCCTGCGGCGGGCGGCGGAGGCGGAGGGCGTTTCCCGTGTCATCCAGATCGGCATTCGTTCCGGTAGCCAGGAGGAGTTCGCGGCCGGCCGGCAACGAGGCGAGTTCTACCCGGGGGCGGGGGTGGAAACGCTGGTCGAGGTAGGGGAGCGGCTGGCTCGCCAGGGCGTCCCCGTCTACCTCACCATCGACATCGACGTGCTCGACCCGGCTTTCGCCCCTGGCACCGGGACCCCCGAACCCGGCGGATGGACCAGCGGGCAACTGCTAAGCGGCCTGACCGCCTGGGCGCGGTCCCGCCCGTTCCTGGTCGGCGCAGATCTGGTGGAGATCTCACCCCCCGTTGACCTGGCGGACGTTACCTCGGTCGTGGGGGCCAAAATCACCCGTGAACTCGCTTTGCTCCTTCACCGGACCGGCCGCCGCCCGGAAGGGGCAGCTCGTGACTGTGCAGGTCCAGGTTCATCTTCCGCCCGGGGGGGATGAAAGATGGGCTATCTGCGTGAGTATCAGGAGTGGGTTGAACGTTTTGACCGCGAACGAGGATGGGACCTGGTACCGGCTACCGCTACCTGTACCCACCTGGCAGAGGAGGTGGGCGAGGTTGCCCGCGCGGTGCTGCGGCTTTCCGAGTACAAACGGGACGAGCCTGCCTCCCTGGACGAGCTGAAGCAAGAACTGGCAGACGCGGTCACCTTCCTCGTCAAGCTCGCCTACTCCTTTGGTATCGACCTCGAGGAGGCCTTGGAGCAGAACCGCCAAAAATGCGAGGCGCGGTATGCCTCGGTCAAGGCCGGACGGCATGAGATAGAAAGGTTCCTTGACCGGGAGCTGACGGAACTCTCCCGCTTTCGCCGGGAACTGGACGAACGGAGGTCCGACGATGCTCGAAAGCGATAGAAAGGTGGTCCGGCAGGCTCTCTCCGCAGCCCTGGCCCAGGCCCAGGCGAAAGGCGATCTGCCGGTCTTCCCCCCTCCGGACTTCGTGGTGGAGACCCCCAAGGAGAAAAGCCATGGCGACCTCGCCACCAACCTGGCGCTGGTGAGCTCGGGACCTTCCGGCCTCCCGCCCCGCCAGATCGCTACCGCTCTGGTCCGGTATCTCGAACGCCAACCGGAAATCCAGCAGCTGGTAGGCCGGATCGAGGTGGCGGGCCCGGGGTTCATCAACTTCTTCTTCCGGGAAGGATGGCTGTCCCGGCTCTTCCGGGCGATCGAAGCCGAAGGTGACCGGTTCGGCTGCGCGCGGGCGGAGCGGCCCCGCCGGGTGCTGCTGGAATACGTGAGTGCCAACCCGGTGGGCCCGATGGTGGTGGTCAATGCTCGGGCCGCCGCCGTCGGCGATTGCCTGGCCAATCTCCTCTCCGCGATCGGGCACCAGGTAGAACGCGAGTACTACGTGAACGATGCCGGGCGGCAGGCCGAGCTTTTTGCCCGATCCCTCAATGCCCGCTACCTCCAGTTGGCCGGCCGAGAGGCGCCCTTCCCGGAGGAGGGGTATCCCGGAGAATACGTGACCGAGCTCGCCGCCGAGTTTCTCCGCTCCCATCCTGAACTGGTGGAGATGGAGGAGAGCGAGCGGGTTGCGTTCTTCAAGGAGAAGGGCGTAGACCGCATGGTGGAATTACAGCAGCAAGAGCTCGCCCGCTTCGGTGTCCATTTCGATCGCTGGTACCGGGAGCGGGATCTCCACCGGGCCGGAAAGGTGGAGGAGGCGCTCGAGCTCTTGCGCCAGAACGGGGCTTTGTACGAAAACGAAGGGGCCACCTGGTTCGCCTCCACCCGCTGGGGAGATGACAAGGACCGGGTCGTAGTGAAGTCCGACGGCGAGTACACCTACATGGCCGCGGATATTGCCTACCATCGAGACAAGTACGAGCGGGGATATGACTGGGTGATCGACATCTGGGGTCCCGACCACCACGGCTACATCGGCCGGATGCGGGCGGCGGTGGCCGCGCTGGGGTACGACCCGGACACCTTCCAGGTGATAATCCTGCAGCTGGTCACCCTGCTGCGGGGCGGGCAGCCGGTTCGCATGTCGAAACGGGCAGGGGAGTTCATCACTTTGGATGAACTTCTTGCTGAAGTCGGTAAGGATGCGGCCCGTTTCTTCTTCCTCATGCGCAGCCCCAGTGCCCATCTGGATTTCGATCTGGATCTCGCCCGGGAGCAGAGCGAGCAGAACCCGGTCTACTACGTGCAATACGCCCACGCCCGTATCGCCAGCCTCTTTCGCCAGGCTGAGGCGGCCGGGGTCACCAGACCGAAAGCGTCGCAGGTCGCCGTCGACCTCCTGACGGCACCGGAGGAGACTGAGCTCGCTCGTAAACTCGCGGCCTTTCCCGATGAAGTACGGTTGGCGGCGGAACGGCAAGAGCCCCACCGGCTGACTCACTACGCCATGGAGGTCGCCTCCCTGTATCACTCTTTCTACGCGCACCATCGCATCCTTGGTACCGAGCCGGGACTCGAGGCGGCCCGTCTCTATCTCTCCCATGCCACGCAAGTGGTGCTGCGTAACTGTTTGCGGTTGCTTGGCGTCGGCGCTCCGGAACGCATGTAAAGCGGGTGACGCGGGTAGAGGGGGATGCACACTTGCAGGCAAGCGCGATCGTGCGGGCCTGGCGCGTCTTCGGACGCACTTTCCGGTTGGCGTACGACCATTTGGGGTTGACCATAGGGATCAGCTTCCTGTGGTTCGTCTTCGTGGCCGCACCGCTATTCGTGGCTTATGTCACTTTTTCTCTTACCCGGCTTTTGGGGGTCTGGCCCATCGCCTTCCTGGTGGCGGTTTTCACCGGCGCCGTTGCCGGCGCGGCGGTCTTTGCCCTCACTTTCCGGCTTCAAAAGGGTGAGCCGGTGGAAATCGGCGATTTCTTCCGGGAGGCCCGCGCCTACCTGCGACCCGCCACGGCCATCGCCCTGGTCGATCTCATCATTACCCTGATTCTTTTCCTCGACCTTTGGGTGGTTTGGACGGCTCCCAACCCCACGATTCGTTTCTTTGCCTGGATCTGGGTCTATTTGGGATTCATCTGGGCGTTGATGCTCCCTCTCCATCTGCTCCTGGTCGTGCGGCAACATGATCCCAGAGTATGGACGGTCCTGCGCACCAGTGCTCTGATCGTTGCCGGCAATCCCGTACTTTCTTTGCTAGTGCTCCTCGAGGCTCTGCTCATCCTCTTTCTCAATACCCTGCTCGCGGCAGGACTCATCCTGCTGCTGGCCGGGCTGATGGGACTGCTCTACAACCTCTACCTCAGTGAGGTAGTTCAGGCCGCGAAGCAGCGCACGAGCAAGGATGGCTCAGAGCCAGAGGGGCTGGTCGCAGGCGGCCGGCCCGCTCGCCCCGAGGACGAGCGGGAGGGCGACCGGGGGGACGACGGCAAGCCCGAACCCGAGCTCAACCCCGAGGATGAAAAGAGCGGTGCATGAAGTGCGGTGTATAATGGTTGGCGGTGTGCCAACGGACAGGGTATTGGCGGAGGGGTATTGGTGGCCAAGTTCATCTTCGTGACCGGGGGCGTGGTTTCCGGCCTGGGCAAAGGGATCACGGCAGCTTCTCTCGGCCGGCTTCTCGCCAGCCGCGGGTTCAAAGTGGCGATCGGCAAACTTGACCCTTATCTCAACGTCGACCCCGGGACCATGAGCCCGCTGCAGCATGGTGAGGTCTTCGTGACCGAGGACGGGGCCGAAACCGATCTGGATCTCGGGCACTACGAACGATTCATCGATACCAATCTCACCCGGCGCAGCAACGTGACGAGCGGCCAGATCTATCAGAGCATCATCGCCAAGGAGCGACGGGGCGATTTCCTCGGAGGGACGGTTCAGGTCATTCCCCACGTTACCAACGAAATCAAAGAGTCGATCCTCGCTATGGCCGAAGACGGCATCGATGTGGTGATCGTAGAGATCGGCGGAACGGTAGGGGACATCGAGAGCCTGCCCTTCCTCGAGGCCATTCGCCAGTTGCGCACCGACATCGGGCGGGAAAACTGTCTTTATATCCATGTAACCCTCGTGCCCTACGTGAGCGCTTCCCGGGAGTTGAAAACCAAACCCACCCAGCACAGCGTCAAGGAACTCCGCAGTATCGGAATCCAACCCGACATCATCGTCTGCCGTTCCGACCGCCCCCTCCAGCCCGAGATCAAAGCGAAGATCGCCCTCTTTTGTGATATCGAACCGGAGGCGGTCATCCCCAACGTTGATGCCGAGGTCATCTACGAAGTACCGTTGCTCCTGCACGAAGCCGGTTTCGACGAGGCAGTCGTTCGCCGCCTGGGCCTTGCGGGACACCCTCCCGACCTGCGCCCGTGGGAGGATATCGTGCAGGGGATGAAGCACCCGGAGCATGAGGTACGGATTGCCCTGGTCGGAAAGTATGTCAGCCTGCCCGATGCTTATCTGAGCGTGGTGGAGGCGTTGCATCACGGGGGGATCCCGCATCGGGCCCGGGTGGGCGTTCAGTGGGTCAATTCCGAAGATCTCGAGGGCGAAGACGAAAACGAAGTAGCCCGGCTCCTCGGTGATGCCGACGGGATCCTCGTGCCGGGGGGCTTCGGCAACCGGGGAATCGAGGGGAAAATCCGGGCGATCCAGTTCGCGCGTGAGAAGAAGATCCCCTACCTGGGGCTCTGTCTGGGCATGCAGCTCGCGATCGTCGAGGTTGCCCGGCACCTGTGCGGGCTTACCGGGGCCAACAGCTCCGAGTTCGACCCGGCCACTCCTCACCCGGTAATCGACCTTTTGCCGGAGCAGCGTCACCTGGACAGGCTGGGAGGTACCATGCG
Source organism: Bacillota bacterium (assembly GCA_012839805.1). Lineage (GTDB taxonomy): Bacteria > Bacillota > Limnochordia > Limnochordales > DUMU01 > DUMU01. The sequence goes on along the minus strand of DUMU01000015.1, from coordinate 11,359 downwards.
GCTGGGGGCTTACCCCTGCAAGCTCGTGCCGGGCACCATCAGTGCCCGGGCCTATGCCGAACCGCTGGTAATGGAGCGCCATCGCCACCGCTACGAGGTCAACAACCAGTACCGGGACGCCCTGGCGGCGGCCGGGGTACGCTTCGCGGGTCTATCGCCGGACGAACGCCTTATCGAACTCATCGAGCTGGACGGCCACCCGTTCTTCGTAGGGAGCCAGTTCCACCCCGAGCTGAAATCGCGGCCGAACCGCCCCCATCCGCTCTTTCGGGAGTTTATCCGCGCCGCCCTGGTCCATCGCGAGCAGGCGAAGCCGGCGATCTCTTCCGGCCGGCCGCGAACGGATTCCGCCTGGTAGCAGCGGTGTGCTATAATCAAAGCGAAAGTGGGTGCGGATTTCCCCTGAAGGCAAGGGGTGAGCAAAATGTTGCGAATGAAGGTGAAACTCGTCGGGATCGATCAGCGGACGATGCAACCGGTAGTGGTCATGACCGATATGGAGGAAAAGAGCTACGTCCCCATAGTCGTCGGTCCGCCGGAGGCGAACGCCATCAACATCGCAATGGAAGGCATCCAGCTACCGCGTCCGATCACCCACGATCTGATGAAGGCCATTTTGGACGAGCTCAACGCCCGGGTAGAGCGGGTGGTCATCTCCGATCTCAAGGACGAGACGTATTACGCGCAGATCCATCTGCGGACCGCCGGCGGCGAACGCGACATCGATGCCCGGCCGAGCGACGCCATTGCCCTGGCCCTCCGGGCGAAGGCTCCGATCTTCATGTCGGAAGAGGTGGCGGCCCGGGCGTTGGTACCAACTGAGGGGTGGGAGAGGGCTCGTGCGACGGGCGCAAACCGTGCGGTGCCCCAGTCCGATCCGGAACTCGAGGAGTTCCGCCGGTTCCTCGAAAGTGTGACGCCAGAGGACTTTCGCAAGCACCTGCGCTAAGGGCGGTAAGATGAAGAGCTGGCCAGGACTCATGACCCTCGCGCTGGTCGGCGCCGGGCCGCAGGGCGTTTAGACGCCAAAAGGGGGTGTGCTCGCGGTTCCGGCGCCGGAACCATCGAGGCTGCGTTCCGCTTCGCCAGGGGTTGACGCTTGCCAAAACGATGGTATAGTGGTCACGGAGTCTGGATTCGATCGCGTACAGAGACGGTTTCTTTTTTCCCGAGCGGGACATAATCTATCCAGGTGGTTCGACTATCCTTCAGTCTGATCCTCGTTTCCCGGCCATAATGCTCAGTCGTCCGGCATTTCCTGGGCGGACCACTCCCGGGCGGAGCCGTCCGCCAGGCTGTCCCACCATCGGCTTCCGTTCCAGTCTGGCTAAGAGAAAGGTGGATAGAGTGGATGTACATCAGTGAGCTCGAGTCCAAGACTTCGGCTGAGCTCCAAGAACTCGCTCGAAGCCTCGGGATTTCCGGGCCGAGTCGTTTCCGCAAGAAGGATTTGATGTTAGAGATCCTCAAAGCAGAAACAGAGAAGGAAGGCCTGATATTTACCCAGGGTATTCTCGAAATCCTTCCGGAGGGCTACGGGTTCTTACGCTTACAAAACTACACTCCTTCGACGGAAGACGTTTACGTGTCCCCCTCACAGATCCGCCGGCTGAACCTCCGGACGGGCGACTTGATCCTGGGCCAGGTTCGAAAACCGAAGGAGAGCGAGCGATATCACGCTCTCCTGCGGGTCCTGGCCGTCAACATGGTAGACCCGGACGTCGCGGCCCGCCGGCCCAACTTCGATGACCTGACCCCGGTTTATCCTTCCGAACGAATTCATCTGGAAACGACGCCCTCGGAGATTGCCACCCGGTTGATCGACATCATGGCTCCCATCGGGAAGGGGCAACGCGGGCTGATCGTCTCGCCTCCCAAGGCGGGCAAGACTACCCTGCTTAAGAAAATCGCCAACGCTATCAGCACCAACCACCCGGAGATCGAGCTGATGGTGCTCCTCGTGGACGAGCGTCCGGAGGAAGTGACCGACATGCAGCGATCGGTACGGGGCGAGGTGATAAGCTCCACCTTCGACCTGCCGCCCGAAAACCACGTCCGGGTGGCCGACATCGCACTGGAACGGGCCAAGCGCCTGGTTGAGCACGGCCGGGACGTAACCATTCTCCTGGACAGCATCACCCGGCTCGCCCGCGCCCACAACCTGGTAGTACCGCCCTCCGGGCGAACCTTAACCGGCGGCGTCGATCCGGCAGCGCTCAGGCGGCCCAAGCAATTTTTCGGTGCCGCCCGCAAGTTGGAAGAAGGTGGTAGCCTCACCATCCTGGCCACCGCACTCATCGATACGGGCAGCCGGATGGACGACGTCATCTACGAAGAGTTCAAGGGAACGGGCAACATGGAGCTCCACCTCGACCGTAAACTCGCCGAACGCCGGATCTTCCCGGCCGTCGACATTTACCGGTCGGGGACGCGCAAAGAGGAATTGCTGCTCACGGAGAAAGAGCTCGAGATGGTCTGGATCCTACGCAAGGCCTTAGGGGCGCTGGGAACGGCCGAGACCACCGATTTGCTCATCGATCGGTTGACGCACACCCGCAACAACGAGGAGTTCGCGAACCTTATCCTCAACTCCACGTTTGCCGAAAACGTCCGGGCTTGAAGCAGGAATTCCTTCCCTCCTGTAGAAAAAGCGACGTATCTGCCGGGGTGTCCGGCTTAGAAGCCCGGTGCGCATGGGTGTGGCAAGACGCGCGGCGACCGGGAACGGGGGGAAGGGATTGCGGCGACGACGCAGGCGCAGGCCGATTTTCCGGTGGGGGCCGGTGGTGCTGGTGTCGGCCATGGCGGCTCTCCTCGGCGGCGCGCAATCCGGCCAAGGGTATGGCGCTTCGCTCCTCGATGATGGGGGAGTTCCGGCCGAAGTTCTCCCGGCCATAGTAGAACCGGTCCGAGATAGCGGTCCGGTGGAAGGACCGGGGATAATGGACGCTTCCACCGGCGAAGTTTTCCGGCTTCGAGAATGGTTCCTTGAGGTTGTGCCACCCCCCGGGCAGGCGGCGGTCGGAACTAACCAAGAAAAGTTCCTCTCGGGAATCCTTGCGGCTTTGGATCCCGTTGTGCCGCCGAAGGTGGATCGCGGGGCGGGAGAAAGCAGTTCACACCAGCCTGCGAAGCCGGTCGAGGAGACGGCATCTTCAGGTCCGAGAGTCTTTACGTACGAGATACGTGAAGGCGACACCTTGTGGACTCTTGCCGCGCGCTTCGGAACCGACGTGCAGACCCTCATGAATATCAACGGGTTGTCCAACCCGCGACGGCTCTTTTTGGGTCAGAAGATCCGCATTCTTACTGTACCGGGTCTTCTTCATACGGTTCGCCGCGGCGAAACCGTGGAGGCGATCGCGCGCAAGTACCGGGTCTCGACGACAGTAATCCTTGCCGCCAACGGCCTGGTGAATCCCAACCGGCTGGAAGTGGGACAGGAGTTGATCCTGCCGGGGGCAGTTCCGCCGCCTCCTCCGCCTCCGCCGCCCCGGGCATCGCCCACCCGTTCTCGGCGCCAGCCGGCGGCGAATACCCCGGCGGGGAAGGTCGATTCTCCGGCCGCGGCAGCGGAATCGGGCCGGCCCGGCAACGAGAGGCCTGCAACCCTGCGAGAACCCGCGGCGCGCGGAGGATGGCCGGCTTTTATCTGGCCGGTGGATGGTCCGATCAGTTCAGCTTTTGGCCCCCGGTGGGGCACGGTTCATGAGGGCATCGACATTGCCGTTCCCACCGGCGCTCCGGTGCGGGCAGCAGCCGGGGGCAGGGTGAAGTTTGCCGGCCGCTACGGGGCATACGGGTTGCTGGTGATAGTCGATCACGGCGGCGGGATCACGACCCGCTATGCCCATAATTCGCGACTTCTTGTCGAGGTGGGAGATGAGATCAGCCGGGGCGAGGTGATCGCCATCAGCGGAGACACGGGCCGGTCGACCGGGCCCCACCTTCACTTCGAGATTCGCAAGGACGGGCGGGCGCTCGATCCGCTCCCTTACCTTCCGTGAGCTTTGAGGCTCTCCGGGTTGGGGTCGAGGCCTGGATCTTGAGGGATCGTTCCCGGAATGCTACAATGGGCGACGTTTGGCGGGAAGGGAGGGCTTAAGGGATGAAACAGGGGATTCATCCGCAGATGTTCAAGGCAACGGTGACCTGCGCTTGCGGGAACCGTTTCGAGACCCTATCCACCAAGAAGGAGATCCGGGTCGAGATCTGCTCCCAATGCCATCCATTCTACACCGGGGAGAAGCAGCGGATCGTCGACACTACCGGGCGGGTGGAGCGGTTTCAGAGGAAGTGGGCGGCCGCAGGTAATTAATAAGCCCTGGCAGCGACGGCGTCCGACGCCGGGCCGCGACAGGGCTCTGGGGGCCACATCGGGCAGACTGCAGCTGGGGCAGCCTGCTCTTTTCTTATGCGAGGGCAAAGGGGGGGAAGGGAAGCTGATGCCTGAGCGTGCGGAATGCTGGCAGCGAAGGGACCTCGTCGGCCACGACCCGGTCTGGTTTGTGGGGCGCGTGCGGGTGGCGAACCGGGTTGTGTTGGCCCCGATGGCCGGCGCGACCGGCTCGGTCTTCCGACGCCTGGCCCGGGAGGCGGGCGCAGGTCTGGTTTACGGCGAACTAGTTTCGGCCCGGGGCCTGCTCCAGTCGAACCGCAAAAGCGAGCACTTCCTCACGATCCACCCGGCCGAACATCCGGTGGCTCTCCAGCTTTTCGGATCTAATCCGCACGTGATGGCCGAAGCAGCCGTGAGGGTAGCGCAAGCGGGGGCCGACATCGTCGACGTCAACCTGGGCTGTCCCGTGCCCAAGGTGGCCGGGGGCGGCGACGGGTGTGCCTTGATGCTTCACCCGGATCTCGTCTACGCCATCGTGCTGGCCATGGTAAAAGCGATTAGCCCCGTACCGGTCACGGTGAAGATGCGGCGGGGGTGGGACCCCGAACACCCTTACGCGGTCCAGGTGGCCCGGGCCGCGGCTGCGGCGGGGGCGGCGGCCATCGCGGTTCACGGGCGCTGGCGGGGACAACGCCACCAGGGGCCGGTGGACCTGGGGGTGATTGCCGCGGTCAAGGCTGCCGTCCCGGTGCCGGTGATCGGTAACGGCGGGATAGCCAGCGTGGCCGATGCCAGGCGAATGATGGAGGTCACCGGATGCGACGCGGTCATGGTGGGTCAGGCCGCCCTGGGAAACCCCTGGCTCCTCGGCCAGATCGCAGCCGCTCTCACGGGTGAAGAAGTACCGCCGGCCCCTGGCGCCGGCGAGCGGATCGAAATGGCTCTGCGCCACCTGCGCATGTTCGTGGCCGAAGAGGGTGAGCGCGCCCTGCCCGCCCTGCGGGGGCCCCTCGCCTGGTACCTGAAGGGGTTGCCGGGAGCGGGGGCGGTGCGGGAGCGCATCAACCGGTTGGAGCGTGCCGCTGAGGTAGAAGACCTCCTGCTCAATTACCGCGACCGTCTAGAGTCAGCACCAGTAGACGCCATGCCCTCTCCTGCCAGAGTTCGATGGTAAAACGCGCACCACCGGCGAGCGATTTAGATGGTGCAGAATGCACCATCGCCGCCGTGAACGGGCCTCCGCCAGGCGGAAAGGGAGTTTACCGCTTGCCATCAGCGGGAGGCTCTGCTATGATCGGGGTGTGCACATTATTGTGCAAACCATCCTGGGAAAGGGGCGAGAGCCGGTGGAACGCCTGGTGCGGGTGGGCGAGAAGCTGATCGATCGGGAGCGGCTGGTCGCCCGGATCGACGAGATCCTGAAGCTGCGGGCCTCAGGATGGTCACAGCAGGACGCGGCCGAACGCTTCGGCCTTGATCGCAGCTTCGTCTCCCGCCTCGAGTCCCTCGGTGAACTGCGCAAAGGGCGCCGGGTGGCACTGGTGGGCTTTCCGCTGGGCAACAAAGACGAGCTGGAGGCGGTAGCCCGGGCGTGCGGGGTCGAGTTCGTACTGCTCATGACCAACGCCGAACGGTGGGAGTTTGCCCGCAGCCGCGACGGGGTTCAGCTCATCAACGAGATCATGGCCCTCGTGGCAAGGCTGCGAGAGTTCGACGTGGTGGTCTTCGTGGGGTCGGACATGCGGATTCGCATGGCGAGCGCACTCCTGGGAGACCGGTTGGTACCGTGGGAACTTGGCCGTTCGCCTTTGGATCGAGACTACCAGGTTGATCCGGACCGGCTACGGTCACTCCTCTCCGCGGTGACGGGAGATGGGGACAACAGGTTGGCCGAGAGTGAACGGAGGGAGAGCGCGCCGGGAGAAAGCGGTCGGGGGACAGTGGAGAAGAAGGAGCTCTGAAGGGGGAGTCAGGGCATGAAACGAGTGGTCAGCGTCAGTATCGGTTCTTCCCGGCGAAACCACACGGTGGAAACGACCATTGGTAACGAGACCTTTGAGATCCAGCGGATCGGAACGGATGGGAGTCTGGCCCGGGCAGAGGAACTCATCCGTGAGCTCGATGGGAAAGTAGCCGCCTTTGGCCTGGGCGGTATCGACCGGTATCTTTATGCGGGTGGCCGCCGTTACACGGTCCGGGATGCGGAACGACTGGCCCGGGCGGCCCGGATCAGCCCGGTAGCCGATGGCAGCGGGTTGAAACAGAGCCTCGAAAGGAAAGTGGTAAGGCTTTTTGCCGACGATCCACGCGTAAGATTGCGGGGACGACCGGTGCTGCTCGTTTCGGCCGTGGACCGTTTCGGGATGGCAGAAGCCTTTCATGAGATCGGTTCACCACTGTGCCTGGGTGACTTGCCGTTTGCGTTGGGGATTCCGTTTCCTTTACGCTCCCTGCGCACGCTGCGAATCCTTGCCGCATTGGTGCTACCGGTAATCACCCGGCTTCCCTTCCAGTGGATATACCCGACGGGGGAGCGCCAGAGCGCCAACACGCCCCGCTTTCGCCGCTTCTTCGACGAGGCCGAGGTAGTCGCGGGCGACTTCCTCTACATCTACCGGTATATGCCCGTCCGGATGGACGGGAAGATCGTACTGACCAACACGGTCACCCGGGAAGACAAAGAGGAGCTGCGCCGGCGCGGCGTAGGCTGGCTCATTACCACTACTCCCGAACTGAACGGGCGGTCCTTCGGCACCAATGTCATTGAAGCTCTTCTGCTGGCTTTGACGGGAAAGCGCAGCGGGGAGCTTTCGGGGGATCAGTATTTGGAGCTGCTAGAAGGGATCGGCTTCCAACCCCGCATCGAGAACCTGCAAGAAGAGGGCCGGCAGGGCGGAGCCGGCGGCGCCGGAGCCAGTGCGGAGTTGACCGCGGCGGTATCACGACTGCCGGGGGCGTCGTCTTCTACGTCGAAAGACGGGCCGGCCGGGGCTTCGGCCGAGGTGCTGGTAGCAGCAACCAGCGACCGGAAAAAGGAGACCGCAAACTAAGGAGGCTGAACATTGAACCGCTTTGCGTTCATCATTCATCCCATTGAACCCGAAGATGTCGCTCGCAAGTTCCCCTTCGCCCGTTGGTTGCCGGTCTCTTGGGTGGAACGCCTGGCAAGCGGCCTGCCACCGCTGGTGGCTTCGGAGATCACGGGTGTCCGTTCGGCTACCGGAGCAGAGACTGCCGGGTGGTTCGTCGCCGTCCCTCTGAGCAGTCGTCTCTTTCTCGAGCTGCCCGAGGGACGGGTGATGAGTAAGATCGTCGGGGCGGCTCGGCTGGCGGAGCGCCTCGGGGCCCAGATAGTCGGTCTCGGTGCCATGACTTCGGTGGTGGGGGACGCAGGGGTAACCGTGGCCCGGCAGGTGCGGATCCCGGTCACCACCGGTAACAGTTATACGGTGGCGACGGCGCTGGAAGGCGTGGCGTGGGCGGCTGACCGCCTTGGCTACGACCTGCACTCCCTCCCCATAGCCGTTCTGGGAGGCACCGGCTCCATCGGGAGTGCCTGTGCCAGGATTCTCGCCCGGCAAGGATACGATCTCGTCCTCGCTGCCCGGCGCCGGGAAAAGCTCGAGGCCCTGCGGGAAAGAATCAAGGCGGAGACCGGCCGGGAGGTGGCGGTGACGACCAGCGTCTCCCAGGCTTTGCGGCAGGCCGGTGCGGTCATCGCGGTCACCTCGGCGCTGGATGCTTTGATCGAGCCTCGGGACTTGCGGCCCGGGGCGATCGTATGCGATGTGGCGCGCCCGCGCAACGTTTCGCGACAGGTGGTGGAAGCCCGGGACGACGTGCTGGTGTTCGAGGGCGGGGCAGTGCAGGTACCCGGTGCGGTGGATTTCGGGCTGGACTTCGGCTTTCCGCCGGGGCAGTCCTACGCTTGCATGGCGGAGACCATGATCCTGGCGTTGGAAGGCCGTCTAGAGGCCTTCAGCCTGGGGCGAGAGCTGGAGGTTGAGAAGGTCGAGGAGATCGCGCACCTGGCCCGTAAGCACGGCTTTCGCCTGGCCGGCCTGCGTTCATTCGAGAGGGCACTTACCGATGAGGAGCTGGATCGGGTGGCCGAGCGGGCGCGGGCGGCCCGGCGAGGGGCAAGGGTGGCGGTGCAGGTGGCAGGCGCGGTGACCGGGCTGCCCGCCGGTCAGATGGACGGGCCGCAGGCCGGTCAGGCGGTTGGACAGCCGGAGCCATCAGGCCGGGTGCTGGCAACCCTGGGAACGGAAAGCCTTGACAGCCCGTGACGGGGGTACCTATAATATTCAGCGACTTACGGGTCGATCTCGTCGTTGGGATAGTCGTTGAGACGGCGGCGAGGTGACGTTGGTAAGCACCATCGGGTCGATGGCGAGGGGCGCGGCCGCGGCAGGAGGATGCCGGGGCCGCCCGTCGTCCTCCTGTGGTGCTTATTCTGATGCCTCTGTCCGCCGCCGCTAAAACCCTGCGCAACAAGGAGAGAGCCCGATGGCGGAAAAAGAGGTACTCCTGACTCCGGAGGGATTGCAGAAGCTGGAAGAAGAACTCGAGTACCTAAAGCGCGTCCGGCGTCGCGAAGTGGCGGCGCGGATCAAACAAGCCCTGGAGTTCGGCGACATATCCGAAAACTCCGAGTATGACGACGCCAAGAACGAACAGGCCTTCGTCGAAGGCAGAATCCTTCAGCTGGAGAAAATCTTGAGTAGTGCCCGGCTTGTTTCGGGTAACAACAAAACCGACGTCATCACGGTGGGCAGCCGGGTCCGCCTGCGCGATCTCGACTCGGGAGAGGAAGTGGAGTATAGCATCGTGGGGTCGGCGGAAGCCGATCCAGCGCAGTTTCGTATCTCCAACGAATCGCCGGTAGGGCGTGCCCTCGTGGGACAACGGGCAGGCCAGGAGGTTACTATTCAAGTGCCGGCCGGCACCCTCCGTTACAAAGTCCTGGCGGTCGAATGAGGGAAGGGTGGAGCGGAGTGACAGAACGGGGGGCTCGGGCGACAGGGATCGAATCCGAACTCGACCAGGTACGAGTACGCTGTAGGAAAGTTGATGAGTACCGGGCCGCCGGGATCGAACCGTACGACGGCCCGGTTTACTCGCGCGACGAGGCGGCGCGGCTCGTGGCCGAGTTCGACACGCGTGAAGGATCGGCAGTGCGGGTAGCCGGCAGGATCCGGGCGCTGCGGTTTCACGGTAAAGTTGCCTTTGCCGACCTTTGGGATGAGTCAGGAAGAATACAGCTGCTCGTAGGCGTCGACCGCGTAGGGGAGCAGGCCTACCACTGGTGGCAAACCCTGGATCTAGGGGATATCGTGATGGCCCAGGGTAAGCTGGTGAAGACCCGGCGCGGGGAAGTATCGGTGGAAGTAGAGAACTTCCGGCTCCTGGCTAAGGCATTGCGGCCTTTGCCAGACAAGTGGGCCGGACTTCGAGAGGTGGAACTCCGTTACCGTTACCGGTATTTAGATCTGCTGGTGAACCCGGACGTAAGACGTACATTCGTAGTAAGGAGCCAGATACTGCAAGCAATTCGCGATTTTCTGACCGCCCGCGGCTATCTCGAGGTGGAAACCCCGATCCTTCATCCCCTGGCCGGAGGAGCTAATGCTCGCCCGTTCGTTACCTACCACAACGCTTTGGGGATGCCTCTCTTCTTACGCGTTGCACCCGAACTGTACCTGAAGCGTCTCCTGGTGGGTGGGTTCGAGAAGGTGTTCGAGATCGGCAAGAATTTCCGCAATGAAGGTATTGACACCCGCCATAACCCGGAATTCACTTCGCTGGAAGTGTACGAGGCGTACGGTGATGCGGCCAGCATGATGCGCCTGACCGAGGAAATGGTGGCCTTCGTGGCCCGCAGGACGCTGGGAACCGAAGTCATCTCTTTCCAGGGACAGGAAATACGACTGACTCCTCCGTGGGAACGGATGACGATGCGGCAGGCCGTGGCCCGGGTGGCGGGAGTGCCTGTCGAACAGCTCAATACGGACGAGGGTCTCGACGAGCTTTTCGGGGCACACGGACTCAAGTCCGAAAAGCAAGGTTACGGGCACCGCCTGGTGGAGCTGTTCGAGACACTGGTGGAGCCCCATCTCGTTCAGCCGGTCTTCATTACCGAGTATCCCGTAGAAGTTTCGCCCCTCGCCAAGCGCATGCGAGACGACCCGCGGTTCACCGATCGGTTTGAACCGTACGTGGCTGGTCAGGAGATCGGAAACGGGTTTTCGGAATTGAACGACCCCGTAGACCAGCGGCAGCGCTTCGAGGCCCAGGAGGAGGCCCGCCGGAAGGGCGATGAGGAGGCCCACCGCATGGACGAGGACTTCATACGGGCCCTCGAATACGGCATGCCGCCGGCAGGAGGTCTCGGGATCGGGATCGACCGCCTGGTAATGCTTCTTACAGACTCGCCCTCCATCCGGGACGTGCTCTTGTTCCCTCAACTACGCCCGGAGACTTGAGGCTGAAGGGTAAAAAAGGTGCCAGGCTGGGGTTGCACGGCCCCGGACTCCGTGCTATACTAACCCTTGCGCTCCGCAGGACGGTATCGCCACGAGCGGGCGGTTCGTCCTGAGGAGGGTAGGGGTAATGCCCGCAAGGGGTTGCCCGGACGGACTAGACCTGCTACCATACGCAGGTCGCCTTGCTCCTTGAAAACGGAATCGTGCGTGGAAGCAGAAGCGAGGTCCTGTGATTCCTTGGGTTAGGGGCCAGGTTAGGGCCTGAAGGAAAGGGCTTGAGGTAGTGAGGGGGGCGAAAGCTCCCTGGCTATAGAGGTCTTTTTCGGAGGGTTTGATCCTGGCTCAGGACGAACGCTGGCGGCGTGCCTAATACATGCAAGTCGAGCGGGGAGCTGGAAGGCGCAAGCTGGAAGGCTCTCAGCGGCGGACGGGTGAGTAACACGTAGGGAACCTGCCTGGAAGACCGGGATAGCTCCTGGAAACGGGAGGTAATACCGGATGTGCTTACGGGAGGCATCTTCTGTAAGGAAAGGGG
>DUMU01000014.1 GCA_012839805.1 Bacillota bacterium | reverse complement strand
CTGGCTTGCACCTACTGGTCTCACAGACAACAGCCCTCCGCGCACCACCTGCTGGAGGAAATTGGCTGCTGCCTGGGTCAACTCCTGCTGCTTCCCTTGAGAACCATGATTTTTTCAGCGCTCTCAAAAGAACTGTGAAGGAAAAGAAGGAATCTGTTGTCCCCCGTAGAAGAACATCGACATGGGCCGGAAAGGTTTCCGGAAAGGTTTCTAATGCTTATCGTCTCGCTGAGGCCTGATTAACTCACCGGGCCATCTGCCCAGCTCAGCCGGTCGACCAAAAAGGGAAAAAGCCGGTGACAACCGTGACCGGCACGGGAGGTGGCAAAGGCAGCGGGGCATACTCTGCCGCCGCCTGGCAGTTGTGGCCGGGGAGAGATCGGCCCATGGCAGCAGCGGCCAACCCATCAGCAAACGAAATGTTGCCATGCAGGTCTCCTACCATGCAGGTTTCCTACGGCAGAGAAGGGAGGTGTAGAGAATGAGAAAGAATGGCGGGTGCAGTCGTTGATGCGACGAAGTCCCGCCTGAACAAGCAGTATAAACAGTTGAGTCGCGCATGGTGTCCAAAGCAATAGTTGCGCCAATGACATCGTAAAGGCTAGCATGACGAAGTACTTAACCCATTGTAGAGGAGAGAAGGAGGGCATCAAATGTACCACTCTAAACGGACTTGGTTTAGGGTCATACTTAGCGCATGTCTCGGCGTGGTTGCCGCAATCGCAGCAGTGCCTGCTGTAGCGGCACCGGTAACCATTACGTACTGGCACGGCATCGGAGCTTCTGATCGAGAGGGTCAGGAGTTCCTCGTAAACAAGTTCAACGAGCAATACGCCGGCAAGTACAAGGTAGAAATGACCATCATGGACTGGGGCACGTTCTACACGAAGCTGGCGACCACGGTAGCCGCGGGCACGGCTCCGGACCTCGGGATCATACACCTGGAAAACATCCCGAGCGTCTCGCTGAGCGGGATCCTTCGTCCGGTAGACGACATCTTCCAGAAAATCGGGTTAACCGACGATGACTTCATCGGCGCCATGAGCCGCCACAGCATTTACCGCGGTAAGCGGTGGGGGATTCCTCTGGATATACACTGTTTGCTTCTCTACTATAACCAAGATCACCTGGAAAAAGCAGGAATTCCGGGCCCACCGGTGCGTTCCAACGAGTTCCTGGATTACGCTCGCAAGTTGACCATCGATCGGGACGGCGACGGTACCCCCGAGCAATGGGGAACGCGGCTGGATCCCTGGATGTGGCGGCTCTACCAGATGCTCCGGCAGTTCGGTGGCGATTTCTACGGCGGCCCGGACCTGGACCAACCCCTGATTGCCGAGCCCGCGGCCAAGAAGGCATTCCAGTACCATGTCGACCTGATATACAAGTGGAAAGTGGCTGCTCCGCCCGGAGTGGGCCAGTTCGACGATATGTTCAGGAACCAAGTAAGCCTTTGGGTGGACGGGATCTGGTGGCTGAGGTCGTTCCAAGACATGCGACGCCAGGGTACCTTGGATATACGGGTTGCTAGATCCGACCGGGTATTCGGTGACGAACGGCCCGCTACTTATGGCGGTTCGCACCAGTTTGTGATCCCCAAGCAACCCAAGGATGACCCGGCAAAGCTCCAAGCTATCGCTACATTTATCGATTTCATGTCCCGCAACAGTGCTATCTGGGCTTCTTACGGTCAGGTTCCCGTACGCAAGGCGGCTTACCAAACCGAGGAATGGCAGCAACTTAAAGACCATCGCATTATCGCCCAGCAGACGTTTGTCTTCCTCCCGCCGGTGCCGTGGGCGACAGGTCTCGGAGTAATTGACGACATGCTGTGGCAATTGCTGCGGGATCGGGTACCGTTGGAGAATACTCTGCAGACGGGTAAGGAACGGCTGGCGGTCGGAATCAAGCAGATGCGGGAGGAGCTAGGCATCTGACCGGAGTCAGACGGCCCGAGAAGCAACCAGATAACCAGGTACAACCTGCAGGTGGAGCAGAGGATCCCGGAGCGGGACCTCTGCTCCTCACGTATAGGCCTTGAAGCACTGCTACCGCCAAGACAAGGAGAGGAGCCGGCATGGGCACGGTTCTGTCTTCTCGCCGGCCAGCGTCGATCACCATGGCGAGGTAGCGGGTCAACGCCTCGCCGCAGTATGCCGGGCCCGGGCGGGAGTTTGGTTTAATGGGAGCGGGTCAACGTCACAACTGTCTCCACGTGGTCGGTATGGGGGAAGAGGTCGACCGGCTGCACACGGGTGATGTGGTAGCCGGCGGGCAAGAGCTCGGCCAGGTCAGCGGCGAGGGAGTGAGGATTGCAGCTGACGTATACGATACGCCGGGGCTCAGCCCGGCCCAGCCGGCGGATCACCTTGCTGCCAGCTCCCGCTCGGGGTGGATCGAGGAGAATAAGGTCCGGCGGCCCGAAGCGGGCGACGGCCTGGTCGAAGACGCGGCGCACCTCACCGGCGAGGAAGACGACATTGTCAATGCCGTTGCGAGCAGCATTGGCCGAAGCGGCGGCTACGGCCGATTCCACGAGCTCGATGCCGACTACCAGGCGGAGGCCACGGGCCAGGGCAAGGCCGAAAGTACCCACTCCGCAGTAGAGATCGAAGAGAAGGTCAGTAGGGCGGGCGTCGGCGGCGAGCGCCTCTCGAGCCAGATAAAGGAGTGTCTCGGCCTGCCGGGTATTGGTTTGGAAGAACGTGGGAAGCTCCAGGCGGAAAGTGAGCCCGGCGAGCCTTTCTTCGATGAACTCTCTACCGTAGAGCACCTGCAGCCGGCTACCCTCGACCTTCACCACGTCGGAGGGCGACGGGTTCGACAGCCACAGGAGGCTCGTGAGCTGGGGTAAGCAGGCACGCAAGCGTTCCACCAGGTCGCCGGCAAAAGGCAAGGTACTCTGACCTTCGTCATCGCCACCGGCCGTAGCCTGCCCTGAGCCGGCCTCGCCCGGGTCTCCCGGCTCCCGTGACCGCAGCACGGAGGGGGGAAACGTTTCGAGGGCCACCATCAGCTCTTCCGTATGGTAAGCCTGGCGAACCACCAGGTGGCGCAAGAAACCCTGGTTCTTCGCTTTGTCGTATCCCGGAAGCCCGTGGGCGACGGCCCAGTCACCCACCACCCGGGCTGCTTTCACCATTTCGGGCGTGGCCAGGTGGCACTCCTCCACTTCGATGAGGCTTTTGAAGCTGCCCCGACGGTGGAAACCGGGACGCCCGCCCGGTGAAAAGGTCAGCTCGAGCTTGTTGCGATAATGCCATTCCGCCAGAGAGGGGATCACGGGTTCTACCAGATCCGGCGGTACGGTGGCCTCTCGCAGGACTTGGAGCAGCGCCGAACGGACCAGGGCTCGCTTGCGTTCCAGCTGCGCCCGGTAAGCCTGGTGCTGCCAGGCACACCCACCGCAACTGCCGAAATGCCGGCAGGCGGGAACCGCCCGGTCCGGCGAGCTCTTTACGATGGAGACGACGCGGGCGGTAGCCTCCCAGCGGGGGGTCGCCGGCCGGGGTTGCCCGGAGCGACGCCGGTGCCTGGCGCGTGATACCCTTTCCACCCCGGCCACCACTTCCTCACCAGGCAGGGCGAATGGAACCAGGAAGCATACCTCACTCCGTTGGCCGAGACCCAGGCCGCTCGGGGCGAGTTGGGTGATGGTCAAGGTCACTTCCTCGCCCGCCTGGACCGCCGGCCCTGGCGGGGCCGCCTGCCCGCCTGGTCGAGTTGACATGCCCATCACCTGCCGGGTGCGCCGGCTAAATCAGGACCTAACCGGAGCAGTCACCTGAAGGACGGATGTTCCCGGTAGTTCTAGTATAGGCGAACCTTAGGCTCGCGGTGGGAGGCAAACCGGATAACGAACTGCCGGCCGGCCGCGATGCGGGGCGGTTAGGCTAAGGGCCTGCCCGGCAGTTATAGTAGAGGCAAACCCGGCAGACCCAGCAGGAGGCGATGCGAACCGTGCCAGGCGAAGATTTCGACTACGAAGAGCTAGCCGGCGAGCTCGTGGCGTTGCTCGGGAGAGAGCGGGATTGGCTGGCCAATCTTGCCAACGCGGCCGCCCTGCTCTACGATCGTCTGCCCGATCTCAACTGGGCCGGCTTCTACCTCTACCGCGGGGGTGAACTGGTAGTAGGTCCTTTCCAGGGGAAGCCGGCCTGCACCCGTATCCAGCCGGGCCGTGGGGTGTGCGGCACGGCGCTCTTACGGCGGGAGACCATCGTCGTGCCCGACGTTCACCAGTTTCCGGGGCATATCGCTTGTGACCCCGCTTCCCGGTCCGAGGTGGTAATACCCATCCTGGTGAACGGAAAGCCGGTAGGGGTGCTCGACCTGGACAGCCCTCGACGGGAGCGCTTCGGGCCCGCCGATGCCCGGGGACTTGAGCGCTTCGTCGAAACCCTTATCCCGCTGGTCAACTGGGAACGAGCATTGGAATGCTGGTGAACCCCTGGGCCTACCCGGAAAGACCCAGCAAGGGAGGGACGGCCGCCCACAGCTCGGCGGCGGGCGCCGGAAAAAGGAGTTCTGCCCGTTCATCGGCGGGAGTGGGCTCGAGGTTGTTGATCACGAGGTGCCGGGCGAGGTCCGGCAGGTACGCGGCCGGCGCGACCTGAAGGCTGCTACCGACCACGATCATGGCCGCCGCCTCCCGGGCTGCCTCCCAGGCCCGGGTGAAGGCGGGTGACATGGGTTCGCCAAAGAGCACGATGGCCGGCTTAAGCGGGGCCTGGCAACGCGGGCAGCGGGGGGGCAGGGCCGGCGGCCCGCTGGCACCGTCCGGCCGGGAGGAAGCAGGTAAGGCGGGAGGGCCGGCAGGAGAAGCGCCGGGAGGAGCAGACCAAGCCGGCAGGTCGAGCTTGCCCCGGTAGCCGCAGCGAAGGCACTCGCTTTCCCGGACGTTGCCGTGGATCTCCCACACCTGCCGGGACCCGGCGGCCTGGTGCAAACCGTCGATATTCTGCGTGATCACGCTGCGAATATAACCGGCGGCTTCCAGCTCCGCCAGGGCAAAGTGGGCCGGGTTAGGTTTCGCAGCCAGGATGGGCGGCAGCCATGTCTCCATGGCCAGGCGGTAGAAGTGCTCGGGGTCTCGGGAAAAGCTGGCAAGCGACATGGCCTCCATGGGATCAAGGGTCTCCCAGAGTCCGGTTCCCGGTGAACGGAAGTCGGGAATACCCGAAGCCGTGCTGATGCCGGCTCCGGTGAGAACGACAATCCCTTCGGGAGCGTGTTCGGCAATCCACGCGGCGAGCCGGGATGCTGCCGCGGCGGCGAGGTCATGCGGCGATGTATTCACCTTCAAGCCTCCGGTTGGCATGCGCCGGCTGGCAGGGAAATCCCGCTCGCCGGCAAGGCGCTTGGGCCGGCTAGGCCAGGGATTTCAGGAGGTTTGCCATCTCGATGGCGGCCAGTGCGGCATCAAACCCCTTGTTGCCGAGCTTGGTTCCGGCCCGTTCCACCGCCTGTTCGATGGTGTCGGCAGTGATGACGCCAAAGAGCACCGGCACGCCGGTGGCGAGATTCACCTGAGCGATGCCTTTGGCCACTTCGCCGGCGACGTACTCGAAGTGGGGCGTCGCCCCGCGTATGACCGTTCCCAGGCAGATCACCGCATCGTACCGGTGGGACTCCGCCAGCTTCTTGGCGAGCAACGGTATCTCGAATGCCCCGGGCACCCAGACGACATCGATATCGTCCGGGCGCACCCCGTGGCGATGGAGGGCGTCAAGGGCCCCCTCTACCAGCTTGGCCGAAAGGAACTCGTTGAAGCGCGACACGACGATTCCAAAGCGCAGACCGATCCCCAGCAGTTGACCTTCATAGGTGTTGGGCATGAACACTCGACTTCCTTCCTGTGGATTCCCCGCCGGGCGCCTCCGCTTGCCCCCCCGGAACCGGTGTGCTTGCACCTTGCCCGCCGACAGTGGTGCTCCTCTCGGCGCCTGCTCCGCCGGTAGCCGCACTTTCTCGCAGCAAGTGTCCGAGCTTGCGCTTCTTGGTCTCGAGGTAGCGCCGGTTGAGCTCGTTTTCGCCCACCTCGAGGGGAACACGATCGACCACCTTCAACCCGTAGGCTTCCAGTCCCACTACCTTGCGGGGGTTGTTGGTGATGAGCCGGATGGTACTCAGGCCCAGGTCGGCGAGAATCTGGGCGCCGATCCCGTAGTTGCGCAGGTCCGGGGGGAAGCCGAGCTCCAGGTTGGCCTCGACGGTGTCCCTTCCCTGGTCCTGAAGGGCATAGGCGCGGATCTTATTCATCAACCCGATCCCGCGTCCCTCCTGGCGCATGTAAAGCACGACCCCAAGCCCTTCCTTCTCGACCAGCTGCATCGCGGCGTGTAGCTGCGGCCCGCAATCGCACCGGAGTGAACCGAATACGTCCCCGGTGAGGCACTCCGAGTGAACTCTCACCAGCACGTTCTCTTTTCCGGCCACGTCTCCTTTCACCAGGGCGACGTGAGTTTTTCCGTCCACCAGGCTCTCGTAGCCGATGATCCGGAACTTGCCGTATTGAGTGGGCAGGAGTGCTTCCGCCCCCCGGCGGATCAGCCGCTCGCGTTGCAGCCGGTAGCGAATGAGGTCGGCGATGGTGATGATCTTGAGCCCGTGCTGGCGAGCAAAGGCGATGAGCTGGGGCAACCGGGCCATGGTCCCGTCGTCGTTGATGATCTCGCAGATCACTCCGGCCGGATACAGGCCCGCAAGCCGAGCCAGGTCGACCGCCGCCTCGGTGTGACCGGCCCGGGTGAGGACGCCACCCTCGCGGGCGCGCAGGGGAAAGATGTGACCCGGCCGTACCAGATCGGATGGCTTGGCGGCGGGATCGACCAGGCGTCGAACGGTGCGGGCCCGCTCCTCGGCCGAGATGCCGGTATGGTTCTCCCGGTCGTCCACCGATATGGTAAAGGCCGTCTCCAGCGGCTCGGTAATGTGTTCGGTCATCAGAGGTATCTCGAGCTCGTCGAGCCTTTTCCCCTCCATGGGGACGCAGATGAGCCCCCGGGCGTAGCGAATCATGAAGTTGATCGCCTCGGGCGTCACCTTCTCCGCGGCCAGGATCAGGTCTCCTTCATTTTCGCGGTCCGGGTCGTCGACCACCACCACCGGCCGGCCGGCTCGCAGTTCGGCCAGGGCTTCGTCGATGGTGTGAAAAACGCCTGCTTCGACCCGGGAAGGATCCGAAGAATCCGTGTCCCAACCCGGTTCAGATCCCTGTTCGATGGCCTCCCTCAGCATTTCTTTCTCCGCCGCGGGAAGCCGGGCCGGTTCGTCTGATCGATCTCGTGCCAACACTCGTAGCTCACCAGCCTTCCCGTGCCAGTTGCTCCCAGTCGATACCCTCGATGTTCGCGCTTCCGTTGGTATCAGGAGTTCGACTAGCGGGCACCGGCGTCATGGGATCCGCGGACCTCCGCATCAGATGATGCACATAGCGGGCCAGCACGTCCACCTCCAGGTTGACCGGGGTGCCCGGCCGGTATTGCCCGATTATGGTGGCCCGGGCCGTCTGCGGGATGATTGCCACCCAGAATCCGCTCGGGCTCAGCCCGGCCACGGTCAAGCCCACCCCGTCGACCGCGATCGACCCCTTTTCGGCGATGAAGGGCGCAAGCGCCGGCGGCAATCGGAAGTGGATCTCGAAGCCCTCGCCGCTCTCCCTTATGCGCTCTACCTGGCCCACCCCGTCCACATGCCCGAGGACGATATGTCCTCCCAGCCGGCTCGACAGGGTCAGGGCTCGCTCCAGGTTGACCGCGCTCCCCGGCCGGAGCCGGGCCAGGGTGGTGCGGCGCACCGTCTCCTCGCTGACGTCGGCAGCAAAGGAGCGCTCCGCCATCCCGGTCACCGTGAGACAGACCCCGTTCACCGAGATGCTGTCCCCCGGCGCCGTTCCCCTGAGAACCCGGGTGGCTTCGATCTCGAGCCGGGCGCCACGACCGGACGGGTAAAAGCCCCGGAGCCGCCCGATCTCCTCAATGATTCCGGTGAACATCGTCCCCACTCCCGCCCTCGTGCTGCTCAAAGCACTGCTACCACGCTTGCCGCGCGTTTCTTGCTTCTGCCTACCGCCTACCGGGCGCCGGCCTGGCGGAGTCCATGATCCCACCGTCCGGGGGCCGATGGTCGAACCGGTCATGGTCGACTAAGCGGTCATGATCGACGAGGCCGGTAACCTTGACGTCGGTCCCGATCCGGCTGACTTCGACTTCCTTGAGCCGCCAGGCATCGGCGATGCTGGCCGCGCCCCGCCCGCCCAGGGCGCCGGGGGCGGATATCCCGCCGAGGAGGATGGGTGCGATGTGCACCACTACCCGGTCGATCAGTCCGGCCCGCAGCGCGGCCTCCGCCAGCGTTCCGCCCGATTCGAGGAGGAAAGAGGTCACCTCGTGAGCGCCGAGCCGCCGGGCGAGTTCGGCCAGGTCGACGTGCCCTTCGGGGTCGGGGGGCAGGATCCATACTTCTGCCCCGGCCTTTTCCCAGGCCCGCCGGGCTTGGGCCGGCGCCTTTTCGGTGGTGACGACCAGGGGCGGGCGGGGCGGGTGGCGCGGTATGGTGAAGAGCCGGGCGGTGGCCGGAACCCGGCCCCGGGAGTCCACGACGATGGCCCGGGCGTCCCGGCTCGGCCGGCCGCCGGCGCGTCTTGTGGTCAGCAAGGGGTCGTCGGCCAGAACCGTGCCGCTGCCGACGATGATGGCATCCACCGCCTGCCGCAACTCGTGCACCTCGGCCCGGGCCTCCTCCCCGGTGATCCAGCGGGAGTCGCCCGTGGCGGCAGCGATCTTGCCGTCGAGACTCATCGCCACCTTCCAGATGCCGAAGGGCAATCCGGTGGTGATGAACTTGCGGAAGGCTTCGTTCATCCGCTCCGCTGCTTGCCGGCCGACCCCCAGGGTGACTTCGATCCCGGCGGCTTTCAAGGCGGCAATTCCCTTGCCGGCGACCCGGGGATTGGGGTCGATGGCCGCCACTACCACCCGGCGGACGCCGCTCTTGATGATGGCTTCGGTGCAGGGCGGCGTCCGCCCGTAATGACAGCAGGGTTCGAGCGTCACGTAGAGCGTACCACCTCGCGCCCGTTCTCCGGCCTGGGCGAGGGCCAGGCGTTCCGCATGGGCCTCCCCGGCCCGGTGATGGTAGTCTGCTCCGACCGGATTTCCCTGAACGTCGAGCACGATTGCTCCCACCAGCGGGTTAGGGCTGGTCTGGCCGGTCGCCTCTTTGGCCAGTGCTAGCGCCCGTTCCATCCACCGGAGATCCTCCTGCTCGTGCTGCTTGGGAGGTGCGCTATCCGCACCGGCAGGCGGGGTGACTTCGCCTTGAGACTTGGTGATCTCTTTCACAATGCTGGTTGAAAGCGTGCTCACCGGCGGACCACCACCCTCGAACGTCAAACCCCCCGAGGACCTCTCGGGGGGTAATGCGGGCGGTCATGACGGCCGGTTCCGGCGCGCCAGCGAGAGCGTGAACCGGTACCGGGCTTTCGTCGACCCTCTTCCATCCGGACTTTACCGTCGGCCCTGGCTTTGCACCAGGTCAACCCGGTCCGGGGGACGGATCCGGGCTCGTGGGCTCGCCGGCCACGAAGCCGGCTTACCACCGGTCGGGAATTGCCTTCTGGCTCACCCTGCCCCGAAGGTCTCAGGCTGGATACAGCATAGCACAGGCGCAAGGACGGTTCAACCGGGAAGGTCCTCGAAGCATCACGTCGAAGCTATACAAAGATAGGACCTGGGGGCAAGCCAATGTTACACTCGCGGTCGTCTGCACTGCTCCTGCTGCTGGTCACCCTTACGCTACCGTTCGCCGCCTCTACCGGACTTCCCTCTTTCACGGGAAGGGCTTTTGCCACCGGCTTGACGCCCGGTAAAAGCACCGCGCCCGAACTCCGGATCACCTTCCTGGATGTGGGGCAGGGAGCGGCCGTGCTGATTGAGACTCCTGAGGGGAAGGCGATTCTGGTGGACGGGGGTGAAAGAGAGGCGGGGGAGCAGGTGGTACTCCCCTACCTTGCCAGCCGCCAGGTCACCGGGCTCGATCTGGTGGTCTTGACCCATCCCCACTCCGACCACGTGGGTGGCCTTGTACCGGTGCTGCGCTCCCTTCCGGTGCGGCAGGTACTGGCCGACGGCCAGGTGCATACCAGCTATGTTTACGAGGAGTTTTTGACCCTGATTGAAGAGAAACGCATCCCCTTTGAGCTGGCTCGTGCCGGCTGCTCCTACTCCTTCGGCTCCGTAAAGCTATCGGTTTTGCATCCGTCCGAACCGTTACTTGCCGGCGGGCTCAACCACAATTCGGTGGTACTTAGGGTACAGTTCGGGGATATCGCCGTCCTCCTCACCGGTGACCTGGACATGGAGGGGGAGACCTGCCTGCTCCGGCGGGGGGTACTCGCGGCTCAGGTGTTACAGGTGCCGCATCACGGGAGCTCCGACGCCGCTTCTGCCCCGTTCCTCCGAGCGGTCAAACCCGCCGTCGCCGTCATCCAGGCCGGGAGGGGCAACCCGTTTGGTCACCCGCACCGCGAGCTCCTCGATCGGCTGGGAGAGCTCGGCGGCGGGATACAGGTATACCGGACCGACCAGCACGGCACGGTGGTGGTTCATACTGATGGAACGAGGGTGTGGGTGGAGACGGAACGGCCCGGGGAAAAGCCGGGCGTCAAAACAGACTCGCCCCCGCCGGGCCCGGAGGTCAAGAAGATCGACATCAACCGGGCCAGCCAAAAGGAGCTCGAAAGTCTCCCCGGTATCGGACCGGTCCTGGCTCAGCGCATCATCGAATACCGCGAGGAGCACCCCTTCCGTTCCGTGGATGAACTCCTCGCGGTGAAAGGCATCGGGCCGAAACTGCTGGAGAAGGTGCGTCCGTATGTGACCGTGGAGTCCTGATCGTTCGACCACCATACGGCCAAAGGAGGAACTCTCATGCCAGGTGAGGAGCTGGACCGTGCGGTAGCGGTGGCTTTGACGGTGACGGTAGACCGGTTCGAGGAGGACAAGGCGGTACTCCTCGTACGGGAGAAAGACGAAGGCGCCACCATACTCTTCCCGCGCCGTTTCCTGCCGCCCGGCACACGTGAGGGAAGCATCCTGCGGCTCTACGTCGATGAGGCACGCGAAGAGGAATCGGCTGCCCGTCGCCGGGTGGAAGGACTGCTGGCGCGTCTTACCGGTCGTGAAGGGACCGCCTCGCCCGGTAACGAGCCGGAATAACCTTTTGGCCTATGGTGCAGGGCCCGGCGTGGGGGCGGCCGGTGACAGTCGATCCAGGATCTCCTTTACCTGCTGGCGACGCCGGGCCGTGCCCTCCCGATCGACCAGCAGGGTCCGGGGGTCGACCGGGAGGAGCCGGCCTGGTGCTTGACGCGCCTCCCTTCCGCCTATCTGTCCCGTTCCCAATGGTACTTCGCGGCAGACCACGAGCAGGATGGTACCCTCGGCAGGTTCTGGGCCGGCTTCGGCCAGGCGTAGGAGCGACCGGCCGTGCTCCAGGGCGGCCAGGGCTTCCCCGGCGGGTACGACGAAGTCGAGGCTCAGGCCGGGTGGAAGGGCAGAGTTTGCCATGACGGGGGCAAGGGTTCCGGAGCCGGGCTCGAGCCGTCCATGGTATCCTGCGTAAGAGCAACGCAACCAGCGCTCATTAGTATGGTCTACTTCTATCTCGTCGACGCAATAGGCGACCGCCCAAAAGATGGCCGGGTCGCCCGGCGAGGGGGCCGTACGCAAAAGGGACAGCGGCCCCGGCAGCGCCAGCGTCAACGCCAGCATCAGCGCCACCGCTATCCCCGCCGTTGCGACGACTGCCGCGGAGGCTTTAAACCTGAACCCGATTCGCATTCGCCGCCAAAAAGAGCGCACCAGGGGGTCACCCCTCTCCGACATACATGGCAGATGAACGGCGTGCGGGGTGTTCGTTTGCCGGCGTCCGGCGGTGCCGGCCGGGCGGTGGCGGGCGAGATGGACTATACTTCCATCTCTGGGCCTACATTCCTGCCCGCCCGGAGACCGGTTTCGCAAGGCGCGACCGGCGTTCGAGAAAGAGGTAGGCGGCGAGATACACGGCGGAAAAGAGGGCCACCCAGGCAGCATACCCGAAGAGGGGAGCTACCCTCCCCAGGCGTTGGTAAAGCTCGCCGGCGGCCAGGACGCCCGTAGCCGGCGCCAGGCCGTTGCTGATCGCGGCGAGGAGAGCCTGGCTGCTTGCCCGGAAACGTGCGGGTGCGGTCTCGTTGACGTAGGTCACCGCGGCGACCCAGAGGGTGGCAAAGGTAAGTCCGTGCAGGAGCTGGGCTCCCGCTATGGCCCAGGGAGATTCGACCCGGGAATAGAGCCACCAGCGCAGGGCGCCGGCGACGATGGAGAGCAATAGAACGTTCCGGCTGCCGAAGCGACGGATGAGGACCGGGGCAAGCATCATGAGGATCACTTCGCCCGCGATGGCCACCGCCCAGGTGATTCCGATGCGACCTTCGGCTATGCCGAGCTCGTCGAGGTAAAGAGAGAAGAAGCTATAGTACACGACGGCACTGATACGGGCAACGAAGAGGGCGAGAAGAAAGGCGAGAAGCGCTCGCTGGCCGGTCAGGATCGCCCTCCAGGGGAGCAGGAAACGTTGTAGCGGGCTGAAGCTGGCGGAGGCTGCCGCTGCCTCGCCGCCGCGCTCGGAGTTCCCGGCCGAGCTCTGGTTGCGTGCCACGGGCCGGTCTTTCCAGGTGGTCACGGTGATCAGGGCCGTGAGGCCGGCGAGTAGATAGAGAAGCAAGAAGGGTTCCCAGTGCCAGGGGAGCGTTATCCGGCCCTGCACCCATCCCGCCAGAATGGTTCCGGCGGCAAACCCGGCCGAGCCGAAGACCCTCACCCGGCTGTAATCGCCGCCCGCTTTCTCTACCTGGTCGAGGGTGGCGGAGTCGGCCAGCGGGATGAGAGGACTACTCGCCAGCGCAAACAGAAACGAAATGGCGAAGAGGGGGGCGAACTGACGGACCGGCAAGAGATACAAAGAAAAGACCGCCAGGGTTGCACCCAGGGAAGCCATAATGGCTACCCGTTTTTCCCCGTGCAGGTCCACCCACGTTCCCACCAGCGGCGGTACGACCAGGGCCGCCAGGGGGGCGAGGGCATTGATACGCCCGAGCTCCTGCCCGGATAGACCGAGCCGCTTGAAGTACAGGTTCATGAACGAGGTATATGCTCCGAAAGCGGTGAAGTAAAGGAAATAGAAGAGCCGGTAACGGGTGAGAGTTTTCATGTCTCCATGCACCAGTTCTTTCGCTGACGATGGCCATCAGGATTCGCCTTCGGTACTCGATCCCCTGCTTCTAACGTTCCATGTCGTGCTTCCAGGATGAACCTCGCCTTCTCCCGTTCAGCTGCTTGTACTCTTATTTCGAGTTGTGTCGAAAGAACAGCAAAAACAACGGGCACTCACGATAGGGCCAAGCAGGACTCAAGCGTGTGGTGTCAAAAAACAGTCCCAATAACGGCCCCGGCACGAACACGGGAGGTACCATGGGGCGTCTCATTGCCGTTGTCAACCAGAAAGGCGGGGTGGGGAAGACCACCACCGTGGTTCACCTGGCCGCGGCATTGGTGGAGGCCGGGCGGTCGGTGTTAACGGTCGACCTGGATCCCCAGGCGAGCCTCACCATCTGGAGCGGTTGGGAGCCTGATGAACTGCCGGAAACCGTCTACCACGGCCTGGTGGGTCGGGAGCGGGTTCGCCTGATGCAGGCAGCCGGCCAACTCGCCGTGGCCAAGTCCGGGCCAAGGCGATCTTCGGCGGCGCCTACTGACGAGAACCCGAGTTCCGTCCCGGAGGATACCGTCCCGGTGACCGAAGTAATCCGATCCAGCCCGGCCGGCTACGATCTCGTACCGGCCAGCGCGGAGCTGGCCCTGGCGGAGATGGACCTGGTCAACATGGTGGCCCGGGAACGACGGCTCGCCCTGCTCCTCGCCCCCGTGCGTGAGCTCTACGATTACGTTTTCGTCGATTGCGAGCCTTCGCTCGGGCTTCTCACCATCAACGCCCTCGCGGCCGCCGACGAGATCCTAATACCGGTCTCCTGTGAATTCCTCGCCTGGCGGGCCCTGGAGGTGCTCTTCCGGATGGTCGGGCGGGTGCGCCTCGAACTCAATAGCCGGCTACGCCTGGCCGGCATCCTCCCCACCATGTACGATCCCCGCACCCGCCACTCCCGGGAAATCGTAGAACGCCTCTATTCCCAGCGGGCGAACGGTCTGCGCGTTCTCGAGCCGCCGGTTCACCGTAGCGTCCGGTTTCAGGAGGCCGCCGAGGCCCGGAGAAGCGTGCTCCAGTACGCGCCGGACGTGCCGGGGGCCGCTGCGTACCGGGCCGCGGCCGCCGCCGTCGATGCTCTGCCGCCGGTCCGCCTCCCCACCCGGAAAAACCTGATTGAGGCAGCCGGGCGCCCGTAATAAAGTTATCGGCAAATGGGCAAGAAGACTTGACGGCTGTTTAGAAGGGCGCCTTGACATCTCGAAACTTCTCGCGTAGACTGAGCGTACTGGTGGGTGGCATAATCTGCATTCGTTGGTAACAGGAGGGCTGGTGGGCAGCGATGAAGCGCTGGCGGGCCACACTGCTCCTGGTTCTGGCCGGCTTCATCCTCGGCCGCTGGAGTCTGGTTCTGGCGGACGGAATCGAAGGGGGTATCCGGCTTTCCACCGGCATGGCCCAGGCGCTGGGGCTCAGCTCCGGCCCGGTGTTGCATGCCGCGGCGGCCACGGGAGGCGTTCCCCGTTCAGATTCGGTCGCACTGCGCGATGCCGGAAGCCCGGATACCAAGCTCAGCGTACAGGCGGTCAACGAAGCCGCTGCGGAGCTCTACCTCACCAACCCCTTCGTTTCCTTTGGTCGCGTTCAGCCGGGTGATAATGATAACTACCGCGAATTACCCCGGGCTTCCCAGCTGGTCCTTCGCAGTAACACCCCCTGGAAGCTGTATGCCCGCGTGGATGACGACCTGGTGGCAGCGGAAGATCTGACCCGCGTGATCCCGGTGGGGCAATTGGAGTTCCGGGTGGCCGACGGCAAGTATGTTCCCTTTGCGAAGGGAAAGCGGTTCCTGGTCGCCTCGGGCGGGCCGACGGGGCGAGCCCCGGTGTCGGTCGACGTTGACCTGCGCTTGCGGATAACCTGGGAGGACCCACCCGGGTCGTACCAGGTAAGGATCACATACGAACTGGAGACGGAGGACCGTTGATGGCGCGACCATTCGCCGGGTAGTGACCGGGCCATAAGCCCGTTTGCTATCAAAAGCAAGGCGCAAAGGAGGTAGCATCTGTGATTGGCGTTTATCGACGTAGGGTCATGGGAGGTCTGCTGATCTCACTGCTGGCCGCAGCAGGCGTGGCCGCCGCGCCGGTCCTCGCGGCCACGCAAGGACAGGCAACCGTATACGTTAATATGAACAAGTTCGCCCGGCTGGAGGTGCTCAACGCTACGTACACGATCACTCCTACCCAGACCGACATGGAAAACGGTTATGCCGAAGCCCTCGACGCAATAACGGTCAACGTCAAGACCAACAGCTCGTCCGGCGCCACGCTGAAGGTATACGGATCCGCCGGCAACCCCGGCATTGCCCTGTCTGATCTTTTGATCAAGAGCGGTGCCCCCGGATCACAGGTCACAGAGTGGACTGCTATCGCCGGTGACCTGCAAAGCGCTCAGGCCATCTGGAGCGTCAACCAGAAGCCCCAGGGCTGGGTCGGCGTATCCCTCAGCCTCAGGGTACAGAACCTTTGGGATTACGCCGATGGAACCTATAGCAACACCCTGACGTTCGTAATTAGTACCAACTAAAACCAAAGAGCGGGGGGGCGGGGCTTGCTGCAACCAGGGCTTCTTGGAGTGCCCGGATGGCGGCGAGCCCCGCGGGCCTATCAGGCGGAAAGGCAGATGTGGTACGGGTGGGGCGCGGTCACGGCCGGGCGGCCGCATGGAGATGGCCGAGGGAGTGGCATCCCTTATGGGTGGGGCTGGCGGGGCTCCTGCTACTGGGCGCCGGTTCGGCGGCGGGGACACCAGGGGTGGGGGCGGTTTCCCGCGAAGTGAGCCAGACCGTCGGCGCGGTGGCCGAGGAGAGCGTGTGGCTCGAGGTGCTCACACCCTGGCTCGGGATCGACGTCGACGAGACCGACATGGCCCGGGAGTACGTGGAGAGGACGGGGGCTGATGGCATCCAGCTCGTTCTTTTCTCCAACCGCCATGGGAAGGTTTTCGTCTGGGCTTCCTACCTGCCAGGTACTCCCGCACTTCGCCGCGAGGACGTAGAAATACGGGTGGTGGGTCGGGGTTCGCTCGTTCCGGATTACCACGCGATTCCGGAAGGCGGCTTGCCGATCTTTGCTTACCGTGGCCCGAAGCCCGCGATCGTGTTTTTTACGGTCGACGTGCGTATCCGGAACCTCTGGGAGTATGCCGGGCCTTCCGTCTACCGGGGAGTCATCACGTTCACCGCGGCGACGAACTGATGGTATGGTCCTACTCACACACCAGTTAGGAGTGAGGAGCACCATGAAGAACCTGAGCCCGTTCGGGGGTGGAGGAGGCTCTCGGTGGGTGGCATCGCGGGTAAGAGTGCTCTCCCCGGCCCTTATCGGCGTGGCTTTAACGGTCATGGGGCTCGGCATGAGCGTGGGGCAACCGGCCCGGGCCGCGCTTATGATCGGGGCTTATCCGCTGGAGCTGGAGCACCAGGCTGCGCCGGGACAGTCCGTGGGCGGGACGTTCCAAATATATAACGGAACGGATACCGCTTTGCATTTCACCACCACCCTGAGTGACTGGCAGATCACTCCCGACGGGGACCTGCAACTGGCGTCCCCGGCGAGCCTGCCCCGGTCCGCTTCCGCGTGGCTACGGGTAAGCCCGCGAGAGTTCGACGTTCCGGCCAAGGGGACGTTTACCGTGCGTTACTCGATCTCGGTACCGGCCGAGTCCAAGGCCGGGTGGGACGGGGAATACCGCAGCATGATCGTGGCCCAGTCCCAGGCGCTCCCCTCCCGATCTGGCGGCATCATGATCGCCGGCGCGGTCGCCATCAAGGTCTTCGTACAGGTCGGGAACCCGGTGCGGAGCCTGGCGGTGACCGGCGTGCAACCGTACTCCTCCGCGGCGACGAATGCCGGCACCGAGCAGGGACCTTCGTTCCAAGTAGAGGTCAAAAACACCGGGAATGTACACCTGCGACCGGTGGGCCGGCTGGAAGTCCGTCAAGGCGATCGCCTGCTTTACCAGATACCGCTGAACGAAGCCGCGGCCACGGTCCTTCCCGACGCGACCCGCGTTTTCCGCGCCACCTTGCCGGCTTCCCTACCCTCCGGCGAGTACCAGATCCTGGCGATCTTTGACTACGGGGGGTCCAAGCTTGCCGGTGGCCGGCTGAATTATCGTGTGCCGTGACGGCCATCGCGAGGAAGGACGCGTCTGGGTTCTCGTCTTTCTCCTTCTTTGTGCCATCGAGCGAGGCGTATCTGCTACAGCTTCCCCCCCTGAAACAAGTAATCCTGCGGCTTTGGCTTCGCCGGGTGAGGCGCCGGGAGAGGTGTGGGCAGGTAGCTGGCTCGCGGGACAGCTCACCTGGAAGCTCAGCACGGAGGGCGGGCTTTCCCTCGGCCTCGAGCCCCAGCTGCGCGGTGTAATCCGGAGCCTCCCCTGGGAGCTCACCGCCGAATCGCGATGGCAGCTCCAGGGCTCTAACCCCCTGGGTTCGGTGGGACCCCTCGGCCTGAAGCAGGGAAAACTTACCCTCTATCTGCGGCGCTCCCGGGTCGTCCTCGCGGCTCGGGAGCGTCTGCCGGCTGGTCCGCTCCTCGCCGAGGCCGTCGCGGACCGGATCACATTGCACCGCGAGGAAACGGGCGGGAGGACGCTAGATGTTGATGTGATATCTACGCCGGGGGCCTCTCCGATCGCCCGGGTGAAGTGGGAGTGGCAGCCGGATCGCGAAGGCGGGCCGGGTTGGCTCCGGCGGCTCGACCTGGAAGCGGCCGCCTCGTCAGGGGGTGCAAGAGAGGGAGAGGCGGGAGTAGCTGCCAGCGTGGAGGGATCCTGGCCCCAGGGGATGAAAGGCCAGGGTGGCCTGGCCTGGACGAAGGGGGGAGTGAGTACCGGGCTCAGCCTGGAGTACCGTGCGCCTGGCTGGGCTTTTTCCGTGGCCGGCAGCGGTCGAAGCCGGGGTTTTACCCCACTGAATGCCGCTTCCTCGGAGGATCTCCCTCTGTGGTCTCTTACCTCCAGCATCGAGCTTCTCCGGAGCTCATACCGCCTGGGTCTCGGGGGAAGCAGCAAGCTCTACCCGGACGGAAGCGTAAGCCAGTTCCGCATCGGCGGAGAAGTACAGCGTCAGAGGTCAACCTGGCTCCAGTGGATGGTCACGGCGGATAATGTAGCTCGCTCAACCGTGCCCGGATCATCCCGCTACCGGCTCATGCTGGCTTGGAGTCCGTCTCGCTGGCCGGGGGTTTCCTTGCGCCTGGACACCGACGATCCCCTCCCCGGATTTGAGGAGGGAACCGAGCGCTCTCGTCTCTTCACCTTGCGGGCGAGCGGAGGGGTGGCCGGCTGGCCGTTCAGCCTGGAAGGTACGGTGAGCTGGCGGGAACGGGAGGCCGGGCAAAACGTCCTCGGGCAAGTGACCACCAGCATATTCCTGACGAGCCCCGGGGAGGTCGCGGGAGGTCGCCTCAGTCTGAAAAGCAGCCTGACCTGGGCTCCCGTCACCGAGAGGAACGCCCCCGGTAGCGTCTCCATTTCCCCCGGTGCAGCCGGGCTCGGGCTGGCCCTCGACCGTCTCAGCCTGGAAGGTAAGTGGGAGAGATCAAGCCCCCGGGGAGAGTTTTCGCTGGTCGCAGCTTGCGGGGTGTATTTTGGTCAAAGCGCCGGCCGGCAACCGGAATGGCGCCTGGAGGGCCGCTGGACACCGCGCCTCCAATGGGGACAGCCGCCGGTGGCGCCACCCGGGCAAGCCGTTGCGGCTGCGCCCGCCGATCTCTCCAACCT
>DUMU01000002.1 GCA_012839805.1 Bacillota bacterium | reverse complement strand
CGACTTACTCCGAACAATCCTTCTCCGCCATCCCCCAATTGTTCGCCTTTTTGCGGCGCGCCACCTTCACCACTGCTGGCCCGGCTGCTATTCCCTGTCACTTGGGCCCTCGGAGGTCTCATGTGCCTTTAACCAGCTGTGCAGCTCCTCGAGGCTGGACATGTCCAGTAGGGCAGCGCCCAGCTCCAATAACGAGCGTGCTGGGAGGGCTTGGACTGCCTGTCTGACCCCAGGGGGAATTCTGCCGAACCGCTTTCGGATCAGGTGCAGCACCAGCGTTTGTCGTCCCTTCTGGACTCCGCGTTCCAGACCTTCGACCAAGCCCTCCCGGCGTCCCCGGGCTAGCCCAACCGCCAGCCCTTCCTCATGCCACGGCGTGATGAACTCTTCCAATGCTTTCGGCTCCTCCGGGTAACGTTTGTTCAGGGCCGCCTGCACCCGATGCTCCTGCTCCGGGGTCAACGGCAGATACGCGGAAAAGAAGTGCGCGAGGAAGCGCAGCTTCTCGGGTCCTACCTCGTGCCGGCGGCATAACGCGGCGGATTACGGCTTACTCTAGGGATACAGAACCCACGTGACTGGTCGTACTGACCAAGTGTCCACCGTGTACCGGATCGGCGTTGGCGAGCGTCCCCGGCAGTCCCGCCACGAAGTCCCGGATCATGTCTCGCACCCGCCGGAACTCATTTAGCACTTCTTGCGGCGTTCCGACGGCCCGGGCTGGGTCAGGAAAGCCAACGTGCACCATGCGGGATGCTCCGGGGAAAACCGGGCAATTGTCCCGGGCGTCACCACAGAGGGTTACGACGTAGTCGAACCTTTGGCCCAGAAACTCACGCAAATGCTTGCTGCGATGCGTACTTATGTCGACTCCAGCTTCGGCCATGACCTGAATCGCCAGGGGATTGACCCGGCTTGGTTGCGTCCCGGCCGAGAATGCTTCGATCTTACCGGCGTGCAGGAACTTGGCCCACCCTTCGGCCATCTGGCTTCGGCACGAGTTGCCGGTGCACAAAAACAGGATTCTGATGGGCTCCATTGGTCTCCGCCTGCTTTCTGGACCTGCTGGCCCTGCCGGACCTGGCTCTGCCGGATCAGCCGGCCTCGCCTTTCCGGTATCCGAGGGTGACCCCGTCAATGAGCCAGCGAGTTCCGGTCTTCTTTACCAGGAGAGTGATCGGTTGCCTGGCGGCCGCGCCGCCGCTAACCTTCTCTACGCTAGTTATTTCAATAATCTCGCCTTCGAGTTCATAAGTGTCCTCTGATAAGGGCTTCATGCTTCGAATCTCTATTCGGTCCGGCCAGGGACTTGAAACTACCCTACCCGGAGCGTTGGAAGGATCGTTAAGCCATTCAGCAAGAAGAGACGGGGTAACAAAACGGCCGTAGTTCTCGTTAATGCTCTTTTTTACCATGTCGCCCGGGCCCTGAAGATACACGGTTTGGAGAGCTCTGCCGAAATCTTCGACCAGGCTCTTGATGGCCAGCTCATCACCGTCGTCAGTGGCCGGCCGGTTCTCACCGGTAGGCGGTTTTTGTGTTAACTGAGGCTTATCTTCCTGCTTGCTGCAGCCAAAGGGAGAAATAGCTAGCAAGATGATAAGTCCGAAACAGAATGTTCTACGCATCTTACGACCTCCACGGATCAATCCTCTCTGAAGCACTAGATCTAAAGCGGCGTCCGCCACCTTCGCATCTTCACATCTTCAACTCTACCATGGTTACACAAGATCATACAACAGAAATTGCGCGCCATTATTTTCCATCCCGTCTAAGCCGGGGCGAGGTCGGCTAGTGCTCGCTCTATAGCTTCAATTATCTGGCGGTGCGACTCGTGCAGCTTCAGCTTTAGGCGGCGTTTGCCGGTGACGTAGGCGGCTACGGCAATAACCATGCGGCGGATTGCTGTAATCCCGGTATCTTTTAGAGCCGTTCCGTACCGTCGAAGGAGGGCGGCCACCAGCATGGCGGTCAGGGTGAAGGCAAGATGACCCTCGATGGCGTGGAACGACCGCACGTGGAAGTTCTCCAGGCCCAGTAGGCTCTTGGCCTCACGATGGATGTTTTCGATCTCCCACCGGATCGAATAGAAATCGATTACCCCAGCTCCTTGCATGCGGGGGTCCTTGGCGGCCAACACGCGATAGGGTGCTTCCTGATCCCGCGGATCATGGACCACTACCAGCGTCACATCCCCGTATTCGGGCAAGTAGGCACGCACGGTCCGGTACTGAGTGTGGGGGCGGTAGCGG
>DUMU01000001.1 GCA_012839805.1 Bacillota bacterium | reverse complement strand
TGGCCCACCTGCTCGAACGTTACCTGGAGAAGAAGCTTCATGCGAAAGGGATCAAGATGACGGCGACGGAGGCGCTCAAGCACCTCTCTCGGATCAGGTCAGCCCATATCGAGATCAAGGGAACGATCTATCGCCTGCACTCCGAGGCGTCTCCGGAGGCGGTCACCATCTTCCAGGCGCTGGGATACCGCATTCCACCACGCATCGAGCCCCTGGCGAAGGACGACCGTGATGCCAAAACGGAGGATTCGCGCGCCCAAAACGCCCTTGTATAGCCATTTCTTTGCATAACGGGTGTCAAAATGCTGCATAACGGACGCGAGCAGCGGAGAACCGTTCACGCTTACCTACGGTTATGACGGAGCAAACCGTCTCATCTCGGCCCAGGTGCATATGCCCACGGGCATTGAGACGGTGCAGTACGTGTACGATGCGCTGGAGAATCGGATCAAAGAGGCCTGGACGGACGCCCGGGGTGTGATCAACTACGGCTACCGACCTGGCAATTACCTGGTCCAACGGGGGAGCACAAGCTACAGCTGGGGTACCTACGGCCAACTGATCCTCAAAGACGATCAGCCCAACGCCCCTGGTGGTGAGACGAACTATGACTACAGCGCCCGCCGTCTCATGACGCAGGTTCGGGTAGATGGTTCACCTGTTGCCCAGTTCTTCTACGACCCCTACGGTCGGCGGGTGAAGACCGTCGAAGGTGACACCACCACCATCACCCTGTACTCGGGCAATGACATCGTCTACGAGATCAAGACCCAACCCGGCCAGCCCACGGTGACCACCAAGTACCTTGCAATCAACGGGAAGTATCTGGCGAAGGTAGTTCAAGAAGGGACAAACCCACCACAGACGTACTTCTACCATGTCGACCTGGTGGGCTCGGTCCGGGCGATCACGGACAGCCAGGGCCAGGTGGTAGCCAGGTTTGAGTATGAGCCGTTCGGGGTGACGGTGCAGGCAAGTGGGGCGCTCACGGTAGGAGAAGTCCATAGGTTCACCGGCAAGCCGGAGGACGGAGTCATCGAGCTCTACTACTTCAACGCCCGCTATTACGACCCGGTGACCGCTCGCTTTCTCCAGCCTGACCCTGCCCGCCAGGGGCTGAACTGGTGGGCGTACGGCCCAAACAACCCTCTGCGCTTCGTAGATCCTGACGGCGAGGCGTTTTGGGACGTCTTAGACTTCGCTTTCGCCGCCTGGAGCTGGAAGTCTTTCATCGCGGCACCTTCCCTTCAAACCCTAGCGTGGGCCCTCTTGGATACAGCAGGACTGCTACCTGTCGTACCATCATCCAGCGTGCTGCGCCGCGGATTCGAGGTGCTCGATGACGTAGCTCTGCGGGCGCTGCAGAGCATGGGAAAGGCCGACGTAGCGCGCGTCCTCAAGGAAGCCAGGTTTAAGCCCTTCACTGAGCACAATTTCCGTGATAATCTGTCGATACTGACAGGCAGGGCTGGAAAGGAAATAGCTGACCTGGAGGCGCACCATGTTCTGCCAAAGGTACTTGCGGATCGCTTTGCGAAGGTGGGACTTGATGTAAACCACCCCATTCTTGGAGACTGGGTAAAGAAGGGGGGCTACCAGCAATGGAGCAAATCCTACCAGAAGGAGTGGGAGCAGTTCTTCAGAGACATCAAGAACCCAACGCGCGAAAAGGTTTTTGACTACGCCAGGCAACTGGCGCGGAAGTATGGGTTTGACGTGCTATTTTAGGAGGTTAATGGACCGTGCGGTTTTGGTGGATTAGTACCTTACCTGCATCTAACCGTTTTGCACGGGGCAAGATTGTGGAAAACCCCGATGATCAATACTTGTGCCCAGTTTGTGGCGCGCTGGTACCATTTACCCTTGACGAGCGAGCCTATCCGTTGAAGATAACAGTGAGTACTGGGACCATGCCTGACTTCCTCTTCATACCTGATCCCGTTTATGTCGTGTCGGAACGGGTTCTGTTTACACTAATGGAGAAGTTCCCGAATCTGAAGATAGAGTATCAGCAGGTTGTCTTCGTGAGCGGACGCGGTAAGAATAAAGGAATCGAAAACAGAGGACTGAAGTACTACCATATCATTTCGCGGAGCATGGCGCGACTTCATGCAGACAGCCGGGTTGTTTTGCGGCACAAGCGTGATGCATGCGGAACAGAAGATTGGGCAACAGAGGGTTCCACCATAATTGGTCCTGACGATCCGCGATACGTCGATTTGTCCACCTGGGATGGGTCAGCAGTCTTCCGTTGCCTTGAGACTGGTGCATCGCTTTATTGGGTAGATGAAGTCAAGGCACTTGCGGAAAAGGAAAAGTGGACGAGCATAAGCTTTGAACCGATCTACGGCCGATAAGTCAACCTATACAGCCCTCGGCAAGATAAGGCAGCATTCCTGCGAGTTAGGGAGGGGCGGTCCGGCAAGGAGGGGCAGTATCGTTGGCAAGGAGATGGCATGGATCATGGGGCTATTGACGCGGTCTGCTTACGAGAGCCCGATACCGCGGCCGGAGTATCCGCGGCCCGATCTCGTGCGTAAAGACTGGTTGAATCTAAATGGCGAGTGGGAGTTTGCGTTCGACGATAAGTCGAGGGGAGTGAGGGAGCGCTGGTGCGAACCGGAGCGAGGGGACTTCCCGCTTCGGATTCAGGTTCCGTTTGCCTATCAGGCTCCGGCCAGCGGGATTGGTGACCCAAGCTTCCATGACATCGTCTGGTATCGGCGCCTGGTTCGCCTTCCCGCCTCCTGGCGCGGGCAACGGATACTGCTGCATTTTGGCGCCGTAAACTACGCGGCCAGGGTTTGGCTGAATGGACGATTGGCAGCAGAACACATAGGAGGATACACTCCGTTCTATGTCGACGTTACCGATACACTCGGTTCGAATGTTGAGTGGGTAACTATCGTTGTTCAGGCCGTGTTTCCGTCGAGGGCTCAAGATTTTCCCCGAGGCAAACAGCGCTGGACCTTGCGACCCAAGGCCGGTTTCCACACTCCCACGACCGGAATCTGGCAAACCGTATGGATGGAGCCGGTCCCGCCAATGGCGCACGTTCATCGTGTACGGTTGAGGACCGAACCCGGCGGTCAACGGCTACACGTGCGCATAATGGTTGGCGGAAGCTCCGGGACTGATGAGGCTAGGGTAACAGGAGAGGTAGAGGTCCGGTACGAGGGACGAGTGGTGGGGGTTGCTTCGGGGACCGTTGGCATAACCGAAATGCAAACTGAAATACGGTTTCAACCGGAGGATGTTCACCTTTGGAGTCCGGAGGAGCCCCACCTCTACCAGCTTACGTACCGCCTCTTCTGCAACGGTGAGCAAGTGGATGTGGCTGAAGGGTACACGGGATTGCGGTGGGTAAGCGTGGAGAAGGGGCGCATCTGCCTGAACGGGAAGCCCTATTACATGAAACTGGTACTCGATCAGGGCTATTGGTCCGAGGGGTTGTTAACTGCACCTTCCGATGAGGCACTCAAGGCAGATATCGAGTGGGCAAAGCGCTTTGGATTCAACGGGTGTATCAAGTACCAGAAGGCAGAGGACCCGCGGTTTTTCTACTGGGCAGATAGGCTCGGTTATTTGGTTTGGTCGGGAATGGCCAACGCGCATCGTTTCAGCCGGTCGGCTATAGACCTCTTGTTGAAGGAATGGCAGGAGATTGTTCTCTTTCGCGACACAAACCACCCATGCATTGTGGCGTGGGTGCCTATAAGCGAGAGTTTCGGGTTTGACAAGCTTACCAGTGACTCGAAGCAGGTTGACCGGCAGATAGCTCTGACGGACCTCTTGCGTGTTTTCGATCCGACCCGATTGGTAGTATCCAACGACGGATGGGACCACTCCCGTTCCGATGTGCTGAGTATCCACGATTACGATGATGCTGCTACGCTGGCCCGTCGCTACCAGACTCTTGAGGGCATACTGGCCCACAAGCCCGAGGGACATGATCTCTTCGTGCTTCGCGGGCGGTATATGGGGCAGCCGGTGGTTGTCAGCAGATATGGAGGGATATGTGCTGAGGGTGAAGAGCTGGCCCGGCAGTACCGGGCTCTCACGGAGGCTCTTTTCAGCAGCCCGGTGGTTCAGGGGATCTGCTATGCCCAGCTCACCGATGTAGAAGACGAGACCACTGGTCTTCTCACCTATGATCGACGTCCAAAGGTCGATTCTGAGCAAATCAAGGTGGTGAATGACGCAAAGCCGAGCCGTTCGTGAAATGCGGCCTTCGTCATGACGCGAGCGGATGAGTTAGAACTCGGTGGACAGACGTGGACCGAGTCAAAGCGGCTACTGGCAGGATAACGGAGAACGGGGAAGATCCCTTACCACCACCGCATCGGTCCTTGACATGGCGACGGTCTGGACGGTCGCCTCTGTTAGTAGCCTCCATAGGCTGGGTCACGTCGGCCCTGGGAGATCGACAAAGCTGGGGTCTGGACGGGGAATGCCGGCTTCCGCAACGGCTTCCCGATCGTAAGCGTAAGACTGCGACCACCTTGACGCGGGAAGGTCTCCGCCATGAGAGCAGAGGCGGAAAGAGGAGTATGAAAGCGAACCGGCAAAGGGTTAGTGGCGGGCTGGAGCAGGCATCCGACAGGTCGCAGGCAGGCTGGAGGACCAGGGAAGCAAGTCGTCCAGAATCGTCGGGTTGGTAGTGTCCAGGTTCGGAAGCCGTTCCAGCAGGTATGTCAGGTAAGCAAAGGGGTTAAGCCCGTTCTCCTTCGCCGTCTCCACGACGCTGTAGATGATGGAGCTAGAGCGTGCCCCGCGCGGGGTGTTGGCAAACAGCCAGTTCTTGCGCCCGATGACGAACGGCTTGATCGACCGTTCGCTGCGGTTGTTGTCCAGTTCCAAGCGGCCATCCTTTAGGAACGCCGTCAGTTTCTCCCACTGGTTGAGGCAGTACTGGACCGCCTGGCCAAAGAAGCTTTTCTGCAAGGCATAGGACGCTTGTTGCTCCAGCCAGGCATGGAACTCATCCAGCACCGGTCCGCTACGCTCCAATCGGGCAGCGTGCCACTCTTCCGGGGTAACGCCGGAGAGGTCTCGTTCGATGGCAAACAAGCGGTTGCAGAATTCCAGCCCTTCTCGGGCCGCCACCGGCTTGGTGCGAGCAGATGCCGGGAGTGCCTTGAGCGCTTCATCGAACTTCCGCCGGGCATGGGCCCAACAGCCGACCAGAGTCACGTTGGGCAGTTGATCATACCCCCCATACCCGTCCACGTGCAGGTAACCCGAGAACCCCTTCAAGAATTCCCGCGGATGCTCGCCCGAGCGGGTTGGTTGATACTCGAAGAGGACAATCGGTGGGCCCTCCCGCCCGGTGCGATACAGCCAGAGATACGACTGCGTCTGCGCTGCTCGTCCCGGTTCGTGGAGCACCTGCAGGGTGGTCTCATCCGCATGCAGGATGTCATGTTGGAGCAGGTGGAAATGCATGCGCTCATAGAGGGGGCTAAGCCACCGGTCGGAAGCAATCGGCACCCAGTTCGCCAGGGTCTGACGGGAAAGTGCGATGCCGAGCCGTTCGAACTGCTGCTCCTGGCGATACAGGGGCATGCCTTCGACGAATTTCTGGGTCATCACATAGGAGACGGCCGAGGGCGAGGCAAGGCTTCCACGAATGACGGGTGTAGACGTCGGCGTAGGGACTATCGAAGTCACACCAGCGCAGCTTTTAGGCCTTTGCCGATGTTCCGATGTTCTTTCTTAAGGGATAGTCCGAGCCGTCAGCTCCGGATGAGCCTGGCGTTGCTCGAGGGGGAGACCGTCGAGTAAGCACCGCAAATGGCGGCGAGTAATGGCCAGCGGGGTGACGCTGGACTCAGCCGGCCATTGAAAGCGGCCGCGCTCTAGCCGCCGGAGGAAAACTGGTCCAGCGCAAACCCCTCACGCACCAGCGCCGCCACGCCGTCGATCGACTTGCGCAGGCCCGGACTACCGCGTGCCAAACAGACTCGATCCGGGTCGATATCGGTCAGCATGGCGACGTCAGCGCCCGTACCACCGCGGACTGACACCAGCAGCGCACTGGCGGAAGCGGGAGACTCCGGGTCGTGTACCGCCACCGGCGGCTATTGCGATGCTCTCGTTCCAGGTGTCGGTATCGGTCTCAAGGTGTCGGTTCCGGTCTCGGTCGCCCCCCGCCCGTCCCCGGTGGGATTCGCCTGCCGGTGGGCATCACCGGTTCGCCCGACGAACGGGGGCTTACGCCTCAGAATACCGGCGGTTGGCTACCCGCCGAGGGCCCGCGCCGGCTGGCCCGACGGGCTCTCCACCGGGCCAGCCGTTCGGCCACCGCGTACCACTGGAACTGGCGGATCAGTAAGAGCAGGGCTACGGCCAGGGTTGCCGTGATGAAGAGCGGCGGTACGTGCATGAAGAGGCTCAGCAAGAGGCCGACCGGCAGCCCCACGAAGCCAACCCAGGGAGTGCGCCGGCGTCGAAGAGCGACCAGCACCCCCGGTATCAGGCCGAGGATGAAAGGTAACGGGGCCAGGCACAAGACTACCCCGATCGCCGCGGCCAAACCCCGGCCTCCCTGAAAATGCCGCTGGAGGGGCCAGTTGTGTCCGGCTACCGGGGCGACCGCGGTCAACCAGAGAACCCACGGGTGCAGATCCAACGACCTGGCCACGAAGACCGGGAGAAAGCCCTTCAGGATGTCGAGTATGGCTACGGTGACCCCGTACACCGGCCCGATCAGGCGCCACGTGCCGGCCGCGCCGTAATTCTCCCCAAGGTCGCGCGAAGATCGTCCCGTCCGCCAGCGGACGAGATAATCCCCCGGCAACACCGTGCCGAGGAAATAGGCCACGACGGGTAGCAGCCACTGGGCCAACCGAAGCATGATCTCGAGTCTACCGCCTTACCTACCCTGCGGACAAACCCCGCGTACAACGCTGGCGACAAGAGTGTACCAGATGCAGCCACTCACCTCCACTCCCCTTTTCAGGGCTTTGGACGCTGGACAAAGCCCACCCGATTTCCTGGGTGGACGTCGGGTGCCCGGACAGATGGTGCAATGATGGTGCACTCCTGCACCAATCCCGACCCGCAGGTTGGAGCAAGAATGCGCCAACTGCCCTACGTCCCCCCGTCTCCAGGCGCCGGGGGCGATAGGGTTCGGGTGTGGAAGGTGAAAAAGCCAAGCTAGGAGAGGTAGGACTGATCTTACAGGAGGGTCTCCGGCACGATCGAGGGCGGTGCACAAGGAAAATGGTGCATTATCGCACCAGTTCACGCTGGTGGAGTGGAGCAATAATGCACCAACTCAAACCCGCGGGGCTACATCCACTACTTCCACTACCACCTCTTGCGGCCGGCCGCAGAGTCGGCCGGCGCACCACGCCGCCATTGCTGCTCGTCGGGGTCTGCCTGCTTATTCTCCCGCGACCCTGGCGCACGCTGTCCCCGGGTTGCCCCCGGACACCCGGCCAGATAGCCGGCCACATCGAGCGCAGCCACGGCAGCTGGGCGACCGGGCGAGGGGATGAACCGCCCTCCCCACCTACTTCTGAGCAGGAAAGCAGTGCCGAAAAGGGAAGGCTTATGAACGGGAGGGGGAATGGGGTGCCGGCCGCTGACATGCAGGCGCAGTCGCTACGAGCAGCCGCCGTGGAGCACCTTTGGCGCCTCGGCGTGATCCGGTCACGGCGAGTGGCCCGGGCAATGACCAAAGTCCCGCGCCACCGGTTTCTACCCGCGACGAGTCCGATCCCCCTCGAGCGCGTCTACCAGACCGGCGATGCCCTCCCCTTCTGCGTTCGTGGCCAGGAGGTGGTCAGTACCATCTCGGCCATGGACGTGGTGGCCATCATGCTGGAGGCGCTGGTCGTCCTTCCCGGCCACCGGGTGCTCGAGATCGGGACCGGCTCTGGATACAATGCCGCCTTGCTGCAAGAGCTGGTAGAGCCGGGCGGCGAGGTGGTCTCGGTTGAACTGGATGCCGAAGTAGCCCGGCAGGCCGCCGCCACCCTGGCCGAACTGGGCTACCGGGCAGTGAGGGTGGTGCAGGAAGACGGTTCACGAGGGTATGAAGCGCGAGCCCCTTACGATCGGATCATCGTGACCGCCTCCACCCCGTGGATCCCGCGAGCATGGTTCGAGCAATTGCGCCCGGCCGGACGGCTCGTCATGCCCTGGAGCACTATGCTATGGCTCCTCGCCCTGCGCCGCACCCGCCTGGCCCTGGCCGGTCACCCCGCGGGACGAGCAGTCTTTCTCCCGCTCCAGGTAACCCCGGAGGAGAAAGGGGCAGAAACCCCGCCGGAAGCCGAAGCACCTGCCGCCGGCGTACCGGGCTTCCCGCCGCTCCCGGCCTGGTTGAAGGAGGCAGAAAAGCAGAAAGCAGGTGTGGGAGGCGAAACCCCCGCCCTTGTGCACGTACGGGTGCAGGCAACGGTTGCCCCGCCCGGCCAGGCACCCCGGGTACTCGCTCCGCCGCCGCCGTGGTCAGGCCCGGCGTTCAGAGCCCTGACCTGGGTGCTTTCCCGGTGATGCCTCCGGCGAAGCTGCACCCGCCGCACTTCGTATTCCCCGCTGCCCTTACCCTCTTGCTTATGGAGAATCATTGTCATTATAATTGTCTTGCCAACGGCATGGCATGCTGGCACCAGTCTCCAACCGGACGCCGGTGACCGGTACCGGCTGTAGGCTTTCCGGTAGCCGGCCCCCTGCCCCTGCCGGGATGAGTTGGCAACACCGATCCG
This sequence comes from Bacillota bacterium, assembly GCA_012839805.1. Lineage (GTDB taxonomy): Bacteria > Bacillota > Limnochordia > Limnochordales > DUMU01 > DUMU01. The sequence goes on along the minus strand of DUMU01000001.1, from coordinate 69,009 downwards.
GCCACTACGACGAGATGGTCAAAGGAGGAAACAAAATGCCTTACGAACTTCCGCCGCTGCCTTACCCCTACAATGCGCTGGAACCCTACATCGATGAGCAAACCATGCGCCTGCACCATGACATGCACCACAAAGCGTACGTAGATGGGCTGAACAAGGCCGAGGCCGCCCTGGCCGAGGCCCGGGCCAAGGGTGACTTCGCCCTGGTCAAGCACTGGTCGCGGGAGGCTGCGTTCAACGGGTCGGGCCACCTGCTTCATTCCATCTTCTGGACCATCATGGGGCCGAACCAGGGGGGCAAGCCTTCCGGTGAACTGCTTGCCCAGATCGAGAAGGACTTCGGCAGCTTTGATGCTTTCCAGAAGCACTTCAGCGCCGCGGCCGTGGCCGTGGAAGGCTCGGGATGGGCCATCCTCGCCTGGGAGCCGGCCGCCGGCAAGCTCGTCATCCTGCAGTCCGAAAAGCACCAGAACCTCACGGAGTGGGGTGTGATTCCGCTCCTCGTCCTTGATGTCTGGGAGCACGCTTACTACCTGAAATACCAGAACCGGCGGGCGGAGTATGTCAACGCCTGGTGGAACGTGGTCAACTGGCCGGAAGTCCAGCGCCGTTTCGAGGCAGCCCGCCGGCGCTGAACCTGCCAGCAGCCAGCCGTAGCGCCCAGCCCTAGCGCCCGACCTTAACGGCCAGCGCTAGTGGCGGGCGCTAACGGCCAGCGCTACCCCTCCCCTCGGACGCCCCGGCCCGGCTTCGGGTTGAACGCCCCGGCGGCCGGGGCGTCTTGTTTTGAGTTTGCCAATCGCATAGTCAAGAGCATATAATTCAAGCGATGGGAATATGCTCCACCGGTTCACCATCAGGGGCGGCTTGACCATCGCGTGACCATCGCGTCTTGAGCGTTGAACTTTCCCGCGGCCTCTTCGTCCTGGATTCTGGCTTCGGCGTCGATTTGGGCATCCGGTATGCGATCAGAAAGGGGGGCCCCCGCCCGTATGAAGAGGGAATTGAGGCTTCTACCCGCACTCGGGTTGCTCCTCGCGACCTTGTCGCTATTGGTCAGTGCTTGCGGAGGAGGGGGAGGAGCGACCACTTTCAACCTGTATGGATACGTCATGAGCCAAAGCATGGGAACGCCTATTGTCGGAGCTCGAGTCATGGTAGGTTCACAGGTAGCTACTACCGGACAGGACGGGCGGTATTCACTGGCGGGCCTGCCGGTGGGAAGCGGCACCGTACAAGTCACGGCAACAGCCAACGGGTATGAAGCCAATACCCAAACCCTTTCCGTGTCGGGCGGCGGGACCAGGCATCTCGACTTTCGCCTGCTGCCGGCCCCTGCAGGCGGTTCGGCTACGGTCAGCGGGTATATGGTCCTCGTCGGCAACGCGATCTGGTACACAGCCTCCCAGCAATCGGTGGCCGGCAAGGCGTCGGTAGCCGGGCTACCGGCCAGGCCGACGTTCACCCCTCCTCGCATCGCTCGTGCCCGGCACGTCATCGTGCGCCTGCCCGCCGGGTTCCAGCCGCTCGGAGAAGGTGGCTCTTTCAACGGTGTCTTCCAGGCGGAGGCGACCCGCCAGGTCGTCCGTGAGCTGCTGTCAGCGATCGGCCGCCCGGACCTGAAATACCGTACCCATCCGCTACTGGAGAAGATCGGACAACGGGTGGCGACTATCGAGGCTCCGGCCGATGTGCCGGCGGAGATCTTCGCCGCGCGCCTCCTCGCCAGCGGCAAGGTCCTGGACGCGTGGCCTGCCTCCTACGCGTATCCGATGGCCTCACCGATGGTATATCCCACCAGGCGTCCCAATGATCCTTACTACATCAGCTATCACGGGCCGGGCAACCCCGGGACATACAACTACTACCACTATCATCTCCTTGGCATGGAGCAAACCTGGGCAGTCCAGGCTAACGCAGCGGGAGTGCGGGTGGCGGTGATCGACACCGGGGTTGGTTACGGCCATCCCGACCTGCAAGGCAATCTTCTTGAAGGCTATGACGTGGTTGACAACGACCGCGATCCGGCCGATCCGGCCCTGAGCGGACCCAGTCACGGAACCATGGTAGCGGGGCTCGTGGGTGCTGTGACCAATAACGGCGTGCAGGTGGCAGGGACGGCCTGGCAGACCGGAATCGTCCCGCTCCGGGCCATGACCGCTGAGGGCGGAACGGAGGCGGACATTGCCGAGGCCATCCTGCTGGCCGCCGGAGTAAACGGGAACAGACAGTACCGGGCCGATGTAATAAACCTCTCGTTGGGAGGCTTTGCCCCGATTCCCAATGTCGTGAAGTCGGCCATAGATCAAGCCATAAACCGGGGCGTGATCGTGGTGGCAGCCGCGGGCAATGTCGACCCGCAAACCGGCGACCAGACTGTTACCTGGCCCGCCAACTACGACCCCGTGATCGCGGTGGCTGCCGTTAAGGATGACAAGGGATGGGCCACCTTTTCAAACTACGGGCCTCGAGTGGATGTGGCCGCCCCCGGTCAGTCCGTCTGGACCACCGGTTTCCAGTCTTCCAATGACTTCTCACCAAGGCGGGGAGACGGAACCTCCTTCGCTTCCCCCATCGTGGCCGGTATCGTGGCCTTGATGCGCCAGGCGGGAGTGCCCGCCTGGCAAGCGACCGTTGACACCATATTGAAGCGGACGGCCGAGGATATCGATGTTCTCGGACGGGACGATCGGACGGGTTACGGCCTGGTGAACCCGTATCTGGCGGTACTGGGGGCCAACCCGGCCAACACCTGGATCGGGGTAGTCAACCAGAACGGCGAGCCACTCAGCCGTGCCGTCCACCCCGCCTTCGGCAGCACCGGCTGGGCTTACAACATCCCGGCCGTACAGGCCGGCGCGGGATGGGTCCTGGCCTGGCTCGACTTGAATGACGATGGGTCGCTCAACGACGGCGATTACCTGGCGAAGTACCCAACTGGTGAAACACCGATGACGATCTCGGCCGGGCAGTTCATCACCGCCCGGCTTGATGCCGGTATCTACAGCTCTACGGCTCCGCCGGCCACTGCTTCACCGGCGGAAGTACAAACCCTCTGGAAAGGGCTGAAGAAGGCAATCGACCAGGCAGGAGCGAGGTAGGCCGGGGAGCGATACTTGAAAGCGAGGGAGGCACCGGGCCTCCCTCGCTCGCCCTTTGCCGTTCGCACCCCGGCCGTTTGTCGTCTCTGGCCGTTCGCCCGCCTACCCCGCGAACCAGCGTCGCTGAACGCAGCTGATCCTCAGCCCTCGACCCGGAAGGTCCAGTGGGCGATGCCGGTTCCTTCTCCCGCCTCGCCCGGGTTGCCGGCCCGGTCCAAAACTCGAATGAGCAATTCGTGCTCACCCGGGGCGAGCGGTTCGACCACCTGGAAGGTGACGATGCCGCTGTCGGGGTCGAAGCCCGGCTCGATCTCCTTTCCGTCGAGGAGAACTTTCAGGCTTCGCCAGTCGACACCGGAGGCCGCCTCACCCGGATCGCTTATCACGACCCGGAAGGCCGCAGTGGCCGGGATCACCGTACCGCTGCCGGTAGCGGGAGCGAGGAGTTCAACCCGGGGACCGGTAAGGTCTTCTACCGCCTCGGAGTAGATCGCCCGCAGCTGGTCGAAGTAGACCGTTCCGCGGCCCTTGCGATCGGGCTTGGTCTCCATCAGCCGCAAGGCCTCGAATTTGAGCGGTAAGGGCTTCCCCGCCGGCACCTCGGCCTCCACGTACTGCCAGCCGACCCACGAGACACCGGGTGACGCCCGGGTGAAGTCGATCCAGAAGAACGCACCACTCCCGTCCCGCAACTGTCCTCGGAGCCAATGGCCCTGCCCGTCGCCGTACACCCACACCCCGATCTTGCGGGGGTAGCCCGGCAACTCCGGCGGGCGGCGAAACAGCAGGTATGCGCCGGACGTCCCCGCCTGCCCCGTGAAGTCGTAAGCCAGCCGGCCCGAGCCATCCCCGAACCGCACCGGATCGGTTGGCGCTCTTCCCTGCCCAACCTCCACCCGGTTGACCCGGACACCGTCGCCGTAAAGATCACTCACCTCTTCGAAGTCCTCGATCAGCCAGGGTGGCTGTCCTACCGAGATCTGGGCGGTAGCTAGTAGCCCACCGGCCCGCGCCTCCACTCGGGCCGTCCCGGAAGCTTCGCCCGCCTCGAAGCGCCCTTCGGCCGGGATGAACATCCCCACCCCCGCCGGGGCTTCTACCGTCCACTCCACGCCGCTTGCGGGCAGGAAGACGCGCCGTCCCTGGGCGTCGTATGCATTCAGAGTAAAGGTCACGCTTTGTCCCGGGTCAAGCGAAACGGAGGCCGGCAACAGCTCGAGCCGGGAGATGGCCTGAACCACCCGTACGGTCGCCACCCCTTCGACCACGCGCTCGCTCGCTCCCCCGCCGGCCGGCGATGCCACCGCGCTCGCCACCACCCGCGCGTCCACCCGCCCGGCCACGAACCGGCCCGCCGGGTCTATCGACCCCATCTCCCCGCCGGACTCCCCGGCCGGCTCCGGCTCGACCCGCCACCTTACGGGGGAAGGCAGGGTGATCCGTTCTCCCGCACCATCGAGGGGGATGGCCTCGAAACGCACCTCGGCGCCGGGTAACACCCGGGCCTCCTGCGGAGATACCAGCAATTGCGCCAGCACCCCATCGGCCGGCGCCGTGCTCACCACCTGCAGCGAATTGGATACCGACCGCTCCCATCCGTCGGAAGGCCGGTTGACCACCTCGGCAAAAGCTGCCCCCGGTTCACGAACCACGAAAGTGGTTGAACCGCCTCCATCCAGGTTGAGCGCTTCCTCTGCCCCCAGGGCCAGGAAGTACTCTGCCTGCTCCTGCATGGTGGCCCCCACGCTCCAGGCCGGCTGGCGGCCGTCCCAGGTAACCAAAAAGAGGGTCTTCCCCACGTAGCCGGCGGCGGTACGCGGCTCACGATTTCCCCAGGGAAGACTCGCATGCCGTTCACTCGATACCTCTCCATTCACCACCAGGCGGGGGCTTCCCCCGACTACTTGCGCCACGCCGTCCCAGGAGGTACGGGACCCCAAGCCCACCAGGTGCACCGTGATCTTGACCCGCGTCCCCACCGGCGCCGCCTTGGCCAGCTGCAGACCGGAGTAGCCGGCGGCGGAGAGCACCAGGCCGTCGCGCGGGATCGAGGTATTCCGTTCTCCCGCCACCACCGCGACGACCGTTCCGGTCAAGGGCACGCCGGGTCGCAGCGGTAGTTCATCGGCCCGTATCACCACGTCGACACCGTTTCCGTCCGCCAGCGTTCCCGGCCCATAGGTGGGGGTGAAGAGGGTGATCCCACCACCTGCACCCCGCGGCCGGTTGATTTGGTCGATGGCAAAGCTTACGGTCTCTACCTCCGCCTGGTCGGCAGAGCCGGCGGCTTCGGTGGTGCCGTCCGCAGCCGCCGTACCGGCCGGAGGCAGGAACTCCACCTCGCCTACCATGCCCAGCGTGTCGATGTCCACCCGCCCGTCCGGCCAGACCCCCAGCGCCATCCAACCCCCGTACCCCGTGTTAACGAGTTCTCCTTCTCGCACCGCATACCCGATGGGCAGGCCGGCGAAAGGCGGCGTTACGGTGTAAAAGTCGCCGTTCACCGCCGCCACCACCCGTGCCCCGGGCCGGCTTTCCCGGCGGGCCCGGGCACTGCATGTCTCAAGCGGCAGCACTTCCCCCTGGGGGAGCGAAAGGCGCACCCGTACGGTCGGCTCCTCCAGGTTTACCTGCAGCCGGTGAACCACCAGCCGCTCCCCCCGCCCGTTCACGAACCGCTCTTCCAGGTGAACCACACCCGGCGCTACCGGGGTCGTCCACGATTCGGAGAGTTGCCAGCCGGCGAACTGCTCCACCGGCCGGGCCGGCCATATGGGCTCGGCAGCGCCGGCAGAGCTCGAGACGAGCACCAGCCCGAGTAACCAGATCAGGGCCAAGCCCAGGCCCCGGCCCATCCTGCGTGATCCGTCAACTACCCCCATGTCGTTGATGCACCTCCGCTCTTGAACGTTTACGAAGCCCGACCCGGCAGGGTACCACCCGGCCTAGAACACCGCCTTCACCGTCACCTTGGGGATCCAGGCCCGGGCGGCAGGATCACCCTCCCGCTCCCCGTCAACGCGACGATAAGTCAGGGAGACGCCGACGTCCCACGTCGAACCGAGCTGCCGGGCCACCGAGCCCTCTATTTCCACCACGGTTTTGGGCTTTGCCAGTGCCTCCCACTCCGCCTCGACGGCCCCCGTCAACGCCACCCCCCAGCCCCCGGCCGGGCTGTAAGAGACCATTCCGGTGAGGCGAGCCTGGTGGGTGGTTTTCACCGAAGGGCTACCCTCCCGCGTCTCCCGCTGTCGACCGAGGCGCAGTTTCGTTTCTTGCTCGGCGGCGAGGCCCGCGATCCCGAGCGGCGAACGAACTCCCGCTTCGACCGTCATCTCCGTCGTCCTGCGCTCACCATAGCGCGGGTGCACCGATCGGCTCTCCCGCCAGGAGAGGTTGAGCTCGGGGCGCCATCGCCGGCCGGTCTCGGCCGTCACTGCCAACCAGGTCGACCAGCGCTGCGTGAGGCGCCGGGAGAGCGGGTAAGCATCGAGTTCCACTGAACTACCTGCGGAAAGCTCGGCAGTTATTCCCGGCGCCAGGCTCCCGGTGAGGCGGGTGCTACCTTCTCCCCGCGAGATGGAATGCGGTTCACCGGAGTAGGGATCGAGGTAACTGTGGCGCACGGAGAAAGCGGGAATAACCTCCCAAGTGCCCAGCATGAACGTGGCAAAGCTGGCATTCGATTGGAGGTAAAGGCTCTGCTGTTCCTCACCGCCGGGAAGCCGCCGCCCGGCCAACGCGGTGGCGAGCCCGGTCCAGCGCCAAAGCGGCCGGCGCGGGGAGCCGCCCAGGGTGAGATTCCAGCTGGCCCGGCTGGTCCATTCCTCTACCGCCACGCCGGCTTCGGGCCGGCCGGGCGGGACTCCGGAACTACCCGCCCACCACTCCCAGGGCCGCCGGAACTCTACCTCCCACGACCAGCTCCGGGACGGAGTCGCCCGCAGGCCGACCGTGACCTCGCCGGAACTGGTATTGGAGCCCGGTTGGTTCACGTCACGGTACTCCAGTCCCTCCCAGCTGGCGTTCAGCCGGAGCCGGTCTTGCCAGAAGCCGTAGCTCGCCGACAACCGGACCGACGTCCGTGCCTGATCGAGCCGGCCATCGTTCCGGTCGTCCACGTTCTCCCGGCGGTAGGTGCCGTCCAGTTGAGCGCCGTAGCGTGCCGTTTCGAACGACAGGCCGTAGACCGCCGCCCGGTATCGCCCGCCTTCGCCTTCCCCTTCGCGCCCCGCCACCCGTTGCGAGTAGCTGGCCGTCACTCCCAGCCCGGGGGCCGGCGTGAGGGTGAGTTCGAGTTCACCGGAGGTGAGGTCACTGCGACGCCGTTGCCCGATGGTGAGGAAACCCGGGTCGATGTGGAGGAGGCGAAGGTCGACCTCCCCCCAGCTCCACGACCGCCCGAGGCTGAGCCGGGCCGCGAAGCCGCTGCGCTCGTGCCCGGAGGCGGGAAGGTCGTCACGCCGGTAGGGATCGTCACCCGGGATACCGATCTCGTCTCCCTCCACCACCTGCCAGCTATCTTCCGAACTGGCGCTCCACAAACGCACGAAGTGGCGTGACGAATCCCCCGGTTTCGGTTCGGCCCGAAGCGATCCCCGGCTCCCGGCCCAAAGGACCGGATCGGCGGTAGGAGGCGCCGCCGTGACCGCCGTTATCTCCCACCCGAAGGTGCCTTCGACCCTCCACTTGTTCCAGCCCCGCCCCGTTTCGTTCGCTGCTACCACCCAAAGGCCCGTGTTGGTACCCACGGCCAGCCGGTCGAGCCCGGGGCCGCCCCCGTTGGGCCAGAAAACAAGAGACAGTAATTCTCCGTCGAGCTCCGGCGCGGTTGCGACCACAGACCAGTTGCCCGGCTGGTACGGGTCACTGCCGGCAGGCAGATGGAAAAGCCGGTCCCGAGTGGCCACCCACACTCCGGCCAGGTCGGGGCTGGCTTCCACGACGCAGACCGCAGTTATGGCCTGCGTCTCGCCGGTAACAAGCCGGATCTCGCGCACGGTCCCCCCCTCCCCGTCCCATTCCAGGCGAACGAGCCGCCGCGTGGTGCCTATCCAGAGAGCTCCCCGCCGGCTCGTGCCCTCCCACGCCAGGCTTTCTATCGCTTCCGAGCGCAGAAGGGTTTGCCAGTTCGTCAGATCGGTGAGGGGCGCACTGGCCAGCCCCGCCTCCGTGCCGGCCCACACCCGCCCCCCGCCGATGGCCAGGGCCGTCACCCGATCCGACGGCAAACCCTCCGCCCGGCCGTAGCGCGACCAGTTGGCCAGCCGGGCAAAGGGCGACGACTCGCCCGGATCACCCATCCCCGGCCCGCTTCCCCCGCTATCTCGCGCCACCCTCAGCAGGCCTCTTTCCGTGCCGGCCCAGAATGCTTCCGGGGAGACGGCAAGGCTGAGTACCGCCCCCGCGACCCCCTGCATCGGGCCGTATTGCTCCTCCTTCCCCCGCCAGAGAACGGTCAGGCCGGCCCGGTGACCCACCAGCAAAACGCCATCGCCGGAGGGGGAAAGCGGTTCAAAGGCCATCGTCTCCACCTGGTTCGCCTGGGGCGGTCGCCGGTTGTCGTCGAACGGGAACTGGTTCCAGCTGAAAGCCGCGCTTGCCTCCAGTTCGAAGCCGGCTTTTTCCGTCTTCAGGCTCACGGCCGCCACCCGATGCGTCCCCGGCATGGTGATGGCATTGACCCTTTCGGCTTCGGGCAGCGCGCTCTCCCAGGCTTGCCACCCTTCGATGGTGAGCGAAGTCTTGTCGTCCGGGGCATACGTCGACCGCAGGCCCACCACGTTCGCCTGGTACTCGGCAAAGCCCCCGCCACCCCAGCCCCGATAGTGTTCGTAGTCTATACGCAAGCGATCCGAGGGCAATACCGGGCGGAGCATGATCAAAAGGCCGTTCTCATAGTCGATGGAATAGTCCTGGTCACGGGTGAGCAGCCGATCGTTGAGGTAGACCTTCTCGCTGGCCCGTACGATCCCCGTTCCCAGCCAATAAACGTTATCTGCGACCCGGTAACGGTAATGAACCCGAACGGAATCCGTCTCCCAGGAGAAACCGGCCGGCAGGCTGAACTCTACCACCCCGCTCTCCGGCGCGACGGTAAAGCTGAAGCCGGGAATCTCCTGCGCTTTCCGCCAGACATTACGTTGGAAAACCTGCACTTCCACCGAGTCCGGCACGATCCCGGCGTGGCCCAGGTCGTAGAAGCGCCGGCTGGCTACCACCTGATGGAGTCCGATGGCCAGCAAAGGGTCGGGATCGCCCGCCCCCGTCCCCACCACCAGGTCGAGGAAACCGCGCGTGAGCCTGGTGAGGAAGGTCTCTTCCTCGCCGGTGCCGGCCACGAAGGGATACCGCCGGGCGGCTTCACCCCGTAGCCCGTTTTTCTCGTTGTACTCCTGGATTAGTTCCTGAACGTGTTGCCGCACCAGCTGTAACACGGGGCGACGAAAGACGATGTGCTCATACCCGTCACCGGGGACCACCGCGTATTGCCCGCCGGGAATGGCGCGTCCTTCGCCTTCCCGGATCACCCCCGGGTCGTCATCGCCACCGCCTCCGGCCGCGTAGAGGTAGTCGAGCCCATATCCGGCCAAAAACTCCCGCAATCCCCCGCCACCCTCGCCGGAGGGCCGGTAGACCAGGAACGCCTGGGTGAATTGCTCGTCAAAGCCGGCTTTGGCCAGCCGCGCTGAGGGCATGCCCGCCAGACCCGCCACCAGGATTCCCTCCTGCCGGGTGGGAACCTCGGGGCCGCCCGGCACGTACTGGACCGTCTCCTCGCTGCTGCCCCCGGTGAAGGTGCGACTTTCCGGTATTCCGGTAACCCTTCCCACCACCAGGCGGTACTCCCAGGGAGAATGCGAGCGGTCATAGGCCAGTGAAACTCCATTTATGGAGAAAGAGGCTATGGTTTGCGGGATCTCGCTATCGGTCGTCTGATTGCCCAGTCGCCCGTGGAGTTGGGGACTCTCGAGGGTCAAAGCGAGAAGCTGCAGGTTGTCCCCCCGCGAGTTGTCCAGATCGGCTCGAACGGTTACTGCCGGCAGGACGACCCCGGTCAAGCCCAGGTGGATTCGCTGCTCCAGGCGCAGCACCCCCGGGGCGAGCCCCGTGCCTCGCAGGGCCTCGGCCTCCCCCAGCGGGTAGCCGGCACTCCACTCCACGGTCCCGGAGATCGAAAGCTCCCCCGGGACCGGCGGCAGCGCCGGTGAGGCAGGGGCGGCCGCCATCGCAGGGGGAAAAGACGGCAAGATCGAAAAGGCCGTCGCCAGCACCAGGACTACCAACAAAGTCGTGAGCGGCCCCGGCCGCCCACGCGGGATGAATTCGTGGCTCGCCACGGTGTCGCCTCCCTGCGAGCAGAGAGCCTTTGCTCCATCTATTCGGCCCGGCGCCCCCCATACCTTCCTGCCTCAGCAGCGCCGGGGGGCAAAACGGCCGGGTCCGTCGAAGGCCGGCTATAGCGGAGGCAAACCCTCGAGAAGGTTGTATCGACCGCTGGCGTTCCAAAAGAGCCAGCTACTGATTCCGGTCTCGTGAACTGCCCGCAGTTGAGCGGCGATCTCCTCCGGCCCGTAGACGTGCCGCAGGCTGAAACTCTGGAGCCATGGCCGCAGCTTCTCCGTACCGATGCGGCTGGCCGCCACGCCCAGCGCGTGGCGGATGACGCCATAGGGCTCGGCATCCGGATCCGCGAAGCCATAAGAGCCCTTGGGATAGTGGGACGGATATACCATGGGCGAGACGAAATCCATGGACCTCGCCACCTCTTCCAGGTGCTGCCCGATCCCGAGGTCGTCCTCGGCCGTGGCCACGAAACCGAAGACGTCGGCCGAGACCGGCCGCCCGTAGGGAGCAAGCCGTTCCTTGGCGTAGTCCAGAAAAGCCGCAATGGCGGTCACCCGCTGCGAGGCCGGAACCACTGAGACCACGTCGCTGATGTTACCGTCGGTAGGAAAACGGACGTAGTCGAACTGGACCTCGTCGAATCCCAGCTGGAGGGCTTCCTCCGCTATGTCCACCTCGTATCGCCAGACCTCGCCCAATCCCGGGTCGACCCAGGCCAGCCCCTGGCTGTTCCGCCAAATCCCCCCGCTGCGACGGCGGATGGCGAGCTCAGGACGCCCCTCAGCCAGCTTGCCGTCCTGGAAGGTAACCATGCGGGCTATCACGTAAAACCCCCGCTCATGCAGGTCCGCAAGGAAAGCACGAACATCGGGGATCCGGTCGGTGCCGGCGCCGATCTCCCGGGCCAGCGGTACACGACTCTGGTAAGCCAGGCGGCCGAACTCGTCTTTGATCTCCACGACCACCGCATTCAGCCCCACTTGTTCGGCAGTGCGAACGATGGAAGTCATCCGGGCCGACCCGGCCTGGTTACTGCTCGCGTGAAGCCCGCGAACCTCGCCGGGAGGTAGAGGCGAATACCGGGCGGCCCGCCTGATGAACCCGAAGACCGGGGTCAGCGCCGGACGCGGTATCTGCCATCGCCTTGTAGACCTCCTGGCCCCTTCATTGCCGGCAGGCATGCTTTCGTCACCGGCTTCGCCACCTTGCATCTCCTCGTCCCGATGCGAGGTACTCCAGCCGGTGGAGCCCGGCGGAACTCCCGCGGGCGGCTCCGAAGCCGGCGCCGGGGAGGGCAGGGTGGCAAGCAGTGAAGACAAGCTCAGTTCAGGTGGGAGAGGAAAAAGCACGAAGGGGGCAAGCCGCAGACCGGGGAACCCCGGCGGGTTGATATCCGTAAACGCCGGTGACTCCCGCTCATCCGGTGCCGGCCCGCCGCCTGAACCCAAACGGGGGAAGATGTAGGCCGGTGGCAACACCGGGCGCAGCCACGGCCGGTAGAGGCGCCCGGCCTGCGGGAGAGGGAGGCCCGCTTCCGGGGGAGGCGCGGTGGTCCAGGGGATCCGGTAAGCTCCTTTGGACCAGCCCTGCCCGGTAGACGACGCCCGCCCGGCAGGTTGGTTCAACCAGTAAACCTCGGGTTGAGTCAGTTCCTCGTACAATGCTGTGCCATAACCGGGTGCTTGCGTTCTCCTCGGCGTCCCCGGGGAGAAAAAGAGCCCGGGAGCCTCGGAAAGTAGCCAGGGCAGAATCATGGCCGCCAGAAAGGCGAGCACAAGCCCGGCGGACATCCAAAACCACGGAGCGCGGGCCAGGCCACGCACCGCGTGTTCCTCCTGGTGCATCTACTCCCCTACCTACCCCTTCTGAAGAAGTGGAGGGGATTTCGAGACGATTCTATGACTTTCCTCCCGGAAAGAAGCCCGCCTGGATGCCAAACGATCCAGTCGAGGAAAGGCGCGGAAAAGCGCCGTAAGGGGCAAGGGGCAGGGCAAGCCAAACCCCCGGCAAGCTCGAGCCCAGGAGCGCTGCTGCTCCTGCGGGTTCAAGGCTACCGGGGGTGGCGACCAACGAAGATGCGGGCTACTCGATCAGGATGAGCACGATCGCCAGCAAGGCCAGCGTCACGCCCAGGATGGCGGTGAGCCGGTCCAGCAAGGCCTCTTTGCCCATCCGCCGGTTACTGAAGAACATCCGGGCCCCGCCGCCGATGGAGCCGAGCCCTTCGCCTTTGCTTTGCTGGACCGCGACCACGGCGGTCAGGGCGATCCCCACCAGGAGCAGGATGATCTCGAGAAACACTCGCATCGCGAGCCACTCCCCTTCCCTGGAGAGGATATCACACTTTCGGGTTGAGGGCCCCTCGCCCGAGGTAACGGCCGTTCTCTCCTAGCCGGTCGGCTATGCGCAAGAGCTGGTTGTATTTGGCCACCCGATCGGTGCGGGAAGGAGCGCCCGTCTTGATCAACCCCGCGTTTACCCCCACCACGATATCGGCGATGGTAGCGTCCTCGGTCTCCCCTGACCGGTGGGAAATGATGGCAGTGAACCCCGCCTTGTGGGCCATCTCCACTGCATCAAGCGTTTCCGTGAGGGTTCCGATCTGGTTCACCTTAATCAGGATGGAATTGCTGGCTCGGTTCTTGATACCCCGGGCCAACCGCTCGGTATTGGTCACGTAAAGGTCGTCGCCGACGATCTGCACCCGTTGGCCCAGCGCCGCCGTGAGCTTCGACCAGCCCTCCCATTCTTCTTCCGACAGCGGGTCCTCGATGGAAACGATGGGATATCGATCGAGGAGTCCTTCGTAGAATCCGATCATCTCGTCGGTGGTCCGCTCCACGCCCTCCCCGGCAAAGCGGTAGCGCCCGTCCGTAAAGAGTTCGGTGGCGGCTACGTCGAGGGCCAGGGCCACGTCTTCTCCCGGCCGGTAGCCCGCCTTCTCGATCGCTTCCGTGATCACCTGCAGGGCCTCTTCGTTGCTTTTCAGGTTGGGGGCAAAGCCGCCCTCATCACCCACGGAGGTGCTGAGGCCACGTTGGGCCAGGACCTTTTTCAGATGGTGGAAGACCTCCACCCCCATGCGCAGCGCCTCCGGAAAGCTCGCTGCCCCCACCGGCAAGATCATGAACTCCTGGATGTCCACGTTGTTGTCCGCATGCTTCCCACCGTTCAGGATGTTCATCATGGGAACGGGAAGCACCTTGGCGTTCACGCCCCCAAGGTACTGGTAGAGCGGCAACCCGACCCACTGGGCGGCAGCTTTGGCCACCGCCAGGGATACCCCCAGGATCGCGTTCGCTCCCAGCTTCCCCTTGTTAGGTGTACCGTCCAGCTCGATCAGGAAGCGGTCTACGCTCACCTGATCGGTAGCATCCATTCCCACCAGGCGGGGTCCGATCACCTCGTTGACGTTCTCCACCGCCTTGCGTACACCCCGTCCCAGATAACGGCGCTGGTCGCCGTCCCGGAGCTCCACTGCCTCGAAGGTCCCTGTGGAAGCCCCCGACGGGACGGCGGCCCGGCCCACGGTTTCGTCATCCAGGACGACCTCCACCTCCACCGTGGGATTGCCGCGGGAGTCCAGAATCTCCCTTGCCCGTACCTGATCAATCATGCTCATCGTTTCCGTCGCTCCTCCCTTACTTAGAGGCGAACTCAAGAACCCCGCCGGCCGGCGGCTTCGGCACTAACCCGGCACAAAGTGGCGAACCCGGCCGGATCGAGGCTGGCTCCGCCCACCAGCGCTCCGTCGATCTCGGGCTGGCTCATGAACTCGGCTATGTTCTCCGCCTTAACGCTGCCGCCGTATTGGATGCGGAGCCGATCCGGAACACCGGTGTGCTCAGGATAGAGCTTTGCCACCTCCTGCCGGATCAGCCCGATCACTCGATTCGCCTCGGCACCGGTGGCGTTGCGGCCCGTGCCGATGGCCCAAATGGGTTCGTAAGCGATCACCATCTCACCGGCGGCCTCCGGCGCGACCTGCCGGAAAGCGGCACGAACCTGCCGCGCCACCACTGCCTCCGTTTCCCCGCGCTCTCGCTCGGCGAGACTTTCTCCGACGCATACGATCGGTCGCAACGCCCGGGAAAGCGCAGCCAGCACCTTCCGGTTGACCATCTCGTCGGTTTCGCCGAAATACTGGCGGCGCTCCGAGTGCCCGATGATCACGTAACGGCATCCGGCCGCCACCAGCATCCCCGGCGAAACCTCACCGGTAAAGGCGCCCGATTCTTCCCAGAATACATCCTGGGCACCCAAGGCTACTGCACTACCACGCACGGCCTCCCCCACGATCCCCAGCGCGGTGAACGGCGGGCAAAGCGCGATCTCTATTCCGGCCAGCCCGTTCACCCGGGGGAGGAAGTCGCGGACGTAAGCCGCGGCCTCCTCGCCCGTCTTGTGCATCTTCCAGTTTCCGGCAAGTAGCGGTATCCGCAACTGGACGACCCCCTATGCCATCCTGCCCAGCCTGCACCTCGCGCACATCCCGGGCGCCTTAGACGTCCTTTGCATCCTGGAGTGCGGCTACCCCGGGCAACTCCCGGCCCTCCAGGAACTCGAGCGAGGCACCTCCGCCGGTAGATACGTGGGTCATCCGGCCGGCTACTCCTGCCTGCTCTACCGCGGCCGCACTATCGCCCCCGCCGATGATGGAGACGGCGCTGCTCTCGGCCAGGGCACGGGCGATGGCGTTCGTCCCCTCGGCAAAAGCCGGCATTTCGAAGACCCCCAAGGGGCCATTCCAGATCACCGTACGAGCCTGGGCAATCCGGCTGGCGAAGAGTTCGCGGGTCTTGGGCCCGATGTCGAGCCCCTCCCAGTCCGCCGGAATCTGATCGACCGGCACCACCTTGGTCCGGGCATCGGGGGCGAAGCGATCGGCTACCACCACGTCCACCGGAAGCAAAACCTCGACCCCGCGGGAGCGGGCCTCTTCCAGCAGTTCACCTGCGAGTTTCAGGTTTTTCTCATCGAGGATGGAGCGGCCGATCTCGAGTCCCTGCGCCTTGAGGAAAGTATAGGCCATGCCCCCGCCGATCAGCAGCGTGTCGACCTTGGGTATCAGGTTGCGGATCACCCCGATTTTGTCCTTCACTTTGGCTCCGCCGAGAATGGCCAGGAATGGGCGCTCGGGGTTTTCCAGCGCTTTGCCCATGATGGAGATCTCTTTCTCCATGAGCAGACCCGCCACCCCGGGCAGATACTGTCCCACGCCGGCGGTACTGGCGTGGGCCCGGTGAGCGGCGCCGAAGGCATCGTTAACCCAAACGTCGGCAAGGCGTGCCAGTTCCCGCGCGAAGCCGGGATCGTTGGCTTCCTCCTCCGGGTGGAAGCGCAGGTTCTCCAGCATGAGCACGTCGCCGGGCTGCATGCGGTCGACCAGCGACTCCACCTCGGGCCCTACGCAGTCAGGAGCCATGGTGACCGGGCGGTGCAGGAGCTCTTCCAGACGCCGGGCTACGGGGGTAAGCCGAAGGCCCTCCACCACCTTGCCGTCCGGGCGTCCCAGGTGTGAGCAAAGGATCACCTTGGCCCCGCGGTCGAGGAGCAGCTGAATGGTGGGCAGGGCCGCCCGGATGCGGGTATCGTCGGTGATCTTCCCATCTTGCAGGGGGACGTTGAAGTCGACTCGAACGAGGACTCGCTTGCCGCGCACGTCCACGTCGCGCACGCTCAGTTTGCGCATAGGCCTTTCCTCCTTGTGTTGCCGGCCATCGCCCCGGGCGGCCCGGCTCGCCCTGGCCGCCCGGGTGGCATGCTGCCCCCGCGCTAATCCCGCGCGGCAATATAACGGAGCAGGTCGATTACCCGCACCGAGTATCCCCACTCGTTGTCGTACCAGGCCACGGCCTTCACGAAGGTCCCTTCGATGACCGAGGTCATTTCCAGATCGACGATGGACGAGCGGCTGTCGCCACGGTAGTCGATGGAAACCAGCGGAACGTCGGAAACGCCCAGGATACCCTTGAGTTCACCGGCGGCAGCCTTCCGGAATGCGTCGTTGACCTCGTCCTTGGTGGTCGGCTTCTCCACGACACAGGCGAAGTCGGCGATCGAGACGTCGGGGGTGGGAACACGCAGCGCGTACCCGTCGAGCTTCCCCTTGAGTTCAGGGAGAACCAGGGCGACCGCCTTGGCCGCTCCGGTGGTGGTGGGGATTATGCTCACCTGGGCCGCCCGCGCCCGCCGCAGATCCTCGTGGGGAAGGTCGAGAATACGTTGGTCGTTGGTATACGAGTGAACGGTCGTCATCGACCCGCGCACGACGCGGAAGTTATCGTGGAGTACCTTGACCAGCGGGGCCAGGCAGTTGGTAGTGCAGGAAGCATTGGAGATAATGAAGTGCTTGGTCGGATCATACGCCTTTTCGTTGACTCCCATGACGATGGTGATGTCTTCGTTCTTGGCCGGAGCAGTGATGATGACCCGCTTGGCCCCACCCGAAGTGATATGCACGCCCGCCTTCTCCCGGGACCGGAAGAGACCGGTCGATTCGATCACGTAGTCCACACCCAGATCCTTCCAGGGCAACCTGGCCGGATCGCGCTCCGCGAGCACCTTGATTTCCTTACCGTTGACCCGGATCGCTCCGTTCGCCGCTTCGACTTCGCCCGGGAAAGTACCATGGACCGAGTCGTATTTCAAAAGATGGGCCAGGGTCTTCGCATCCGTCAAATCGTTGACGGCAACGAATTCCAGGTTGGGATCCTGGTGTCCGGCCCGGAAAGCCAGCCTTCCGATACGCCCGAATCCATTGATACCGACACGAATGGCCATGCTAAACCAACCTCCTCCGTGGGTTTCTTCCGTTAAGTTGCCCTACCGGCAAGTTGCCTTACCAGCAAGTTGCCCTGCATGTTACCCCGGTCACCGGCTGCCCTGCCCTGCCGGCTCGAAAGGAGCTGCCCACTACGAGCCGGCAGGTGAACCGCCGGTAGCCGCGACCTCCTGGTTGCGCTGCTGGCGGACCAGGTCGAGCATGGCACGGGCACACCCCTCGTCCGTGATACAGATCTTCTGATAATGAGGTGCGAGTACTGCCAGCGCCGCTTGCGCCTTGCTCGATCCCCCGCCTACCGCGATCACCTGCGGGACTTTCTCCAGATCCTCCAAGCGTAAACCAACGGTTCCCGTGCTATAAACGATCTTCCCCGTCCGATCGAAGTAGTAGCCGAACGCCTCTCCTACCGCTTTGCGTTCCTGCAGCACGGCCAACTGCTCGGGTCGCAATCCCCGGCGGCGAGCCATCTCCTCGGCCGTGCCGATCCCGTGTAACACCACGTCCGCCATCCGGATGAGTTCAAGGAGTGAGCGGATTTTGGGATCCGCGGCCAGGGTAGCCAGGGCCTCTTCACTCACCTCGTCCGGAAGATGAAGGAGCCGGTAGGTCGCCCCCAGGGCGCGGGCCAGGTTTGCCGCCACGGTATTGGCCTCTAGCTCCACCTCCTCCCCCAACCCGCCCCGGGCCGGTACGACGGTGATGTCCCGGTGACTGGTACTCATCGGGAGGCTCCGCGCGACCTCGGCCATGGTTGTCCCGCCGGTGACTGCCACCACATCGCCGTCCTGCAGGATCTCCTGGAGGTAGTGGGCAGTGGCTCTTGCCATCTCTTTCTTGACGGTCTCGTCCCGGTCCGAGTCGCCCGGTACCACGATCACCCGGTCAAGGCCCAGAAGCCGGGCGAGGCGTCGCTCCACGTCGGCCAGGCCATGGAACTGGCGGACCAGATCGCGCAACTCTCCGAGCACCTGGGCGCCCAGTTCCGTGACCACCATCCCCGCGGGTTCGGCGGTTAACAACCCTTGCGCCTTCAAAACCTCCATCTCGTTGCGTACGGTCCGCTCCGGCAGACCCAGGCGGTTGGAGAGCGCCCGGCGGCCTACCGGTTGGTGGAAATAGATCTGGCGCAAGAGCGTGTACCGCTGGTCGACCAGGGCAACCAGCTCCGGCGCGATGCGTTGCAGTACCGTTGCTTCGTCCAGAGCCACTCTTCCCCCCGGCGAGAGGTAACGGTGCGGGCCTCAGTCCGTCCCGCGTAGCATATGGCGTCCCACTAGATTTCGTCAACCGCCCGCGTTTTCCTCCTAGCCCCCGCCGGGCTCGTCATTTACGTACCCGAGCGTGTCGGCCAGATGCAGAAGCCGCCGCAGCCGGTGGTTCACCGCCGACTTGCTGGCGGGCGGATTCAGCAGCTGGCCCAGCTCGCGCAGGCTCGCCTCGGGATGGAGCAGGCGAAGGCGGGCTATCTCGGCCAAAGCAGGAGACAGGTTGTTGACCCCGAAGCGGGAAAGCAGCCAGCGGATCTTCTCCTGCTGGCGCCAGGAGGCCGCCACCACCTTGCTCACGTTCGCCGTTTCGGAGTTGACCAGGCGGTTCACTTCACTTCGCATCTGCCGCAGCAGGCGCTGGTTTTCGAAAGCGAGCATGGCACCGGAGGCTCCGATTAAGCCGAGGAAGTTTGAGATCTGTTCGGCCTCCTGCAAGTAAACTACCCAGCCCGAGCGGCGACGACGTACCTTAGGCCGCAGACCGTGAAACTCTAGTTGCCCCTGGATGAGGGCGGCGACCCGCTCCGACCCCACCACGATCTCCGCCTGGTAGGCGCGAGCGGGATCGCTCAAAAAGCCCCGGGCGAGGAAAATCCCCCGCAGGAAGCTGCGACGACAGCATCGCGCGGCAAGCGTCTTCGGGCCGGGCAGCACAGAGTGTTGATCAGGAGCGACCGCCAGCCCTAACCCGGCAAGGTCTTGAACACCCTGCGGACCTGAGCATAACTGGTACTCATAACTCCCGCCCAGCCGGCCGCTACGCCGGACGTATACCACGAGGGGGGTCTTGGTGAGCGATCGCCAAAGCCGCAGCGTCCGGCGGGCAAGCAGGGCATGACTCGCCCGTATCCTCAGCCCAGAATGGTCCACCAGGGCATCGGTGAGGATCAACCCGGCAAGCTCGGCCCGGCGGCAGCAGTCCCGTTCCAGCGGCAGCCCGGCCAGCTCCTCCCGAACGTCATAGGAGAAGGCCACCGTCTACCCTCCCCTCACTTCTCCCCGCCGGTCCTGCTCCTTCTTTGTCCACCATCCGTCAATCCCGGGCCGCGACCGCTGCCACGTCGCAATCCCGGTGTTCCACCCGCACCCGGAAGCCTTGCGCCCGCAAGAATTCTCCCAGCCGCTCGGCGACCGCGACGGAGCGGTGTTGCCCCCCGGTACAACCAACGGCAATAATCAGCTGGGTCTTACCCTCGCTCACGTAATTGGGGACGAGGAACCCGAAGAAATCCTCCAACTTCTCCATGAACGTCCGGCTGATCGGCCAGCGAAAGACATAGTCGGCCACCTTGGGATCGAGCCCGGTCAAAGGCCGCAGGCTCTCCACGTAGTGCGGGTTGGGCAAGAAGCGTACGTCCAGCACGATGTCCGAGTCCAGCGGGATGCCGTGTTTGAAGCCGAAGGAGATCACCGTAATCAGGAGCTCCTGTTCACGACGGTCCGACTCGTTGAGGAAAGAAGCCGCGATCTTCTCTTTCAGCTCCCGCGGCGAAAGCCGGGAGGTGTCGATGATCCGCTGGGCCCGGCCCCGGATCGCTTGCAGGCGGCGCCGCTCCTCCCTGATCCCGTCCAATATCGTCCCACCCTCCTGCGCCAGAGGGTGGCGTCTTCTGGTCTCCTTGAAGCGGTGAACCAGCACCTGGTCGGCGGCCTCAAGAAAGAGGACCTGGTAATGGAAGCCGTGCCGTTCTAGATCTTCCAGGGCTTGGTAGAGATGTTCGAAGAAAAGCCCCCCGCGGATGTCGCAGACCACCGCGGTTCTCCGGATCGAACCCGTCTCCGCCAGGAGCTGCATGAAACCGGTCAGGAGCTGAGGGGGGAGGTTGTCGACACAAAAATACCCCAGGTCCTCGAAGGACCGGATGGCCTCCGATTTGCCCGCCCCGGAAACTCCGGTGATGACCACCAGCTGCACCTGGGCCGCGGTCGCGGGGCGTTCGGGGGGACGCGGCCCGTAATCCGATGCCGTGGTGCTCTCCTCCCTTCCTCGCCCTTCTGTCTATTCCCCGGCTACGGCGGCGAACCTGCCGGCCGGGGTCGGAAGCCGCCCGTCGCCATTAGACGGCGAGCCGGCGGGTGCCGGCAGCCGCCGCTCGATCCGCCAGCACCGTCACTCGCGGGTGGGTTTGCAGCACGGAGGCCGGCACCTCGGGTGTCACTTCTCCCTCCACTGCCGCGGCGAGCGCTGCTGCCTTCTCTTTACCCGAGGCCAAAAGCAGGATTTCCCTGGCCTCCATGATGGTGGCGATCCCCATGGTTACCGCCCGGCGAGGGACTTCCTCCAGACTGGGAAAAAAGCGGGCATTAGCCCGGCGGGTATCTTCGGTCAGATCGACCACCCGGGTCCGGCTCGTAAAAGGGGTCCCCGGTTCGTTGAAGCCGATGTGGCCGTTTTGCCCGATGCCGAGGATCTGCAAATCGATGCCCCCCGCCCGGCGGATAGCCTCTTCATAGCGCTCGCACTCGGCTTCCACGTTCTCGGCGGTGCCGGAGGGGATGTGCGTATTCTCGGGACGAAGGTTAACCAAACCGAAGAGGTTTTCCTGCATGAACCGGTGGTAGCTGGCCGGATGGTCGTCCGGCAATCCCCAGTATTCGTCAAGGTTGAACGTGGTGACCCGGGAGAAATCCAGCCCCTCCTGGCGATGCAAGCGGACCAGTTCCTGGTACAGGCCTACCGGCGTACTGCCGGTGGCAAGTCCTAGCACCGCGTTGGGCTTGCGCCGCAAAAGCGCGGCTACGTGCGCCGCCGCGCGCAAGCTCAGTTCTCGATAAGAATCCACGATCACCAATTCCACTTCGACCTCAGCCTCCGTTGTTCTCGTTCTTGTCCTCTTTCCCGTCCTCTTTGACCTCGTTTCCGGTTTCCAGCCATGTGCCCCGGATCATGACCCGGGCAACGGCCAACTCGGGATTCAGGAGGAGCAGGTCAGCATCCTTACCCGGGGCAAGGCTTCCTTTGCGATCGTCCAGGCCGATGCTTCGGGCCGGCGTCAGGCTGGCCGCCCGCACCGCCTCGGCGAGACTCACTCCCACCCGGCGCACCAGATTGGCCACCGCCTGGCCCATGCTCAGGGTGCTCCCCGCCAGCTCTCCGGTCTCAAGGCGCGCCACGCCCCCTTTGACCACGACCGTCTTCCCGGCGAGCTCGTAGGTTCCATCGGGCCTGCCCATCGCCGACAAAGCATCGGTCACCAGGACCAGCCGGTCGGCTCCCTTGGCTTCGTAGACCAGTCGCATGGCTCCCGGATGAACGTGAATGCCGTCGGCGATCAGTTCACAAAAAACGCCCGGTGAGGTGAGCACTGCCCCTACCGTCCCCGGATCGCGATGGTGCAGCCCCCGCATGGCATTGAAGGTATGGGTGGCATGGTTCGCCCCCAGGGCCACCGCCGCTTTGGTCAGCTCAAACGAAGCGTCGGTATGGCCGATGGAGGCAACAATCCCGTGCCGGACGAGCCAGCGGATACCGGCCAGCCCCCCCGGGGCGTCCGGCGCTACGGTCATCATCCGGAATGACGTCCCGAGTAGAGCCAGCAGCTCCTCGAGCTCCCTTTCGTCCACCGCCCGGATGAACTTTTCGTTTTGTGCTCCTTTACGAGAGGGGGCGAGGAAAGGCCCCTCCAGGTGCATTCCCACCACGTCGGCGGCGGCCGGCGCGCCGCCCGCCGCCTGGGCTTGCATGACCTCCAGCACCGACCGGGCCGTCCGGCGGAAGTCCTCGGCCGAAGCGGTGGCAGCGGTTACCAGGAAGGAGGTCGTACCCTGCCGCGCGTGAGCTCGCGCTACGGTCATGATTGCTTCCGGCGTACCATCGAGAGCGTCCGCGCCCCCACCTCCGTGTACGTGAACATCGACGTAACCGGGCACGATGGTATACGCACCGGCCTCCACCAGCTCGGCGCCCGTGAGTAGCTCCGAGGGAGCGTCCTCACGGCTACCCACGTAGACGATCTTCTCGCCCTCCACCACGACCGTGCCGTTGGGAATGGTCTCCTCCGGAGTGATTACCGTTCCTCCCTGGATCCACTTGCGAGATGGGATGACAACTCGGGTCATTCCTTTACCTGCCTCCTCCGCCGTTCTTCCCCAGCCATTCTAATCCGTCGCCGGCCGCGCCCGCGCCGCTCGCACCGGCCCGGGACCACCCAGACGTCCGCCCTTACCCGGTCGCCCCGGAACGATCGTCCCCAGTACCACGGGATGGGTCGCACCGGTAGCTGCCGGAAGGTTGTTGGGAACACCGAGCAAAGTAGCCACCGCCAGCACGGCAAAAGCTACTGCCTCTTTGGCGGCCGCGGGCCAGCCACCTCTACATTCCGCCGGACCAACGTCGACCACGAAACCGGAGGCGTCCGGAGACGGCCAAAGACGGCCAACTTCATCTCTGATCATCTGCACCAGGGTAGGGTTGTAGCTCCCGCCCCCGGAGAGGTAAACCGCGTCCACCTTTCCGCCGGTACGGGGCAGTATCCAACGGCGGTATTGGTCGGCGATGCTGGCCGCCGTAAAAAGCGTGGCGGTAGCCACCACATCCGCCGGGGTGAGTCCCCTTTGCCGGGCCATCACCAGGAGACGGTCGACGAAAGTCGATCCAAAGTGCTCCCGGCCGGTGGTCTTAGGGGGCGGCGCGCCAAAGTACGGATCGTCCAGAAGCCTGGCGACCAGTTCCCGATCGGGCTTTCCCGCGGCTGCCCAGCGTCCGTCCCGGTCACAACGTTCCCGTCCCCCGGTGAGCCGGGCCACCACACCATCGATCACCATGTTCCCCGGGCCGGTATCGAAGGCAAAGGTCGACTCTTCCCCCAGCGGGCCGGGCAGGCAGGTGGCGTTGCCGATCCCGCCGAGGTTCTGCAAAACGATCACCCGTTCGGGATCGAAGAAGAGCAGGCGATCGAAGAACGCGACCAGGGGTGCTCCCTGGCCGCCGGCGGCCAGGTCACGGGCCCGGAAGTTGGCTACGGTGGTAATACCGGTTCGCTCGGCAATCACTGCCGGTTCGCCCAGCTGCAGGCTGGAACGGGTCACATACGGGCCGACCCGCTCCGCCTCGGGAAGATGATAGACGGTCTGCCCGTGTGAACCGATCACCTCTACCTCCTCGGACGCGACACCTGCCTCCGCCAGGAGGGCCAGGGCGGCCTCCGCGAACACCTCGCCCAGGGCGAAATTCCAGCGGCAGACGTCGTCAACCCGTGTCTTTTCCGGCGAAGCCAGGCGCAGGATGGCCTGCCTCAGGTCGTCCGGATACGGCTCTTCCCGGTACGCGAGGAGCCGCACGGCGCCTCGCCGGGAGGCCGGCCCGCGGCGTGGAGCAAAAAGAGCAACCGGATCGATTTCCACCAGCGCGGCGTCGACCCCGTCGGCGGACGTCCCCGACATCAGCCCGATGGCCTTAATGTTACGGACGGCAGCGACCCCCTCTCACCGTCGATTCCCACCTTTCACAGGCCCGGGGCTGTCTTCAGCCGCTGGACCGCCCGGCGCACATGCCCGCCCGTTTCGGCCAGAGCGCGCTCGGCCTCAGAGGGGCCAACCCGGGCAAGGAGCATCACCAGCGCCACCTTGGTGTGGCCATCGGCAGCACGCAAAGCAGCCTCCGCCGCTTCCTCCGAGCACTCTGCCCCCAGGGCCAGTATCCTCACCGCCCGCCGCCGGAGCTTGGCGTTGGTAGGTCTCATGTCCACCATGAGGTTGCTGTAGACCCGGCCGAGCCGGATCATCGCCGCCGTGCTCATCATGTTGAGCACGAGTTTTTGGGCCGTTCCCGCCTTCATGCGGGTCGAACCCATGATCACCTCCGGCCCGACCTCGCAGGCGATGGTCACCTCGGCCAGGGCCTCCATGGGACTATTCCGGTTGCAGACGATGGCAATCCGGCCTGCCCCCACCCTACCCGCGTAGCGTAACGCCCCCATGACGTACGGGGTGCGGCCGCTGGCCGCGATTCCTACCACCACGTCGCCCGGCTGCAGCCCCCGCCGCTCGAGATCCCTGCCACCGGCCTCCTCATCGTCCTCCGCGCCTTCCGTGGCCCGCAGGAATGCCTCCTCACCCCCGGCCATCACCGCCTGGACCAGCTCCGGATCCACTCCAAAAGTCGGAGGTAGCTCGCTCGCGTCGAGCACCGCCAGGCGGCCGCTCGTTCCGGCTCCCACGTAGAACACGCGCCCGCCCGCGGCCACGGCGTCCACGATCCGATCCGTTGCCCGGGCGATGCGCGGCAGCTCCGCCGCCACCACTTCGGCCACTTTCCGGTCTTCGTCGTTGATACGCCGCAATATCTCCAGAGTAGGAAGGGTATCTATGTCCAAGGTGAACTGGTTGCGACTCTCAGTAGTGGGAATTCCTTCTGCATTTCCCTCCATATATTGAGCCATCCTCCCCACCCGGTTCGCTGGGAGTTTTCGACGCCCCCGTGTACACTTCCTCCATGCATACTCGCTCCTCCGGAGTTTCCCACCACGTAGCCCGCACCTGACCCTCTACGGGCGGGCATGACGGGCACGTGCACGGGTATAACGCTAGCTAATGCTAGCGAATAATACCGGGGAGCAAGGCGGTATTCTTCTTTTTGCCCCCATGCCCCGGCCGCTGCATTTCCGCCCTATCCAAGCGGGGGAACCAACGGGAGCCAAGGAGGGAAACCCAGTTGTCCCAGGAAAGAATCGGCGAAGCCGTGACCGATTCCTCGCGGCCTTCGCTGCCGGGCCCGGCGTCCTTGATCCCCACGGAAACGACCTCGAGCGCCGGCCGGTCCCACCCGTCATCAGGGTTCGGGGCCGGACCATGGGCTGGAGCCCGGTCGCCTTTCCCAAGCCCCGGTGCCGAGGATCTTCCCGGGTCGTACGGCAAGGATCGACTGGTTCTCCTCGTACGCGATCCGCGGTGGTTATTTGCCTACTGGGAGGTGACCGAGGACACCTGGGAGAGGACGCGTTCGGCTGCGGGCCCGGCGGAGTGGGACCGGGGCCGGACCGTGCTGCGGGTAGTGGAAGCCGGGGCCGGCGTCCGCCACCCGGAGGAAGCCAACGGGGGCCCCGCTGCGGATGAACGAGCTCTCTGGCAGGCGGAGGTGGGATCATCCAACAACTGGTATGTTGAGCTCGGAACGGTAACCTCCCCGGTCCGAGCCGAGCTGGGCCGGCTCTTGCCCGGCGGACGCTTTATCCCTCTTCTTCAATCCAATCTCGCCTTCTTACCGTCGGCCGACGTAAGCCCCGTCCGGGACTCGGAATGGTTGACCATCGAAGAGGTATGGCAGCGTTTCGTGGGACTCCCGCCGGGTACTTCATCGGAGGCCCTGATTCGGGCCGTACGCGCCCGCTACGGCCGCGAGGCCTTCTCCCCGGGCCTGCCCTTCCCAGCACTGATGAGCCCCGGCTTCAGCCCCGGCTTCTCCCCCGGACGCCGGCAGCCAGCCCTACCGGCCGCTCGCCCCTTCTGGTTGACGGTCGCCACCGACCTCGTCGTTTACGGTTCAACTGAACCGGGAGCCCGGGTTACGGTAGGCGGCGAGCCCGTCAACGTGGCGGCGGATGGCAGCTTTCGCACCCGGTTCAACCTGGTGGATGGAGAACTGGTGCTCCCGGTGGTGGCCCGCCAGCCGGGCACCGGAAATACCTGCGAAACCGTGATCCGCATCCGGCGGGACACGAACTGATAAGCAGAAAGGGATCGGAATGGCAACGCAAGATGCCAGATTGCTCGGACTCCCCGTGCACCTGCGGGCCGGCGGCGAACCGGCGGGCTACGTAGCACTCATCCTTCACGCGCACCTGCCCTACGTCCGCCATCCCGAAAACGAAGAACAGCTGGAGGAAGAGTGGTTCTTCGAAGCACTCACCGAAACGTACCTCCCGCTGCTGAACATGCTGTTACGCCTGCGGGATGAAGGTGTTCCTTTCCAGCTCAGCATGTCGCTTACCCCGCCCCTCCTCGCCATGCTCGAGGACGAACTGCTGATCGAGCGTTATGTGCGGCGGCTGGAACGCCTGGTGGAACTCTCCGAAAGGGAGGTCGAACGCACCCGCTTCCATCCGCAGCTTGCTCCCCTGGCCCGCCTGTACCGGGAACTCTTCCGGCATACCCGCACCGTGTTCGTGGACCGCTACCGGCGCCGGCTCGTGCCCTGGTTCCGCTCCTTGCAAGAGAGCGGGCATCTTGAGATCCTCGCCTCGGCGGCCACCCACGGTTACCTCCCTCTGATGGACCTGTATCCGGAGGCGGTACGGGCGCAGATCGAGGTAGGTCTGGAGAGCTACCGGCGAGCCTTCGGGAACCTGCCCACGAGCTTTTGGCTCCCGGAATGCGGCTACACCCCGGTGGCCGACGTTCTCCTCGCGCGGGCCGGGGTACGAGCCACGTTCCTGGAAAGCCACGGGCTGCTTTTCGGCACCCCCCGTCCCCGTTACGCGGTCTATGCACCGGTCTACTCCCCCAGCGGGCTTGCCTGCTTCGGCCGGGACTGGGAATCGTCCAAACAGGTGTGGAGTGCGGACGAGGGTTATCCCGGAGATCCCGTCTACCGTGAGTTTTACCGGGACATCGGTTGGGAGCTGGATTTCGACTACCTGCGCCCTTACCTGAAAGGGAACTTCCGCCACCCCCTCGGGATCAAGTATCACCGGGTGACCGCCCGGGGCAGCGAAGAGAAGGAGCTCTACGACCCGGTGGCCGCGCGTGAACGGGCTGCCGTTCATGCCGGCAACTTCATGTTTAACCGGGAGCGGCAGATCGAGTACCTGCGGACCCGGATGGAGCGGCCGCCGGTAGTACTCGCCCCCTACGACGCCGAGCTGTTCGGGCACTGGTGGTTCGAGGGGCCGCTATTTCTCGAGTACTTCCTGCGCAAGACCGCCTTCGACCAGGTCACCATCGCCACCATCACGCCCACGGCCTACCTCGAACACCACCGGCAGTTGCAGGTGGTCACCCCGTCCGTCTCCAGCTGGGGCTATAAGGGCTACCACGAGGTATGGCTGGAGGGCGCAAACGATTGGATGTACCGCCACCTGCACCATGCGACCGAGCGCATGATCGAGTGGGCGAACCGGGCGGCGCCACCCGGCCCGACCGCTGCGGTAGCGAACGGCACCGGTAACCCGCCGGCCACCGCGAACTACGCCGGTACCCCGGACCAGAAGCCTTTGCTCGAGCGCGCTCTCAACCAGGCCGCCCGGGAGTTGCTCCTCGCCCAGGCGAGCGACTGGGCATTCATCCTGAAGACGGGGACAATGGTGGAGTATGCGCGCCGGCGCTTCGGCCAGCACCTGAACCACCTCTACCGGCTGCTTTCCATGGTCGAGGCGGGCGCGATCGACGAGGACTACGTAAGGCGGTTAGAAGACCAGGACCGGGTTTTCCCCTGGCTCGACTACCGCGTCTACCAAACGGCGGGGCTACCGGCCGGCTTGCAATACCGCTCGTTCACGGAACGGACCACGGGTGGCCCCTACCTGCTACCGGCACGTTCATCCCCGCCGGCCGGCTCCCTCCACGCCGCGACCCCCGGCTGAGCCCGCCGGCCGGCCCCGGCATAACGGTTTCTAGTGCAACTGCACCACCGGCGGCGCGCACCGGCTTGCAGGATTGCCCCCGGTTTGTAGAGAACCAGTTCCAAGCGATTCAGCGAGCAGGGCCGGCGGCCGGTCAGCCATCCGGTAAAGGCCCGCTCGAGAAAGGAACAAAAACCGCGATGGGTATCGGCAAGGCAGAAACCAGTCCTGACCAGATTGGCGGTCCGGCCACCTCTTCCACCCATAGCCTCCTTCAACCTGAAGCCCCGTACGTGAAAGGAATGACTCCACGTGAGCGATGGCGGCGCGTTTTCCATTACCAGAGCGTGGATCGGATCCCGCACTACGAATTCGGCTATTGGGATGAGCTCTACGAGGAATGGCATGCCCAGGGGCTACCCAGGGAGATCACTTCTGAGGCCGCGGCCGACCAGTACTTCGGGTTCGACCGGCGCATGGTGGTAGGACCGAACCTCGAGATCATCCCGTCCTTCGAGCCCAGGGTGCTGCGGGACGAAGGCGACAAGCAACTGGTGGTCGACCGGGAGGGCATCGTTTGTGAGATCCGCAAGCATGAAGCCTCCATCCCCCATTATCTGGAATTCCCGGTGCGGGACCGGGAGACCTGGAAGCAATACCGGGAGCGGCTCGACCCGGAAGATCCGCGACGTATACCCTCCCCGGCTGAGCTCGATCGGCTGGCCGCGGAGTGCCGGGAAAGCCAGGTGCCGGTCGGAATCTGGATTGGATCGCTCTTCGGCAAGCCGCGAGATTGGATGGGCTTCGAACGCATTGCCATGATGATGTACGATGATCCGGACCTGATGGACGAGATCATCGAGAACCAGTGCGTAATGATAGAGAAGAACATCGAACCGTTCTTGCAGCGGATCGAATTCGATTTCGCCGCCGGCTGGGAAGATATCTGCTTCAATAACGGCTGCATCATCAGTCCCAAGATGTTTCGCGAGTTCCTGCTACCCCGGTACAAGCGTATTGCCAGGCTGCTTCACCGTTACGGGGTCGACGTGATCTACACCGACTGCGACGGCAACATCAACGGTATCGTCGATCTCTGGCTCGAGGCCGGGTACAACTGCGTCTTCCCGGTGGAGGTGCGGGCCGGGTCGGATCCGGTCCAGCTTCGGGAGCGGTTTGGCAAGGACATACTCATCATGGGCGGATTCGACAAGACGGCGCTCCTGGAAGGCCCGCCGGCGATCCTCGCCGAGCTCAAGCGCCTCGAGCCGGTGGTCGAGGAGGGCGGCTTCATTCCCCACGTCGATCACCGGGTGCCCTGCGGGGTAAAGCTCGAGGACTACCGGTACTATCTCCGGGAGAAGAAGGCCCTGCTTGGATTCACGGACTGACCCGAACCCCCGACCGCCAGGGCGTGGTGACCCCGGCCTGCGAACGGTTCATCAAGCGTCGCGGTCACCGGCGGCACAGGTGCCTGCGTAACGGGACGGCCTGTCTGACGCAGCCGGCACCGGCGGCCTGGGACTCGCGACATCCCGGGTAACTTCGTGGTCTTCGTGGTCACCGAGCCCCCGTCTCCAATCACTGCGCTCGTACTCCTCCCAGACCCGCTCGTATACTCCCGCCACCGCCCGCGCTATCCGGCTCCAGCTATAGATCGTCTCCACCTCGAGGCGGGCGGCGGCGGCGAGGCGCGAACGGAGTTCAGACGAGCCCAGCAGAATCATGATCTGCTGGGCAAGGGCGTGAACGTTCCCGGGAAAAGCTTTCAGGCCGGTGCGGCCGTGATCTACGATCTCTCCGAGACCTCCCGTATCCGAAACTACCACCGGCACGCCGGCCGCCATCGCTTCCAGGGCCACGATCCCGAAGGGCTCGTAGATGCTGGGGAAGACGGCTACCGACGCTACGGCGAGGAGCCCGTTGCGGGTCTGGTCGTCGATGAACCCGGTAAAGAAGATCCGATCGAAGACGCCAAGTTCACGCGCCCTTGCCTTCAGCTCCGCTTCCTGGGGGCCGCTACCGGCGATGACGAATTTCGTTTGGGGATACCAGGTCAACACCTGCGGGATGGCATCGAGGAGCACCCCAACGCCCTTTTCCGGGACGAGACGCCCCATGAAGAAGACGATCTGTTCGTCGGGAGCGGCAAAGCGGTTACGGAACGCCGTAAGATCGCTTGGCAGGCGGTCGCGGCAGCGTTCTGGAACAACTCCGTTGGGAATAACGTGGATCTTGTCGGCGGGTAGCTGGAAAACCCCCCTTAGCTCGCTTTTCATGAACTGGCTGCACGCTATCACGCGCCAGGCTTCGTAGGTAAGCCACCACTCCACGTTGCTTATGTACCTTTGCAGGTCGTTGTGGAGGCCGCGATTGCGCCCGTGCTCAGTAGCATGGATGGTGGCGAT
The DNA here is from genome assembly GCA_012839805.1 of Bacillota bacterium. Lineage (GTDB taxonomy): Bacteria > Bacillota > Limnochordia > Limnochordales > DUMU01 > DUMU01. The sequence goes on along the minus strand of DUMU01000001.1, from coordinate 38,601 downwards.
GAGGGGGCGGCGCAGGCCCTGCTTGAGGGCTCGGGCCGCGTAGGCCACGAGCCAATCATGGGCGTGAACGATCTGGATGCCCCGGTCGATCAGCCCCGCCTTCAACACCTCTTCCACGAGGCCCAGGTTTAGCTGCAAGATCGAGCTGAGAAAGTCGGGCGGGTGCGGGTGCTCGATCCCGGTGCGCAACACCCGGACCCCGTGGTGGTCGCCGTCCCGGGGCAGCTGCCCGTCCCCGGCCGTCACCACCGTCACTTCATGTCCCTGGGCTGCCAGATGTTCAGAAAGTTCGGCCACGTGGCGCGCCAGCCCTCCCACCACCCGGGGCGGATACTCCCAGCTCAGCATCAGGACCTGCATACCGCCTGTACCCCCTGTCTACGCGCCGGCGAGAGCGCCCGCAGGGTAATATTCCCTGGATAGAAGGTCGCTAGTCACGTTTCGAGTTCTCTTCACCGTCGCGGAGGATAGCGGCGAAGGCGCCACTTTTCGGCCGCCGGAGGGAGTGCATCTCTCCTCCCGCCTTCTACGGGAACCAGACTTTCTGGAACAAACAGCGTCTCCCAGAGGCTCAGCGTCGCTTCGGGCAAACTCCGGACCCCGTAGTAGTCATTGAGGAATACCTCTTTAACCTTTTCCCGGCCGTAGTGGCGAAAGAGCCAGAGAATCTCCTCCCACTGCCCGTAAGCCAGTACGGTCCGGATCACCAGCCCGGCATGCCGCTGATCGTCTAACGTGTCAAAAACGTAGTTCTTGAATAGGTGGGCCAAAGAATCGGGAAGCCTCATTTTGATTCCCTGCTGTCTTGATGCACTTCGCTTGTCTCGCGCGCAAGGAAGGATGCAACCTGCTGGCGAAAATAGTACTCAATCTCCTCCGGTGCCACCGCTTCACACAGGAGGTTAAGGGCTGCTTCTTTATCGTCAATATCCTTGGTGTAGGTTAGCTGTTCCAAGAACAGCTTGGCAGAAAACAATCTCTCTCCGTTCAGCACGTATTTATCATACGCGTCCTTGATAAGCTGCGACAGGGTGATCTTACCCTGGCGAAGAAGGAAATAGAGGTCAATGTAGTCTCGAAACGTAGTCCGCCGACCTAACGCATAAGCCTTCATCGCCGCAATCTCGCGGGGATCTGCCAATTCAATACCGGCCAGTGCTGGTAACACGGACGCTCCTCTTACCAGGGGATACAACAGCCGAAACGGGTAAGCAATGAAGCTAACCTGGGTTTCCATAATGCGCCAGGTTACCTGGTCCATCTGGCGAAGATCGAGCTTCAGACGGGAACTGCCAAACAGCCGCCTTAACTCGGACGCGATCCGGCCGGCCGGTATCCTTTCCGAATCGCCTTTTTGAAAGAAATCAAGATCCAGAGAACGCCGGTGCCGGAGCTGAAGCGCCAGGCCGGTGCCTCCTGCAAGGTAGAACGCGGCCAAAAGCCCGCTCCCAGCTAGGGTCTCACAGACTTGCCGGGCCGAGGTATCCAGGACTTCTTCCATCGGGCTACCTCCCTGACGCCTCCAGTCTAAGACAAACAGGTGAGCCGCTGATAGTGTAAGCATGCTTCCTCTCACCCGCGGAAAGCCTTAAGACCATTATCAGTTGTTAGTTGACATAAACCCGGGGGACGCGAGGACTGATACCGGTGAGAACCTCGTAGGAGATGGTGCCCAGCCAGCCGGCCAGGTCGTCGGCGGTGATGGCCGCACCGTTCTGCTCGCCGATGATGAGCGCTCGTTCACCAACGGTAACGGCGAGATCTCCAGCATCGACCATGACCTGGTCCATGCAGACCCGCCCCGCGATGGGCACCCGTTGGCCGTGCAGCAGCACCCGGCCTTTATTGCTCAGTTCCCGCCGAAGCCCGTCGGCATAGCCCACGGGCAGGGTCACGATGGTACTCGGCCGCCGCGGCGCGTAGGTTGCCCCGTAGCTGATGGGCGTGCCCGCCTCGACCCTCTTTACAAAGACGGCCCGGGCGAACCAGCGCAGGGCCGGGTGCAGGACGATGGGGTGCGGGACGGCCGGGGACGGGTAATATCCGTAAAGCGAAATGCCCAGCCGGACCAGGTCGAAAGCGGCCTCGGGCAGGAGAGCAAAGATTGCGCCGGAGTTGGCGATATGTCGAAAACGGGCTGCCACCCCCGCCCGCTCTATATCGAACAGCGCCTGCTGAAAGCGGTCGAGCTGCCGGCGGGCGAACGCAAGGTCGGGTTCATCGGCCGTGGCAAAGTGGCTGAACACGCCTTCTATCTCCAGGTGGGGCAGCCGCGCCACCTCGGCGGCAAATCGCCCGGCTTCCCGGTAGTGAACCCCCAGCCTCCCCATGCCGGTGTCCACCTTCAGATGCACCCTGAGCACCCCACCCTGTTGCGCGGCCAGTGACGATAGGGCGGCCGCCTCGTCGAAGCTGGTAATGGTGGCTCGCAAGTCACCCCGAAGGTATAGCTCGGCCTCGAAAGGCCAGGCGGCGCCGAGAACGAGGATCGGCGCGTCGATCCCCGCCTCCCGCAATTCCCAACCCTCGGCGGGCGTCGCGACCCCCAGCCACTCGGCCCCGGCTTCCAGGGCCGCCCGGGCCACCGGAACTGCCCCATGGCCGTAGGCATTCGCCTTGACCACGGCCATGAGCCGGGTCCGGTCCGGCAACAGGCCTTTGACCGCCGCGGCGTTGGCCCGGATCGCCCCGAGGTCTACCTCGACCCAGGTGGGACGACGATCATTGGCATCTGGCATCGAAAGTGAACTCACCGCCACCGGCCCCTTCCCGGTCCTTCTCCACGGCCCCGCAAATCAGCACCATCCCCGTTATCAAGGTACCACCTTGCCAGAGGCCGGCGACGCCAGGGACGCTCCCGGCACCCCCGGCTTGCCTCCAGCCGCCGGCGCGCCGCTCCCAGCCAGGCCGCAACGTCGGAGGCGGTAAGGGCCGCCTCCCCCAGCGCCGCGGCCGCCAGGTCCCCCGCCATCCCGTGAAGGTAGACTCCCAGCTTTGCCGCCGCCTCCGGCGCCAGCCCCTGCGCCAGGAAGGCTCCGATCATGCCGGCCAGCACATCGCCCGTCCCGCCCGTTGCCATCCCGGGGTTCCCCGTCGGGTTGAACCATATGCGCCCGTCGGGCTCAGCGATAATGGTATGTGCCCCTTTGAGAACCACGGTCTGCCGGAACTGCCGGGCTGCCTCCTGCGCGGCACGAATCCGGTTTCCCTGAACCTCCTTCGCTCCCCACCCCTCCTCCACTGCTCGAGTCGAACTCAAAAGCCGGGCCAATTCCCCCGGGTGGGGCGTGAAAACGGCCCGCCCCGGTGGCAGGAGCGCCGCAAGGGGTGAGGAAGGTCCGGTCGAGCCGGCCAGGAGGTTCAGGCCGTCGGCATCCAGCACCAAGGGTGTCTGGCGCTGGGCCAGGCCGGTGAGCACCTGGCGCAATTCGTGGGCCACCGTTTCACTCTGGCCGATGCCCGGGCCGATGACGACGCTGTCCGAACGGGCGGCCTCGGCCAGGACGGCCTCCGCCGCCCCCCTGCCCCACCGCCCGTCCTCCGCTTCGGGCAAAGGCAGGGTGAGGCAATCGGGAAGGGCAGCGGCCAGGCCGACCAGGAGGGAGGCAGGCATCGCGAGCACGGTCAGGCCCGCCCCCGCCCGCAGCGCCCCCTCTGCCGCCAGCCGGCCCGCTCCTACCATCCCCCGGCTCCCGGCCACGATCAGGACTCGACCGTACGTTCCTTTGTGAGTATCAGGTTCACGCGGCCCGAGGAACTCGGCCAGAAGTTCGGGGGTGACCAGCTCCATGGGGGGGCGCCGGGTAAGGATCGCCTCCACCGGCAGCGAGATCGGTTCAAGAATGACCTCCCCGCACCGGGCTGCTCCGGGGTACAGGAGAAGACCCGGTTTCAGCAAGCCAAAAGTAACGGTAGACGTAGCGTGAACGGCCTGCGGGTCGACCTCCCCGCTTTGCGCATCCACGCCGGTCGGAACGTCCACGCTCACTACCGGCCGGCCGGACCGGTTGATGGCAGAAGTGGCCCGTCGCAAAAGGGGTGAGAGCGGCAGCCGGCTCCCCGTCCCGAGCAGGGCGTCCACCACCACGTCGGCGAGGGCGGCCGGCTCGCCCCCGGCCGCCGGGCTTCCCGTGCCTTCCCCGGCAGCGGTTTGCCTGTCTTCCCCCGGGGCGGGCTGTTCCTGTACCTCCACCCCGAAAGCGGGCAGGGCGCGGTAGTTGGCCAGCGTTGCACCCCGCAAGCGCTCCGCCCGGCCAAAGAGCAGCACCCGAACCTGAGCCCCGGCCAGAGCCAGGTGCCGGGCCGCCGCCATACCGTCGCCACCGTTGTTCCCCGGGCCGGCGAACACCACGACCCTCTTGCCGGCCAGGGCGGCGGGACGGAAAAGATCTTCACCGAGGAGCTCCGCCACCCGGCGGGCAACCGCCAGACCGGCATTCTCCATCAGCACCGCCGTGCTCAGCCCGTAGCGGCTCTCGGCCTGCTCGTCCAGAAAGTGCATGGTATCAGTGTCGCCCAAAAGCATCCTTGCGCCCTTCTCCCTGCATGTCCCGCGGCCACCGCCGGGCCACGGTCTCGGCCCGGCGCGGTTTCGAGTCACGATTTCGGAACGGCCGCCTCGGCTATGGCTACGGCCAAGGCGTACTCTTTTTCGTGGGTGATCGTAACCAGCACCTTGGCGATCCCGAGCTCAGCAGCGCGCCGGGCGGCCGCACCCCTTAACTCTACCCGGGGTGGCCCTCCCTCCCCGGGCAGGATGGCCACCGTTCGCCACGGGGCGCGACCCGGTCCACAACCCAGGCTCTTCATCACCGCCTCCTTGGCGGCAAAGCGGCCGGCGAGCCGTTCCGCAACGCGCCCCCCATGGCTTGCTTTCAAGCAGTACCCCAGTTCCTCTGGAGTATACACCCGAACCAGAAATCGTTCGCCGAACCGTTCCCACGCCCGGCGGACTCTCGCCACCTCCACGACGTCCGAACCGATCCCCAGGATGTACCCCATCCCATCCGCCCCGCTCTCCCGCTGCGCAGTACCTGCCATTCACCGGGTGGCGGCAGGCCGTACGTGCCGCCCAGCGACGCCCGCCCCGCTCCCGCTGACGCCGCTGACCGACCTCCACTTCCGGGACCTCCCGTACAGGCCGGTTTAGGCTCCGAGCCGGGTTTGCGCGGTAAACCGGCTCGTACCGCAGGTGGTCAGTTCCGCTCCTCCGCCCCCAGGTGAACCTCCAGCGCCCGCCGGACCAGCTCCACCGCCCGCTCCACCGCACCCCGGTCCGGCCCCTGGGCCATGATGCGAATCACCGGCTCCGTACCCGAGGGCCTCACGTTCAGCTGGCCGTCGGCTCCGAGCTCTGCCTTGGCTTCCTCCAGAGCCTCTTTCACCTCGGGGATCTCGCTCCAACCGCTTTTGCTTCTCACCCGAACGTTGGCCAGCACCTGGGGAAAGACCGGCATTTCCTCTGCGAGCTCGGACAGGCGCCGCCCGGTCCGGCGCATCACGTCGAGAAGTTGAATCGCGGTGAACATACCGTCTCCGGTCGTGTGGGAGTCGAGGAAGACGATGTGGCCGGACTGCTCACCCCCCAGTACCAGGCCGTTGGCAAGCAGCGCCTCCATCACCTGCCGATCGCCGGCTCCCGTTACCAGCAACTCCCCTCCCGCCTCCTGCAAGGCCTTTCGGAGCCCCAGGTTGGAGTAGAGCGTGGCCACCACGGTTTTCCCCGGCAGCGCGTCGCGGCGCAGCCGGTCCAGGGCACAGATGGCCAGGATGTGGTCGCCGTCGACGATGTTACCCCTTTCGTCGATGGCGATAAGCCGGTCGGCGTCGCCGTCAAAGGTGAGCCCCAGGTCGGCCCCCTCCTCCCGGACTCGCCTGGCGGCGTACTCGGGGTGAGTAGACCCGCAGTTGACGTTGATATTCGTCCCGGTCGGACTCAGGTGAAGGCCGAGGACCTCTGCCCCCAGCCGGGCAAAGAGACGGGGCGCCAACCGGAAACATGCTCCGTAAGCCGCGTCAATCACTACCCGCACCCCATCCAGCCGGAACCCGGCCGTGCCGATCAAAAACGCCAGGTAGTCGCGTCCTGCTTGCCGGTCGACTCGCAGGCGCCCCACCCGGCCGCCCACCGGGCGAGGGAGCCGGTCGCGTCCTTCTCCCAGGTCGGTCACCAGTTCTTCGATCCGGCTTTCCAGTTCATCAGAAAGCTTATAACCGTTGGCTCCGAAGAACTTGATGCCGTTGTCCTCTACCGGATTGTGGCTGGCGGAGATCACCGCCCCGGCCTGGGCTCCCCGTTGCCGGGTCAGATAGGCCACCGCCGGAGTGGGAATCACCCCGGCGTCCAGGCAGTCGGCTCCGGCTGAAAGCATACCCGCTACCAGTGCTGCCTGTAGCATCTCCCCCGACGCCCTGGTATCACGTCCCACCACGAAGAGAGGACGATCGGTGTCCACCGCCAGCACGGTCGCCGCGGCCCGTCCCAGTCGAAAAGCCAGTTCCGGGGTGACGTCACGATTGGCCACCCCGCGGACGCCGTCCGTTCCGAAAAGTCGTGCCATCTTGCTTTCTCCCCCATCGATGAGTGCTGCGGGCCGGATCGCGCCGGGCCCTTGGCCTGACCGCGACCCACGGCCGGCGTGCCGGAACCAGAACCCGGGAAACCGGCGGCTTGCCAGGCCGGCGCCCGGCCCACTAGAGGACCAATCGACCGTCCCCCGGGGTTACCGCACCCGAGGCGATCAGCCAGAGCAAAATGGCCAGGATCAGGGCCAGGAGCCGCCACGAAAGATCCGCACGGGCCCAGAACCGGGTGAAACGTCGCCAAAGAGTGCTCCCCTGGCCGCTCATACTCCCGCGCCTGCTCCCGCGCCCCTTCCCGGTGGTGCCCCTGCTCATCTTCCCGCCCCCATCTCCCTCGCGGGCGATTCCTTTTCCGGGAGCGGGACACCGAGAGCCTCGTTCAACCAGTGGCGAAGCCCTTCTTCCCCGAGGTCCCAGTATATCAGGCCGTCTCGAGCCCCCGAGATCCGCCGCGTCTCTTCTGATACTACGATCACCAGCGCGTCGGATTCTTCCGCCAAACCGAGGGCCGCCCGGTGCCTGCTTCCCATCTTGCGTTCCAGGCGTTCCGGACGGGCCAGAGGCAAGAAGCAGGCAGCAGCTGCCACTCTCCCGTTGCGGATGATGACCGCCCCGTCGTGGAGCGGAGTTCCCGGGGTGAAGAGATTGACCAAGAGCTCCACCGAGAGCCGGGCCTCCAGGCGCACCCCGGTCTCCAAATGCTCACCGAGTCCCACTTCCTGCTCGATGGCGATCAAGGCACCAAACCCCCGCCGGGAAAGCTCGCCGGCCGCCCGTACCACCACGTCGATCAGGCGTTCGCGATCGGCCTCGGGCGGAGAGTGGCCCCAAAGCCACCGGTAGAGGCCGTGCAGGCTACGGCCCAGGGCGGCGGCGCGGCCCGTACCCGCTCCCGTACTCGCCCCCGTGCCCGCCCCCGCGCCCGGACTCGTACCGCCGTCCTCGCCGTTGCCCGGGCTTCGACCCAGACCCTGCCCGTTCCACGCGAAAAGATCCCCCCGGCCCAGGCGCTCGAGAGCGCGACGGATCTCCGGGTAGAAAACCACCGGCAAGGCCACCAGAAGCGCCGTCAGTGAACGCTCGAGGAGCCAATTCACGGTCCGTAGCCGGAGCCATCCGCTCAGCGCCGCGGCTACCAGGAGAAAAACGAACCCCCGCAGCAGGATGACGCCCCGTGTGCCGCGTAACAGGATCAGCAACCGGTAGATGACCCAGGCCACGATCAGGATATCGACGAGGTCGACCGGCCGCAAGGGCAACCGGGGCAGGTCGGGTAAGTGTGGTAGGTTGGCCAGGACGGGTGGGAACGTCGTGCGCGCCTCCCCGGATGGTAGGCTGGGGATTCACCACCATATTCGGCGGTTCGAGGGGGTGATCCTACCCGCCTGACCCCGGGGTAACGGGGCAATATGCGGGCTCACAGGAAATCAGTGGTTCGAATCAGTGGTTCGTGGACGTGACCGTCCGGGCCGGTGCGCCACCCTTGAGAAGCCCGTATTCGATGCTGTCCACCAAGGCCTGCCAGCTCGCTTCGATAATGTTGCGGGAGACCCCCACCGTGCCCCAGCGCCGCCCGTTGTCGGCCGACTCGATGAGTACCCGCACCGTCGCGGCCGTGCCCGCCTTTTCGTCTAGCACTCGTACCTTGTAGTCCGTCAGCTTAAAGCGCGACAGCTCCGGGTATACCTCTTCGAGCGCCTTGCGCAGGGCGTTGTCCAGCGCGTTCACCGGGCCTTCCCCGTCGGCCGCGGTGTGCAAGACCCGGTCGCCCACCCTCACCTTGATGGTAGCCTCTGCCAGCGGTTCATCAGCGGGTGAACGTTTTTCGATCACCAGCCGGAAACCGATCAGTTCGAAATAGGGCGTATACTGCCCGAGCGCCCGGTGCAGCAAAAGCTCGAACGAGCCTTCTGCTCCCTCGAACTGGTAGCCGGCATGCTCCAGCTCTTTTACTTGTTCCACGACCCGTTGTATCTTCTCCGGGTCGAGGCCGGCTTCGGCCAGGCCCCCGGCTTCGCCCTCAGCCGGCGTGCCTGCGCCTTCGCCTTCTCCCGTACCCCGGCCCGCGCCTTCGCAGGCAGGTTTCAGCACCCCGAGTTCCCTGGCCTTGTAGAGGATATTGCTCTTGCCCGCCAGCTCCGATACGAGTACCCGGCGGCGGTTGCCCACCGCTTCCGGTTGAACGTGCTCGTAGGTGGCCGCATCCCGCAACACGGCGCTGACGTGGATTCCTCCCTTGTGGGCGAACGCGCTCGCCCCCACGAAAGGCCGGTGAGGATCGGGGTGGAGATTGGCGATCTCGTCTACGAAACGGGAGAGCTCGGTCAGGGTACGCAGCCTATCCTCCGGAACACACCGGTAGCCCAGTTTCAACTGAAGGTTCGGGATGATCTGGCACAGGTCGGCGTTACCGCAGCGCTCACCCAGGCCGTTCACCGTGCCCTGCACGTGCCTGCACCCGGCCGCCACGGCCACCAGGGTGTTGGCCACCCCCAGCCCACCGTCGTTGTGGGCATGGATACCCAGGATGAGCCCATCGCCCCCGTCCAGAGCCTCGCGGACGGCCAGGACTGCGTTCCGTACCTCATCGGGAAGGGAGCCCCCGTTGGTGTCACAAAGGACTATACGGCGCGCCCCGCCCCGCCAGGCCGCTCGTAACGTAGCCAGGGCATACTGCGCATTCTGCCGAAAACCGTCGAAGAAGTGCTCGGCGTCGTAGATCACTTCTCGCCCGTGCCGGGCAAGATAGCCCACCGACTCTTCGATCATGCGCAGGTTCTCGTCCAGGTCCGCCCGGAGGGCCTCTCTTACATGGAAATCCCAGGACTTGCCGAATACGGTGACAACTGGCGTTTCCGCGGCCAGCAGTAACTCCAGATTCCGATCCCCGGTCACGGCCGTGTAGGGGCGCCGGGTGCTGCCGAAAGCCGCCAGGCGGCAATGCCGTAGCGGCAGGTGACGCGCCAGGCGGAAGAATTCTTCATCCTTGGGATTCGAGCCGGGCCAGCCGCCCTCTACCAGGTCGACACCGAAATCGTCGAGGCGCAACAAAATCCGTCGCTTGTCTTCAACGGAAAAGGAGATCCCCTCCCGCTGCGCCCCATCCCGCAGGGTGGTATCGTAGAGCTCGACCCGCGCCGGCATCCCGGCTGAATGACGAGTCTCTGATTCCTTGTGAAGGTTTATCTCTTCCACCCCGTCCACCCTCATCCTTCGGCCTCCAGGGCGGCGACCACCCGGTCGCCCATCTCGGCCGTAGAGATCACCGGTTCTCCGGCCCGGGCAAGATCGGCCGTACGAGCCCCTTCCGCCAAAACCCGCTCCACCGCTCGCTCCACCGCCGCGGCCGCCGTCGCCGGCCCGCTTACCGCTTCCCCTCCGGTTGCCGCCCCGTGGTCGGGCCGGTTCAAGCTGTAGCGTAGCAAGAGTGCGGCGGTGAGAATGGCCGCCAGGGGGTTCGCCTTCCCCTGCCCGGCAATGTCGGGCGCCGAGCCGTGAACCGGCTCGTAGAGCCCGGGCCGGCCGGGCTCACCCAGCGAGGCCGAGGGGAGCATTCCGAGCGACCCCGAAAGCTCCGCCGCCTCGTCGCTTAAGATGTCGCCGAACATGTTCTCCGTCACTATCACGTCGAACTGCCGGGGGTTCCGTATCAGCTGCATGGCCGCGTTGTCCACGTAGAAGTGCCTCACTTCCACGTCCGGAAACTCCCGGGCCACCTCGTTCACCACCTCTCGCCATAGCTGGGAAGTGGCGAGAATGTTGGCCTTGTCCACCGAAGCCAGCTGCCGGCGGCGACTGCGAGCCAGCTCGAAACCGAGCCGTACGATACGCTCGATCTCCCGCCGCGTGTACGCGAGGGTGTCCACGGCTCGCTCCCCGCCCGCAGCGGCGCCGGCGGGGAAACGGCCTTTGGGCTCGCCGAAATAGAGCCCGCCGGTAAGTTCCCTCAGGATTAGCACGTCGACGCCGGCCACCACCTCCGGGCGGAGCGACGAGGCGTGGACCAGGGCCGGGAAGACTTTGACCGGGCGGAGGTTGGCAAACACCCCCATCCCCTTGCGAATGGCGAGAAGCCCCGCTTCCGGCCGGAGCGCCGGCGGCAAGCCGTCCCACTTTGGCCCCCCCACCGCCCCCATTAACACCGCGTCCGAGGCCAGAGCCTCCTCTAGCGTCTCGTCGGGCAGGGGCTTGCCGGTCGCCTCGTACGCCGCGCCCCCGATCAAACCTTCGTGAAACTCCAGGCTCAACCCGAAAAGTCTAGCTGCCGCTTCCAGTACCTTTCTTGCCTCCCGGATCACTTCCACCCCGATCCCGTCGCCGGGGAGAAGCAGGATCCGCGCCGGCTTCCCTGTCCCGGTATTCAAGACCGCGCCTCCGTTCCGGTCGCTCTTTCACCCGTTTCTTTGCCCGTCGCCGCGCCCGCCACGCTGCCGGTCGCACCCTGGCCGCCGGCGGCGGCCGTTCCTTGCGCCTCCCGCCGCGCCGCGAGGAGCTTGTTGAAGGCGTGCAGGTAGGCCCGGACGCTCGCCTCGATCACGTCGGTGGAAAGGCCCCGCCCCACGAAGATGTGGCCGTCTTCCTTGAGCCGGACGACCACCTCCCCGGCGGCGTCCTTTCCCCCGGTTACGGCCTGGAGCTGGTATCCGTCCAGTTCCACATGCACTCCGGTTATGCGATCGATGGCCCGGTAGGCGGCGTCCACCGGCCCGTCGCCGCAGGCCGCCTCCGTGCGTACCTCATCGCCCCGCCGGAGCTTCACCGTTGCCGTGGCAATCCCGGCCGTTCCGGAGACTACCGACAGATACTCCAAACTGTACTCCTCCGGTACCGTCGCCCGGCTGCCGGCACCGGCCACCAGCGCTTCCAGGTCCCGGTCGCTCACGTTCTTTTTGCGGTCGGCCAGCTCGATAAAGCGCTCGTAGGCCTGCTGCAGTTCCTGTTCACCCAGCTCGTACCCGAGCTCGGCCAAACGAGCCCGGAAGGCATGCCGCCCCGAGTGCTTCCCCAGCACCAGCCGGCTCTGCTTGAGGCCAATGGATTCCGGCGTCATTATCTCGTAAGTGGTCCGCTCTTTAAGAATGCCGTCCTGGTGGATCCCGGCCTCGTGGGCGAAGGCGTTCTCGCCCACGATCGCCTTGTTCGGCTGTACCATGACCCCGGTCAACGCCGAAACGAGCCGGCTCGTCCGGTAGATCTCCGGCGTGACGATGCCGGTCTCCACCCCGTAGAAATCGGCCCGGGTTCGAAGTGCCATCACGATCTCCTCGAGCGCCGCGTTGCCCGCCCGTTCACCGAGACCGTTGATGGTACATTCCACCTGCGTAGCTCCGGCCTCCACCCCCGCCAGGCTGTTGGCCACCGCCATGCCCAGGTCATCGTGGCAGTGAACGCTCAGCTTCACCCGCTCGATCCCGGGCACGTTCTCCCGCAGGAACCGGATCAAGCGGGAAAACTCCGCCGGCGTCGTGTAGCCCACCGTGTCCGGTACGTTGAGCACGGTCGCCCCGGCCTCGATCACCGCCCCGAACACCCGGGCCAGGAACTCCGGGTCACTGCGGGTGGCATCCTCCGCGGAGAACTCCACGTCCTCCACGTACTGCCGGGCCAGCTTGACCGCGGCCACCGCCAGCTCGATCACCTCTTCGGGGCTTTTCCGGAGCTTGTAACGCATATGAATAGGCGAAGTGGCGATGAAAGTATGGATGCGGGCCTGCCCCTTTCCCCGCTCCCGGGCCGGCCGCAGCGCCTCGGCCGCTCTTTCGACGTCCCCGGGCAGGGCGCGGGCCAGCGCTGCAATCACCGGCCCGTGCACCTCACGGGCGATGGCCTGCACCGCAGCAAAATCACCCGGAGAGGTTACCGGGAAACCGGCTTCGATGACGTCCACCCCGAGGCGAGCGAGCTGCCTGGCTATCTCCAGTTTCTCGTGAACGTTCAGCGAGACCCCGGGGGACTGTTCACCATCCCGCAGCGTGGTATCGAATATCTCGACTCGCCGTCTTCCGTTCATCTACACCACTCTCCCGAACTGCCGAACTCCCACCCCCGCACTCTACCACTCGGTGACGAAGGTGGCTTCGAGCCCGGGCACCCGGTTGATCTCTTCCAGCACCTCGGGCGGTACGGGGTCGTCGACACCCATCGCCATGATGGCCCGGCCCCGGACCTCCTTCCGTCCCACCTGCATGTAGGCGATGTTGATGTTGTGGCTGCCCAGGATCGTGCCCACCCGGCCGATGATCCCCGGCTGGTCGATGTGGTACGAAAGGAGCAGGTAGCCGGAGGAAACGATATCCACACGGTATCCGTCGATCTCGGTAAGCCTTGGTGAACCGTCCGCGGTCACCGTTCCGCTCACGCTGCGCACGCCCCGCTCGGTTTCGGCCCGCACCGTAATGCTGCTGGTTTGCCCGTTCTCCTCGGTCGCGGGGCGCGCCCGCACCCGCCCGTCCGGTTCGCGCACTTCCGCCAGGCGAATTCCCCGTTCTTCGGCCAGGAGCGGAGCGTTCACCAGGTTGATCTCTTCGTGCAAGAATGGCTCGAGGATACCGATCAAGACCGCCGTGGTGAGCGGCCGCAGGTCGTAATTGGTCACGGGACCGCGGTAGACCACCTGCAGGCCAGGATATGCCCTCCCGACCAGCGTGGTGTAAAGGCGGCCGAGCTTTTGGGCCAGCTGCCGGTAGGGTTCGAGCACCGCCGCGACCTCCGGCCGCAGCGCCGGGGCGTTCACCGGGTTACGTACCGGCTCGCCGGCCACGAAGCGCAAAAAGTCCTCGGCCACGTCCACCGCCACGTTGACCTGCGCCTCCCGCGTGGAAGCTCCCAGGTGGGGAGTGGCGACCACGTTGGGCAGGTCCAGCAAGGGGCTGTCGGTGGCAGGCTCTTTGCCAAAGACATCCAGGGCTGCTCCCGCGATCTTGCCCGCAGCCAGTGCCTCTTTTAGCGCCTCCTCGTCGATGATGCCGCCCCGAGCGCAGTTGATCAGCCGGGCCGTCGGCTTCATGCGCTGGATGCGCTCCCGGTTGATGAGGTTTTTGGTCTGCGGGGTGAGGGGCGTATGAACGGTGATGAAATCCGCCTCCTCACAGATGCGGTCTACCTCCGCCAGCTCGACTCCCAGTTCGGCGGCTCGCTCGGCCGAAACGAAGGGGTCGTAAGCAAGCACGCGCATTTCGAAGGCCTGGGCCCGCTTGGCCACGGCCGTTCCGATCCGGCCGAGGCCGATAATGCCTAGTACTTTCCCTTGCAGCTGCACACCCATGAAGGAATGGCGGTCCCACTTCCGTTCCTTTACCAGGCTCACGTATGCCTGGGGCACGAGCCGGGCCAGGGAGAGGAGAAGCGCCATCGTCATCTCGGCGGCCGCGATGGTATTGCCTTCGGGAGCGTTGACCACCAGAATCCCGCGGCGGGTGGCGGCGGGGACATCGATGTTATCGACGCCCACCCCGGCCCTCCCCACAATACGTAACCGCTTGCCGGCCGTGAGAACTGCCTCGGTCACCTTGGTCTGGCTGCGCACGATGAGCCCGTCGTACTCGCCGATGATCTCCAGCAGTTGTTCGGGAGAAAGCCCGGTACGTACGTCCACCTTGATACGCGGATCCCGCCTGAGTACCGCTAATCCTTCTTCGGATAACGGATCGCTCACCAGCACCGAAAGCTCCATCCTGCTTTCCCCTCCCCTGATCTTTCTACCGGCTCTGGTTGTCCTGTTCCGCTCCCAGGCCCTGCCGCTTGATCCAGGGCATCATCTTGCGCAGTTCGGCGCCGACCTTCTCGATCGGGTGCTCGGCTTGCTGGCGCAGGAGAGCTTGGTAGACCGGGCGATGGGCCTGGTTCTCCAGGATCCACTCGCGGGCAAACTCTCCGCTTTGAATCTCGCCCAGGATCTTCTTCATCTCCTGGCGGGTGGCGTCGGAAATGATCCGCTTACCACGGGTCAGGTCGCCGTACTTCGCCGTGTCGCTGATAGAGTAACGCATCCAGCTGATGCCGCCCTCGTAGATTAAGTCCACGATGAGCTTCATCTCGTGCAGGCACTCGAAATAGGCGATCTCCGGTTGATAGCCGGCGGCCACCAGAGTGTCGAAACCGGCCCGGATGAGTTCGGTCAGCCCGCCGCAGAGGACTGCCTGTTCACCGAAGAGGTCGGTCTCCGTCTCTTCCTTGAAGGTGGTCTGGATCAACCCGGCCCGCGTCGCACCGATGCCCTTGGCGTAGGCCAGCGCCCTCGCCAGCGCCTTGCCGGTCGCATCTTGTTCTACGGCCACCAGCGCCGGCACGCCCTTCCCCTCCTGGTACATGCGGCGAACCAGATGACCCGGCCCTTTGGGGGCGATCATGAAAACGTCTACCCCGGTTGGCGGAATGATCTGGCGGAAGTGGATGTTGAAACCGTGGGCGAAGGCCAGTGCCTTACCGGCCGTAAGATGAATCTTCACCTCTTTCTCGTAGATGACGGGTTGCAGGTTATCGGGAGCTAGCATCATAACGATGTCTGCCCGGGCCGCCGCCTCGGCCGCGGTCAGGGGCTCAAAACCATCGGCTACCGCCGCCTGGTAACCCGTGCTCCCCTCAAGTTCGGCCACGATCACGTTGACGCCGCTTTCCCGCAGGTTGAGGGCATGAGCATGCCCCTGGCTGCCGTATCCGATGATGGCCACCGTTTGCCCGGCTAACGCTCCCAGATCTGCGTCCTTGTCGTAGTACACCTTAGCCATTGCTCCGTTCGCGCTCCTTTGTCGAAATGGTTTGGTTCTGATATCCCTCACACCGGTCGCACATACCGGCAAGCTCCGGCTCGCCTCGCCGCCGGCGCCGCCCCCTGCCGCCTGCCGGTTCCACCGGGAGCCGGCACTGCTGCCTCCTAATCCGCAGCCTGACCCATGGACCGCGTCCCTCGCACCATCGACACCGTGCCCGTCCGCACCAGTTCCTTGATACCGTAAGGACGCATGAGCTGGATCATCGCTTCTACCTTCTCCGTATCCCCCGTCACCTCCACGATGACCGAACGGTCTCCCACATCCACCACCTTCCCCCGGAAGATGTCCACCACCTGGAGGACTTCGGCCCGGCTCGACGGCTCGGCGTTCACCTTGATCAACGCGAGTTCCCGCTCCACCGCCTGGTCGTGGGTGATGTCGCTGATCTTGAGGACGTCGATCAGCTTGTGTAGCTGCTTCGTCAACTGCTCCATCTGATCGTCGTCCCCTTGCGCCACCAGGGTCATCCGGGAGATACCCGGCATCTCGGTCGTCCCCACCGAGATGCTCTCAATGTTGAACCCCCGGCGGCTGAAAAGCCCCGCCACCCGGGCGAGCACTCCCGCCTTGTTTTGAACCAGCACTGCCAGGGTGTGTCTCACGGTGCCCCCTCCCCTCCGGTGAACTGCCTGCTGCCACCAGGGACCGCTATCTTGGGCGGCCACCTCAGCGGCCGCGATTTATTCCGACCGGAGCCTCCGTACCCAATCTTCTGCCTTCGGCCTCCCGGCGTTGCTGCCTGGCCCGTTCCAGTTCGTCCAAACCCATCAGCTCCGCGACGCTCTTACCGGCCGGAATCATCGGCCACACGTTCTCTTCGGGCGACACCTGGAAGTCGATGATCACCGGGCCTTCGATCTCCAACGCCCGCCGCAACGACGGCTCCACGTCTTCGGCTTTCCGGACCACGAAGCCCGTAGCCCCATAGGCCTCGGCCAGGCGGGCGAAGTCGGGTGCCACCATGCGGCTCGCGCTGTAACGGCGGCGGTAGAAGAGCTCCTGCCACTGTCGCACCATGCCGAGGAAGGAATTGTTGAGCACGCAAACTTTGACCGGCACGTTGTTTTCCACCGCGGTGGCAAGTTCTTGGATGTTCATCTGGAAGCTCCCATCACCACTGATGCAAAAGACCGTCTCGCCCGGCCGCCCGATCTGGGCTCCGATCGCGGCCGGAAAACCGAAACCCATCGTCCCCAGCCCGCCTGAGCTGATGAACTGCCGCGGCCTCTCAAAGAGGTAATACTGGGCGGCCCACATCTGGTGCTGCCCCACATCGGTGGCCACGATCGCCTTGCCTTCCGTCACTTCGTAGATCTTCTCTACCACGAATTGGGGCATAAGCTTGCCCGGCTCCGTCGAGTAACCGAGCGGGTACTGCTCTTTCCACGCCTGGATCTGGGCCACCCACTCAGGACGGAAGGCCGGTTCCACCTGGTCGAGGAGAGCCCGCAATATCAGCCGGGCGTCGCCCACGATGGGGATCTGTACTTTCACGTTCTTGCCGATCTCGGCCGGATCGACGTCGATGTGGATCTTGACCGACTTGGGCGAGAAAGTGCGGGTATCTCCCGTCACCCGGTCGTCGAAGCGTACTCCCACCCCGATCAACAGGTCGCACTCGTAGAGGGCGTAGTTGGCCGCCACCGTCCCGTGCATCCCCGGCATGCCCAGGAAGAGCGGGTGGGTGCCGGGAAAAGCCCCCATCCCCATCAGGGTGGTTGTTACCGGTATGTGACACCGTTCGGCGAGCTCCCGCACCTCCCGGGCGGCACCGGCGGCAATCACCCCTCCGCCCACGTAAAGAACCGGGCGCTTGGCGGCGGCGATGGCCCGGGCCGCTTCCTGGATCTGCCGCGGGTGGCCGTGGGTAGTCGGTTTGTAGCCGGGGAGCTCCAGCTCCACCGGGTACTCAAAATCGATCTCGGTAGCGGCCACGTCCTTCGGCAGGTCGATCAGCACGGGGCCGGGTCGACCGGTGGAGGCAATATGAAATGCCTCCCGGACGATACGAGGAAGATCGGCAGCGTTCTTGACCAGGTAATTGTGCTTCGTGATGGGCATGGTAATACCGGTGATGTCGGCCTCCTGGAAGGCATCGCGGCCGATCGACTCCACCGCTACCTGGCCGGTGATGGCCACCAGCGGGATCGAGTCCATGTGGGCGGTGGCGAGCCCGGTGACCAGGTTCGTCGCCCCCGGCCCGGAGGTCGCGATGCAGACCCCTACCCGTCCCGTGGCCCGGGCGTAACCGTCGGCCGCATGTACGGCCCCCTGCTCGTGGCGGGTGAGAACATGCCGGATCTTCGAATCGTATAAACAGTCATATACCGAGAGGATCGCCCCACCCGGGTAGCCGAACACTACCTCGACACCCTCTCGTTCCAGTGCTGCCACCACCGCTTGCGCACCGGTCATCCTCACCACGATCCCTCCTTCGGCTCATCGAACCCTCAGCTTATGAAAAAGCCCTTCGTCCCCCTGGGTTCGGGGACGAAGGGAACCACTTCGCGGTACCACCCCGCTTGCCGTCGCCCTTTGGCGACGACCGCTCACCACGCTTCCGCCGGCTCCCAACCGTTATCGACTGGAAAGCTCGAAAGCGTCGCACGCTAACGGGTGCGATCTCCCGGCCACCCCGGCCGGAATCCCGTCCGAACCTACTTGCCCTGCGGCTTTCGGCCGGCAGCTCAGGGGCGAGTTCGCGACGATCGACAGCACCGGCTCACACCGGCCGCCGGCTCTCTTCGGCCGCCTTTCGCCCTACTACTCCCCGTCTTCGCCTTTCCGACTATGACCAAACACCCGTGGATACGGGAGGTGGTCGACCAGTGAACGACCGCCAATCGTGTTGCCGTCTACTATAGCCATGACGGGAGGCGGTGTCAAGACTTGCGCGGTCCTGAACGAGAATCAGGCGCAAGGTTGGTGAAGGTGAGCACGACGTAGTGAATTCGCCGTAGTGGCGCAGCGTTGCGTTCCCCCGCCGCCTCTGCCTTCTCAGCCTCCTGCGCCTTCTGCAACTCCTGCGTCCCCTGCCGCGCCCTTTGCCGTTCCCGATACCGGTCAAAGAGGTGCTGGAGCTGGCGGGCCAATTCTTCCTCTTCTTCCGCCGTCAAGTGCAGCTCGACGAAACTGGCGGAGAAACCGGCCGGCTCCCGGTTCCCACCATCGCCGCGAGGGGTGGTAGCGGCCTTTTCTCTTTCTTGCCGGACTTGCTGAAACCGGCGGTACAGCTCGACAACCCGGGCAAACATGTGGTCGGCCACCGAGCCGGCCGCGGCGCGGTAGCCCGGTAGATCCCGCAACTCTTCGTCGGAAGTGGTGAAGCTGGCGGCTGCCGGTTCGTAGAGCCTTTCCACGATGCCGTTCACGGTACGCTGGCCCACCTCGCTCAGTATCCCTCCCTCCGCCAACCGCTGAACGTGGTAATAAACCTTACCGTGGGGCAATTTCAGCCGCCCGGCCAGTTCCTGCACGGACAACGGCTCGCCACCGGCAAAAGCCACCAGGATTCGCTGCCGCAAGGGGTGCGCCAGCAGCTTGAGCTGATCGAGGTTCAGCCGCTTGACCTTTTCCACAGGACAGTTCCCCGCCTCCCGATTCGACCCAGGCCGAAGACGGGCCGGGTCAGGATGAGTCCGGTGGCCACCAGGACCAGCAGGCCGAGGCCGCCAAAGACCACCGGAGTTGCCACCACCTCCGCCACCGCGCCGGTCACGGCCAGGGAAAGAGGCAGGGCGGCCAGGGCGAAGGTGTTCAGCAGGCCGGCCACCCGCCCCATGAGCTCCGGGGGCGTCCTTCTCTGAACGGCCGTCTGCAGACCCGCCTGGGCCGGGGCCTGGCCAAGACCCATTACCAGCATCAGCCCCAGTGTAACGGGAAAGTTGCGGCCGAAGTAGAGGCCGGCATACCCCGTGCCCATCATCCCCAGGCCCACGAGTACCAGTACTGCCTCCGGCCAGCCGCGGGCCACCCGCATGGTGAGAAAGCCGCTGGCGAGGGCCCCGGCGCTGAAGGCCAGGTAGACCTGGGACAACTGCTCCACGTCCATCTCCAGTACTCTTTTCACGTGTACGGGCATCAGAACCTCAATGGGGCCCACGGCAAAGTTGACCAGGCCGGCCAGGACGATCAGATAGAGTATCACCCGCTGGGTAGCAACCAGCTGCAACCCTTCCCGCAGTTCACGGAAGAACGAAACGACGGCGCCGGCCGGTACCGTTGCCTTATCCCCATCCCGCCGGGCGGTGGAGGGCGGCCGCGTCGCCGCGTCCTTCCGATCGCAACGCGGATCAGACGCTCGCAGGAGTTCGGGGATGGCGGCCCCGGCTGCCGTCAGGGCTGCAAACAGGAAGGTGGCGGCGTCCACACCTATCGCCCAGGCTATCCCTAGGAACTGGAAGACCGGGGCGGCCAGCAAGAGCCCGAAGAGGGAAGCAAAGCTCGAGGAGAGGCTGTTGAGCGAGTTGGCAGACACCAGGTCTTTCGGCGGAACTACCTGCGGTATGACCGCCATCCGGGCCGGTACGGCCAAAGCTTCGAAGACCGAGTTGAGGGCGGTTACTACGTAAAGATGCCATACTTCGAGGTGTCTTGTGATGTAGAGGACCGCAACCAGGCCGGTGGTAAGTGCCCGGGCCGCGTCGCTTGCGATCATCAACGGCCGGCGACGCACGCGATCGACCCAGACGCCGGTGAAAGGGTTGAGCAGGATCGAGGGCAGCATATTGACCACCATCAAAGTCCCCACGAGCAAGGTCGAACCGGTCAGCTCCAGTACGAGCCAGATGAACGCCACGGCATCGAGCGCATCGCCAAAGCGGGACACCAGTTGCCCGAGCCAGAGCCTGGTGAAGGCCGGATAAGCCCGCAGAAAGGCAATCCCGGTCAACGGCTTGGCCTCCCCGCCTTCAGGTTGGACCTGTGCTACGGGCTGCTCCCTGGCTCGAGCCAGAGATTGAGGTTGAGGTCGAGGTTGGGCCTGAGGTTGACCTTCAGCTTGACCTTCAGGTTGAGCTTGAGTCCCGATCTGCGCTCCGGCTGCGCCGGGCATCTCGCTCAGCTTTACCTGGCCGCCCTCCCCTGCCGGCTCCGTTGCACACGCCATGCCACTCACCGCCCTCGTAAAAGATACTTTGTACGTCCAAGTTTTATTTGACGTTTGCCACGATCATACCCCAGTTGGGACGCCGGTGCAAGCACCTGCGGATCCTGGCGCGGCCGGTCGGGTTGACGGGCGTCGATTGGCCCTGCCGCACCGGCGTGGAGCTCATAGCCGCGTCAAACACAGGGAAAAGACTTCCCCCGGCAAAAACTTCCGGAGGAAGCCCTTTACCCTCAACTGAGGAGGTCACGAAGTCGTCTTGCCAGGTGGCTGGCGACTTGCCCGGGACGTTATTACTCGTAACGGAGGGCGGCGATGGGATCGAGGCGCGCGGCCTGCATGGCCGGGTAGATACCGAAGAAGAGCCCGACCGCAGTGGAGAAGCCAACCGCCAGGAAAATGGCATAGATGGGAAGGACCGTGGGCCAGTGGCCCCAGCGGGCCGCCAGCGCCGCCACTCCCCAGCCTCCGAAGAGTCCGACAAGTCCGCCGGTAAGCGACAGAAAGATTGCTTCTAGCAGGAATTGGCTCAGGATGTTACGCTTTTTCGCCCCCAGGGCCTTGCGGATACCGATCTCCCGCGTGCGTTCTTTCACCGATACCAGCATAACGTTCATTACGCCGATCCCGCCCACTAGAAGGGCAATCCCGGCGATCGCCCCTAGAGACAGGGTGAGAGTCCCCACCACCGAGGTGATGGTTTCCAGAATAGTCTGCTGGCTTAGCACCCGAAACTTATTCTCACCGACTCGCCGGGTGAGGTAAAAGTTCACCTGGTCGGCCGCATCCACGGCCGCTTCCGTACTCACCGCCCGGAGAATGAAGGAGCTCACACGGCGTTGACCGGTCCAGCGGAAGAAGGTGCTGGCCGGCATGTAGACCTGGCCGTCGAAGTTGCCGGCAAACGTCCGTCCCAGCGAGCCCATAACCCCCACCACGACGAACGATCGCGTGGGATAGTTTCCTGCGCTGAGCTGAACCTTCTTGCCAAGGGGATCCTGATCCGAAAAGAGGGTCGATGCCACTTCTGCCCCCAGCACTATTACATCGGCTCCCAGCTCCTGGTCCGAAGTTCGCAGGAAGCGTCCGACCTGTACAGGATAAGCGAAGATGTCGGCATAGTCAGGCGTTACCCCCAAGACGGTGACATCGAGGGTGGAATTACCGACCGTCATGGTTCCTTGAGTCTGCAGGGTCGCCACCGCCTGCTTTATCAAGGGGTTGTGTTCCACCAGATCCCGGGCCAGGCTCGCATCGACCGTGGTCGGGCTGGTCGACCGTCCCCAGACCCCCCGCTGCATCGCGGGAGCAACGGTCAATACGTCCGAACCCAGCTGGCTGATCCGGCTCGTTACGCTCTCCTGCACGCCGGCGCCGATGGCTACCAGGCCAATTACCGACGCCACTCCGATCACGATGCCCAACACCGACAGGAAGGTGCGCAAGGGATAGAACCCCAGGCCCCGCAGGGCAGCCATCGCCGTCTCGCGTACGTTCATGCCGCTGCGCCCCCCTCATCGGCCACGATTTGGCCGTCGACCAGCCGGATTACCCGGCTCGCGTGACGGGCCACGTTGGGATCGTGTGTGACCACGACGATGGTTCGTCCGCTCCGATGAAGCTCTTCGAAGATGCGAAGAATCTCCGCCCCGGTGTTCGTATCCAGGTTCCCGGTGGGCTCGTCGGCCAGGATGACGGCCGGGGCGTTAGCCAGTGCTCTGGCGATGGCCACCCTTTGACGCTCGCCCCCCGACAATTCCGGGGGGCGGTGGGCAAGCCGCTTACCCAAACCCATCTCCTCCAGGAGTTGCCGCGCCCTTCGCGCTCTTTCTCGCCGGGGAATCCCGGCGTACATCATGGGCAACTCCACATTGGCCAGGATCGTCTCTCTGGGTAGCAGGTTGAACTCCTGGAAGACGAATCCCACCTTCTGGTTGCGAATCACGGCCAACTGGTTGTCACTCAGACGTTCCACTTCTACCCCGTCCAGGATGTAATGACCAGAGGTAGGCCGGTCGAGGCAGCCCAGAATGTGCATGAGCGTGGATTTGCCCGATCCTGACGGCCCCATGATGGCTACGAACTCACCTTCATGGATGACCAGATCCACTCCGGCCAATGCCCGCACCACGGCGCTGCCCACGATGTATTGCCGGACGACCTTCTCAAGACGGACCACTTCCCGTGGGTGGACGGCGCCCTCAGAAACCTCCGCCGGCATTAGCCCCACCCCCCGGGGAGACCATTCGTTCCAGGGATCGGAACGTCCTCAAGGTCGACATCGCCGGCGACCCCGATGGTGCTCCCTCCTGTTGCCACCGCGCTCCTTCCTGTGTTCCCTGCTGCGAGGGGTTCGACTGGTTCGAGCGCGTCGTCCCTTCTATACCCGGGGGCTGTCCTTCCATACCCGGGGGTAGTCCTTGCATGAAGCCGGGGAAGAACCCGCTGCGTCCCTGACCCCCTTGCTGGTTCTGGGCCTCCTGGGCCATCAGATTACGGTAGAGGGCAAAGTTGTTGGTGAGCACTCGCTCCCCTTCCGCCAGACCGGTCTTGATCTCAACCCACAAGCCGTCGGTCGCACCGATCTCGACCGGCACGGCCTGTTGCTGGCCATCATCCGTTACCTTGGTCGCGTAATAACGCCCTTGAGGATCCGGTGCTACCGCCTCGATGGGCACACGTAACACATTCTGAGCGCTGGCAATGATGATGTTTACGTCCGCACCCAGACCCGACCGCAAGCGAGAGTCGGCACTCGCAACCTCTACGGTGACCGGGATGGTCACCACTCCATTCTGGTTTTTGGCAATCAAAGCGACGCGAGAGACCCTTCCTTCCAAAACCAGGTCCGGATAAGCAGTCACCTTTACCTCGGCGGTCTGCCCGACCTGGATCTTCTCGATATCGGCTTCTCCCACGTCGGTCTCGACCTGGAACTTCCCAGGCTCGAAGACTGTGATCGCCGCCGTCTTGCCGTCCACCTGGTCACCCCGGGAGATGTTGACGGCTCCCACCACGCCGTCAAAGGGAGCACGCAGTGTCATACCGTCTACCGTCTTTTGGGCCAACTCCCACTGCATCCTTTTCTCCTGGATGGTAGCCGGTGGATCCTCCAGCCGGGAGCGTTCGTACGCATTCCGCGCCTGGAGCAGGGAGAGTTCGGCCTGGGAGTTGCTGATGCGGGCCAGCACCTGCCCCTTCGTCACCCGGTCTCCGGGCTCGACCAGCACCTCCTCGACCTGACCGGAAGTCGAGAAATAGAGCGATTGTTGCGTCACGGGTTCCAGATATCCGGAAGCCTGGACCACACTCCGTATGTCGCCCCGGCTGACCCTAAAAGTCGCAGTGATCATACCCGCCCGCCCACGGGCATCACGCTGGGCTGGCTCCCCGGAGCTGCGGGCCAACCAGATCTGCCAAGCAGCGACCACTGCTGCCGCCAGCACGACCACGACGATGGCCCACCGCCATACCTTGCGCCTCATGGATTCACCCCCAAGATCGCCCAGTCCACCGGCATGCCAGCCTGGCTCTGCAGCGAAGCCACCGCCAGGAACAGGCTGTGCCGGGCCGAGGCCAGGCTCAGCTCAGCCCAGCGGAGTTGACGCTGGGCCTCCTGTCTCCTGGCCTCCGTTACCGCCCCCAACTGCGCCTGCTGGTCGACCAGCCGGGCCGTCTCTTCGGCCTGCGCACGCTGGAGGGAGGCCAGCTCCAGGTTTCGCTGCGCCTGCTGTACTTTGTTCCAGGCCGCCAGCACCGCCTGGCGCACCGCCAGCTCATCCTGGGAAAGCCGCGTCCTGGCTGCCTCGAGAGCCGCCCGCAAATCGTCTATCTGACCGGCGGTCTGGCCGGCGTCCCAGACCGTCCAATCGGCACGCGCCAGCACGCTGGCTTGCGTCGGTCGCCCGGAGTCGATATCCAGCTGGGCCGCCAGGGTAACCCGGGGCAGCCGTTCCCGCTCCGCCTCCTCCAGGCGCAACTGAGCGACGGTCACTGCTACCCGGTCGGCCTTCAAGGAGACGCTGCTCGCTAGCGCTTGCTGGAGCAGCTCATCATACTGGAGTTCCGGGGCAGACCAGGTATCCGGAAGAAGCCCGGGCTTCAGCTGGTAGTCACCGCTACCCCCTGTGGCCTGGACCAGAGCGTCCATCTTTTCCCGCAGCGATTGCCGGTCGGCCTGTATCTGGTTCTCCAACTTGAAGCGTTCGAGCTGGGCCGCGATCAGATCACCGGTCGTGGCCTGCCCGCGGCCGACTTGGGTACGGACACGATCCTCAGCCTGCCGCAGCTGGTTCAGGTTCTGCTCCTCGAGCTCGATTTGCTGCTCGAGGATCTGGATCTCCCAGTACAGTTGAACTACCTGCAAGCGTGCCTGCGTGCGGGCCTCCTGCAGCGCCTGTTCGGCTTTTTCCAGGTCGCTTTCCGCCTGTAACAGCTGCGCGGCCTGGCTTGCCTTCCCTTGCACGGCCGCCAGAAGATTCCAGGCATCTACACTCAGCCCGACTGACCCTTTGACCCTGGATTGCCCGGCCAAAGTGGCCGTGCCAGGAATCTGAGTGGAAGATGCCGCGTCCGCCGATGACCGCCCGGCCGAAACCGTACTGTTTACGGAAAACCCAAGCGGTAAAGACACGTTACCGTTCAGTTGAACTGAGGGCGTCAACTCGTCCCCGGGTTGCCAGGGCAGTTGCATGTTCGCCGTGAGAGTTCCCGAGTAAGGCCGCTGCAACTGGTCGAGCTTACGGCGGGCAGCAGCCACTTGGGTTTGGGCGCTCAAAACCTCCGGATTCCGCGCCTGCGCCCACTCGATGAGCTCGGGCAGGCCCACCAACGGGCCGGCAGAATCCGAGCCGGTTTGAGCCAGTGCCCGGGGCGAGAGCACCCCGGCGAGCATGAGGACGGTGCCAATGACGCCAACCCCGGCCCGGCTCCCCCGGCGTCGCCGGCCGTTCTCGCCCCACGACCTACCGGCTATTGGCTGCTGCATTGCTCACAACCCCTTTGAGCGTCCCGGCCAGATCTTGATCCATCCCGATCGTCTGTAGGAACTTGAGCCAGCTTACCAGGTAGGAGGTGGTGGCCGACTGTACATCCGCCTGGCGCTGCCAGAGCGTCGCCTGCGCCGTATTCAGCTCCGTCTGGGTCTTGATTCCAGCTTTAGCCTGCTGCTGGGTTATGGCATACTTGCGCTGCTCGATCTCGTAATTTTGCCGGGCTAACTGCAAATTGTTCTGTGCCTGGATCAACCCGTGATAAGCCGAGGTAACCGATGCGGCTATGTCCGCCAGGGCCTGCTCATAGTTGAGCTCGGCCAGTTTGAGGCTGTTCTCCGATGCTTGACGGTCCAAGGGGGCCAGGTCTTCCAGAAGGTCCTGTTCATACTGGAGCCGAGCCAGTTCCAGCGACCGGCGCCGGGAAGCAACCGTCTCACTGTTTTGCTGGGCGGTGGCGATCGCATCCTCCAGTTTGGGAAGGGCCGGGAATTGAATGACCGGGTAGGTGTCCGGGATCTGCAGGTTATCCACGCCGATCAACTGCTGCAGCGCAGCGAGGCCCTCCGCATAACTGTCCTTGAGCCGGGCAAGATTCGCCTCCGCCGACCGGAGGCTTGCTTCGGCATTGAGCACGTCGAAGGGGCCGGCGGCGTTGGCCGCCTGCCTGGCCTGGGCTATCTTCCAAGCCTGCTCGGCGGCATCCCTCTGCACCTGGGAAACTTTTATGTTGAGTTGGGAAGTGATAAGTGTGAGGTATTGATTGACCGCGTCGATGACCACGCTGGCTTGGCTGGCGCGGAACGAACGCTGGGCGGCCTGCCAGTTGGACTCCGCCGACTGCTGGTCATAGGGGGTCCCGGAGGCCAAGGCAGTAGCTTTGGCCTTCTCGTAGCTGATTCGGGCATTGTCCAGCGTAATGTTGGCCAGCTTCATGTCTAAACTGTTGGTGAGTGCCAGGTCGATCACCTGAGACAAAGACAAGGAACTAGCCTGGGTGGCGGCAGCGGCCTCGGCCGCCGTAGCCACCTGGGGAGCGATCAACCCGACGGCAACCAGAAGCAGTGCTCCTGTCGCCCAAGCCCTGGTCCTTCCAAGACAGCTCGTTTGGCCCGACATGCACCGATCTCTCCTTTTCCCGATGATTAGGCATCCCGTGGCGTTACGCTCGACTTGCACTTTGGCGACGTATAAGTTAACAGACCTATATGTCCATCCAGTGACCAACATATGTACATTTGATGATGCTCGAGGATACGGGCGGGAAGCAGCACGGCGGGGGTTCGAGACCCCCGGCCCGGCCGGCGGGCCGGGGTACGGAGTCGTGCGGACGTCGACACCGGCTAACGATCTGTGTCCTCAGCGCAGCCGGGCGAGGCGCTTGCCGAACTCCTCGGCCTGGTGGGGGGTGGACAGAGTGGCGAAATCCCGGACGAAGGCGCCCTCTCGCTCGAGGAGGGCCATCAAATGGCGCAGTGCGCTTTGGGTAGCAAAGGCATGAGGGGTGACGAAGGCGGCGGCGCTGATACCTTCGAGTCGCCGGCAACGGCGCAGGGTAGGTTCGATATCATCGGCCGCTCGGCCGTGCCAAAAGCCCAGCGCGGGCGAGCCCACCAGGACGATGTCGTAACCGCCTGCAATGGGCCGGGAGTCAGCTGGGTTGGCGGCGACCGTATCTACGGTCCAACCATTACTCTCCAAGCCCCTCCGTACTCCCTCCACCAGAGGAGAGAGCCGCCCGCGACTGCTGTGGATCACCAGCGCTTTCAAGCCACCCACGCCTGCCTTTTCGACCTGTCTTTCGATCGCGCCCTTGCTTTCCTGTTTTTGACCCGCTGGTCGTTCATTCCTGCCGGGCCGTCTGAAACTCAACCGGCGAAGACTTCCCCGAGCCGCCTGATCCCTTCCTCGATCTTCGCCTCTTCAACCTGGCTGAAAGATAGCCTTAGCGACCTCTCGCCCGACCCGTCCACACAAAAACCGGTACCGGGAACGTAGGCGACCCCGCGGGCGAGAGCGTGTACCAGCAGTTCCCGGGTGGTGCAGGAAAGGTCCGGCAGGGTCACCCAGAAGAAAAAGCCCCCTGAAGGAACGGTATACTGCGCCGACGGCGGGAAATACCGGCGCAAGGCGGCCAGCATGCGATCACGTCGCCGCCGGTAGAGGGCACGGAGGCTGTTGGTGTGTTCCTGCCAGGTACCTTCTTTCAGCCACTCCAGCACCACATACTGGCCGAAGGTGGAAGAACACAGATCGGCCGCCTGTTTGGCCACGGCGAGTTTGGCGAGAAGCAATTCCGGGCCGTTGATCCAGCCCACCCGGAGCCCCGGTAGAAACACCTTGGAGAACGAGCCGAGGTAGATCACTCGCTCCGGGGCGAGGGCCCGCAGCGGGACGGGCGGGCGTTCGTCGAAGTAAAGTTCACCGTAGGCGTCATCCTCAACTATGAGCAAGTTGAATCGCCGGGCAATTTCCACCAGCCGCTGCCGCCGGGCGAGGGGTAAAAGGGTACCGGCAGGGTTATTGAAGTTGGGAATAATGTAAAGAAAGCGGGCACGCTCACCGGTGGCGGCAAGCCGCGCGAGGATCTCGACCAGGGCTTCCGGAATGAGACCCTGGGCGTCGGTGGGACAGCCGATCAGGCGGCCGCGGCTGGCGAGAACGGCGTTCAGGCCGCCCACGTAGCCGGGGAGCTCCACCAGGACGGGTGAGAGCGGATCGGCGAAGCTCCGGGCGATCAGGTCCAGGGCTTGCTGGGATCCAGCCGTGAGCAGGATTTCGTTGGGGGTGGTAGCCGGGACACCGCGGCGGCGCATCAATTCGGCTACGGCCATACGAAGTTCGCCAATGCCCTCGGTTGGCCCGTACTGCAACGATGCGCCGGCCTTATCCCGGGCCACCCGTTCCATTAGCCGAGCTGCTTGCTCCGCCGGAAACGCATCGGGAGTGGGAAAACCACCCGCAAACGAGATCACGTCCCCCGCTTCGGTCAGCGCGAACATGTCCCGGATGTCGGAGCTACGCATACCAAGCGCCGCCTGGGACAGAAACTCCTCATAAACGAGACCACCCGCCACCGGGCCTCCGTCTACCGCAACCTCGCTGGCCCCGCTTGTACCGATATCGACGGTCACGGACCTGCTCTCTACCAACGACATGACCGACTCCTCCTGACCTCGCTCGCCTTGCGTCTAACTCCCACCGTCATTCGGTGGCCGGCCACGCCGGCAAAAGAAAAACGCCTCGCACCTGCGGGTAATCCCGCAGAGGCGAGGCGTGCTCTTTGCCCCGTGGTACCACTCTGCTTACCGGCCATGCGGCCGGTCACTCGTCCCGGTCCGACCGTGAGCTCCGTTCTTTACGACCAGGCCCGCGCGCCGAGCGCGGCGCGGCGAAGATCGAGCCCACGGGTAAACCGGTGCCAGGATAACGGCCGGCGCCGTCGCCGCTTACTGCTGGCCCCGGTTCAATCCGCTTGTCGCTAGGCGTGGCCCGCTGCTGGAGCCGCACGGCCAGGACATAAGTACCGGGACCGGGTTCGGCGGGAGCACTCCGGGGGGGCTATCGGCTGGCGTACGGGGAGCTTTCCACCTACCGCTCCCTCTCTATCCGTGACGTATCAGCCTTTTGTCCCCTTCATCGTGCCACGATTCGGTTGTGCGCGTACTCTAACATGCCGCCGGCCCGTCGTCAATGGGTTATTCCACCCGATCCGGGAAAACGAAGACGCTCTTGACGGCCCGGTGCGGGCCGTGGCAAACGTTGGTGGCCAGAGCCTGCCGCCACTCAGAAAGCGGAAAGCGGTGAGTGACCAGCCGTTCCAGCGGGTAGCCGGGATGGCGGCGCAGTAGCTCCAAGGCGACGGCAAAGGTGTGCGGGGCCGGCGCTACCGCGGCCGCCAGGGACGGCGCTACCGCCGCCAGGCGGTATTCCACGCCGTAGCCGTAGCTGCCGATGATGGTAAGCTCTCGAGTCCAGACGAAAGTCCAATCCAGCCCGGGGAGTTCGCCGGCGGCGCCAACCAGCACGATCCGGCCACCGGCCCGGGTCAAGCGAAGGGCCTGGTCAATGGTCTGGCGAGAACCCACACAATCGAAGACCAGGTCAAAGCCGCCGGTATAGACGGGCGGGCCGATGACGGGCCTGAAGGTGCGCACGTCAAGAATCTCAGTCGCCGTGCGTACCAGCTCAGTCCCGTTTGCTACCACCCGGGTCGCGCCCAGCTCGAGGGCCAGTTCCCGCTGAAACCGGTGACGCGCCAGGACGGTCACGCCGGCGTCGATGCCGCCTTCGACGCCCAGGAGATGGATCGCGGCCAGCGTGGTAAGGCCGATCGTCCCGCCTCCGATGATGAGAACTTGTAGCCGTGGGCTGAGCTCCCTGCCGCCCCCGCCGCTCCCGTCACTACCACCGCTCCCGGCACCATCGCCGTTCTCTCCGTTCGCAAGCTGCAATCCGCGCAGCACCGCGCGCAGGCCGATGCTGAAGGGTTCTACCAGAACCGCCCTTTCGCTCGAGACCTCGTCGGGGACGCGAAATACCTGCTCGGCCGGGGCAACCATCTCTTCTGCCCAGCTACCCGGCAGGTCACGGCAGAACCCCAGGATCATGCCGGGCGAAATCGTACCATCCGCCGAACGTTCACAAAGATAGGCCTCCCCGCGCCGGCAGGCCGGGCAGGGATCCAGCCCGCGAGCCCGGCAGCCCAGGGCCGGGTCGACCACCACCCGGTCGCCCACCCGAAGCGGGCCGTTCGCCCCCATCACCGCCGGTGCCGGTAGTTCAACCACCCGCCCGACCAGCTCGTGCCCCAGCACCGCCGGGAAAGAAACAAACGGGCTCAGCGCCGGGCTGTTCTTGCCCATGATGGTTCCCATGTCGCTACCGCAGATACCTGACAAAAGGGGCCGGATCCGCACCCAGGCCGGCACTCGCCCCAGCCCGGGTAAGTGGCCAGGTTCGCCCGGCACTTCAGGAAGCTTGGGCCGGGGAATCTCGTCGAGCCGCACGGCCGCCCAAGGAGCGCGGTAATAGACCCCGGGGAAATGTTTCCCGAGGAGACGGTGGAGGAGAAAACGCGGAATCGATAGATGATACCGAACGGCTTTCAAGGCAGTTCACCAAAGACTCTCACGATGGTTTTTCACGACATCGGCACTTGACGAACGACCTTGCCCTCGATCCGCTCGAAGATCTCGTGCAGGCTCAGGCCGGTGATGGTCATGCCGTGGTTTTTCAGTCCCACGATGGCCCGGTTGGGATCCGGGGCTTGCCGCACCTTCTCGGCTACCGCGGTGGCCAGTTGGCGCGTACCGCACGGGTAGTTGAACTCCGTGGCCTCGATCCCCGGTATCCAGGCATGCATGTGCAAGATCGCCCCCACGCCCGGATGCTCTTGATAGATCATCCAATGCTCGATCGCATCCACCGACACCCGGTTGGGCTTTTCGATGTGGGGTGGCACGCTGAGGATGATAACGCCCCGGGCGGCGTCAAAGTCCTTTACCATCAGGATCTCTTCGCCGACCTTTCGCATCCTGGACTTATCGACGCCGCTCGCGCTCATCCAGAAGCGTCGTTCGTCATGCCGGACGCTCATGTTGCCGTAGCTCAGGCCGCCCAGGTTGTAAAGCCGCTGGACATGACGGAAGTCGGCCGGCGACAGCAGCTCCTGGATGGGAAAAGGTGCCGGCAGCAGATCGAGCTCGGCCAGGCGCTGGCCGGCCCAGTAGATCTCTTCGGTATGCTCGTCGCCCTCCCAAAGCTCCGGCTCGAGGTCGGGAACGAATTCGTTATCGATAATCAGCTGCGAAGTGGCGAGGGGCTCAAGACGGCGGTAGACGTAAGCAAAAAACTCCGGTGAACAGTCGGCAAGTTCAGCCGGGACCGGGAAGCTACCTTGTTCTAGGGTGACGAAGTGGGTCCGCCAGACCGGTTCACCCGGTTGGACCGGCCCCCCGTCACCGTGGGCCCGGCCTGACTTTACTCGATAAAGCAGTAGATTGGAGACCGCCCGGATAAGCAGCGGGTAGGCTTCTTTGAGAATGCCAGGCCCGGCTCCCCCCGCCCCCGGCGCCCAGGAAAGAGCTGCTTCACCCCCGGCGTTACGCGCTTCGTCAACCTCGGCCACCGAGACGACGAAGGTGGCTTTGGCCCGGCGGCGAAAGGGCCGGGGCCGCTGGGGGTCGATGAGATTGAAAACCAGCTGGATGTCATCGGCCGGTTCGGGCAGAAAATCGTGACCGTGCCGGATCATCTCCTCGCGCAGCCCGTCAACGAACCGGGCGAGCGACGGGGAAGTGATTTCACCTACGAAACAGAAATTCAACTATATCCCTCCCGGTTTTCTATCATGCCCTTCCCGCTCTTGGTTTGCAAGGACTGCCAGCGCCAGCAGAGGACACCGGTTCATGTTATCCTGGGGGCAGAAGGTTGTCGGGTCGGCACACCGTTCACAATCCGACAGGAGGCCGGATGAATGGAGGCGCAGTCGAAGGCAGGGTGGATCGTCAAAGCCGAGGCGATTCCGGTGCGGGTTCCCAGGCGGACCGCCTTCCAGGTGGCGTACGCTACTCGCACGGCGTGGGAGGGGATTCTGCTCCGGCTCGAAACCGATGAGGGGCGCGTTGGCTGGGGCGAGGCGGTGGCCGTGGCCGAGGTCACCGGCGAGCGGAGGGCCGAGGTGTATCGGGCCCTGCGGGAATGGGCCGCGGCGCGGCTTGTGGGCCGCAACCCGTTCGAGCAAGAGGCCCTGCGTACCCTGGCCGAGGAGGAACTGGCCGCGTTCCCGTCGGCTCGGGCTGCCGTGGACATGGCCCTCTGGGACCTGCGGGGGCAGGTGCTGGGACGATCGGTTCGGGAACTTTTGGGCGGCGCCCGCCGGTCCCTCCCGGCGACCATGAGCATCGGGATCAAGGGACGAGAAGAGACGACCGCCGAAGTTGGTGAACTGCTGGCTCGAGGTTTCCGCAGCATCAAGGTGAAGATCGGGCTCGATCCGGACGAGGACCTCGGGCGGGTGCTGGAGCTGAGACGTCGCTTTGGCCACGGTTGGCAGCTCTTGCTCGACGCCAACCAGGGCTACACCGTGGACCAGGCCGTGGCCCTGGTCGAGGCCCTGGACAAAGCGGGCGCCGGCGTCGAGTTGATCGAACAACCGGTCAAAGCCGAGGACCTGGCGGGTCTGGCCGAGGTCACCCGCCGCAGTCCCATCCCCATCGTGGCCGACGAGGCCGTGAAAGACGCTGCGAGCCTGCTCGAGGTCATCCACCTCCGGTCCGCCCACATGGTGAACATCAAGCTCATGAAATGCGGCGGGCCGACCAACGCGGCGCTCCTGGTTCGCCTGGCAGAAGCGGCCGGCATGAAGGCGATGATCGGGTGCATGATCGAAAGCCGCGTGGGAATCACGGCCGGGCTCAGCGTGGCTCTGGGGTTGGGTAATGTTCACTACATCGATTTGGACGGGTACTTCGACCTGGCCGATGACATCGTCCGGCCCGACGGCGGTGCCCAGCCCACCAGCGCGGGCATCCGCTCCGAGAGCGATCCGCAAGCCAAGGGCCCGAGCCCAGGTCTCCACCCCGATGAAGGGAGGCCCGATGAAGGAGGGCAGCCCCCTATCTCCGTTATCCCCGCCGGCGTCACCGAACCCGTCCGGCAGTACCTGGCGGAAGGCCCCGGCCTCGGCCTCTCCGTAGACGAGGCCAAGCTCGCCCGCTACATCGACCGCTCCCTAGCTGCCGGCTACCCGCCGCCTGGTGAGGAAGCTACGGGCGAGACATCTCCCGTCCTCCCGCCGCGCGGATACATCATCGTCCCCGTAGCCTGCCTTCACCGGGAACCCAGCGAAGACTCCGAGGTCGTTACCCAGGCCCGCATGGGCGAGACCTTCCAGATCCTCGACCTCCTCGACCCCGCCGGCAAGACAGCGCCGGCCGATCCCGCCGACGATGGGGTCCCGACGAACGCCCGCAGGTGGTGGAGAGTGCGGCTGGAGTACGACGGCTACGAGGGCTTCCTGCTGCCTAGTTGCGGCCGGCAGTTCAACCGTAGTGAACTGTCGCCTGCAGCCGCCGACCGCTGGCTCGATTCCGCTCCCCTTGCCCCGCCGGCGGTCAGCTCCCCGGCCGCTGGCTCTCTAACACCGAGCGTGCCCTTCTCCTCCTCCTTCCGGGCCACCCCCGAAAGCTCGACCCGGGCGGCGGGTGTGCCCTCAGACTCCCCCGGGTCCCGCATATACACCGTCAAGCAGCTCTTTGCCAACGTGTACGCGCGCCCTTCCATCAAGAGCCGGTTGCTCGTCACCTTGCCGCTGGGAGTTCCCGTCCGGGCGGAAAAAGTCGTTTCGGAGGACAAGGCAGAGCCCACCACCACCGGGACCGACCTCACCGGTGAACCGGCGGACCGCCCACCCGGAGTTCGGCCCGAATGGGTGGCCGTGGAGCTGCCAGGAGGCCTTGCGGGGTTCATGCAGGCCCGGGACCTGACTCCGGGACGTGACGAATGGTCCTGGCAAACTCCCGCCCAGCTCCGTGCCTCTCTCGTCCGCACCGCCCGCCGCTTCCTGCGCCTGCCCTACCGCTGGGGCGGAACCTCCAGCTTCGGTCTCGATTGCTCAGGGTTCGTGCAGCTTCTTTACCGGCTCCACGGGCTCTTTCTGCCCCGAGATGCCCATCAACAGGCCGACTACCTGCGACAGAGAAGCGGCGCCGCCCCGTTCGGGCTGCACCCGTCCTGGCCGGTCCGCCGGGCCGATCTCCTGCCCGGCGACCTGATCTTCTTCAACGATTACGGCCACGTGGGGATGGCGATCTCGCACTTCGAGTTCATTCATGCGACTACCCAGGGGGAGCCGGTGGTTCAGCTAAGTGAGGTAGACGACCCGTACTGGCAAAGCCGTCGTACCGCGATCGGCCGGTATCCTATCCCCACCGGCCCTGACCGCTGAACGGCTGTTCGCTCCACAGAGCAAACGCCGGCTAAAGCTGCAACTGTGCAAGTCGCGCCGTCAAGCAATTGAGGCTGTAGAACGCCACTAAACAACCTGGCCCCGGCTCAGGCGTGATGGCAAGTAATGGCGCGCAATTCCTGTCCGATTGGGCCTTCCATCGCCAATACTCCGACATGTCGAAGAGAAACTACCCCTGCGCACCCTGGGAACTCTCGCGAAATTGCCTTAAGTCCTTCAGGTCCTTCGCAGCTGGAGGAGTCAGCACAACCTTGCACGGCTCAGTCGGCCTGCTGCTTCCTGACTGAGGCAAGGTCAATCCCCTCCTCTTTGCAGAAGTCCTCGAGGGAGATCACGGGCCCTCCCTTTTCGAGATACTCCTCCGCCGCCTTCTCCAGCTCTTCGAAAAGTGCCCGGGGGTTGACCACAACCAGGCCATCACCCTTCTGGACAACAAAGAGCGTGTCCCCCGGCTCTATCTGCAGCCTCTTGCGGAGCTTAACTGGAATCGCAATTCTTCCCCTCTTGTCTACCACCACGGCTTGGGGCTTTTGTGCCTCAACCTGAGCAGGGCGGGCATCTGTAATCTCCGGCATAACCGCATTCCCTCCCGCAAGTAGCGCACCCCCCAGCTCACCGCGTAGCACTCTCGGCCGTACGGCAGGGATTCCACGTCACGCGGCTCGTCCTGCCACCCCTGAAGGAGGCGGGCTTCCCCATTCATCGGAGAAAGGTTGCGCAAATGCAAGGGTTGCTGCCCAGAACCCGCGCAGCAGCTTCCCTCTCCAGGGGCTTTAGTTCGGGTCGGTCCAGCCCTACGGCCTGATCATGGCTCAGGCCAAGAGTAGTGTCCGGTATGCTGGTGCAAAAGTGTAGAGGGTCCTGGGGGCCCCTTGAAGCAGGAAGGGCCACCCCGCCTCTGGCAGATGGATGGGTGAATACTCCCACATCACCCGGAGGGACAAGGATGGCGCGGATTACTCGTTCCCGCCGGCGGATATCCTCGTTGAGCCCCTTAACCCGGGTTGCCGCAGTACTTTGTAGAGCGCCTGTGTCCCCTCTTCTGATTCCCCTCGCGCCTCGAGATACCGGAACAACTGGTGGACGAGGGCGGTACCGGGGAGCGGCTGGGCCAGCTCCGCAGCCATCTCCAGCGCCAGGCGCAAATCTTTCTGTTGGAGCCTAACCGTGAACCCCGGGTCGAAATCACCGGCGGCCACCTTCGGCCCCAGGTTTTCCAGCATCCACGAACTGGCCGCTCCCCCGGTGATGGCTTCGAGCACGGTCTTGAGGTCGAGGCCGGCTCGATCGGCCAGCGCCAGCCCTTCCGCCATGGCCAGGAGGTTGAGCCCGCAGACCACCTGGTTGACGAGCTTCAAGGTCTGGCCTGCCCCCGCCGGTCCGACGTACGTGATCTTCTTGCCGAGAACTTCAAGCAAGGGACGGCAGGCGGCGAGGGTTTCGACGTCGCCCCCCACCATGATTGAGAGGGTTCCTTCCCGGGCCCCTTTTTCACCGCCACTGACGGGAGCATCGAGGCATCTCACGCCCCGCTTTTGTGCCTCGGCCGCGATCTTGCGGCTCATCGCCGGGGCGATCGTGCTCATGTCCACCAGGATCAGGCCGGGGTGAGCGCCGCTCAGGACCCCTTCCCTACCCAGCACTACCTCTTCCACCGCCGCCGAATCCGTCACCATGGTGAAGACAACCTCGCTGGCGGCAGCTACCTCCGCGGGTGAACCGGCCCAGACGGCTCCCGCCGCCACCAGTTCATCTGCACTCGACCGACGGCGACTGAAAACAGTAAGGGGATAACCGGCCCGCAGGAGGTTGGCCGCCATCGGCCGGCCCATGATCCCCAGGCCGATCCAGCCCACCGGGGCCAGCGGACGTACTGTGCTATCCTCTGCTTCGCTCATTTTATTGAATCACCCCGCTCTCAGGCCGGATCCACCCACCCCTTGACCCAGTCCCAGAACTCGGGCAGCCCCTGGTCAATCCGAATCGCGTTGATGGCCGGCAGCTCGTAGGAATGGAGTTCGCGAATGCGAGCGATCAAGGCGGCCAGCCGGGTTGCCGTCGTCTTGAGCAGCAACCATGCCTCGGAATCCTCGTTGATGCGGCCATGCCACGGATAGATCGACGTGATCCCCGGCAGCACGTTGGCGCAGGCGGCAAGGTGCTGCTCCACGACGGCCCGGCCGATACGCAGGGCCTCTTCCTCCGATGAGGTCGTAGTGTACACGAGATAGCCCGCCGGCGTCGCAGTTGCTTCACGCGCCGGTTCATCCATCCCGCCCACGCTTCCCACCCTTTCTATTTAATGTAGCCCTCCCGCCACACTGCTCTCCAACCCCCCGGCCCACCTTAGCGGCCCCGGCTCCGCCCCACTCATACAGTACCAGTGGCAGCTCCGGCGCCAGGTTGGGCCGGCGCGCCTTGCGCCGGCACCCGCGGCCACAGTACCATGCGAGCCGGTTCACAAAAAGAGTGCGCGCCCCATCTCCACCCGGTCGAAAGGCAGCCTCCCGCCGCCGGACCAGATCAGCAGGCTGGGGGAGGGCTCTCCGGAGTCAACGTCTAAGAACTCGACGTCGAAAGCAATCTCGCGACCCCGGTGAAGCAGGTGGTTCAAAAAGTACTGCTTGTCTTTATTCTGCTGAACTGCCGGCAGTTTCGCCACCGACTCGAGTGGTATGAAGCCCTCCACGATCCAAGCATAGCCAGGGCCGGCAGAACCGGCAGACTGCCTCCGGCCGGCCGCGCCCGTATCGTTTTCGTTTCGACGCCAGCATGCCTGCGCGCCCGGGATGGCGACCAGCGCCGGCGCCGGAGTCGTGCGGGAGGACGACTCTTCACGCAGGTAAATAAGGGTTGGGGTTGAGGTGGGGACGCCCACCGCCGCCGTCCCTTTGACGGCCACCCCGGGAATCACGAAAGTGAAGAGGCCCACCGGCTTGGTGGCCGTTGCCAGCGGCTTTTCCCGCGCGCCCAGCCGTATCCGTATTTGGTCGCCGGTCGCGCCTGCCGTGTTTACCGTTCGGCCAGTACCGGCGGTCGTACCGGCCGGAGCGCCCGGACCGGGCACGATGGCGTCGTCGTTCAGCTCGATGGCGAAGTAAAGGTGGTCATCGTCATAGCGAAGGTAGAACCGGGCCGAAGCGTCAGAGGGCCCCTTCCAATGCGTCTTCCCTTCCACGACCTGGCCGGTCGCGACCTGGCCGGCCGGGCCGGCGGTATTGGGGGCAGCCAGTTCGGCCGGAGCGAGCGGAGGTGCTCCCGTTTCCCACTCTGCCGCTTCCAGCCGGCCGTCTACTTTCACCGGGTGAACTGCCCGCAGGATGACGGTAGCCCGCTTGTAGGGAGTTCCGCCGCCGGGGCGCGGCCGCACGAAGGGCGGATCGGCCCGGACCGCGCTGAGCGGCTGTCCGACCACGGTGATGCGGGCGGGGTCGTTGGTACCGAGGCCGAGCCCCGCCGCGTAGACGATGTGAGCGATATCGGCCGGGTCGTAACCCATGACGAGCGTGGCAATGGTGTCGAGAGCTACGGGGTCTCGGGAGGCAAGGACCAGGTTCATGCGGCGGGGGGTCGGGGTGACCGGGCCTTCGCCTTCGCCGGCGACCATGCCGTCGATCACGTAGAGGTCGGCCCGGCGCAGCGCGTTGATCTCGGGAATGACGAGGTCGATGTTCCGATCGTGCAGGATGTTCTTGGAGCCGCCCGGGCGGGGGGCATACACTGACTGGGGCGGTACGCCGATGCCGATGTTCTTGAGCGCCAGGGTGACGCCGGCGTTGGAGTGGGTCTTCATGATGGCAACGTCGATGATCACGTCCGCGTCGAACCAAATGCGAGGCATGTACCAGGAGTGACCGGTGAGGCTGAGGCTCGGGTCGAGTTGCACCTCATAGCACTCCGAAGCCTTCGCGTCCAGGTCGTAGAGTTCCGCACCGGAAATCCGCTTGTAACCGGCTACTGTGAATGCATAATCCCATGAACTGTCCACCGGGTCTTCCGCCACTATCACCCGGCGGGCGCCTGCCTCACGCGCCAGGTTCACCAGTTCCTGAACCACCCGGTAATCCGTTATCCGGCCGCCCCCCGGGACGCTCGGCCCCACGATGTTGGGCTTGATGAGCACGGTCGCCCCCGGCCTGACGATACTGGCGAGGCCCACCCCCGCCTCCCCCGCCGTCCCCG
>DUMU01000013.1 GCA_012839805.1 Bacillota bacterium | reverse complement strand
GCGGCCGCCGCTCCCGAAGCGGCGGGAGATGAACTTCCCGCCGTCGGACGGAACGCGACGCGAGTTCACGAGGCATCATGATGAAGGAGAAGACCGCCGCCATGGAAACGAAGACCCCCGGACCAGGAGCGGATGCCTCGCCTTCCGCACCGGGCTCGACCACCGCTCAAGCGCCCGGCCCCGCCAACCGGGCTCCAAGCGGGCAAGCAAAGCAGCCGCACCTGCGCCGGCCGGTGGAGGCTGTCGTCGCATGGGAAGATGAGGAAACCGCGGCACGCGAGGGCACCGGGCACGACGGGGCGGGCATGATGCGCTGGCTCCTCACCTATGCCGACCTGATCACCCTGCTCATGGCATTTTTCGTCGTGCTCTACGCCATGTCCCGGGTGGACCTGAAAAAGTACGAACGGCTCGCCTCCTCCCTCTATCTCGCCTTCGGCTCCGGAAGTGGCCGCCCCGGCGGCGGTTCGGGGACGGGGGGAGGACCGGGGGCGGCGGCTCCCGGTACTGCCACCTCGCCCGAACCTCCACCCGAACCCCCGGCTGAGTCCGTGCAGCCCCTGACCGATGCCCGCTTCGCCCAGCTGGCCCGCCAGGTCAATGAGCTGGCGAGGGAGCTGGAGGCATCCGGGCTCGTCCAGATTCGAGTGGCCGACGAAGGTCTCTCGGTAGTCGTCGCCGACCGGGTTCTCTTCCCTTCAGGACAGGCTGAACTCCAACCCGAGGCACGAGCCTTCCTTTCCCGCCTGGCCCCGCTCCTGCGCAATCTCCCCAACGCCATCCAGATTCGGGGACACACGGACGACCGCCCCATTCGTACTCCCGAGTACCCCTCCAACTGGGAACTCTCCCTGGCCCGGGCCGTCAACGTCCTTCGCTACCTGGTCCAGGCAGGGATCCCCGGCGAGCGGCTCTCGGCGGCCGGTTTCGGCGCCACCCAACCGGTGGCGTCGAACGAGACCGAAGAAGGTCGACTGCGTAACCGGCGGGTCGAGATCGTCGTGCTTCAGTTGCCCTCCGCCGGAACCTCACCGGCCCCGGCCGCGCCCGGTTCCGCCGATTGACCCGATCCCCCCCTCCAGGTTTCCTCGGTCGCCCCTGTCGTCCAGGTCGCGGCCCTAGCCAGCACGAACAGGTAGTCTCCCAGCCGGTTGAGATACCGCAGCACCCGCCCGTGAACTGCCTCCCGGGTCGCAAGGCCGGCCACCGTCCGCTCCGCTCGCCGGCAGACGGCACGAGCCACCTGCAGGCGTGCCGCCACCTCGCCCCCGGCGGGAAGGACGAACGCCCGCAAGGGGGGCAGACGGCCCTCCAGCCGGTCGATCCAGTCCTCGAGACGGGATACGGCCTCCTCCGCCAGCCGGCAGGTGGGCGCCGTACCGGGCTTGGGAGGAAAGGCCAGGTCCGCTCCGAGTTCAAAAAGTGACCGCTGCACCTCCCGCAGCTGCTCCCCCAGGACCGGACCGTCGTGGCCCAAGAGGTGCATGTCCCCCCCGGCCGCCCGGACCAGGCCCAGCCAGCTCGACAGCTCATCCAGCGCTCCTATGGCTTCGATACGCGCATCGGCCTTGCTGACGCGACCTCCCGCCCCGAGGGCAGTAGTCCCGTCGTCACCCGTACGGGTATAAACCG
This sequence comes from Bacillota bacterium, assembly GCA_012839805.1. Classification (GTDB taxonomy): domain Bacteria; phylum Bacillota; class Limnochordia; order Limnochordales; family DUMU01; genus DUMU01. Next base: position 16,619 of record DUMU01000013.1, on the reverse strand, counting down.
GCATCTCGATCATCCTTTCCTCTTGCTTTACTTACCACTCCGCTTCTGCAGCTTGTGCCTCCTCCCTCGCCGGCTTGCCGGAGGCGCCGCAGATAACCTTCATCGCTGGCAGTTCACCCCGGGAATCACCTCTCCCTGCAGCAGGAGTTCGGCTCGAAAAACCGAATCAATTGGGCTAAATCTTCGCTGATCCGCCACGGGGCAGGCACGAGGAGGCCAATACATGGGTTTGTTGATTTACCTCGACGGTAGGCTAGTCCCGGAGGAAGAGGCTAAAGTCTCGGTCTTCGATCATGGACTCCTATACGGTGACGGCGTGTTCGAAGGAATCCGCCTGTACTCCGGTCGCATCTTTCGCCTGGAGCAGCACCTGGATCGCCTCTATGAGTCGGCGGCCTCGATACGGCTGGTCATCCCCTTGAGCCGGGAAGAGTTCCGCCGGGCGATCATCGACACCGTTCGGGCCAACGGGCTGGAGGACGGTTACATCCGGCCGGTCGTCACCCGGGGCGTGGGTGATCTCGGTCTGGACCCCACCCACTGCCCGCGGCCGACGGTTTTCATCATCGCCTCCCGCATCCAGCTCTACCCGGAATCCTTGTATGAGCAGGGCCTGCGCATCGGCACGGTCTCCACCCGCAAGAACGCGCCCGACTCGCTCAACTCCCGGATCAAGTCGTTGAATTACCTCAACAACATCCTGGCCAAGCTGGAAGCGAACGAGGCCGGGTACGCGGAAGCGTTGATGCTCAACCACCAGGGTCTGGTCGCCGAGTGTGCGGCGGACAACATCTTCGCCGTCCGGCGGGGTGAGGTACTCACTCCGCCCACCTACGCCGGAGCACTGGCCGGCATCACCCGCCAGGTCGTCCTGGAGCTCGCTCCGGCCCTGGGTTACCCGGCTCGCGAAACCTTGCTTACGCTGCATGAACTTTATACTGCCGACGAAGTCTTCATGACCGGTACCGCGGCAGAGATCGTCCCGGTGGTGGCCATCGACGGCCGCATCATCGGCTCCGGCCAACCCGGCCCCATCACCCGGCACCTGCGCCGGGAGTTCGTCGAACTAACCCGCAAGGAGGGAACCCCCGTATACTCCTCCTGCTGAACGGGCATCAACAGGTAAAGGAGGGTCGTTCGGGGAGGGTCGGACCGTTTGCAGTGGTTGGTCCTGACCATCGGCTTGATCTCGCTGGCTGCGGGGGTATTCCTGGCCGCGCGCTCCGGCCGAGTACAGGGCCACGAATACACGCCATCAGGCCGGCCCGAAAACACCGGCCCGGTTTCGCCCACCCCGCCACCGCCCCGGGCCACTTCGGAACCCGCCGGCTTCGCCGGCTCATCCAGCCCCGGCGTCCCGTCCGCCGCGGCTCGTAACGGGTCTAGCCGGGAGGGGCAGCATGAGGCCGCGCCCCACGCGGGTCTCGATTTCTATAGGCTGGCACCGCCCGGCCCGGCCCGGCCTGCTCTCCCTCCATCGGTAACCGTAGAGGGCAGTCGCTTCCTGGCCGGCCGTTATTGCACGGCCCCCCTGTCCCTGGCCCATCCATGGCTCTTCGGGCCGCTCGTCGCCCGGGCGCTTCCCCGCGCCCTGTGGCAGGCGCTGGCCATGGGAGCGGATCAGGCCGGCGACATCATGCTCTGGCCCTGGGCGGCGGGTATCAATGCCCTTCCCGATCGGTTCGCGCTCCTTCTGCCCTCCCTGCGGCTCGGCGAGGCGCTGGCCCTCCGGCAGGACCCTCGCCTTTCTTTGGCCGCTCTGGTCATCCTGGACCTTCGCCTGGGGATCCTCCCGCACCGTAGCCCGGTGAGAAACGGAGAGAGGCCGCCGATCAACGGCGCAAGCACCGGTGCGGTCACCCGGCATCTTCGAGGGTCTATCCGGTACCTGCGCCAGGCGAGCGGGGGCGCTCCCGTCGTGGTGGGACTCGGAATCGGCAAGCACCTGGACGAAGAGATGTGCCTCATGGAACAGGCGGAGGCAGACGGAGTGCTGCTTTTCGGTTCACCCCTTGCCACCCCCTTAAGGCTTCCCACGGCGGCCCCCTCCGTCGGCTATCCGCTTGCCGTAGGGCTTGAATCCGCTCGCACCCGCAGTCAGGACGGGAAAGCCCCGACCGGTATCCTATTGGCCGCGGGGGGGCTTTCGACCCCCGCCGACTGCCTGAAAGCGCTGGCCCTCGGTGCTGACGCGTTGGTTCTGGATCCCTGGGACTCCGATACTCTCCTCGCCACGCTGCGCCAGGCCATCCAGTCCCCCGGGACGATGGGGCAACTGCTGGCCGAACGTACCCGGGTCCATCTCACCTCCCTCTGGCAGGAGACAACGGCGCTACTGCGGCTTCTTGGTTGCCGTTCCCCGGATGAACTCTCCCCCGACCTGCTCCTTCCCGCTCCCACCCTACGGGCTTCCCTGGCCCGGCCACCTTCGTCGTGGCCGCCGCCCCCTTCGGCTTCCCCACCCGTCGCCCCACCGGACTCATGCCCGGCCTCCTCTAAGGCGCCCGTGCAGCTTCGTCCCCGCCCCCTCCTCGCCGGACCGCCCCACCGGCTCCGCCAGCTCTGATCCGGGGGCACCGGACCGCTCTCACTCTGGGCACCCTTGACCGGCAGGGGGTTAACTCGGAAACCCGCCGTCGACGCCCACCACCTGGCCGGTCACGAACGCGGCTCGGGGCGACAGCAGGAAGGCGACCACCGAGGCGACGTCCTCAGGAGTACCCAGGCGTCCCAGCGGGGTTGCCTCCCGGATGGCTGCCCGGTCATCCTCGCCCAGGTGTGCGATCATCGGCGTATCGATAGCCCCCGGCGAAACCACGTTGACCCGGATACCGGCCGAGCCTACCTCCCGAGCCAGGGCGCGGGCAAAGCCTACCAGGGCCGCTTTACTTGCCGAATACACCGTCTCGCCCGCCGCTCCCCGATCGGCCCACCGGGACGCAATATAGACGAGGGAGCCCGTCCGGCGCCTTATCATGCCGGGAAGCACGAGACGGGTAAGCCAGAGAGCCCCCAGTGTATTCACCCGAAAAACCTGCTCGATCCCCTCCGGGCTCTCCTCTACCAGGAGGCGATAATCGCTCACTCCCGCGGCATATACCAGCGCCTCCACCGGTCCCAGCGCGCGCTCGCAAGCCGAGAACAGGCGGCCGGCCCCCTCCCGGGCCCCCAGGTCGGCCGGTAGAGCCGCCGCCGGGCTCCCGCGGCGGCGCAGCTCCTCGACCACGCGTTCGGCCGCCTCCTTCTGCGAGTGATAATGCACACCCACCGTCCAGCCGTCCTCGGCCAGCATCCGGCAGATCGCCGCTCCGATAGCCCCGCTTCCCCCCGTTACCAGGGCTACTCTGGTGGAGAGAGCTTCGTTCGCCCGGCTGGCGGTCATCGCCCCTTCCCGTGTCGTTCTCACTCCTCGTACCCCTGCTTCTTTGCACCTCACCCGGCCTGCCCCCCGCCGGTCCCTGCGCCGGTCCCCGCGGCGGTCGCCACCAGCTGCCGGGCCACCTTCCCGGTGCGGGCTGCGAGCTCGCTGAAGCGAAGCTCGGGCAGACCGGCCAGCGCCGTCCGCAAGCGGTCATGCAACGGTTCAACGAGGTGCCGGGAGAGCCGCTCGGCTCCCAGCCACACGCCGATGACGGAGCCCGCGGTCGCTCCGTTGCAGTCCGTATCCCACCCTCCCCGAACCGCGAGGCCGACCGTGCGGGCCAGGTCCCCCCCACCGTAAAGAAGGGCCAAGACAACCACCCCCGCGTTGTTCAGCGTATGAACCGAATGGTAGCGCCCGTACTTGCTCTCGAGCCGGCGCCATGCCCCCTCCCAGGTTGCCTCGGTCTCGCCCCAAACCAGGCAGTCACGGACCATTTCTGCGAATCGACTGCGCCGCGGAACATACTCCAACCCCGCCTGAACGGCTTCTCGCGGGCTCCGGGCGGTGAAGGCAGCGGCGATGGTGGCTGCCGCCCACATCTCACCGTAGATGCCATTACCGGTGTGGGACAGCGCCGCGTCGTGGTAAGCCAACCGGGCGGCCGCCCCCGGTGCCCCCGGGCAGACGTAGCCAAAGGCATCCGCCCTGATCTGGGCACCGATCCACTCCCGGTAGGGATTGTAGCGGCAGGCGGTGGCCGGGGGCACCAAGCCGTCAATCAGATTGCGGTAGGCCGCCCGTTCGGCCGTGTAGACCTGGTGATACGGGAAGTACTCCAGCCAGAACCGGCCTGCGTCCGCCGGAGTCAACCGCGCGCCGTGGCGCTCCAACAACATGAGGCCCGCCACCGTGTAGTCCAGGTCGTCGTCGCGCAGCATACCGTTCACTTCGCCCTTGCACGCGCCGGTGAACGATATGTGCCATTCGGAACGTTTGTCTCCCACCCGGGGCAGGTAGTCCACGAGTTCGTCGATCCGGGCAGCCCGGAGATACCCCTCTATCCGTGACCGGGGCCAACCTTCCACCGGTTTGCCGAGGAGGCAGCCCGCCGCCCGCCCGAGCCAGCCCCCCAGGACTCTTTCCTCATAACCGGCCGGTATCGTCCCGTAGGGCTGAGGGTCAGCAAGAGCGGGGACTTCGGCGACGATTCCCTCCCAAGTACTCGGTTCCGAGTAAGGGAAATCATCCCGGATGGGCGTCGTGACCAGGCGCTGGTAGATCGCCTGGCCTTCCGAGACCATCTCCGGCGGCAGTTCCCCGGTCTCCTCGAGAGACCGGCGCGCTTGGGCGAGCCACTCTTCGACCTCCGCCCGTAACCCCTCGACGTCGCGGCCCTCTTCGGCGCTGGCTACCAGCTCCGCGGGTAGAAGGTCAACCAGCTCCCTCCCGTTCATGATCTAACCTCCCTTGAACGGTCGACCACCGGGCGGCCACCCATCACCATCTGAGTTCACCCCGGCCCGCCTGGAAGGAGTCCTCCGTTTGAGTCAAGAATCATGGATACAGTTTCCCGAAAACCGGCTTCCCCGCCGGGGACCGAGAGGAGTGAACGAGATGAATCGCCGCCTGTGGTCGTACGTCTCGCCCATACTTCGCCTCACGCTGATCACGCTCCTGTTTGGCACGGGTATTGTCCTGAGTGACCCGAACCCCCTACTGGCTAAGACGAAACTCCAAGTTTTCGTTGGTATGGGAACCGGTAACGAGAAAGCCCAGCTCCCCGCGCAAGAAGAGCTGAAGAAGGCCTTCGAACGGCTCCACCCCGACGTGGAGATTCAGTATGTCCGGGTTCCCTGGCCGGCCGACAACCGCCTGACGACTTTGATCGTGGCGGGTACTCCTCCTGACGTGGTCATGCCCGTAGGAATGCACGGGTCGAATCTGTTTCTGGAAGATGGCGTCTGGCTCGATCTCGATCCCCTGATCAGCCGGGACAAGCTGGACCTTAGCCGGTACTTCGCCCCCACGCTGCAAGCCACCACTTTCCGCGGCACGCGCTACGGGATGCCGGTGGGTATGTACATTGACGCTCTCTTTTACAACAAAGAGCTGTTCGAAAATGCCGCCCTTCCCCCGCCCCCTCACGACTACTCCGACCCGTCGTGGACCTGGGAACGATTCGTAGAATACGCCAAGCGGATGACGAAGGATGTGAACGGGGATGGAACCCCTGAACAATGGGGTGCCGACAGTATCGGAAACCATACCGTCATCGCGGCTTCTTTCGGCGCCCGCTGGTATAGCAGCGACTTCCGGCAGGTAGACCTCGACTCTCCGGAGATGATTTCTGCCTGGCGTTTCCTGCAGGACCTTCAACATCGCTGGAAGGTCCAGCCCACCTACCAGCAGCGGGTAGCGCTGAACCTGGGCGGAGTCGGGTTCCCCACCGGCAAGTTCGGCATGCTGATCGATTTCACGGCTCGGGCCCGTGTCTTCACCAATCCCCCGCTTCCTTTCGCGTGGGATCTGGCGGCCAAACCCCGTGGCCCGGCCGGGCCCAAGACCCTTCTCTACCTCGACACGGCCAACATCGTGAGCAGCTCCAAGAATCGTGAGCTCGCCTGGGAATGGGTGAAGTTCGTCTCCCGGCCCGAAAACCTGCCGAACCTGGCGGTGTTCGGTTACGGAGCGATCCCGCCCACCACCGACGGCGCCCTCCTCTACGTGCAGCAAGCCGGTAAAACCCTTCCCAACGTCGACCTCTCCGTCTTCGTAAAGGGCGCCCCTTACGGATTCGCGGTCGAGTACTGGCGTCCGCAGTACCTGGAGACTGTAAAGCTCATCGACGCTGCCCTCGGAACCGTCCTGGACGACCAGGCCAGTGTTGAAAGCACCTTGCGGACTCTCAACGATGAGGTGCAGAGACTGGTGGACCAGTACTGGGCCAAGAGGAAGTAATCGCCTCCCACTGCCGGTCAACTTGCTTCGAGAGGGCGGAGGCAGACCTGCAAAGGCCTGCCTCCGCCCTCTTTCCATGCCCGGAACCGGAACGGGGCCTCATGGCCCTCCCGGCGTCATGGATCGCCTGCGGTTGCGGCTCCTCCCGCGGGTCCGCCCGGCCAGCGTTGCCGGAACGTAAGGACGATCCCGAGATGATCTCCGCCTGGCCAGCGGGCCTCGATTCGCCAGGACCGGCCTTCCCGGCCAAGCCAGGCGAAGTGGGCGGCCGGGGTAAAACTGGCCGTACCGTCTCCGGCCAGGTGCAGCCCCAGGGTGGCGCCCACCATGATCGATGGAGTGATCAGCAAGTCCGCCCCTCCGGAAAGCTCCAGGCAAGGTTCCAAAGCCGGCCCCGCCGGAGGCGCCGCCCCATCTGGAGCATGAAGACGGAACGTGCCCACACCTCCGGTGAAGAAGAGCAAAACCGGGTCTTCCTCTCTCATGGCCTGGAAAAAGATCAGAAAGCTATCCCGGCGGCGGGAGCCGGCTTCCTCCCACCGGCCACAAAAGCCTGCTTCCGTATGCCACCCTGCCCACGACCCGCCGGGTTCCGGCCTCCACCTCAACGTAAGGTCCCTGGCTCCGGCCTCCACAGTGCCCTGCACGCCCAGGCCCCGCTCGGCCGTCCACCCCGCCGACACCCGTGGCCTGACCTCCAGGAGGCCTGGTAGCGCTTCCGTCCGGGAGCAGAGGAGGCCGCCCTCCCCCGGAGCAACCAGTGCTACCGGGATTGGTTCGGCCGCACAGGCCAGGCTGATCTCGAGAAAACGTGAAGCAGGCGATACCCAGCCGGTGAACGTCTCACCGAGCGCCTGCGCCCGGTCACGCCCTTCTTCCCACTCCGCCCGTCTCCCACCGGCATTACTCGGTCCAGTTCCGGCAGCCGTGGAGACGAGGGCGGCTCCACTGGCCTCTGACCAGAGCGCCTCCCGCGACACCACGCGCCAACCCGCGGCCGGATCCGCGACTAGCAACTTTCCTTCCCTGCCGCCCGCCCCGGCGGCCGTCACCACCACGAAGTGACCGCCCTCACCCTCCAGGTGTAGCAGGACGGGTAGCCCGCTTCTTTCCAGATACCGCTCCAGAGCGCCCGCCGGGAAACGAACGGCGATGGCCTCCAGCCCGGCCTTCTGGCTTAGACGGTAGAGATCATGCAAGTTGGACGGGCCTGCGGGCAGCGGAACTGACAGCAGTGCCTGTTGGATGCTGGCCTCATCCAGTCCCAGCGCCTGTACCCACGTGCGCCAGGCCGCCGCACCACAATCCCAGGGGGTCGCCTGTTTGGCGATCCCCAGCCAGCGCCATTCCGACCAGGAACGTACCCCGGGATCGTCTTCGAATACTGCGGCGCGCCCCTCGACGGCCGCACTGACGATCATCAGCAGAGCGAGGATAACGGCTCTGACTAGCCCGTGCATTCCGACCCTCCTGAGGCCCGAGGTGCTCACTGTGCAGATGGATGAACCGTGCAGCGGCAACCGGCGTCTGGCGGCAGTATAGCAAATCGTTCCAGCAACGTCAAGTAGTACCAGGATGCCGGCCGGAGGGGTTTTTTGATTCCGGCGTCCCCGGTCGCATCGTCTTCCAGGCATGGTAGGCGGCCCGCCCGACGATCACCACTAAAGGTCCGGCGAACACTCCCCAGGCGCCCAGGAGCACGAGACCCCCGTATACCCCGATCAGCATGAGCAAGGGATGGATCCCTACCGCCCGTCCGAGGATCGTAGACTCAAAGATCTGGCGAACGACGAACATGACGCCATAGAGGACGAGCAGGCCGACGCCCAACCGTAGCTCCCCCAGGAGCAAAGCGACCACGGCCCATGGGAAGACCAGAAGTGGCGGCCCCAGAATTGGTAACAGATCAAGCAGTCCGCAAAGTAGCGCCAGCAGCATCCAGTAACGGACTCCCAGCAGGGAAAACCCGATGGCGGCGATCACCGTGGTGACCAGCATCAGGAGTAGCTGGCCGCGCACGTAACCCACGATGTCCTGGCGCACCTGCCCCGCGGCCTGCCGCGCGGCCCGTCCCCACCTGGGCGGCAGGATCTCGAACATGGAACGCGTTATTTGCTCCCAGTCCCGGGCAAAGAAGAAAGTACTTACCACCACCACAATCAACATGATCAGAAACAGAGGGACCTGGCCGGCAAAGGCCACTACGGCCTGAGCGACGGTGGCTACGAAACTCTGAAACCCCCGGTAGAAATTCTGAACTCCCTGGTCCAGAGCCTGTAGGACCGTGGGCGGCAACCCCCGGTAGACCTGGCCTACTCGACTGACCAGGTCGGTAACTCGCTGGGTGACCTGCGCCTGGTAACCCGGGTCCGCCAAGGTCCGCGCCAGGTCGGTCAGTTCCCGGCTGAGCTGGAGTATGATGGCGGTCAGGAAATAGCCCAGCACGGTGAAGCCGAGCAGCATGGTGATGAGAGTGGCAACACCCCGGGGAAGACGCCTGGTGCTGAGGGCCGTAACGGTTGGTTCCAGCATGGCCGCCAAGAGCAGACCGAGCACGAATGGTAAGCTAACCGCCAGGACGGCCCGGATCAGGGCCGCCAGCTGGCGGTAGAAGAAAAACCCCAAAGCCAGGAGGGTCAGACCCACGATGACCGCCGGTACTTCGCTCCGTGAACTCATCGCGCTGACCCTCCGCCGATATCGTGTAAGGCATGCGCCCTTTCTCGGGAGCCGTTATTCTATCTTACTCCCCCTTCTTTCCTGCCTTTACTAACTTACCCCCCGCCTTTACCCCGCCTTTACATCGTCAGCGTTCCGCCCTGGACCTTTACCATTTTCAGGATCTGCTCTTCCTCGCCGGTCATCGCGTTTATGTAGACGAGGAGCCTATCGCCGTTCAACTCGGTATCGCTCTCCCAGGCAAGTACCTCCCTGCCCGAGTCCAGAGGGATTACGGCCAGCCGGGTACCCCGTACCTTCAGCCTGGGGTTCACCTTTCGGGCGGCTTCTTCCCGCGTTATGCGCGGCGCAGGCAGGTCCCGATCGTGGTGTGACATCAGGTAGGAAAAGGCATCGACCCCCACCACCTGGCCGTTGTCCAGGGCTACCTTTACCTTCACCTGATCCGGGTAGAATCGAACCCCCTCCTTCTCATAGACGAAGGTGACCGTCTCCGTTGACCCTTCCCGCAGGGTGTAGGTAGTCTCCATGTTTCGGAACCCCTTTTGCTCCAGATATCGCCGGGCCGCCGCCACAGCTTCGTCACTGGTCAGCCGTACCGCGTTGACGTCCCGGTCGTTCACCATCCAGACCAGATGGCCGCCTTTCTTCGAGACTGCCACCGCTACGTTACCCCGGCCTACCGCCGGACGGAAGTTCACCTGGTAGGCTTCGATCGTCCCGTTGACCGTCAACACCCGGCCCTCCTGGCGGTAATCGCGGGGATCCACTCCCGCCCCGTCCAGGAAGTGACGGGCGCGGTCCGGCGCCGCATCACGGTCCAGCTCAGGCCCGGTTAGTCCCAGCGGGGAACGGCCGGCCACATGCGCCGAGAAAGGGCCGTCGTATTCGAGCGCCGGGAGCTCCTGCAATCGTTGCTCGAGATCGACGAATCCGCGCAATTCCCCCGGCACCTCGGGCGTGACGTCCCGTCCCTGGCTCGTCCCGGCCGCGGTGGCCACCGCCTCTACTACCGACGCGTCGGGGAGAGGCCACCCAGCGGCCAGTTCCCGCCGGACCCGGTCCACCCGCGGGTTCATGACCCGGCTCCACCGGAAACCGGCCGTCAAGAACCGGCCGTTGATGTCGTGCAAAGCGTTGGTGAACCGGCCGAGCTCCGTATGTACATCGGCCAGCGTATCCCAGTCCTCCTGATCGATCTCCCGGCCCGCCGCGCTCATCCGGGCGAGGCTATGGGCATAGTCGCCCACCTGGTTCAGGAATTGCCGGGTGGCCGCCAGGTTGATATCGCCGAGCGGGAGCCGGGCGATCAAATCTCCGGCCGACATCATCCCGTGCCATACCGTATCCAGCAAGACCGCCCGGTCGGCCGTCGACCCGGCCGCCAGTGCCTTGGACAAGGCCACCTGAGCCGATTCCACGTCCTGCACCGCGGCGTTGAAGAAGCCGTGGTAGGCGGTCTCCAGCGCGTTGGCGAACCGGCGTGCTTGCCACCACTGCCAAACGCCGAAGCCCAGCGCGGCCACCAGCAGAATGGTCATGAGCGCAGTAAGTCGCCTTGACATCCCCGCTACCCCCTATCTGGCGTTCTCCACCCCACCCACCCGTCGTTTTCAGCGGGCAAAGACATGACGCCCGTACGACACGACGATCGGTCGCGACCAGATCCACCCGCTGACGGGCTTCGCGGGGTTCCAGAAGAAGAGTGCGCCCATGGTCGGATCCCACCCGTTGAGGGCATCCCTCGCCGCCTGGATTTCGGTGGCGTTGGGGGTGCGCCGCCAGATCAGGCCGTTGGACACCGACTCGAACGCTCCCGGTTGGAAGATGACACCGCTTATGGTGTTGGGGAACTTAGGACTGCGTACCCGGTTGAGGATGATGGCAGCCACGGCCACTTGCCCCGTGTACGGCTCACCCCGAGCCTCTCCTGCTACCACCCGGGCGAGGAGCCCCAATTCATCCGAGCGGGCCACGCCGGCGGTAGGTCGATAGGCGGCGAAGCGTGCCCCTACTACCCGGCGCGTCGGGTAACCCAGGGCCGCCCAGGTTCGAGGCCCGACTATGCCGTCGACTCTGAGGCCGTTACGAGCCTGAAAGCGACGGACTGCCCGGGAGGTTCCCGAACCAAAGATGCCGTCGATCGGGCCGCGGTAGTACCCCCAGCTTTGGAGCCGCCACTGCACGAGCCGGACATCGCGGCCGTAGGTGCCCCAGTAGAGCGTGCGGCGCTGGGCGACGGCCTCGCCGCCGGTCATCAGCAATACCAGGAAGAGCGTGGGCAACAAGAGGCCCAAAACGATTCGTCCCGCCTGGTGGAACGACTTCATCCCGATCCCTCCTGCGCTTAGTCTGAGCCGGCGGGATCCCGCTAGTCATTTCCGACCACCGGGGATAAAGAGCAAGAGCGGGTAAAACCTGATCTGCTGGAAGCTGGAGGAAGGCGGCCTTTTGGCGGACGTGCTATAATACCCGGGAGTTCCTGTGAACTGGAAGGGGGCCCCCCATGGGCCGGTACCACAAAGGATTCCTCAAGCCGCAGTGGCGCTCACGGTTGACGGCGGCCGCGGTCATGCTGGCGGTGGCTTTCATCATCTATACGCTGCGCCAGCTCTTTCGGGGCAGCTGGCAGGTGGATCCTGTACTCCTCCGGATTGGCCCCCTCACCATCCGATGGTACGGGGTAATGATCGCGTTGGGAGTGCTCGCGGGCTACTCGCTCGCGGACCGGATCGCCCCGTGGCGGCGGATCTCCACCGAACAAGTTTTCACCTTGCTGGTCCTCACCGTGCCGGCGGGGCTCATCGGCGCTCGCCTGGCTTTCGTCATTCAGAACCTTCCCTACTTTGCCGGGCATCCGGGCGAAATCTTGCGAACGTGGCAGGGAGGTCTCTCGATGCACGGCGCGGTAGCGGCCGCGCTCTTGATCTTCGCGGCGTATCAGCGGGCCACCGGCCTCTCCCTCCTGCGGGTGACCGACATTGCCGCCCCTGCCGCCCTGATCGGCCAGGCCATCGGCCGTTGGGGCAACTTTTTCAACCAAGAAGTAATAGGCTACCCGACCAACGTACCCTGGAAAATGTACGTCCGGCCCGAAAACCGCCCCCTGGACCTGGCCGAGTACGCCTATTACCATCCGGCCTTCCTTTACGAATCCCTTTGGAACGCCGCCGCCGCCCTGTTTTTGTTACGGCTTCTCCACCGGCCGGGGGCCCGCGACGGCGACGGGCTCTGGCTTTACCTTATCCTGTACTCCCTGGGTAGATTCTTCGTCGAATTCTTCCGCATCGGCACACCTTATTGGGCCGGCCTGACCCTGGCCCAGCTGGTAAGCCTCCTTCTCATACTGGTCGGGACCGCCGGTTTCCTGGTGCCACGCCTTTTCCACGGGGTCAAGAACGCGGGTAAAAGCGGGTAAAAAGTGAGGGGCTGCCTATGGGCTGGTTCCCATACCGTTCATGGAGACATTGGTCCACGGCTTCGGCCACCAACCTTCTCATCGCGATCAACCTGGCCGTCTTTATAACCGACTTCATACTGGGTGGAGTGTTGACCCAATTCGGACTCAAGTTCGGCCCCGCCATCTGGCAGGGACAGTATTACCGGCTGGTCACGGCTCTTTTCCTGCACGCCGGCATTTTCCACCTGCTTTTCAACCTGTATGCCTTGTATTATCTCGGCCCAGCCCTGGAAATTGGCCTCGGCCGGCACCGGTTCTGGTTGCTTTACCTCTTGAGCGGAGTGACCGGGAACCTTCTCAGCCTGCGTCTTGCGCCCTTGGCTCCGTCGCTAGGGGCCTCCGGCGCCATCTTCGGCCTGCTCGGTTACTACCTCTACCTGTCCCTGGCGCTACCCCGGCCCTCCCTGCGGCAAGGAGTGGTCACAATCATAGTGGTGAACCTCCTTTGGGGCTTCTTGCCAGGTAGTCGAATTGATAACTTCGCCCATCTGGGCGGACTCCTCGGCGGCTTTTTGCTAGGTCCTCTCTTTAGAAGTTCCGATCTCGCCCCGGCCCCCTTGCGCCCGCTGGGCAAGGCTCTCCCCGCCGTAGCGGGAGCGGGTCTTGCCTTGCTTTGGATCTGGTGCTTGCGCCCTCCCTCCGGCTAATAATCCGCGATGATCCACGGGGCATCCCTCTCTTGACAAGGTCGCCGGCCTCATATGATGATGGGCTACGGCCCGCCCACGGCGTGGCCGTCACCAGCGCAGGTCATTACCGCGGGAGGCTCAAGCTTATGCCTGCCACTATTACTGCCCCCGGCGATCGAGCGTTGTCCGGCTTCCTCGCTTCCCGAGCCAGAGGGATCTCTGCCTCGCCCACCTTGGCCGTGGATAATCTTGCCAAAGAGTTGAGCCAAAAGGGTGTGGACGTGGTGGGTTTCGGAGCCGGCGAGCCCGATTTCGACACCCCGGCCTTCATCAAAGAAGCTGCCGCGCGTGCTTTGGAGCAGGGCATGACCAAGTATACCGCCGTCGGGGGCCTGCCGGAGCTCCGGCAGGCCATTGCGGCCAAACTTCTTCGGGAGAATGGCCTTGAATACAGCCCCGGTGAGATCGTGGTCACGGTCGGGGCCAAGCACGCGCTCTACGAGATCTTCCAGGTTCTTTGTGAACCGGGAGACGAGGTCGTCCTGCCCTCGCCGTACTGGGTTTCCTACCTCGAACAGGTGCGCCTGGCGGGAGCCACGCCGGTGATCGTGCCCGCTTCGCCGGCCAACGGGTTGAAGATAACTCCCGACGAGTTGCGGCGGGCCCTCACCTCCCGCACCAAAGTGGTGCTGCTGAACAGCCCTAACAACCCGACCGGGGCCGTCTATGGCCGCGACGAGCTGGCCGCTTTAGCCGAGGTCGTATTGACCAGCAACGCCTGGATAGTTTCCGACGAGATCTACGAGTCTTTCGTGTACACTGAGGAACCCCACGTAAGCATCGCTTCCATTGCTCCCGAGGTTAAATCCCGCACGTTGCTGGTGAACGGCTTTTCCAAACGCTACGCCATGACCGGTTGGAGACTGGGATACGTGGCAGGAGCGAAGCCGGTGGTGGAGGCCATTACCAACCTCCAAAGCCATAGTACTTCTAACCCGACAACTTTTGCCCAGTGGGGGGCAATAGCAGCGCTGAACGGTCCGCAGGAGCCGGTTCAGCAGATGGTAGAGGAGTTCCGCCGGCGGCGAGATTTCCTCGTCGAACGGCTTCGCCTGCTGCCGGGCGTGGAATGCGCCCGCCCGGAAGGGGCTTTCTACGTCTTCCCCCGCATTAGTGGTATCTTCGGCCGGTCTGTGGACGGGTTCGCGATAACCAGCTCGACTTCGTTCTGCCAGGCGGTTCTACAGAAAGTTCAAGTGGCAATGGTGCCCGGGATCGCGTTTGGAGCAGATGAATACGTGCGGCTCTCCTACGCTACCAGCTTCGAGCGAATCCAGGAGGGCATGCGCAGGCTCGAGGCATTCTGGCAACGACTCACCGGCTAGAGCTGCTCTTCGCCCGAGCAGGGGGCTGGCGGCTGCCCGCTGGGTACGGCCGCCGTTCTGAGTTCCCTCATAGCTCCGCTTGTCCCATCATATGTATCTATCAGGCAAGTCGAGGAGCGAGGGAGCCCCATGGAACGCAAGCGTAACCCGGAGAACGCCGGTCAAGCCACCACTTACGACGACATTCAACGGGTGGAGATGCACGACATTCCTTTCGTCACCCCGCACATCTGCCGGATCTGCGGGGGGAGAATCACCGGCTCTTACATTGCCGAGACCCATTTCGGCGGCGTGACTACCTTCCGCTGCCTCTCCCATGCTCCCGGACTCGGCCCAACCATCCGGGAAGGCAAAGACGAACCCGGCGAAGAGGAGGGGCGGTTCGTCCGCCAGACTTCCCGGCACGAACCGCCCGGCCCCGGCGGCCCGCCATGACCAGCCGATGGCGCGCCCGGCCGCTAATTCCCACCCCGGCCGTGCAACTCTCCCGGTGTAAGGGCGCACGCTAACCGCGGATAACGGTACTCTGGGTCTTGCCCATCAGAGGGGAGATCACCGATGTGGCGGCGTGCTTTACGCTTGGCCGGGTATCTCTTGGCCTACCAAGCAGTACGAATGCTGACCCGGCGCTGGCGCGAAACGACGGGAGTCCGGGCTCCCTCGGTCCTGGCCAGAATCCGGGGTTCTCGTTCTCCGGCCCGTGCCGGTTTTTTGCCGCAGGGGTGGTGGGGGCCGGTCCGGCAGGCCATTCGCTGGACCGGACGCTTGAGCCGGCTCCTCGACTGAAGTGGCCGCTGCCGCCAGGGCATTTCCCTGTTCAGCACCAAACCGCCGGAATCGCCCGGCGCTGGCGCCACAGGGTGACCCCGGCGTAACCGGCCCGACGAAGGTGTTCCAGCGCTCGATCGAGATCCCGCCCGACATCCTCGACCCGGTGCGCGTCCGACCCGAGCGTGACGGCCAGCCCCAGGCTTTTTGCTTCGCGAAGAAACTCGAGTGAGGGGTAGATCTCGCCCACGGGCTTCCGAAGCCCGGCCACGTTGACCTCTACCGCTACCCCTGCCCTGGCCGCTCTTCGCAAGGCTTCGAACCGAGCCGCCCTCACCCGTTCGCTACCGCCCGGGGAGGGCCGGTGCCCGAACTTCTTGAACAGGTCAGGATGGGCCATGCTGCTGAAAAGCCCGCTGCCGGCAGCTTGACCCCAGGTTTGCCAGTAGGTGCACCACCATTCGTCGATCGCCGTCTGATCATCAGGCCAGCCCAGGTCCGGCGCGATGTCAAATCCCCATTTACCAAGGAAATGCACTGAACCGAGCAAGTAATCCCACGGGTACGGATCGAGTAGCCGGCGGAGGTCCTCCTCCCTGCCCTGCAAATAGTCGACCTCGAGGCCGAGCCTGACCGGTATCGGGAGCCGCGCACCGCTGACCAGGGCCACGTACTCGTCCAGATCGTACCGAAAGTCATTCTCCAACCACCGCCGGATGAACGGAAAGACCCCTTCGCCGGTGAAAAGAGGGCTCATGAGCTCCCGGAATTGCCGGAAACGATGGGCGTGTTCGCTGATCCCGATTTCGCCTATTCCCTGGCGACGAGCAGCTTCCGCGTAGAGCGCGAGTCGCTCCCGCAGCGTCTCGCGCTCCAGAGTCTCGTGCTCCTGGAAAAGGTGAAGATGGTAATCGGCAGGAATGCGGGTGGGCGGCCTTTCCTCGCCGGTGCTGGTTTTGCTCAAGTAACCGCCTTCTTTCTCACCATCTAGCTCGCCAGTACCCCGCCCTCGCGGCCCGCGCGGGCACGGCCTAATCCGCAAGAACTCTGCTTCGTTCAAAAACCGGTGTACCCAGCTCCCGCGTCTTTGTCAACCTGCTCGCCACTTCACTTATGAGCAGCGCTGTTCAACTGCAAGTGAACTGCCAGCCTTTTAGGTGGCCACAGTGCCCTTCAACGAGGCCCGGGTGATCGCGCGCGGCAAGGGCGGACGCTCCCTTGCGTCCGCCCCGACTCAAAGCAAGAAACTAACTCCCGGCAGCGGCCTACTCTCCCACCCCGTCGCCAGGGCAGTACCATCGGCGCTGGAGGTTTTCACTACCGTGTTCGGAATGGGAACGGGTGGGACCCCTCCGCTCTTGGGCCACCGGGAAACT
>DUMU01000051.1 GCA_012839805.1 Bacillota bacterium | reverse complement strand
GGGATACCGCATTCCACCACGCATCGAGCCCCTGGCGAAGGACGACCGTGATGCCAAAACGGAGGCTTCGCGCGCCCAAAACGCCCTTGTATAGCCATTTCTTTGCATTACGGGTGTCAAAGTGCTGAAGGAGCCCGGTTCGTTTTGCTCCGAGAGCCTTTGCACCAGGCGGTCAGGCTTGCCTCTCCTATGAGGCACGTGGAACTCTCGCTCCACCCCTCGTTTCAACAGGTTTACGTAAGTACTACCATACTAGCGCCGGCGGTAGCAGACGGCCGCACGGTATACCAGCTCATGAGGCAAAAGCGGGGAGGCAGGATCGAAGAGGGGGCCAACGGGTGGTCGCGCCTGCAAACTCCGGCTCAGCCGCAGCCCCCCTGTAACATCCACACGGTCTCAATGGCATACGCCGTTGAGCCCCTTTGCCAGCATAAGTACACTAGAGGGAGACTGTCTCAAAGGGCCATCCTAGCAACTGGGCAACCTTGTAGAAGAGTGATGCATTGTGTCCCACTGCCATAGCAAAATGATGGATGGGACCCAACGCAAACCACTCGTTCATAAACTGGGTCGGTGGCTTTGCAAACTTTACCGGTGTCATAGTATTTCCGATGCGCAGGATCGGTCCGTCAGTTGCCACGCCCTGGCTGACGATCATCTTGAGCTGCCCTTCGCGTGTTTGGGTTATGCCCAGAGTGGTGACTGGACCTCGCCTAACCTTGGCCTCAACCGATACGCCCGATCCCCACTTGCCGTGGTACAGTCCCATTCCTCTCAAAATCGGTCTGCCGTCTGAGATACCGATATGGAAAGGTCCGTCGTGTCCCAGCAGAATGGTCTGGTCCTGGAAATCGGAAGCCACTATTTCGGAATAACTCCCTCCCACTCCGAGGGTGTCGCATATCTTCATGGCCACGCCGGTTTTTATGTCACCTTCTCCGGCACAGGGTATGCCGCGTGCGGTAAGGAGGGAATGTCCGAGAATGAAGGCTTCCTGCAAATGCTCGTACTCGTTGCCCGGCGAACCCCGGTAGTAGTAGGTCAGAGCGTCGAGATCGTACTCCCTCACTAGTTTTTCTTGGGCTACTGCGACCGTGCAGGACCAGTCCAATTGTTCCGGAGTTGGTTTCTTGGCCAGAGGATCGGCTGGTGAGTCCTCGCTAATGGTAAACATTTCTACAACCTCGGCCAGTTTTGCCTTCTTTTCGGCCTCTGTCACCGTAGGTAGAAGACGGGCGAGATCACACATCTCCAAGATTTGCGTGTACATGCCGGTTTGTGCCTGTATCATGGTGAGATCGCTGTAGAGGTCGAGCATTCCCGGGTATGTGTGCCCGAGGAAACCCATCCTGCCATTTCGTAGTGTTCGTACTGCCGAGGCTGCACGGATCCATTCTTCGATCTCTTTCCAGGCTGCGATGGCCTCCGGATGCTTATGGGTAGTTTCGTCAGCCATGGATATGGCTGGTGTCTGCTCAAGGCCCAGCAAGCCGCTGACAACGAAAACGCGGAGGCCGGCACGATGGTAGGCATTGGCAATCTCTGGGACGCTACAGGCTACGCAGTGAGCCAACCACTCTCCGGTGGTGGTTCGTTCGTAATTCATTCGAATGGAGGGTTGCAGGTTGAGTACTATGACAGGCCGCGCACAAATCTGTGGGATCGCCAAATGTGTTGCACTCAGCGCGTACGTCGCGGCATGGCAGAAGAGAATGTCAACATTATTCAGGTTGAACCATTCGCCAGCTTTGCAAGCTTTTTCATGCGAGTCTACCATACCGAAGTTGTAAACCTGTCCCCAGTTGGACATGCGCTTTTCTATGAAACGTCCGTACCCCACAAGCCGTTCATAGAGACCTTCGAACTGTTCCCAATAGTGTGGATGACCCACAGAATAAAGGCCAACCCTTGCTTTGAGGGATGGCTTCAGAGGGCTCATGGTTGTGTTAGTCACTGCCACGGGAAAAACCTCCTACTCACTATGCTGGTGGCCGGTTCGGCGCCGAATCGCCGGGAACCCGTGGTAGCCCCCGATGACGGCTTCGGTGCTTCGGCCCCGCGAATCGCGGGGAAGAGCTGCGCCCGCGCACTGGCTACCTTTGAATGCTTTGGCCTTCGGGAAGGATCATTCGGCGCGACCGTCGATACTCCTTCGGGCATGCTTCGCGATTTATGACAACTAGTAAGTTGAAGAGCAAGGCAGGCCCGGAATCTGGCCAGACCGTGCCGGGCGGTGGGCATATTCCTTCAAAGCAGCACCGCCACTTGGCGGGCCCAGTCGATGAAAGGCTGGGGGTAGACGCCAAGGAGCAGCACCACCACGGTACTGGCTGCCACCGCGGGCCCAAGGCCGAGCAGCACCCGCCTCCCCGCACTCCCACCCGAGTCCTCGAAGAGCGCCCCGGCGGCGGGTTGAGGCTCAGGTCCTGCTTGGAGTTCAACCCCGGGCCTCAGCTCAGGCTGGAGCTCGGCCTCAGTGCTCGCCGCGGGTTCGGGCTCAAGCCGCATCTCCCGGACCACCCGGTAGTAGTACGGAAGGGAGAGGACCGAGTTGAGCACCATCACCAGGGCCAGCCAGGCGTAACCCGTCTGGACCGCGGCGTAAAAAAGGTAGAACTTGCCGAAGAAGCCGCGGGGGAATCCCCACGAAGGAGAGGAAAAAGAGGGTAAGAGCGATGGCGTAGGCCGGCGCCTCCCGCCCCAATCCCCGGAAGCGGGTTACCTCCTCTCCTCCCCGCCAGGTTGATACCAGGATGACCACGCCAAAGATCCCAAGGTTGGCAAAGACGTAGGTGAGCAGGTAGTAGAGGGCAGCCGAGAGGCTTTCCGGAGTGAATACCACCAGGCCTGCCAGCACGTAGCCGGCATGGGCGATGGAGGAGTAACCCATCATCCGTTTCACATCGCTTTGAGCAAGGGCGATGAGATTGCCGCCGGTCATGGTAAGCACTGCCACCGCCGCCAGAACGCCCTGCCAGAAGCCGGAGAGGGCGGGGAAACCGGCCACGAAAACCGGAGCAGCGCCGCGAAGGCGGCCGCCTTCGACCCGGCGGCAAAGTAGGCGGTAACCGGAGTGGGAGCACCCTGGTAGGCATCGGGAGTCCACATATAGAACGGTACCGCTGCCACCTTAAACCACGCCCGACCAGTATAAGAGCCACGCCCGTCCATCCCAGAGGAGAAGGCCCCAGTCTCCGGGCCACCTCCAGGTAGGTGGAGCCTGCCAGCCCGTACACCAGTGAGAACCAAAGAGGAGCACCGCGAAGGAGCTGGCCCCATCAAGAAATACTTGAGTCGCCGCCTCTTGGGAGCGCGGGTCTTGACCCAGCGTTTCCACCAGAGCGCAGAGGGAGACCGACATGAGTTCCAGGGCCACAAAGATGGTAAGAAGCTCGCGGGAACTGGCCATGATGCTCATCCCCACTGTGGCTAGCAGGAGAAGAGCGTAAAAGGGACCGCCCGGCAGCCGGTGGGCCCGGACGAACTCCGCCGACTCCAGCAACACTAGGATCAATCCGACCGCCAGGAGTACCTGGAAGAAAAGGCTGAAAGGATCAAGGAGCCACATTCCGCCCCAGAACTCTCGCTGTCTCACCCCGTAAGGAAGCAACATGAGGCTGACCGCCACCACCATGGTACTGGTCAGGGCGACCGCGCAGGTGCAGGCGGCCCGTCCCTCTTCCTCCCGGGAGACGCCGTCCACCAGGAGCACCCCGAAGGCCGAGCTGGTCAGGAGTAGCTGGGGAAGGAGAGCCAGGATGTTCCGTGCCACTTCACAGTCCTCCTCCCAGCGTGGCAAGCTGAACTGTGCTCTGTAACTGCAGGACCGCCGTGTTGAAGAGCTCGAAGGTGGGGGCGGGGTATACGCCGAGAAGCAGGATCAGAGCCATGAAGGGAACGGCCACCAGGAGTTCCCGCTGGCTCACCTGCGGTCACGCTCCCAACCTTCCCACCGTGTTCGCCTCCCCCATCAGCACTCGCTGCATCATCCACAGGTGGTAGGCGGCGGTGACGATCAGGCCGAAGGAGGCCGCCGTCACCAGGTTGCGGAAGCTGTCGAAGGAGCCCAAAAGGGTGGTGAACTTCCCCACGAAGCCGAAGAGGCCGGGCAGGCCCAGGTTGGCGAAGGCGCCGAAGGCAAGCAGTACTTCTCTCCCACAGGCATCCGGTTGTATAAGCCTCCCAGGTCGTCGATGAAACGGGTGTGGGCCCGCTCGTAGAGCACCTTTCCCACCAGGAAGAAGAGAAGTGGCATCACCGCGGGACCGCTGACGCAGATAGCCGCCGCCCGCACTGCGTACTGAACTGCGTCCACCAGCGGTCTGCCCTTGAGAATCTCACTGACTAGTGCGGCGGTGAAGGAATCGCCTGCTCCGGTGGTGTCGACGACCTGAACTGGATGGGCCGCCACGTGCCGGCTCTGTCCCGCTTCGTACGCCAGCGCTCCTCGGGCTCCGACTGCACTTTGACACCCGTAATGCAAAGAAATGGTATACAAGGTCGTTTTGGGCGCGCGAAGTCTCCGTTTTGGCATCACGGTCGTCCTTCGCCAGGGGCTCGATGCGTGGTGGAATGCGGTATCCCAGCGCCTGGAAGATGGTGACCGCCTCCGGGGATGCCTCGGAACGCAGGCGGTACATCTCTCCTTTGATCTCGATATGGGCTGATCTGATCCGAGAGAGATGCTTGAGCGCCTCCGTCGCCGTCATCTTGATCCCTTTCGCATGAAGCTTCTTCTCCAGGTAACGTTCGAGCAGGTGGGCCAGCACGCACACATGCACATGCGCCCGGATACGACGCTCCCGCCAAT
>DUMU01000050.1 GCA_012839805.1 Bacillota bacterium | reverse complement strand
TTATTCAGTTTGAAAACCCGCATTCTACCGTTTCCCCGTTTTCCCGATCGTTCGGATTTTGGTTCAGACGCAGCTTGAACTGCCTGCCGGAGAGGAGTTTACTCACTTCGCAAGCAGTTCAGAATTGGAAAGCATTCCATTTATATGCAGCTGAACTCAAGGCGTACCAACTCAACTGCCGGTAGGCCGCCGGTGTGCTAATCTTCAGACAACATCGGCTGTATGGATATTCACCGCTCAGGCGGTTTTCCTACGGCGCCGCACGCCCTTGCCCCTCCCCGCTCCCGCCGCACGCCACCCTCTGCCGCGCCCCGTCCCCGCGCCCTCCCCCGCACGGTGACCTCGCCCGCCTACCAACCCCGCCTGCCCTCGCCCTCGCCTCAGCCTCCCGCCACCTCACCCGCCCCCGCTCTCGCCCCGGCTGGCCACCACCGCGCCTGCCGCCGTCGTCGCCCCAGCCACCCACCACCCCGCTTGCTTCCGTCGTCGCTTCATCCACACACCTCGCCGCTTGCCGCGGTCGCCCCGGCCGTCAGCCGCCGCGTTGGCTTCCGCGCACTGGCTCCGGCGCTATGACCACTCCAGCCGTCAACTCGTCGGAATTTCACCCCTTGCTAAGAACTGACTTGACAGGTATAATGCCGCCATGGTGCAAAAACGATTCGGCAACACGCCCCCAAGCACGCCCGGGGCGCTGACCATCCGGGATATCGCCCGGATCGCGGGCGTCGCCCCCAGCACCGTCTCCGCCGTGATCAACGGCCGCCTGCAACAGGCGCGCATCTCCGCCGCTACGGCCCAAAGGGTGCGGGAGGCCATTGAACGGCTGGGATACCATCCGGATCACGTGGCCCGAAGCCTCCGGCGGGGCACGACCGGCCTGATAGGCCTGGCCGTCTCCCGGCTGCAGGACCCGTTCTATCCCGAGTTCAGCATCCACTTCGGCGAGGCGTGCCGTGCGCGCGGCTACGCCATGTTCCTGACGGACCTGCCCGATTGGGAGTCCCCGGCCGCGGACGAGGGCCTGGGCAAGAGCCTGGTCGACGGGGTCGTCCTCGTCGACACCCGGCGTTCCCCCTGGCATCCCGGGCGCAAGGTGAACGACCCGGCGGCCTGCCCCCTGCCCACCGTCTTGGTTGCTGGCCAGGAGTGGCTGACCGCTTGGAAGACGCCACTCAGCCCCCACGTCCTGGTCCTCCAGACCGAGCTCGCCGGCCGGCTGGCCGCCCGGCACCTGTGGGAACGCGGCTTTCGCCGCTTTGCCTACGTCTCCCAGACGTCCCCGGTGGAGCTTACCCCCGGGCACCGTGAGTATGGCTTCTACGATGAACTCCGCCGGCTGGGCGCCGGCGACGACGCCATCCGGTGGGCGCCATTGGTCGGTGCCGACGTCGACGAGCGAGCCAACAACTACCTGACCAGCTACCTTTCGGCAGTAGCCCTGCTTCAATCCGGGTGGTGTTTGGGTCCGGAGAGAGTGGGTATCTACGCGGTGAACGACCTGGCGGCCATGCAGGTCCTGCGGGCCGTAAACGAGGCGGGATTGGCCGTCCCGGACCGGGTCGGAGTGATCGGTACCAACGGCATTCAGCTCGGTGAGGCGACCTCCCCGCCCCTTACTTCTATCTCGCTCAACGTCGCTGCCGTCGCCGAGCGGGCGGTGGCCCGGGTGGTGGAGCTGGTCGCCCGGCGCCGGAACGGCGAACGGCGGCCGGGGGCCGGCGCTTCCCCCGGACAAGATGACCGCGATCGGCATGACCAGGAAGGGCAGGTGATCGCCTCCGAAGTCGAGCTGCGGCCTTCTTTGCTGCTTCGCCAATCTACGTGAGCCTGTTTCAACCGGTGTCCACTATCGGAAATCCTCTCGGCCGGACCGAGGAACAAACCGGGTGCAGCCGGAGAGCAAACCAGGGCAACGGTGAAAAGCAGGGAGAACCAGGGAGAACCAGGCAGAACCAGGGAGGTCATAAGGAAGATGGACGCTTTCCCCGGCGGCTGTCAGGCATTCCTTCGGGGTGTACGAACGGCGTTCGCGGCCGGCGTCGCAGTCACCGTAGCGGCCACCGTAGCCGTCGCCGTAGTGGTCGGCTCAGTTACCGTCGCGATCGGAGTCACCGTCGTTCTCGGTCTTCTCGGTTCACCGGGTCTACCGGCGGCCCGGGCCGCCGCGGCCGCGCCCTCCCCGCCGGCCGGCCCCGGCGATGCCCCCGAAGCGGAAGTGCTGGTCGGGCCGGGAGTGAACTCCTTTTCCCACTGGGATCGCTCTCCCGGCTGGATCGCCTTCAACGAAGAGACGGAAGACGAGACGATCGTCTATACCGCCATGGGACTGGGCCGGGCGGGCATCGGCGACATCTCCTGGCAGGATTACACCCTGGCCTTCAACTACAAGATTTACCAGTACGGGCAGTGGGGAGTCTTGCGGGTCTACGTCCGCTATCAGGGCCCCTACCAGGGGTACGGCCTGAACATCCTGCCCGACGGCATCCAGTTGGTACGTTTCGACGGCCGCTGGGATCAAGTGCAATTGCTGGGCTACGCGCCGGTCCGAAGCGACCTCAATACCACCTATCACATGGAGATCAGCGTTCAGGGGGACGGCCGCCTGGTCGTCAGCCGGGACCACCGCCGCCTGTTTGCCTGCACCGACCCGGCCCGCGCCTACACCGGGGGCGGCATCAGCTTCGGCCCGGAAGCGGTGGCCGTCGTCCTGTCCGGGATCAAGGTGACGGGCACCCGCATTCCCCAGGACACGGCCGAACGCATCGCCCTGGAGCGGTATGTCCGCGCCTGGCAGGAGCGCCGGGCGGCCAACCCTAAGCGCTACCCGGGTTATCTATCGCCCGCGGAGGTTGAACCACCGGGGGTGCACCACATCGTCCTCATCTACAACGGCTTGTATCCGAACAACCAGGGCGACTGGACCCCGGCCGACGCTCTGCCGTACGTGGCGTACCTCGGCCCGGATGCGCAGGAGGCACTATCGCCCCTTAGCTGGTTTTTCGACACCATCCTGTTGCTCGGGCTTTCCACTCCCGGCGGAGGAGCTCTGGGTTCTTCCCCCGGTGCCACGCTTGCCGACTGGATCTGGTACCTCGACAAGACTTTCTCCCCCACGGGCGACCTTGCCGCCTTCGAAGCGGCCACAGCCCGGGCAGCCGCCGCCCTGGGCGACCCCGGCCACCGCCTGAACGTCATCCTGATGCTCCCCTACCCGGCCCCGGAGGTAAGCTCCTTCGGCGACATCGACAATGACGGCCGCCCGGAAGGCTTTAGCCTGGAAGGGAGGACACAGGCCCAGGCCGATGCCGACCGCCTGCGAGCCCTGCAGTGGTACATAGCCGAAGCGACCCGGCGCTGGCAGGCCAACCAGTACCGGCACCTCCGGCTGGTCGGATGGTACTGGGTGAACGAATCGATCGACAGTAGCGACGCCGGCCTGGTCCGGCAGGTGTCCGCCTTTATTCATAACCTTCCTCCCGCCCCGGAAACCGCCACCAAGCTGTACTGGATCCCCTGGTTCAACGCCCCCGGGAGCGAAGACCCGCGTTCTTTCGGTCTGGATTACACGATGATGCAGCCCAACTACATGTTCCTGCCGCAAGTACCCAAGACCCGATTTGCCGAAACCGCCGAGAGGGCAGAAAAGTACCATCTCGGGCTGGAGATCGAGTCCGAAGATTGGGTGCTTACCTCGGCCGCAGCCCGGGAAAGGTACTTCGACTACCTGCGGGCCGGCAAACAACTGGGCTTTATGAACGGAGTGCTGCTCTCCTACTACCAAGGCGTTAAGGTGTTGGCCCAGGCGGCCCGGTCGGCTGATCCGGAGGTACGGCGCGTCTACGATGCGACCTACCTGTTTACGATCGGCCGGTGGGAGGAGACCCTGTTCCCGGCGTTCCCAACCGAAGGGGGGATGCACTGAGCCAAAGCGCCATCATGATTGGACCGAAACATTGGGCCGACGCTTTCCAGGATCAACACTCTCCAAGTAAGGAGGAATTCCTGTGAACCGGCAAAGAAGCACCGCGACGACGGTGGCGACCGGCGTCACAACCAGCACGGCAACCGGCACGGCATCCCGGGTAGCGACCGTAGTGGCAACGGCGGGCGCGGCGGTTTTGACGGTTGGCCTGTGCTTAGGCCTGGCGGTTTCGGGCCTGGCCGCCGTGGCCGGGGCGGCGGGCACGGCAGTCGCGGCGGCCGCGGCAGCCGCGGCGGCCGCTCCCAGCGCGGCCGGCACTGCAACCGGCGCCGCCACCGGCTCGAAGACGAAGATCACTCATCTGACCTTCTACTGGCACGGACAGGAGTTCACCGATTGGCTGGAGTGGGCGGCCAAGGAGTTCGAAAAGGAGAATCCCGGCATCGACATCGACATAATGACGACGGGCGGCCCGCAACAGACCGAGTATTTCACCAAGCTCACGTCGATGCTGGCCGCCGGGACTCCCCCCAACGTCATCGACTACATCGACCTCAACCTGGATCCCAAGCTGTTCGTTGACCTGCGCCCCTACCTCGGACTAGCGCCCCCGGTCTCGCTCGATCAATTCCCCGCCGGGGTGCTGCCCTGGATTTCCGGCCCGAGCGGCGAGATCCTCGCCTTGCCCTGGGACATCTATCCTGTGGTCGCCTACTTCAACCAGGACCTCCTGGATGAACGGGGGCTGCTCGATCCCTATCGCCTCGGATCGAAGTGGAACTGGGAGTCGCTGATCAGCAATTCCCTCAAGCTAACTCAGGACCTGACCGGCGACGGTTTCCCCGAAGCCTACGGCCTTGACCGCATGTGGGCCTACGTCGACCTGGCCATCTGGAATGCCGGCGGGCAGAGGTACGACCGCTTCGTCAATCCCACGCGGGCGCAGTTCAACACCCCGGAAGTAATAAAAGGACTGCAGTGGATACAGGACGTCCACTGCAAGTGGCAGGTCACCCCGCCGGGGCTGGCGGCTATCCAGACCCGCTACGCCTTCTGGCTGGGAACGGTAGGCTACGCTCTCGTCGACGGGCCGGGGGGCATGCAACGCCTGATGAACGTCAAGTTCCGCTGGGACATCGCCCTGCAGCCCGCCGGGCCGGCCCGGGCCGGCGGTGGTATGTTCGTGGACCAGTTCCGCATCCTGCGGGCGGCCTCCCACACCGCCGAAGCCGTCCGGTGGGTGAAATTCCTGAGCACCCGCCAGGAGGTGGTGGAGCGCCTGGTCACCATGACGGGAAGGGTGCCGGCCCTCTCCGGGCTGGACTATCTCAAGCTGAACCCGGCCGCCCCCCGGCACGCCCAGGTTTTCATGCTGCAGGCAATGCGCCCCGACAACCTGCCGCCTTACATCGTGCCTCGCAGCGCCGACATCGACAAAGCAACCGCCGAGATCTGGGACAACATCCTGCTGGGCAAAATCGAGGTGGGCGTGGCGGTCCAAATGCTGGACGACGTGATCAACGCGATCCTGCGCAGAAAATGAACCGCTCGATAACGAGTAGTTCGGAAATTCTCTCTTCCCAGTCGTTCGTTCGTTGCGCGGCGTGAGTCAGCGCCGCGGGTACATAAGCCCACATGCCGGTAACCCTGATGAGAGGGGGAGCAGTCGCAGCCGAGCCGGGCGGCAGCCGCCGCCTCGACCCTCCGCGGCCACTGCTCCCCATCATCCCCCTTTAGCCCGACCGGCAGTCCTAATCCCGTCGGCAATCTTAACCCCGTCGGCAATCCTAACCCGGTCGGCAGTCCCTTAACCCGGCCGGCAATCCTAACCCCGCCGGCAATCCTAACCCCGTCGGCAAGCCCGGCCGGCAGTCCTTTAAGACGGCCGCCAGACCCGGCCACTAGTCCCTCACCCGCCGGCAATCCTTTAACCCGGCAGTCCCTTAACCCGGCCGGCACCCTCGCAGAGCCTAACGACCTGTTGCGGACGTCCCACCAGCAGCCCAGCCGTGGGTCGCCCAAAAAGCCGAACAATCGGCGGACGGCGGATCGGCATTGTTCGGAGTAAGTCGAACGTTTTCTAGCTGGGCTTCCGCGTAAGCATCCTCAGCTGCCTTATTCAGTTTGAAAACCCCCATTCTACCGTTTCCCCGTTTTCCCGATCGTTCGGATTTTAGTTCAGCCGCAGCTTGAACTGCCTGCCGGAAAGGAGTTTACTCACTTCGCAAGCAGTTCAGAATAGGGCTGCATTCCATCTGTATGCAGCTGAACCCGACGCCGGGCAATTCAGCAGCTGGCAGGTGTGCGGTGTGTGAGTCTTCAGGCGCTCCCGTCTGTATGAGTATTCACCGCCCCGACCGTTTTCCTACGGCTCCGGCCGCCCCTCGCCCCGCTCGGCAGCCACCAGCCGGGCCGGTCCAAGACCGCCGGGTCAGCCCGTGGGGGTGCAAGTGCTAAACTGGTTGCAAGAGCGGTGATTCCCACACCTGTCGCAGGGGTACCTGCTGAGGACGCAAGCCCAGGTTCAAGGCTGGCATCGGGCCAGAGCAAATTCCGGCCATTGCGGGGTTGAGTGAATGGAGACGATCAGAATCCTGTTTTTGTGCACCGGCAACTCCTGCCGAAGCCAGATGGCCGAAGGGTGGGTCAAGTTCCTGCACGCCGGTAAGATCGAAGCACTCTCGGCCGGGACGCAACCAAGCCGGGTCAATCCCCTGGCGATTCAGGTCATGGCCGAAGCCGGAGTCGACATAAGTACGCATCGCAGCAAGCATTGGCGCGAGTTGCTGGGCCAAAGGTTCGACTACGTCGTAACCCTCTGTGGTGACGCCCGGGACAATTGCCCGGTTTTCCCCGGAGCATCCCGCATGGTGCACGTTGGCTTTCCCGACCCGGCCCGGGCGGTCGGAACGCCACGAGAAGTGTTAAATGAGTTCCGGCGGGTGCGAGACATGATCCGGGACTTCGTGGCGGGACTGCCGGGGACGCTCGCCAACGCCGATCAGATACACGGTGGACGCTTGGTCAGTACGACCAGTCACGTGGGTTCTGTATAGAGCTGCATAGCTGGTTAAAGGCACATGAAACCTCCGAAGGCCCAAGTCACCGGGACTAGCAGCCGGGCCAGCAGTGTTGAAGGCGGCGCGCCGCAAAAAGGCGAACAATTGGGGGATGGCGAGGAAGGATTGTTCGGAGTAAGTCGAACGTTTTCTAGCTGGGCTTCCGCGTAAGCATCCTCAGCTGCTTTATTCAGTTTGAAAACCCGCATTCTACCGTTTCCCGTTTTCCCGATCGTTCGGATATTGGTTCAGACGCAGCTTGAACTGCCTGCTGGAGGGGGGTTTACTGACTTCGCAAGCAGTTCAGAATAGGGGTACATTCCATTTGTATACAGCTGAACCTGAAGCCTGGCAAATCAGCAGCTGCCAGGCGTGTACTGTGTGAATCTTCAGACACGACCCGCTGTATGGATATTCACCAATTTGGCGTTTCTCCTACAGCGCCGCGCCCCCCCAACTGTCTGCTCCGTACCAATCTGCACCGGGCCTTCTCCAACCCGCCGGTGCCGCCGTCCAGGCTGGCCGGACCAGGAGCAGAGCAGGACCAGGACCAGGTGCGGGCCATCGACACCCTGCCCAAGCGCATCCGCCCCGCACAGCGTGCTAGCGAGTCGCTGCTCCCAGCGTCGACAGAAAACGACAGACTCCCGGTTGCTTCCACGGTTATACTTGGATGGTAATCACAGGATGTACGGCATGGAGGCGGGCAAACCGCGGTGGCTGAGAAAAACCGGCGGGAACGGATCCAGCACGATCGGCTTTTCAAGCTACTGCTGGAAAGCTTCTTCCCCAGCTTCCTCCAGGCGTTCTTCCCAGTACTACACGAGCAAGCGGACTGGGGAGATTGGCGCTTTCTTCAGCAGGAGCTGGCGGGAGCTGTGGAGGGCTCGACTGGTGGCCCAGGTCATGAAACCACTCGGGTGGTAGACGTGCTGGTAGAGGCAAGGCTCCGTGACGGGGAGAACGCAGCGGCAGCGTTCCTGACGCCGGCTACGGCAGCTACCGTCACTGCGCCTGTTACGGCCGCCCGCACCCACGGTCACCGACGCCTGCTGATCCATGTCGAGGTGCAATGCCACCGGCAACCGGCAGAGGAGTTTTCCGAGCGAATGTGGCAGTACTATGTGGCGATACGGCGCCGCCATGGGCGCGGGATCCTCCCCATCGCAGTGTTCGCATACCCCTCCCGATCGGAAACAGCAGGGCAGCCACACCAAGCTAAACAGGAAGCCCAGGCTGAGAGCGAACTGAAGACGGAACGAAGCGGTGAGGTCGGATGGTGCGGACTGGAAGACCTGGTGCTCGGGAAGTCCATTCTCTGCTTCCAGTATGCTACGATATGGTTGAACCGGCTCGACTGGCAACGATATGCCGACCTGGTCAACCCAGTGACCGTAGCGCTGTTGCCTTTCATGCGGCATCGGCCGGACGAAGCTTGGCAGCTGGCAGTGGCATTTCGGCGGACCCTGGCAGAACTGTATCGCCGGCGTCAAGTAGAACCCGAGAAGCTGCGCTTCCTCGCGCACTTCTTTTCCGCGTATCTGCCGTTAACCCCGGAGCAGGAGCATCGGGTGCAGGCGGCCCTGAACAAACGTTACCCGGAGGAGGCGAAAGCATTGGAAGAGTTCATCACGCCGTGGCATGAGGAAGGGCTGGCGGTTGGGCTAGCCCGGGGACGCCGGGAGGGCTTGGTCGAAGGTCTGGGACGTGGAGTCCAGAAGGGACGACAGACGCTGGTGCTGCACCTGATCCGAAAGCGGTTCGGCAGAATTCCCCCCGGGGTCAGACAGGCAGTCCAAGCCCTCTCAGCACGCTCGTTATTGGAGCTGGGCGCTGCCCTACTGGACATGTCCAGCCTCGAAGAGCTAAACAGCTGGTTAAAGGCACATGAAAATTAGGGGGAAAGGATAAAATGCAGATTTCTGTCCTTTCTCGTCTGGTGAAGCGAATGCTGGAACTAGAACGGAGGGTACCGTGGCTGAGGCAGAAGCGCCCCCACAGGTCTGACAAGGACCCGCCCGCGGGGGCGTTAGTGGGGGCAAGACTCCCCCGGCCTACACCCCCGCCGCTGCAGGGCTCTGTCGCCCTCAAGGAGCCGATTTCGGGAAAGGAATAGGCGACGGAGCAGAAATCCCGCGCCGGCGCGCCCAGGATTCTTACCGGCGCCGGCTAATTCTTCGACGGTTTCTCCTGTAACTGTGCGTGACGTTCAAAAGGAGTTCAGCAGTAAGATTTCCAGGATGGAGGGATCTTGCATGTTCAGGTTTACAGGATTTTACCGGCGGTCGGCGCTCATCGCTCTTCTCACCGCTTTTTCCCTGATCTTCTCGCTGGCCCTGCTCGACGGCACTCTCTTCGCCGGTTCCGCCGGCGACACAACGGCGGCGGAGGCGGAGGAGACGGTGGCGGTACAAATCCTTAGCATCAACGACTTCCACGGTGCCCTGGTTCAGAGCGCGAAAATCTCCGGCCGGCCCGCCGGAGGGGCAGCCTACCTCGCCGCCTACATGTGGGAACGGGAAGCCACCAACCCCCGTACCATCATGGTTCATGCGGGAGATGCGGTAGGAGCAAGCCCGGTCGTTTCGTCCTTGCTGCAGGATGAACCTACCATCCAATTCTTGCAGTTCCTCGGAACGGATGTAGGGGTGCCGGGAAACCACGAGTTCGACGAAGGGATAACCGAGCTGTTGCGCCTGCAGCGGGGCGGCCGTCACGAAACCACGGGTTACTTCCCGGGCAGCGGCTTCCCGCTCGTGGCCGCCAACGTGGTAGACCGGGCGACCGGGGACCCGGTGCTGCCACCCTATGTCATCAAGACCGTGGACGGGATTCCCATCGGTTTTATCGGCGTGGTTACCATCGAGACGCCCACCATCGTGATGCCGAGCGGGGTGGCGGGCCTGGCCTTTCTTGACCCCGTCGAGACCATCAACAAGTACGTGGCGGAGCTCCGGGCTCAAGGGGTTGAGGCCATCGTCGTCCTGGCCCACGAGGGGGGCAACCAGGACCCGAACACCGGTGAGATTTCCGGGCCTATCAAGGACATAGCCGAAAAGATAGACGATGCCGTGGACATCATCATTAGCGGGCACACCCATACCCGCCTCGACGGCGTGGTGGATGGGAAGCTGGTAGTTCAAGCGGCGAGCGGCGGAACTGCCTTCGCCGACGTGGATTTCACCATCGATCGGAAAACCGGGGACGTGGTAGCGGCCGAAGCAGAGATAGTGGATGTATGGGCGGATGCCATCCAGCCAGCACCTCGCATCGCCAAGCTGGTCGATACCTACCAGGAGAAAGTGCGGCCGCTGGTGCAACGGGTAGTCGGGCGGGCCGCGCACGACATCACCCGGCAGATGAGCCCCGCGGGTGAGTCGGCGCTGGGTAACCTGATCGCCGACTCGCAGCGCTGGGCGGCCGGGACCCAGATGGCGTTCATGAACCCGGGCGGTATCCGGGCCGACCTGCCGGCCGGCGACGTGACCTGGGGTAAGCTCTACGAAATCCAGCCTTTCGGCAATACTCTCGTAAAGATGAC
Source organism: Bacillota bacterium (assembly GCA_012839805.1). Lineage (GTDB taxonomy): Bacteria > Bacillota > Limnochordia > Limnochordales > DUMU01 > DUMU01. The sequence goes on along the minus strand of DUMU01000050.1, from coordinate 2,040 downwards.
CTTGACCGGCGACCAGATCTACCGCCTGCTCAACCAGCAGTGGCAAGAGCAGCCGGGAGGTCAGATCCGGACTCGTTTCCTCCAGATCTCCGGCCTGAAGTACGCCTGGGATGACCGGCGTCCCTTCGGAGACAAGGTGACCGCGGTCTGGCTGGAAAGCGGAGAACCCCTGGACCGTTCGGCGAGCTACACCGTGGTGGTCAACAGCTTCCTGGCCGCGGGCGGGGACAACTTCACGGTATTCAAGGAAGCCAAGAACACCGAAATCCTCCAGGGCGACCTGGAAGCACTGGTGGCTTACGTGAAGTCGCTCCCGCAGCCTTTCAGCAGCCAGATCACTGGGCGGGCAATACGGGTCGACCTCGCGCAGTGACTCGTCAGCAGTGACTCGCCAACCCCGTCACTCACGTGCGGCGAGCCGCCGGCCCGTGAACGGGTAGTGAACAGGTAGCCGGCCGGGCGGGTTCGGGCCAGCCCGGCCGGTTGGGCCTGGCTCGGCCCGAGTTAGGTTGCTGGCTTGGTAGGCCGGCGCCTTGCAGCGCGGGGAGCTGAGTCCATCTTGACGGGATCTGGCGAGGGTGGTAAAACCGCTTTGCACTGCGAATCGCCTGCTGCCAGGGGGGTGAGCATACGGGTCAATAAGGCTTCCAGCGGCCCTTGGCGCCTTGCCCCCCGGCCCCGCTGCTTAACGGCGTAGTACTAGGCGAACTCGATCTTGAATGACCAGGCGATCTCGCAGGGCTTCTCCGCCGGCATATCTATCTTAAGCCCTTCGACGGTCTGTTCTCACTTGAGGCGCCCGTCGTAACCCAGCAGCTTTACGGAGTTAACCCTGCCGGCGCCCGACCCTTGCGCCAGGGATCGGATCGTCACCTGACCGCTTTCTGGCCACGCCATGCATATGGCGTAGAGCGTATCGCCCTTCTTTGTGAAGCGGAAGTCCTCCGGGGTATAGCTAACTTTTCCTTCGGCAAAATAACCTCCTCTCGCCCGGGTCGGTCCCTCCCCGAAGACCTTCCACGGACGTGTACAGTATATAGCCTCACCGTTCACCGCCATCCACGATCCTATCTGCTTCACTATCTTCTCCGCTTCCTCATCCAGCGTACCGTCAGGCTTCAGCGGGAAGTTCAAAAGCAGATTCCCGTTCTTGCTTACTACGTCCACCAGCATGTGCACAACGTCCCGGGCGGAGGACCCTTCTTGTCAGATCCTCAGTGTGGGTGATCACGGGCCCTTGACACAGACCGCCGGCCGGAGCACGATTTAGTGACCGGCGAAGAGGAGTGAGGGCTTGTGATACCGCGCCTGGTGGCCCTGATCCGCAAGGAGTTCATCCAGATCGGACGGGACCGGCGGACGCTGGCCATGATGATCTTGTTGCCGCTCGTCTGGCTGATCATGTTCGGGTACGCCTTCAACTTCGATGTGCGGGAGATGAGGGTGGCCGTGGTCGACCGGAGCGGCACCCGGATAGGCGAGCTCGTAGCGGGTGCCCTGCGCGGGTACGAGCGCTTCCGGATCGTGGAATTGCCGGAGCCGACGGAGGACGGGATCCGTCTGGCCATGCACCGGAACCAGGTCCAGATGGGGATCATCATCCCGCCCGGGTACGGCGAGGTCAGGGGCGGCGACCATGCCCGGCTACGGGCGCTGGTGGACGTCGCTGACCTGTTTGCCGCCCAGGCGGCGGTCCGCTTGTTCCAGGGGGCGCTCGAGCCCCTCCAGGATCGCATCCGGAAGATAGTCCTCACGCGCGGCGAGCCGCCGCCGATGATCCCCGAGATCGAGATACTCTACAATCCCGAACTCAGGACGGCCACCGTGATGATTCCGGGGTTGCTGGGCATGGTTACCATGTTCATGACCACGCTCATGACGGCCCTCGGCATCGTGCGGGAGCGGGAATACGGTACTCTGGAGCAACTGGTGGTCACTCCGCTGCGCCCCATCGAACTGATGCTGGGCAAGCTGCTGCCGTACGTCCTGATCGCGGCCGTCGACTTCGCTTTGGTGTTCCTGGCCGGGACCTACCTCTTC
>DUMU01000049.1 GCA_012839805.1 Bacillota bacterium | reverse complement strand
GCCGGCGCCCCCGGCCCGGCGGTGGGAGGGGACGGGGCCGGGTTCGCCAGCGGGGCAGCTTCGGTCCGCAGGATTCGTTCTTCTGATCCGAGGAGCACCGTCAACTCCCGGCTCTTGGGTATTCCCGACACCTGTACCTCCTCACAAAGCGTGGCCAGTTCGTAATGACGGATCGCCTCCAGCAGCCCGCGACCGCTGGCCTCGGCGGCGCTGACCCCGAAGTACCGTTCGGCCACGGGGTTGAAGAGGAGGATCCGGTGCTGGCCGTCGATGGCAATCACTCCATCCAGCAGTGAACGAAGGATTCCCTCCAATTGCACGCTCTTGCGGGTGATTTCGCTAAAGGTGTTTTCCAGCTGGCGGGCCATCTCGGCGATGGCGGCGGCGAGTTCCCGGATCTCATCGTCGTGGGCAGGCAGAGGCGGAGTTCGAAAATCGCCGGCGGCGATCGCCCGGGCATGGGCGGTCAGGGTCTGGATCGGGCGCAGCACATCCCGGCGAGGGAAGAAGGAAACCAAAGCTGCCAGCAAGAAGACCGCTAAAAGGAGTACGCAAGCAAAGGAAAACGTAAAACGGGGCGGTGTACCGCCGGCCAGGTACAACCAACCCGCGAGCGCAACGAGTTCTCCGAGGAGTGCAACGAGGAGGTAGGAAAAGTAGATCTTGGTCAGGAGGCGTGAGACCCGGGGTGAAGAGATCGAAATCTCTTCTCCTGGCCCTGCCCCTGCCGGCAGCCGGCGAAAAGATGGCGAAGGGGCGGAAGAAGGGGCAGAAAGTGAGGGAACGGGCACGCCAATCCCCCTTTCTGCCCTTATTATAGCAGCTATATGCTGTACCCCGGTTGATGGCCGGGCTCCGGTTATAGCCGCCTCAGGCCAGGTCCCTGCCCGGGCTATTCCCGTCGCCCTGAGAGGATTCTCACCCGATTCTGGGCAGAGTGATGCCGGTCTGCCCCTGATACTTCCCGTGACGGGCGGCGTAGCTGATGAGACAGGCCTCGTCTCCTTCGAAGAAGAGGATTTGCGCGATGCCTTCGAAAGAGTAGATCTTGGCGGGCAGAGGCGTGGTATTGGAGATCTCGATGGTGAGGTGCCCTTCCCAGCCGGCCTCGAGGGGGGTGATATTTACCACGATCCCGCAACGGGCGTAGGTGCTTTTGCCCACGCACAGGCCGGTCACGTTCTCGGGAATCCGGAAGTACTCCACCGACCGGGCCAGGCAGAAGGAATTAGGCGGGATGATGCAAGTATCACCCCGGTATTCCACCATGGACTCCGCGCGGATCGCCTTTGGGTCTACGACGACCGAGTTCAGGTTGGTGAAGATCCGGTACTCGTCGGCCACGCGCATGTCGTAACCGTAGGAAGACAGACCGTAGGAAATGACCCCCTCCTTCACTTGTCGATCCACGAAAGGAGTGATCATTCCCTGCTCCGCTTTTTCCCGTATCCAGCGATCTGACTTGAGTCCCACCAGCAGATGCCCCTTTCTTTCCACACCACCGCCGGGCGTGTCCATGCGGCGGACCAAAGAATCCGTTCGCTGCCGGCGGTCGTCTTTCCTCCCGAGCCTCCCGAGTCGCCGGCAGGGCGAGGGCCGGGCAGCGGGACTGGCTAGTATTGACAGGTACTATCATCAAGGATAAGATGAATTGTCAAAAGTGCTCACAAGCGCTCACCTCAAGACCGATGGGGAAAGGGAAGTGGCGCCATGCCGTGGCCGAAAATCGCCGATGCGGTCGTCCGCCGGCTCGTCGTTTACTTACGGGTTCTCGACCAGGAGGCCAAGCGGGGTGAGCGGACCATTTCCTCCTACCGCCTCGCCGCCAAGACCGGAGTCAGCCCCGCCCTGGTCCGTAAAGACCTGGCGTGGTTCGGGGAATTCGGGACGAGGGGTGTGGGCTATGACGTGGGCTACCTCCAGGAGCAACTGCACAAAATCCTCGGGCTCTCCCGGGAGGTCCGGGCGGTCCTGGTCGGTGCGGGGAGCCTGGGGGTAGCCCTTACCCGGTACAATGTGCGCAGGATAAGCGAAGATCGCAGCATCAGCGTGCGTATCGTCGCCCTGTTCGATACCGATCCCGGCAAGATAGGCCTGATGATCGACGGGATCGAGGTCTATCCCTTGCGCCAGCTGGCGGAGAAAGTCCGCGAGTTGGGGGCCACCATGGGGATCATCACGGTTCCTGCTTTTGCCGCCCAGGCGGTCGCCGACGAACTGGTCAAGGCCGGGATACGGGGCATTCTGAACTTCGCACCTATCCCCATCCACGTACCTCCTTCGGTGGCGTTGCAGACCGCCGATCTCAGCCTGGAGATGCAGTATTTGGCGTACGTGATGGAAGCGAAGCGGGCCGAGGCCAAGGAGCCGGAAGCGGTGGCCACCGTAGGCCCATGACGGGCTAGCCGTCGTGGTACACCCGCCTGGTATTCCGGGCGGACCGGTCGCATAAACCACCTTTGGTAGAGGCATGCTCACCAGGGGTCTCTCCCAAAGGGGGTTCCTAGATGAGGGCGCCGGCCGTCGCAGGAGGCGGGCACCCGTTCAAAAAGGGGGAACGGGTGCTTTTTCTGTCGGTACTGCTTTGGGCCCTGCTTCTAGTAGTTATAGTGCCCTTCGCCCGGGCGGAAACGGCACCGGAGAGTCCGTCCCCGGTTCCCGGTTTCGATCCAGGTGTACCCGCGGCCTTCCTGGTCGACACCGGGACCGGCCAGGTCCTTTACGAGAAAAGTGCGGATGAAAAAGTCTCGCCGGCCAGTATCAGCAAGGTGATGGTCCTCTTGCTGGCGATGGAGGCCATCGAAGAAGGCCGGGCGCATCTGGACGATCAGGTACAAATCAGTGAACGGGCGGCGTCCATGGGGGGGTCTCAGCTCTATCTGGCGGCAGGAAGCTCGTATACACTGCAGGAGCTCCTCGAGATGCTGGCCATCGCCTCGGCCAACGACGCCACTGTAGCCATTACCGAGTACCTTGCCGGCAGTGAGGCAGTTTTCGTCGCGGCCATGAATCGAAGGGCGAAGGAACTGGGAATGAAAGATACGGTTTTCCGCGACGCGTCGGGCCTCCCCCTTGCCAACGGGGAGGAAAATGTAAGCACTGCCCGGGACATCGCGCGCATGTCCCTCGAACTGGTGCGGCGCTTCCCGAAAGTCTTGGAGTGGACGTCGATCTGGACGAAACAGTTCCGGCCGGACTTGCCGGTGGCGGTCAATACCAACCGGTTGATCCGTCGCTACCCCGGTGCCGATGGCCTGAAGACCGGGCACACGGAGAAGGCGGGCTATTCGGTGGTAGCCACCGCGCGGCGGGACGACCGGCGGCTTTTGGCCGTGGTGCTCCGGGCCGGTAGCGATCAAGAACGGCTGCAGGCCACCACGAGCCTGCTGGATTACGGGTTCAACGGCTTCCGGCAGGTGCTCGCCGTTCCGGCCGGCAAGACGGTAGGGAGGGTCCGGGTAGCAGGGGGTTCACCTGCACAAGTAGAGGCGGCGGCACCGGCAGATATCCGGGTTCTCCTTCCCCGCATTGCCAGCACCCGGGGGGTTGAGGAGAAGCTCCTCCCGCGGCAGGATCTGCGAGCTCCGTTGAAGAAAGGTGATCGCGTCGGCGAACTGGTGCTCTTTTACGACGGCAGCGAAATCGGCCGTCACCCGGTGGTGGCCGCGACGGACGTCAAAAGAGCGGGGTTGCTTGCCCGGTTGTGGCAATGGCTCCGGGACCTGATCGCCGGACTCTTCCGGGGATGAAAGTGTGGGAGGCGGGAAGGGAAGGTGCCTTCCGGCTCTGCGCGTCGCGGCCCGCCTAGAGCCGTCTGGCAACCGGCTCCGGCCAAGGTCAACCTGGGGCTGGTGGTGACCGGCCGGCGGGCCGATGGTTACCATCTGCTTCTTACCCTGTACCATACCCTTGAATTAAGAGACTGGGTCCTGGTGGAAGCCGAGCCCTTTTCCTGCGATTGCCGGTCCTCCTTTCCTGGTGACGCCTCCTGGGAAGTGCCGGGTTACGGGTCTGCCGGCGCCACGATCGACGTATCCTGGGATGTGCGGCCCGGGCGCCATGGGATCTCGGCCTGTCAGCTGGTCGGGGTTGGCCATAGCAGTGGCGCCGGGACCGGCTGCCCGGGCAATGAGCGTACGGGTATGGGTACGGGTGCGGGTACGCGCGCAGAGCTCATGCGCCTTTGCTTGGGGATGGACTTGGTGCCGACGGGGCGGGACAACCTCGCCTGCCGGGCGGTGAGCCGGTTTACCGAACTTGCCAGGCCCGGGGCGCGAGCAGGCGTTCCCGGCTTACCCGGCGGCTCGGCCGGCTCCTCCGGTGATTCGGCCGGTATGAACCTGGCGGTCAGGGCGCTGGTCAAGACGATCCCGGCCGGTGCGGGTCTCGGCGGGGGCAGCGCCGACGCCGCTGCTGCCTTGCGGGGAGCGGCGCTGCTCACGGCAGCCCGGGCCGGGGGAACGATGGAGAGCGGGTACGAAACGGCGGAGGACGGGCGGCCGGCCTACCGGTCGCCGGCATGGGAGACGGTGGCGGGAGCGGCCCCGGTGAAGGAAGCGGCGGCGAGTCTGGGAGCGGATGTGCCTTTTGCCGTGGCCGGGGGGGCGGCGCTGGCTATGGGGACGGGGGAGCGGTTCGCCTGCCTGCCGGCCCTGGATTGGCCGGTGGTGGTGGTGAAACCAAGCTTCGGACTGGCTACCGCCGAAGTTTTCCGCTGGTACGACCAGGACCGGGGGGGCGAGAATGGGCGAGTTGCGCAGCGGGAAGCAGCGGAAAAACGGGACGCGATCCTCTCTTTGGCTCAGGTATTGGCGACCACCGGGGAAGACCGGCGACGGGAACAGTTGGCCAGGCACATCACCACCTGGGGCCGGGAACTGCCAAACGATCTTGCCCCCGTAGTATATGCTCGCTTCCCCGAACTTTCGGCCTGGCGGGAGCGATTGGCCGCCTCGTCAGCCCTGCTTTACGGGATGACCGGTTCGGGATCTGCCCTTTTTGCCCTGGCCGACGGCGAACCGGGCCTGGCGCGCCTTTGGGATGAACTGGCGCGGGAGCACGGCGCGCCCGGCCCCGCGCTCATCCTGGCCAGCCGGCTCACCCCGGGCTGGCCGGCGATAGGGTTGACCGCCCTGCCGGGCGGTTCTATAGTGGGCATGAACCGGCTCGGAAGGGGCAACGATCCTCGATGCTGAGGAGCACTGAGGCGAGCAACGCGAAGGAGTCTGGAGAACGGCCGGGTATCCCACCCGAAGGCGGTTTGCGAGTTTTGGTGCTGGCGGGAGCTGCCAACCGGGGGAAACTGGCCGGTGTTGCTTCGGAGGCCTGGGAAGCATTGATACCGGTTGGCGCTCGCCCCATGGTCAGGTACGTTTTCGACGCTCTAGCCGGGCTTCCAGGACTGGAAGCCGTAGTAGTGGTGGGACCGGGGCCGCTCGATCCCCTGCTTGCCTCGTACCGGTTTCCCGTGCGCCGGATCGAGCCGTCGGAGGACCTGGTCACCAACCTGCGCCGGGGGCTGGAAGCCCTGGCCGCCGGGCCGGTGGCCAGCACTGGCAATGGAGCAGGCAGGGAGGCAGTCAGGGACGAGGGCAGAGATGAAGGAGCCGTCCTGGTGATCGCGGGGGACGCGGTACTGGTGACGGCGGAAGTCCTCAAGCAATTCCTCGACCGCTGTGCCGGGCTTGTCTCCCAGGAGGGCCATCAGTACGAGGTATTTTACCCGATAGTTCCCCGGGAGGCGATGGAGCGGCTACTCCCCGGCACCCGCCGCACATATGTTCGCCTTAAGGACGGGGAGTTCACAGGGGGAAACCTATTTCTTTTGCGACCCTCGGTGGTGGAACGGGCCGGAAGCCTCCTGGGGGAAATGGTAGCCTGGCGCAAGAAGCCGTGGCGCATGGCCAGAGTCCTGGGAGTGAGCTTCCTGGTGGCTATGGCCTTCGGCCGGCTGCGAATCGCGGCCATCGAAAAGGTAATCGCCCGGCGGCTGGGCATCCTGGGTCGAGCCGTGATACTTCCCCTCGCCGAGATCGGGTTCGACGTCGACAAGCCCGCCGACCTCGAGCTGGCCCGGCGGCGGCTGGCGAACGGCGGCGAAACGAAGAAGGGGTAGGGCCGGGATGCGCCGTAGCCACCGTCTCGCCATCATTATGCACGAACTGCTGACCCACCCGGGGCGCCTGGTGCCTCTCGGTTCGTTCGCGGACCGGCTGGGGGCGGCCAAATCCAGTTTGAGTGAGGATTTGGCCCTGGTCCGCCAGGTTTTCGCCGAAAGCGGGGTGGGCGAGGTCGGGTCCGTACCCGGTGTCACCGGGGGCGTAGTGTTTCGCCCGATATTGCCGGCGGCCCGGATGGCGGTAGTGGCACACGAATTCTGCCGGCGGCTGGCGGACCCGCGGCGAATCCTCCCCGGCGGCTTTCTTTACCTGACCGACCTGGTATCGGATCCCCTTTTGCTATCGGACGTGGGTGAACTATTTGCCACCCGCTTTCGGGCGCTACATCCGGAAGGCTTTGCGCCCGACGCCGTGGTCACCGTGGAGACCCGAGGTATTCCCGTGGCCTTGATGACGGCACGGGCCCTCGGCACTCCCCTGGTCATCATCCGCCGCCAGGCTCTCCTTACCGAGGGGCCGGTGGTCACCGTCAACTATCTGAGCGGTTCACGGCGGGTAGAAACCATGTCGCTGCCCCGCCGGGCTTTGGCCGAGTCCGCCCGGGTGGTCCTGGTCGACGATTTCATGAAGGCAGGCGGTACGATTCGGGGCATGCTGGAGTTAATGGAAGAATTCGGAGCCCGGGTGCTCGGGGTGGCAGTCCTGGTGGAAACCGCCGAACCGGCAGAAAAACCCATTTCCGGCTATCTGAGCCTGGCCCGGCTTCACCGGGTCGACGAGGCCGCCCGGTTGGTGGAGGTCGAACCCGCCCCCTGGCTCAGAGACGTGCAGGTGGCTTCGGAAGCATGCCCGGATGGCCCGGGCGGCACCCCTCTGGAGGAATCAACCGGCACGGGTAGGGAGCAGCTTGTCGAACCGGCGGGAAGCGGCTAAAATATAGGAGTGCCTGGTGGCCGCACCTGCAAGGGGGCGCCGGCAGCCTCGGTATATGCCGGCGGTGGCCGTTGCGGTTGGGGAGTCGCCAAGCGGTAAGGCACCGGACTTTGGATCCGGCATACGCAGGTTCGAATCCTGCCTCCCCAGCCAACTTCCTTTACCTCACCCAAACTTTTCGACAGGTATGATCTGATTGAACCTCCCGTTCCCCGGCCAGACTAGGGGCAGAAGCCGCCTCACGCTGGGGCGGAGACGGGAGGTGACAAGCAATGGCCCAAGGGTCCGACCGCAGCAATCGCGCGCTCCTGGTCCAGGCAGCGGGCGTGCTGGACCAGTTCAAGTACGAAGTTGCTAATGAGCTCGGCATCGACACCTCGAAGATCCAGAGCGGGTACTGGGGCGATCTGCCGTCCCGGGACTGCGGGGCGGTAGGAGGACATATGGTACGGCGGATGATCGCCGCGGCTGAGCAGGCCCTCATCGACCAGGCGGCCGCGGGGGTCCGGAGCGGGTTCGCTCAGGCGCTGCAGGGAACCCCGTTCCGGTTCAACCAGCCGGCGGCCACCGCCGGGGTAGGGCAGCCGACCACGGCTAATCCGGCGTACTAACCTGGTAGCTAGAAGGATTCGCTAGCGAGGACACGGATGTCTCCTGCAGCAGGCCAGCCCGGGCAGGCCTGCTGCCTTAGCGCGCGTGCGCGGGAGTAAATGGGGCAGGAATCGCCCGGGCCCGCGTGGAAGTAAAGCTAGGCAACGGTCTAGGAGGGAGCGAAGGGGTGTCCGAAGGCGAACAGACGGACTCCCTGGCCGCGGTGGTCCTGGCGGCCGGGCTCAGCAAACGGATGAAATCGCGAACCATCAAAGTCCTCCATCCCCTCTGCGGAAAGCCGGCGGTGCTCCACCTCCTGGCCAGCCTCCAAGAGGCGGGTTTTCGTCGCGTCATCCTGGTAGTTGGCCACCAGCGGGAAGAAGTCGAGCGAGTGGTGGGAAGCAGGGCGGAGTATGTAGTTCAGGAGGAGCTGCTGGGAACAGGGGATGCCGTCAGGCGGGCCGTGCCGGTTTTGCCGCCCGAAGGCACGGTGCTGGTCACTTACGGCGATACGGTCCTCTACCGGGCCGAGACTTTCCGGCAGTTGGTCGCCTTCCATCTCCAAACCGGGGCTTCGGCCACGTTGCTTTCGGCGGAGTTGGTCGATCCTACCGGCTATGGCCGGATCGTAAGGGACGAAAACGGCGCTTTTCGGAAAATCGTGGAAGAAAGAGACGCTCTGCCGGCCGAAAAGGCCATCCGCGAGATCAACACCGGTACTTACTGCTTCCACGTTCCGGACCTGGTAGCCGCGTTGGCGGAGATCAGTCCCGGCAATGCCCAAGGCGAGTATTACCTCACGGATACGCTTGGCTGGCTCAGCGCCCGCGGCCGTCGCGTTGAGGTCTTGCCACTGGCCGACCCGGAGGAAGCGCTGGGCTTCAATGATCGTGTGCAACTCGCCCTGGCGGAGCGAGTGTTACGCGACCGGATCCGCCGGCGCTGGATGGCGGCGGGTGTGACCTTGGTCGACCCGGCTGCGATCTATATTGATCCCGAGGTAGAAATAGGTCCTGATACCATCATTGAACCAGGTTCATGGCTGGTAGGTAAGACCCACGTGGGGGCGGGGTGTCATCTGGGACCCTGGGTATACCTGGAAGACGCACGGATCGCGGACGGTAGCCGGCTCGCTTTCTGCCGTTGCCTGGGGGAGGGGCCGGCAGAAGCCTTAATAGAAAAGGTTCGGTGAGGGGGCTTTCGCGTTGGCCATCTCGTTGGGAAAGCAGTTGTTGATTCTTACAGGAACGGCAAACCGCGCCCTGGCGGAGGAAATCGCCAGTTATCTCAACCTGCCGCTGGGGGATGCGGTCATCACCCGCTTCCGAGACGGTGAGATCGGAGTGCGGATCGGCCAGTCGGTACGGGGGGCGGAAGTGTTCGTGGTTCAACCGACCTGTTCGCCCCATAACGACAACCTGATGGAGCTCCTCATCATGATCGACGCCTGCAAGCGGGCGTCGGCCCGTTCCGTCGCCGCGGTGATTCCCTATTATGGCTACGCCCGGCAGGACCGCAAGACCGCGCCCCGCGACCCGATCACCGCCAAGCTGGTGGCGAACCTCCTGGTGGCCGCGGGAGCCGACCGCATACTAACCATGGATCTCCACGCGCCCCAGATTCAAGGTTTTTTCGATATTCCGGTGGACAATCTTACCGCGATGACGCTCCTTGCCCAGTATTTCAAGGAGAAACGGTTGGAGGACGTGGTGGTGGTCTCACCCGACGCCGGGGGAGTGACCCGGGCCCGAGAGCTTTCCCAGCGCTTGCATGCACCGCTCGCCATTGTGGACAAGCGTCGGCCCATGGCGAATGTTTCCGAGGTGATGCACATCATCGGTGAGGTGCAAGGGAAAACGGCCATCCTGGTGGACGACATCATCGATACGGGCGGTACGCTTTCCGAAGCGGCACAGGCGCTGGTCAACCAGGGGGCGAAAGAAGTCTACGCCTGTGGAACTCACCCGGTCTTCTCCCCGCCGTGTTTGGAACGTCTTTCCCAGGCCCCCATCAAAGAGGTGGTGGTCACCAACACGATTCCAAGCCGAGGGGAGCTGCCTGCCAAGGTCCAGGTGATCTCCGTCGCGCCGGTGTTCGGAGAGGCGATCCGCCGCATTTTCCACGACGAATCGGTAAGCGTTCTTTTCGACTGAACCGGCCCCGGCCGGGATGGTATAATATCGGGCGATTGTGACAGTTTGGGAGGGGTAGGCGTGGCGTTGGACGTGGTGGTGTCCGCGACGAAGCGGACGACGGCCGGCAAGGGGCCGGCCCGGGAACTCCGCCGCCAGGGGCGAATCCCGGCGATTCTCTACGGGCCGGGGCGGGAACCGGTATCGCTCAGCGTCGAGCGACGGAGTTTCGAAGCGGCACTGGACAAGGTGGGACATACCCACCTATTTAGCCTCAAGGTCGTAACGCCCCCGCAGGACGGGCAGGGGCAGGCGGAAGAGACGATTCCCAATGTGGTAATCAAGGAAGTGCAGACCGATCCCATCAGCCGCCAGATCCTGCACGTCGATTTCTACCAGGTACCGATGGACCGGCCGGTAGAGTTCACGATTCCCATCGTCCTGGTGGGAGAGGAAGAACGGGAGGACGATGGTGGCGTGATCCAGCACGATCTGCGGGAGATCACTATTGAGTGCCGCCCGGATGCGCTGCCGGAAAAGATCGTGGTGGACGTCAAGGGTCTGCGTGCGGGGGATGTCCTGACCGTAGCCGACCTGACGCCCCCGCCCGGGGTGCGTTTCCTCGCATCGCCCGCGGAAGCGGTGGTCTCGGTGGTGTTGCCGCGGGCGGTAGCAGAGGCCGAGGAGACGCCAGCGCAAGAGGAAACCCCGGAACCGGAGCTCGTGGGTAAGAAGAAGGCCGAAGAAGAGCCGGAGGAGGCTTGATTGCTCTTTCCCGCTCCCCGGGTCGATCGGCAGGGGGCACGGGCACGAGAATGCGGGTGGTGGTTGGCCTAGGCAACCCGGGGACCCGGTATGAACTCACCCGCCATAACCTCGGGTTCATGGTGGTCGACCAGGTGGCGGCGCGCGTCTTCGGGGCTCCTTCACGATCCCCGGGGCAGTCGCCGCTGCGAACGCGCTTGTGCTCGGGTTTGCTTTCGCATTCCCGTTCGGGTTGGCGTAAAGAAGGGCAGGCTCTCCTTTGCTCCGGGCGGGTGGAGCTCCCGGCGTCCGGGGAAAGTACCGACCTGCTTCTGGTAAAACCCCTGACTTTCATGAACGCGAGCGGAGAGGCCGTGGGCCCCCTGGTAAACGCGCTGGGAATCGAGTTGGCGAACCTCCTCGTCGTATGCGACGATCTGGACTTACCTTGCGGCCAATTGAGGTTGCGGCCGCGGGGAAGTGCCGGCGGCCACCGGGGTTTGGCCTCGGTCATTGCCGCCGTAGGGGAAGGTTTCCCCCGGTTGAGGGTGGGTATCGACCGGCCGCCGGAGGGGGTCGATGTGATCGACTACGTACTCGGGGAGCCTGATGAAAAAGAGTGGGAATGCCTGGCTGCCGCCGTGGATCAGGCGGCGGAAGCGGTCCTGGTCTGGCTCGAGGAAGGGATCGCGGCTGCCATGAGTCGCTTCAACACCAGGCGGAGCAGGGGGCGGGAGACGGCTCCGCCTGACTGTAGTACAGGGGATGTCACGAAAGCGCAGTAGCGACAGCACTGGCGACCGCCCCGGGGACAGCGTAGGGGCGGGGGAATGCGAGGCCGGTACGGGGGTTGAGCAGTGCTAGGGGAGCCTATAGCGTAGGCGTCAGCAGGTGTCAGGAGCTTTTGGTCTGCCTGGCCGGGCAGTGGTATCCGGTGACTCGAGATCTCGAGATCTCGGGGTCGCCGGCTGCCCGGGCGGGCTTTTGGCGTTGGGGCGGTGGCGCGGGGGTTGGGCGACGAGAGACCGGTGCTTTCGGGTGGTGGGAAGTTGGCAAAAGTTGGTCTACTGCAGCTGATGAGCCAGACGCCTGAGCACAGTTGGCTGGTACGGGGCTTGCGCAGCGGTCTCGGGGGACTCGAGCTGGTCGGGCTCACCCCGGGTGCGGTTCCCGCCTTGATAGCGGCTGTCTACCGGACCCTGGCGGCCGAGCGGGACGGCCGGCGCCCGGTCCTTTTGGTCGCCCCGGGGCCGGCCCGGGCCGAGCGGCTGGCCGAAGACCTGGCGGCTCTCCTCGGCGAACGCGAAGTAGAACTCTTCCCGCCCCTCGAGATCCTGCCCTGGGAAGAAACGCGCCCGCCCCGCTCGGTCGTCGACCGGCGACTCCGTACGCTGGCCCGGCTCCTTCAAGACGACCCGTTCCTCTTGGTTGCGCCCGTGACGGCCTTGATTGAACCGCTCCTGCCCGCCCAGTATTACCGGACCCAGGTCACCGCCGTCCGGCGCGGGTTGGAACTCCCCGAGCTCCCGATACTCGCAGGCCGTTTGGTGGATCAAGGCTACGAGCGGGTCAACCAGGTTACCACGCCCGGCCAGTTCGCCATCCGAGGGGACATCCTGGACATCTACCCGCCCCAGGCCGACCTTCCCTACCGTATTGAGCTGTTCGGGTCGGAGGTCGATAGCATCCGCCTTTTCGATCCCGAGACGCAGCGCTCCGTGGAAAGCCAGGACGAAGTCGTACTCTGGCCGGCTCGGGAGACCCTCTTCCCGTCCGACCGTCGCGCGGAGGCCCTCGCCCGTGCCGAGCAAGATCTTACCGAGCAGGTGCGGCGTTTACGCGCCGTGGGCCGGGAGGGGGTGGCGGCCGCGCTGGCCAGCCGTTTTGCCCGGCAGCGGGAGATGCTCTCGCAAGGGGTTCACTTCCCCGGAGACGAGCAATTCCGGCCCTACTTTTTCCCCCGGCTTGACGTCCTCGTTTCCTATCTTCCGCCCGGGGCGATCATTCTGGAGGAGCCGGCCCGCCTGGCGGAGGCGATCAAGACTGCTACCGGTGAACTTGCCTCTGCTCACGCCGCCGCCCTTGAGAAAGGGAAAGCCTTACCTTCGGCGCTCGATGGGTACGCCGGATGGGAGCAGTTGGTGGCCGCCTGGAGACACCACCCGCTCATTACTCTTTCATCCCTGGGCCGGCATGCTCCCGGACTGCAACCCAGCACCTCCCGGACGGTGACCAGCCGTCCGCCCGACCCGTTCCACGGGCAGACGGGACCGCTCGCGGCTGCCCTGCGGGAGTGGAAGAAAGAAGGTTACCGGGTTTTGCTGGCGCTGTCCCACCCCTCCCGCCTGGAACGAATGGCGGCGGCATTGCGGGAGGAGAACGTGACGCTCCCAACGGCCGCAGATGTCCCGGCGGACCTCCCGGCTGGCCAGGCGTTCGGCATAGAGTTGGGGCTGGGGGCCGGTTTCGAGTTGCCCGCCGCCCGGCTCGTTGTTCTAACCGACCTCGAACTGATCGGTAAAGCATCACGGCGGCGTCCCTCCGGCCGGCGAATCCGTGGAGGTGGCCTCACCAACCTTCTCGATCTTGCCAAGGGTGATTACGTAGTCCACGTCAACCACGGGATCGGCCAGTTCCTCGGCTTGCAGACCAAAGAGATCGCCGGTGTACATCGTGATTACATCGTTATCAAGTATGCTGGGGAAGACCGTCTCTTCGTTCCGGTCGAGCAAGTCAACCAGATCCAGAAATACATCGGCACGGACGATCACCCGCCCCGCCTTTCCCGCCTGGGGGGCAGTGAGTGGGCGCGGCTGAAAAAGCGGGTGAAGGAGTCAGTTCAAGAGATAGCGGAACAGCTGGTGCGCCTGTACGCCGAGCGGCAGGTCGCACCCGGCTACGCCTTTTCCCCCGACACCGTCTGGCAGCGGGAGTTCGAGGATGCCTTCGAGTTCGAGGAGACGCCAGATCAGCTGCGGGCGGTGGAAGACGTGAAGCGGGACATGGAAAGACCGCGGCCCATGGACCGGCTACTTTGTGGCGACGTGGGATACGGGAAGACGGAGGCGGCTATCCGGGCGAGCTTCAAGGCGGTGGCCGACGGTAAGCAGGTGGCGGTTCTGGTGCCGACCACCATCCTGGCGCAACAACACCTGCGCACTTTCCGGAACCGCTTCGAAGGATATCCAGTAATAGTCGAAGCTTTGACGCGTTTCCAGTCTCCTTCTGAACAAGAAAAGATCCTCCGGAGTCTGAAAGAAGGACGAGTGGACATCATTATCGGTACCCACCGGCTGCTCTCGAAAGACGTGGTCTTCCGGGACCTGGGGCTGGTGATCATCGACGAGGAGCAGCGCTTTGGAGTATTGCAGAAAGAGCGGCTGAAGGAACTGCGCACGTCGGTCGACGTTTTGACCATGACCGCCACTCCCATCCCGCGTACTTTGCATATGGCGTTGAGCGGGGTGCGGGACATGAGCGTGATCGAGACGCCGCCTGAGGATCGCTATCCGGTCCGTACCTACGTTACCGAGTACAGCGAGGAACTGGTCCAGGAGGCCATCAGCCGGGAGCTGGCCCGGGGCGGGCAGGTGTTCGTAGTGGTCAACCGGATCCAGGCTATCGACCACTACAAGGCGGAGCTGGAACGGCTGGTTCCCGAGGCCCGCATTGCGGTCGCCCACGGGCAGATGGAAGAGCGGCGACTGGAACGGGTGATGCTCGATTTCCTGGAAGGAGAGTACAACGTTCTGCTCTGTACCACCATCATCGAGACCGGTATGGACATGCCCAATGTCAACACCCTGATCGTGCTGGAAGCCGACAAGCTGGGCCTCGCACAGCTCTACCAGTTGCGGGGCCGGGTCGGCCGCAGCAACCGGGTAGCTTATGCTTACTTCACCTACCGTCCCGAACAGGTTTTGACCGAAGAGGCGGAGAAAAGGCTTCAGGCCATCCGCGAGTTTACCGATCTAGGGTCCGGATTCAAAATCGCTCTTCAAGACCTGGAAATAAGAGGGGCGGGCAGTCTCCTGGGGGCGGAGCAGCACGGCTTCATTGCTGCAGTAGGCTTTGAGATGTATAACCGTCTCCTGGAGGAGGCCATTCGGGAACGGAAAGGAGAGGAGAAGCGGGAGCTGCCCGAGCCGGTGATAGACCTTTCGGTGGACGCTTACTTCAGCGATGAGTTTATCCCGGACAGCCGCCAGAAGGTGGAGATGTACCGGCGGATCGTCGGGTTGGTCGATGAGGAGTCGGTTACCGAGGTCCAGGAAGAACTGGAGGACCGGTTCGGTTCACTGCCGGTGGCGGCGAAGAACCTGCTACTGGTGGCAAGGCTCAAGGTATTGGCAAGACAGGCGGGCGTTCATTCGATATTGGAGACCGGGCGGAGGGTGGCCATTCGTTTCCACCCCGGCGTGTTGCTGGAACGAGAGGTCGAAGCGGAGCTCATCCGGCGCTTTCCCGGGCGGGTGGCGGTTTGGCGCACGGCCCGGCAGGTGCAGATCACGCTGGCCCGAACGGAGGAGAGTGCCGAAGCGATGCTGGCCCAACTGGTGGAGGTAATGCGGACGGTGAACCGGTGCCGCGACCGGGCAAGGGGAGCGGAACCGGGGGCGGTGCAGGCACAAAATGGCAGGCCAGTTACCGGATTTCCAGGAAAGCAGCCTGCTCATAATTGTGGTAGAATTGGAAATAGGATGTGAATAATGCCCTGGAGGAGTCTCAATACTAACCCTGCCAGGGATGCAAAGAGCACGGAGTAGCGGGCCAAAGGGGGGCAGGAAAGGATGAAGGCTACTGGTATCGTGCGGCGCATCGATGATCTCGGCCGGGTGGTGATCCCAAAGGAGATCCGGCGAACCCTGAGAATCCGGGAGGGAGATCCGTTAGAGATCTTCGTGGATCGGGAGGGCGAGGTGATTCTGAAGAAATACTCGCCTATCGGAGAACTGGGCGACTTCGCCCAGGAGTATGCCGACTCGCTCCATGAGACTACCGGGCACGTCGCCATCATTTGCGACCGGGATGTGGTAGTCTCGGTAGCCGGGGCGGAAAAGAAGCAGTGGGTCGACAAGGCGGTTCCGGCCGTGGTGGAACGGTGCATGGAGGAACGCAAGTCGTTGATTCTTCCCGAATCCCGGGAGGTCAGAGAGACGGCGGCCGGTGACGAGGAGGAAGAAGGCCGCTGGGATTTTGCCTCCCAGGTCATCGCTCCCATCGTTGCCGAAGGTGACCCCATCGGAGCGGTGATTCTGGGGACGAACGACCCCGAGCGTCGTATGGGCGAAGTGGAGCTGAAGCTGGTCGAGACTGCCGCCGGTTTCCTTGCCAAGCAGATGGAGCAGTAGGCAAAGGGGTGCCCCCTCAGGGAACGGGCGGGTCCGTAAGTAGAGGCGACCGGGAAGCCCAGGCAGTAGGCCAGGGCGCGCGAGCAGGGCGATCGGAACGCGCCAAGCCGGTCGCCCTTTCGTCTTATGGGGGCGCGAACGGCGTAGGATGAAACGTCGGGTCGAAAGGGTGAGGCACGACGTGGAATCCGGCCGTCTCGACGCGGGCTCCAGCCGTTTCGCCAGAGGGGCACTTCTGCTGGCTTTAGCCGGGGGGTTCAGCCGCTTTCTCGGCGTCTTTTACCTTATCCCCCTACCCCGCCTGATCGGCGAGGCAGGAATGGGTCTCTGGCAGATGGCCGCGGCCTGGCAGGGGCTGCTTCTGGTTTTGGCCAGCGGCGGGCTGCAGGTGGCCCTGGCCCGCCTGGTGGCCGAGGCTCGCGGCCGGCGGGAATGGGAACGCGAAGAGCGGCTGTTACAGGTAGCGATGGGTATGGCATCGATCACCGGCCTTTTGGGGGCGCTCGCCCTCGCCTGGCTCGGGCCGGCGGTGGCGGGAAGGCTTCAGGGGGACGAAGGCGTCATACAGGTGATTAAGGCCTTCGCCCCTTCGGTCTTTCTTCTTACCATGGCCTCCGTCTTGCGGGGGTATTTCCAGGGACGGCAGGCGCTCGGGGTGACCGCCGCCTCGGAGGTAATCGAGCAAGTTTTCCGAGTCGGGACGATGCTCCTCTTGGGGGCGGCCTGGGCTCCGGCCGGGCCCGGGCCGGGGGCACGGGGGGCGGCTCTGGGGGCGAGCGCGGGCGGCGCGGCCGCCCTTGCCTTGCTCGGGACCGCGCTTTTGTGGCGTGGCCGGACCACCGGGATGCCGGTAGACCGGGGCGGGCAGTCACGGGATACGGCGCAGCGCCGGAGGGGTGGAGCGCAGCGGCCCCACCGCAGGCTCGGCCACACCCTGGTCGAGCTCTGGCGCGACGCCCCGGCCGGCGTGGCCTTGGCCCTGGTGAACGCTGGAGTTCAGGCCGCGGCAGCTACCGCCATACCTTACCGGCTGCGGCGGGCCGGTGTCCCGGTGGAGACCGTGCGTGAGCTTTACGGCCAGTACGGTCTCGCCGTGCGGATGGTGGGGGTGCCCGGCTTCATCTCTCATGCACTGGGGAGTGCTCTGCTGCCCGCGGTGGCCCGGGACCGGGCGGGCGGGCATGCCCGCTTCATTGCCCGCCGGAGCGAGCAGGCGGTAAGGCTGCTGTTTTTGCTGGGAGTACCGGCGGCGACCGGGATGGCAGTGCTGGCCGAACCCCTGGCTTCCCTTCTCTTTGGCCTGCCTGGGGTGGCGGTCCCGCTGCGAAGTGCGGCTCCCGGTGTCGCCGGCACCTTACTCTTTCAGGCCACCACCGGTATCCTGCAGGGCCTCGGCCTGGTATACCGGCCCGCCGTTCACCTGGGGCTGGCCGGGATCCTGCAGATGGCCCTGGTATGGTGGTGGGTGGGAGCGAGAGCCGGCCGCGAGCGGGCGCTGGTTGGTGCCGGCGGAGCGGCGGCGGTATCCTGGATGGTGGCCGCCCTGCTGAACCTGCTGTGGGTGGTTCGCCGTACGGGTATGACGGTCTCGGTTGCCGAGATGGTGGTACGCCCGCTGCTCGCGAGCGGGATCATGGCGGTCTTCGTGTCCGTGCTGCATCCATACTTGCTCGCCCTTCCGGCCGGAGAGGCTGTGCCCGCACCGCTTGCCGGGGTGGTGGCGGCCGCGGTTTGGCAGCAATCCCTGTGGCCGGGCGTGGTCGGTGTCGCGGCGGTGGCCGGGGGGGTCGTGAGCTATTTCCTTGCCCTGATCCTGCTGGGAGGCATGGGCAGTGATGAGCGGCGATGGCTGCAAGCGCTGCGGGGCCGGCCGGCTTGACTTCGCCGCCCGGCTGGGGGGAGTTCCCGGCGTCCTCACGCCGGCATGACCGGCATCGGGGAGGAGAGAGAAGAGTTGGTGAGAATTGGAGATGCCGTCGAGCAGTTGGTGGAGACCATGGCCAGGCTTCGGGGGGAGGGCGGCTGTCCGTGGGACCGGGAACAGACCCATGCGAGCCTGCGGCCCTACCTACTGGAAGAAGCCTACGAGGTGGCGGAGGCTATCGACCGGGGGGATAGCCGGGCCCTCCGGGAAGAGCTGGGGGATCTCTTGCTGCAAGTCGTCTTCCACGCCCAGATAGCTGCGGAAGAGGGGCGCTTCGACTTGGGTGACGTAGCCATCGGGCTACGGGAGAAGCTGATACGGCGCCACCCTCACGTCTTTGGTGAACTGATCGCGCGTGATGCGGCGACGGTGGTCCGCAACTGGGAGCGGTTGAAAACAGAGGAACAGACAACAGAGGAAAAGAAGGATGACCTTCCCCGCGCCATGCCGGCCTTGATGCGCGCCCAGAAGATGCTCCGCCGGGCGGCTGCTTTCGGAATAGACGACCGGCTCCTGCCGGCGTCAAGTCTCAGGCAGGCGGTCGAGGCGGTGACCGGTGCGGTGCGGGAGGGCCGGCCGGTCGGCAGCCAGACTGCCCGCGCCATGGTGGGTGACCTGCTCCTGGCCGCGGTGGACCTGGCTCGCCGCCTGGGGGTCGACGCCGAGGAGGCTCTCGACCGCGCTGTCAAGCGGTTCCTGGCAGATCTGGCCCGGAACCGTCCGGCGGGTGCGGTGGGGGAAGCGGGGGAAGCGGCAGCGGAAGCCAGGACTTCCCCCTCCTCTATGCCGAGCACGGAAAACTGACACTCGCACCGCTTGCGTCTCCGCCGGCGATTCGACGAGGCCTGCCGGGGGAGAAAGAAGCCAATAGGTAGACCTCTCACGAACCCGTGACGGTCTGCTTCAACTCCTTGCCCGCCTTGAAGGCCGGGACGCGGCTCGCAGGTATCGTGATCGGCTTGCGGGTCGCCGGGTTGACACCGGCCCGGGCCTTGCGTTCGCGCACCTCAAAGGTGCCGAAGCCGACCAGCGTCACCTTGTCGCCGCTGGAGAGCGCCTCGGAGATCGAGTCGAAGACGGCGTCGACCACGTCTGCCGCCTGCTTCTTGGTGATGTTGGTTTTCTCCGCGACTTTGGCCACCAGATCGCTCTTGTTCATGCAGACAGACCTCCCTTCCCGGTTGACAGGGAACGCCCCATTTATTCGCTTGCCGTTCCCTACATCCTCCTGCTTCGCCCGGCGTTTCCCTATTTTGCTCGCTTTCCTCTCCCTTTAGCCAGCCCTTCCCCCTAAGCCCGCAGGGGGGCCGGTATGGACGTGCCCGTTCACTCATATATGGAAGGATGGAAGGGAGCACGAAGGAGGAGGATGAGCATGGCCGGCCTGCGGGACCTGCACCCGGGGATGACGTTGACGCCCGGTCCGGGCACCTCTGCCCCTGGGGCGGTTCGCCATCAATTGGCCCTGAGGAATCGGGAGAGTCTTTCCATCGAAGGCGTCACCAATGTGGAAAGCTTCGACGACGAAGAGGTAGCACTGGAAACCACCGAAGGCATCCTCGTGGTGCGGGGGGAGGGGTTGCACATCCGGGAGTTCAACATAGAAAAGGCGACTCTCAGTGTGAATGGCCTGATTAGGAGCCTTGAGTATGTAACTCAGGGTGGTGAACCGAAGGCTCGCGGGTTTCTCGCCCGCTTGTTCCGATAACGTGGAGGCGCCCCGTGGACGTTAGCCAGGAGTTCGTCATCGTAGCGGAAACGATGGCGGTGGGAGGAGTAGTCGGCCTCGCGGTCGACCTCTACCGGCTGGTCCGCCGGGTGCTGCACCCGGGGCGGCTGGGCACTCTCCTCGGCGACCTGGCGTTCTGGCTGGTCCTCACGCCCCTGGTCCTGACCGGCTTGCTCCTGATCAACGGCGGCGAACTCCGGGCTTACGTGGGAGTAGGAATTGCCCTCGGGGCGTTCCTCTATTTCCGCTGGCTCTCCCGGCCCTTCCTGGCGGCTGCCATCGCGGTCGGGCGAGGGGTAGGGCGTGCCACCCGCGGCCCGGGAATAGCGGCGGCCCGGGCGGTGGGGACGGGGCTAGAGCGGCTTGCGCCCTGGCGGGAGCAAGGCTGGTTGGGCGGTCAGGGGCTGGCCGGCGAAGATGGGGAGGAATCGGGCCGGATCCGGCGAACCGAAGAAGCAGATCGGTGATTCCGTATTTCGCCGGGCGGAACCGTCCAGGGTTGCGTGGTGGTCAGGGGGGAAACTCGGGTGAGGCCGGCACAACGGGGCGGCTTGCATCGCCGCCGGCCACCGCTGCCGGCATCGGCCAAGGCACGGGCCCGGCGGCATCGGGAGCAGGGCCTGGTCGCTCGCGAGAGGCCGGGCGTCGCGGCGTCCGGCCAGGGTACCGCCGCTCGCCGTCGTTGGGGTCTGGCTAAGACCCTTGCCGCCGCCGTACTTTTGGCGGTCGTTTTTGCCTTTGCGCGCACCACCTGGCGGATCTGGCAACTGGGCCGGGCCATTGAGGCCACCCAGCGTGAGATAGAGGTCACTCGCCTGCGTCAACACCAGCTGGAGAGTGAACTGGAACGCTGGAACGACCCCGCGGTGATCGCAGAGGAAGCCCGGAGGGAGCTGGGTTTGGTGCTTCCCGGGGAAATGCGGTTCGTGCCGGCGAAACCGGTTCCGCCTGGAGATCCCTTCCACGTAGAAAAGCGTCCGTCGCCGGAACGGCCGCTCGACTAGCCTTCCCATCAGCCTTCCTATCGCGAGCGGCTTCCGCCTCCTGGGACCCGGTCCAAACGCCGGTAGTTGCACGGCCGGCCGCCTCGAGTTCATTCAAGAACTCACGAACGATGGCGCCCACCGTTTCCGGTTCAACCAGGAAGGCATCGTGCCCCCAAGGCGAGTCGATTTCCACGTAGCGGGCGGGCTGCCCGAGCCGGGCCAGCGCTTCGGGAAGCCGGCGCACTTCGCGGGCTGGAAAACAAATGTCGCTGGAGATGCCCACTACGAGCAGCGGCATGGTCAGGGTAGGCAGCACCGCGGGCAGCCCGCCCCGGCGCCATCCTATGTCGTGGAGGTCCATGGCTCGCGATAGGTAGAGGTACGTGTCCGCGGCGAAGCGGGCCACCAGCTTTTGCCCCTGGTAGTGAAGGTAGTGTTCGACCTGGAAAAACGGCTCCCAGGGACGAGCGAAGACGGGCCCGTAGGTCTCGCCGGCCTCGCGGTCCGGGCTTTCCGCCGGGACGCCGGCTTCCCGGCCGAACTTGCGTTCCATCGATTCCCAACTCTGGTAGGTGATCATACCCAGCATGCGGGCGAGGGCGAGACCCTCGCGGGGTCCGGCGAGGAGGATGGCCTGGCGCTGGGTGGCGTGGTAGGCGAGGGCCTGGGCGCCGGTTCGTTCCGGAGCCGCGATGACCAGCGCGCCGTCGACCAGGTGCGGGTAGGTGGCGGCCCATTCCAGCACCTGCATGCCGCCGAGGGATCCCCCGATGACCAGGTGAATCCTGCGAAGACCCAGGTGGCGCAGGAGGCGGTATTGGGCGCGTACCATGTCACGCACCGTGATCACGGGAAAACGGCGCCCGTAGGGTTTTCCGTCCTGGGGGTGCGGGGAGCGGGGACCGGTACTCCCACGACAGCCGCCCAGCACGTTGCTGCAAAGCACGAAGTACTTGCCGGTGTCGAGGGGCTTTCCGGGGCCGACCATCTCCTCCCACCAGCCAGGCACAGAGTCGCGGCGGTCGGGGTGGGAGGCCACGTGGGAGTCCCCGGTAAGGGCGTGACAGACCAGGATTACGTTGTCGCGTTCTGCGTTGAGGCGCCCCCAGGTTTCGTAGGCCAGTTCCACTTCGGGCAGGGTCTCCCCCGAAGCCAGGATGAACGGCCCCTCTCCGGTCAGTTTCACCGTTTCATACTCTCGCGGGAGGGTATCCTCCCACGTGATTTTATCCGGTCCACCCGGTTGACCACCCGGCGGGCGCGGCGCACCCTGTTCACGTTCACCCGGCGCACTTACAGTTCGACCCGGCATCCCTCATTCCCCCCGTTGCCCTGCCGCTTGCAGGGCCTGGTCCAGGTCCTCGAGCAGGTCCTCGACGTCTTCGAGACCGATGGAAAGGCGAATGAGCTCGGGGCTGACGCCGGAGGCACGTTGTTCGGCCTCGCTCAGCTGCTGGTGGGTGGTGCTGGCCGGGTGGATCACGAGGGAACGGGCGTCGCCCACGTTGGCGAGGAGGCTAAAGAGCCGCAGGGAGTTGATGAACTTCCGGCCGGCTTCCAGCCCGCCGCGGATCCCGAAGCAGACCACCGCGCCATAGCCGCCCTGCAAGTAGCGGCGGGCCAGCGCGTGGCTGGGATGATCCGGCAGGCCGGGGTAGGAAACCCATAGCACCTGCGGGTGGTTCACCAGGAAGTTGGCTACGGCTTGGGCATTCTCACAGGCCCGGGCCATGCGCAGGGGAAGGGTTTCGATACCCTGCAGGATGAGGAAGCTGTTAAACGGGCTGAGGGCGGGGCCGATATCCCGCAGTAGCTGGGTGCGGGCCTTGACGATGTACGCTGCCGGGCCAAAGGTCTCGGTATAGGAGAGACCGTGGTAGGTGGGGTCGGGGTCGACCAGGGCGGGGAAACGCCCGCTCGCCTTCCAGTCGAAGCGGCCGGAGTCGACGATGATCCCGCCGATGCTGGTGCCGTGACCGCCCAGCCACTTGGTGGCCGAGTGGATGACGATATCGGCGCCGTGTTCGAAGGGCCGGCAGAGATAGGGAGTGGCGAAGGTGTTGTCGACGATGAGGGGGAGACCCGCCCCGTGGGCGATCTCGGCGAGGGCGGACAGGTCGGGAACATCCAGCTTGGGATTACCGATGGTCTCGACGTAAAGGGCTTTAGTCCGGGGGGTAATGGCCCGGGCGAAGTTGGCCGGGTCGCTGCCGTCGACGAAACGGGTGGTGACGCCGAAGCGGGGCAGCGTGGCGGCGATGAGATTGTAGGTGCCTCCGTAGAGCGAGGAGGAGGCGACGATCTCATCACCGGCCTGGGCCAGGTTGAGCAGGGCGATGGTCTCGGCGGCCTGGCCGGAGGCGACGGCCAAAGCCCCGACCCCGCCCTCCAGCGCCGCGACCCGCTCCTCCAGGACCGCGGTGGTCGGGTTCATGATACGGGTGTAAATGTTTCCAGGCTCTTGGAGTGCGAAGAGCCGGGCGGCATGGTCGGCATTCCGGAAAACGTAAGAGGTGGTCTGGTAGATGGGGACGGCACGAGCCCCCGTAACCGGGTCGGGCTTTTGCCCGGCATGGATGGCCAGCGTGGCAAAACCGGGCCGGCGCCCGCCACCGGCGGTGCGGAGGTTGCTCTCGGTGTGGAGGCTGCTTTCGGACATGACGTCGACTCCTTTCGTGAACGACTGGCGGTCACGGGATGCCTCGCGATCAGCCACGGGGAGCTCCTCGTGAACGACCGGCGATCACGGGAGGCCGGGCGAAGGCCGGCGGGAGATCGGGAGCGGGAGTACGAGCGGGGTCGAAGGGTAAAAAACAACCCCCTCGATGAGGGGGTCGAAAGCTTGCTGGGCTTCTTCCCCTCCCATCTCTCAGGTCGACTCTACCCCCGGTGCCCACCCTCGATCCGGCTCGACGAGGCGGGAACCGGGAGGCGAGCCGCCTGCAGGAATTGGCACCACTGCGGTCTTTCAGGCCGCCGGTTGCCGGGCTTCATCGGGCCAGTCCCTCCGCCACTCTCGATGCGAGGTCGTAATCGCCACCGATACGCGTATTCAGTTGTTGGTCGTATTGTAGGGGCGGCGCCGGGAGATGTCAAGGGCCGGAGGGCTTGCGGCTGGTTGACAGAAAAGTGGCCGTCTTGTATACTACACTGGCATACGAGCGGCAGGTAAACCTGCCGGGGGAGGAATAGGTTTCCGCATGGTTTTGGAGGTCGGCAGCATTGTTCAGGGCAAGGTAACCGGGATTACGAACTTTGGTGCCTTTGTCCAGCTAGAGGACGGGAGGACCGGCCTCGTCCACATTTCCGAGGTAGCGGATGCTTACGTCAGGGATATCAGGGATTACGTAAAGGAAAACGACATTATCCGCGTCAAAGTAATCAACGTCCAGGATGGGAAAATCGGGTTGTCGATCCGGCAGGCCAACGGTTCGCCACCTGAGCGTCGCCGACCGCCGAGCCGTCACTTCGAGGACCGCCTGGCACGCTTCCTGCGGGAAAGTGAAGAGAAACAGGCCGACCTCCGGAAAAAGATGGACGCCCGGCGGGGGGGCAGGGGAGGCGGTTGGGCCAGGCCCTAACCTCGGGCGTAAATCTGCTGAGAATCTGGTCTGAATCCGGGAAATGGGGCACCCTGGTAATGGCAGGAGGAGGTGCGAAGAGCTCGCCTCCCCGCGCCAGGGTGCCTTTGGTTTGCTCAAAAGGGAAAGAAGTTGGCCCAGAGGAGGAGAAGCAGCCGGTCGCCCATGGTCGCTGGCATACCTTGTGAACCGCTTCGGCCCGGCGATTACGAGGCAATCAGTCGCCAGCTAGGGCGGCCGCCGGTCGGGGTGGTAGGGGTGGCTCGCCGCTGCCGGTTCGGGCTGCCCATGGTGATCGTGAACGCTCCTCTGATACCCCGAAGGCTTGGCTTCCCGGTTCAGCCCGGCGCATTGGCCTCCCGAGGCGGGGACTGGTCGCCTTTCCCGACGGTCTTCTGGCTGACCTGCCCCTACCTGGTGGCGGCGGTAGGGCAGCTGGAAGCCGAGGGGTGGGTGGAGCGGCTCAGTGAAGAGTTCCGGCAGGATGAAGAACTGGCCGCCGAACTGGATCGGGCGCATCAGGAGTACGCCGCTTTCCGGCGGGAGCTCCTGAACCGGTTGCCCCGTGACGCCCAAGCCTACCTGGAGCAGCACCCGCGGGAGGCCCGGGTGGTCCTGCATTCGGGGGTCGGCGGTGCGAGGGAGTTCGTGACCCTCAAATGTCTCCACGCACACCTGGCCCACTATTTGGCCCGGGCGGCGAATCCGGTGGGGCGTCTGGTAGCCGATTACTTGATCCGGCGCGGCGTGGATTTGGCAGGAGACTCTGTTTGCCGCGCCGAAAAGTGCTACAGGCTTGGCGGGATTGGGCTGGGCGGAGCAGGGCAGGCTGACGGGGCGGGCTGGTGAATCAATCAAAGGGAACCAAGGGCCTGGCGAACCCGGTGGAGTTGGCCCCAGTTGAATGAAGGCCGATCGCCAAGTAGAATATAGTTGGTTCATCAGCTACCGGAGCGCGAGTCGTGCCGGAGTGGCGAAACTGGTAAACGCTGTGGACTTAAAATCCACCGGTGCATGGCACCTTGCGGGTTCGACTCCCGCCTCCGGCACCATTGGGTTTGAGCTTGTTGCCCCGCCGACCGGCGGGGCTTTTGTTTGGCCGGTCAGATTCGGGGATGAGGGGGCTGGTGGGCGTGGACGATCGCTCGAGAGATCCTGGACTGGCAGCCGTTTTCTCCTTCTTTGTGACCGGGGCGGGGCAGGTTTACGCGGGCCGGGTCTGGCTGGGATTCCTGTGGTGGCTGGCCGAAATGGCGTTGATAGGTGTTGGGGTGTATCTGTACCATGACCGCTACGACTGGCATTTGAGTAGAGCTGCCACGGGCTTCATTGGTCTTTGGGCGGGGCTGGTTTTGCTTTCGAAGCTGCTTGCGGTTCAACACGCCGAGCTGAGTTGTGCGCGAGGTAACCTCAAGCGAGAACGGGCCAAGCTCCGGGAGGCCTTGCGAGCCGGGAGAGGGATGGCGGGAACGGGGCGAGAGGCCAGGCCGTGGGTCATGATGCCGGAGGCGGCTCCGGTGGCGGCCAGCGACGAGCGGGAAGGCGGCTCGGGCCGGACAGTGACCGGCAGGACGGAAGCCGGGGCGGGAACGCAAGCGGGGTCAGGGACTCAAGCGGGTGTCAGGGGCTGAAGCCGGGGCTGGTATTGGCCTGGAGGAGGCGAAGGCGCGGGTGGGGTTGACGCCGGCCCGGCCGGTAGGTAGAATAAGTGTTGCCTGCGTTGGCGGAGTAGCTCAGTTGGTTAGAGCATGCGGTTCATACCCGCAGTGTCGGGGGTTCGAATCCCTCCTCCGCTACCAACAAGATTTGGTTGCAAGTTTACGGTTTGCGTGCGCCACTAGCTCAGTTGGTAGAGCAGCTGACTCTTAATCAGCGGGCCCGGGGTTCGAGTCCCCGGTGGCGCACCAGGTTTTATGCGGGTTTCCGGGATCGGAGACCCGCTTGTTTTGTCGTTTAGCTAATCTCGCGCTAATCCGCGGATTAAAGGCCAGCTAGAAGGCCTGCTATTTCCCATCCCCGCGACCGAGCAACGCCTGCGCTTATAGGTCCGCAGCCTGCTTCTGCAGGGCGGGCATGACGTGAACCTGAGCGGCAGTCCGGCTACCATCGACCATACCGCTATTTACCCCTATCTCCCGCCGTCCGTTTTCAGCCGCGATTCCCCCGTATCAGCAGGAACGCTCCCTTGCACTCCCTCAGCCTTTGTTCGATCTCCCGCGTCTCTTCAGCGGAGCACTGGCAGTCGATGCACTCCAGGATGCCCTGGAAAAGGCGATCCCGAACCGTGTGAGAGCTGATGGCGGGCAAGACCACTTCCCGGACATACTTGCAGCTTAGACTGGCCAGGACCGCGTCTTCGAATTTGAAGTAGGGGAAAAGGCTGCAGATCAGGGGTCGCCGGCCATCGTGGATTCTGCAAAGTCCCCTCTCATCAAGGCAGCCACAGGTGTCTTTGCCGGGTCTTGGATAATTGGCCCGCCAAAAGTCATAGCTCAGCTCTTCGCCCGGAAGCGTCCAGACGTCAGCCACCCTGCAGCACCGGCTGCCACAAACTTGTGAGCAATACCATGCGTCAGGATAGGCTTTGATCACCGGATAGCACGGGCCCTCATTAGCAGCAAGGCCCAATGCATCACGTTAGCACGAACGCACGGCCATGTCACGCGGAATGGCGAGCGACAGGGTGAGCCAGCCGGGGAACGCCAGGATGGGGGCAACTGCCTTGACGGTCGGGTCGCCAGCCGTCAAGACCATGCCGGCTTAATCCTCCCGTTGTAGCAGGGGGGGGGTGAGAGGCGGTGAAGAGAGCACTATTCGTCGGACAACAACCAGCGCTGCAAGGGGCAGGCGGCAAAGGGTGGCGCCTTCGGCCCGCGGTAACCAACCGGGGTAGGAGGCGCCGCAGCCGGTCGAGAGCGGCGGGTTAACGAAGGCTTGTAACCAGCGCGTCAGTCGAGCACGATCACCTCGTAGTCGTTCAGACCCGGAACTTCGATGCGAACCTTGCCGTCCGCGGCATCGAGCGGCAACGGCCGGCTACTCATCAGCGCCCTAGCCGATCGCATGGGAGCATCGGTGTAGACGGTGAGGAAGGCGGGTCCCGGAATGGGCATTATCTTCTCCATCGGCCGGGTCATATCGCCGGTCATGTTGATCAGGTGGATGATCATACGCTGAGTGTGGGGTTGGACCCGCACTACCACTTCGACCGAGCCAGGCAAGCCCTCCACCTCAACTACCGGACGGCTTAGGCGGCGCACCAACTGCTGCGTAAGCGCCCGGTAGGATGGGAAACCCTCTATCATGTAAGTCTCGAACCACGTACCCGCAATGTAGGCAGCCTGCCCCTGGCCGTAGTGGTGCAGGGTTATAGCCGGGGAGGTGGTCGGCGTCAACGGGCGGTACTGCCGATCGACCGGCTCGTGAAACCTGGCCAGAGCCTTGGCGCCTGCAAGCTCTACCTCTAGAGCCCACGGCGGGGCTGGCTGCAGCTCTTCGTTCACAGCGGTCCATAGTATTTCCTTACCCGCCTCTGTGGGAGACAGGTAGCTGAACCGCTTCATGGCCACAGTCTTGCCTGTCCAGGAAACGCCCAGTACCTTGCTAAGTGCCGGCTCAGCCCGGCGGCGCCCCCGTTCGTCATATGCCCCGCATTCATGAGCGGCCAGCAGATTCCCACCGGCGGTTACGAACTGCTCAAGCGCCCGGGCTACGGCATCTGACATGCAGGCCACCGTGGGCAGGATCACCAGGTCGTACCGGGCCTGCAGGAATGCCGGGTCGCTCGCCGCGGTGTCGTCGATCATGTCGAACGGGATGTGCGACCGCGTGAGCGCTTCATAGCAACCCATCCAGCTCTTGGAGAAATCGCCGGTCACGCCCTGGTTCCCGTCCTTCTGGGTGGCGAGGAAGTCGGAGTCGGAGGCGCTGTAGCGGTACTCCTCTGCGGTGTCGTACGAGAAGAGCACGGCCACGCGTGCGCTGGAACGGGTGGCCGTATAGTACTCCTCATGCCGGGCAATGAACTGGTTCATGCGGCCTACCGCCTGGAGTGTCGGGGAGGCGATGGCTTCTTCGAAGCGGGGGGTGTGCAATCCAAACCACACGCTGGAACCGTGGGCGATAGCCTGGCAGTAGGTGATGGTGGCTTCAGCGGCGGAGATCATGGAGAGATTCCACGGCTTGTGGTCCGCAGCACAGAAACTCACTGTTGGCTTGCCGTTGGCAACTGTGGCAAGCAGCTTGGCGACGGCACCTACTTTCCACACGGGTATCTGGGACGCCGGAGAATAGTACATGAACCCGCCTTCCGCACCTGCGAGGTCCTGGAAGGCCAGATGCCGGCGGATGTCGACCCCGCGAGTGCGCAGCGGGTGCAGTCCGGGCATGTTCACGTACAATACGGCCTGAGGATTAGCGGCGTGGACGGCCTTCCGGACTGCCGCCAAATAGCGGTCCACCACGCGCATCTTCAGCTCGGTGACCTTGTGCCGGAGGTCGGGATCGCCCTCTGCTTGGGCCAGCTCGACGCCGAAGGACTCCCGGAACTCACTCGCGCAGCGGTCGCAAAAGCAGCCGTCGGGGGCGATGTAGGCACCGTCCAGGAAAACGCCGTCGGCCCCCAGGGCCACGACCTCCCGGCTGATATCCTGTACCCAGGCCACGTACCCCTCGTTGCCCAGGCAGGCGTGATCGATGTAGGTGCCGTCACGCCGCCTGGCCCGCCAGTCAGGGTGCTGCTTCTGCAGATCATCGCTCAGCCAATGTCCGCCGAAGTAGAAGATGATGCGCATACCCCGGCGGTGGGCGGCGGCGATGTAGTCGCGGACGAGATCGGCCTTAGCCGGATCGTAGACGCCCAACCACCCGTGTGCACTGATGTGTAAGAGCTGCTCGACGTTGAAACCCAGCTTATCCCAGCCATCCAGGATGCGGAAGGGATCGGTCGAAGTTTCGCACTGCAGTGCGGCTATACGCATGGGTTTTTGCCACCAGGCGAGCGCCGGGGTACCCCGGGACGCAGTCATAACAGACGTCCCCCTCGGTTCGTGTGCGGTCGTTTCCCGCGCGTGGGTGTTCTGCGTTACCGTGCTGACTCCTGCAGGGCTGTTCGATCTGCACGGCTTCCCGGAATGAAGGTAGGCCGTGGGCGGTGCGACCTTCCAGACGCCAGGAAAATCCTCTCGTCGTCCTGCCGCATGGAAAAATACGCCTTCGTGAACCCGAATAGCACGGCAAGGAAGGCGATGGGTGACGTATAATTAAATACAAATGATTGATCAATGTGCGTTCCGCCGGCGGAATGGCCAGACCGGTAGACCTCCGCGGCGGGTTGACTGGAAAGGAGATCAGGATGGAGATCGGTCTCTTGTGGCTCGCGAATCAGGCCAGAGCGGTAGATCCTTGGGGGCGATACGCAGGATACGTTGAGGAGATCCTTCAACATGCCGGGCTGCCCTACCGGCGAATCGGGCCGGAACCGGAGAGACTTGCGACTCAGGTTGACCTCTGCTTTGCCATCGTGATACCCGCAAACCTCCATCTTCCAGATGATGTCAAAGAGGCGTTGAGCCGCTTCGTTGCCGGCGGAAAAGTATTGATAGGCTTGGGAGGCCCTTCGGGACTGGAAGCTGTGTTTGGCTGCCGTGATCGCGGACCTCTCCGGGAGGCCTGGGTTGGATCGTGGGATACCTCCGTCTTACCGATGCTCGCCGGGATGTCGGGCCCGCTGCACGCTTTCGGCGGGCGTTGGTTAGAACCCGTCGACTTCTCGGTAGAGGTGTTGGCCAGCTGGTTGGATGGTGATCGGTGGTGTCAGGCGGAAGGGTGGCAAAAGGCCGAGGTGGGGCCGGCAGTTACGCTGCGACGGGTTGGACGGGGATGGGCGGTGCTGATCGGCGCAGATGTGGCAGCTGCCGTGGTCCGCATTCAGCAGGGGCGGCCGGTGTACGTAGATGGTATCCCCCCGGCTGATGGCAGTGCACCGGTGGATGACGGTATTCTAAAGACCGACGATGGGATTGTGCTCGATTACGAACGGGATCGTCAGCCTATCGCCGATACATATTTCTTCGGGTGTCCGGTGGCGGACGAGTGGCGTGAGCTGCTGATCCGGTTCCTGCTATGGGCTGCGAGGGCTACTAACTCGTATCTGCCGATGCTATGGTATTGGCCGAGACCGCTGGCTGCGGTAGGACTGCTATCTCATGATACCGACCTGAACGAACCGGACAAAGCCGATCTGCTGTTGGAGAACCTCAAGAAGCTAGGAATTCCTTCCACTTGGTGCGTGGTCTACCCGGGTGGCTACAGTCCGGGCTTCTACCGCCAGCTGGATCGTGACGGATATGAAATAGCCCTGCATTACGATGCCCGGACGCAACTTGGACAGCGATTCTGGGATGAACACCATTTGCGCTTGCAACTTTGCTGGTTGCGCGACATGATAGATGAACAGCAACCGATAGTGTCAAACAAGAACCACTACCTTCGCTGGGAAGGATTAACTGAGTTCTTCCATTGGCTAGAACGGGCGGGTATTCGATGCGATCAGACTAAGGGTCCCTCAAAGAAAGGCAACACAGGTTTTCCCTTCGGTGGGGCGCATCCCTGGTTTCCCATGGATGAGCACACCGCTGAGCGCATCGACGTACTTGAGATCAACCTCATGACTCAGGATCTGGTCCTCACCTGCCCGGCCGAAATCGGCAGGGCCTGTGTCGATCAGGCGATTAAACACTACGGGGTGGCCCATTTCCTCTTCCATCCCGCGCACGTTGAGAAACCAGGAATACCTCAGGCTATGGCCGACGTAGTCACGTACGGACGGGAACAAGGGATAGAATGGTGGACCAGTAGCGCCATTCAGTCCTGGGAGAGAACCCGCAGGCAGACTCAACTCCAGTTTACCCGGCATGATTCGGCCGTGGGGTGGGTGGCAAAGACTTCTTGGCACGTGCCAGAAGCTACTTTTGTGCTTTTTGATCCTACTCTTCCTTGGGGTGAGGCAGAAACTCTCCAGCGTAAGAGCGGGTCGGTTGCAGAACGCGTGTCTGTTTACGGCTTTCCGGCGGTGGTACGTAGTGGAGAAGTCGCTCCAGACTTGCCGTTTGTCCTCGTTTAGTGTGCTTTGTGCCGCGTGAGACCAAGTAGGATAGTCTTGTTTGGCCTGACAAGGGAGGGGCGAGCTATCCAGGCCTGCTCGGACCGTAAGAGCGTACTGTCCGAAGGGACTGAAGCCGGACGAGAAGACGGGAAGGGAGAGCTTGGCATGACGGAGTTGGCTTTGTATGGCGGCCCAAAGGCCAA
The DNA here is from genome assembly GCA_012839805.1 of Bacillota bacterium. Classification (GTDB taxonomy): domain Bacteria; phylum Bacillota; class Limnochordia; order Limnochordales; family DUMU01; genus DUMU01. The sequence goes on along the minus strand of DUMU01000049.1, from coordinate 7,104 downwards.
GTCGACGCCTTTTGGAGAAGGAAAGCGTTTTGGTGAAGAAGAGCTGGCTCAGCTCAGAGAAGCACTGGATCAGAATACGCTATTCTATTGGTCGGGTAGGAAGGTAAAGCAACTATGCGCCGAATTTGCGGCGTTGCATGAAGTGCCGTATTGCGTCGCGGTCAGCTCGGGTACTGCTGCGATTCATGTAGCTCTTGCCTCTTTGGGTGTAGGCGTGGGCGATGAGGTGATAACGTCACCAATCACGGATTGGGGCACGATAATTGGCATCTTGTATCAAGGAGCAGTGCCAGTTTTTGCAGACGTCGACCCCAACACGTACAATCTTGACCCTAGCTCGGTCGTAGCGAAGATTACCTCCAGAACCAAGATAATAATTGCCGTTCATCTGGCTGGTAATCCCTGTGACATGGACGCGATTATGGAAATTGCCAAAGGCAAAGGAATTCGGGTAATCGAAGACTGCGCCCAAAGCTACTTGGCGGAGTATAAAGGGCGCAAAGTCGGTACGTTTGGCGATTTCGGCTGCTTCAGCCTGAATGACTTCAAACACATCTCGACCGGCGATGGCGGTTTGGTCATCACTCGCGATTCTGAGTTAGCCCGCTTGGCCGCGCTTTACGCAGACAAGTACTATCATCGAAGCGGTTCGGGGCGCGATCCCGAGTGGCTCGCGCCCAACTATCGCATGACGGAACTGCAGGGAGCGGTCGGGATTGCGCAGGTCAAGAAGCTTCCCGGCATCTGCCAGCGGCGCCATGAGTTGGGCGATCGGATTACGCAGGGCATAAGCGGGCTACCGGGCATCCAGCCGCACCGGATTACTGCCGATAGCCGGGCGACCTATTGGTTCTACATGCTGCGCGTGAATGAGCAAGAACTCGGAACGCGCCGGCATCATTTCTGCGAGGCACTGCGGGCGGAGGGGATTCCCTGCAGCGAAGGATATATCCCCCGGCCGGTTTACTGTTACGATGTCCTGACCAAAGCTCAGGTATTGCACGGCGCCGGCTTTCCTATTTCGGCAGGGTTTCATGCGGCGGTACCGGCATATGGGGAGGGATTGTGTCCCGTGGCCGAAGAGGTGCTGGCAACGGCGGTACGGCTGCCGGTCAGTGAGTTCTTTACCGATCGGGATGTGGACGAAATGGTCGCTGCGATTCGTAAGGTCGCCTCCTACTTTGCCTCCCGGCGGGCAGCTGCGGTTAAGGAGCGAGGGGCGTAAAAAAGGGGAGGACCCTAGCGTGAGGGTGAGAGTTCCCAAAGTGTATCCGGGCCCTTACCCGCCCTGCTTGTTTTGGTGGCAACGGCTGCGAAAGAGCGGCGTCGATCGTTGCCACCGTGGCCACGCCACCATCTGCCATTTGTGTTAAAAAATACTGGCATTAAATGGGCGCGGAGCCGGAAGGAATCATGCGTTGCTAGCATATATAAATACAACTGACTAACGAATCGCCCGCCGTGGTAGGGGCGGTACTTATGGTAGGAGGGGGGTTGTCATGAGTTCGCTGGAGAGATGGGCGAGCCGGGGCGTGGGTTGGATGGCCGTATTGGTGTTGACTTCGCTCGTGTTTATTGCCACGGTGACTGGGCGGGCAGAGGGCGAGGAGTCAGGGGGTATGAGTATGGCAACGGAATGGGCAGGGAGCGCGCCCAAGGTATTGGCGGCGTACGCACTTCGAGCTGGTGAGATGAGAGAGCCGGCGCCGCGAGGCGATGGTTACCTGCACCTGGATACCCCGCGCTTGATATCTCGCCTGAAGGAACTCGGGATCGACACGTACTTCTACCTTGTATGGCGATCGCCTGTGGACTGGGACGATCTCAAAGACGAGTTCTTGCCCGCAGCCAGGGAGGCGGGGATCAATGTCGTGGTCTACTTAGTACCTCCCTCAGAATCCACGGGTGAACTCAAATCGTATCCCTATACAACTGACTACATTGCTTGGGCCAAAGCCATTGCCGAGCTTTCGCTGCGTTACCCCAATCTGATCGCCTGGGCCATTGATGATTTCGATGGTAATTTATCGTACTTTACCCCTGAGTATATGGCTACCATGGCAGAGACGGCCCGGAATATCAATCCCCGTTTGGGATTTCTCCCTCTGTTATATGCCACTGCGGTTACACAACAGTTTCTCAGCACACGTGGCGCTTTCATCGACGGGGTAATTGTAGCATATCGCGATGACCCTTATCGGAATACCCAACGCCTTTCATCCATGCAAGGTCAGATCGACAGAATATCGGCGTTGCTTAACCAATACGGACTACCATTGTACTGGATGATTTATGCATCGCAGTTGTCGAGGACGCCGGCTCCACCGTCGGTGAAGTACGTCGAAAAAGCGGTCTCGTTGGCTCTCGACAACATGCGTATGGGCAAGATAGATGGTATCGTGATGTACCAACTGCCTCTCGAGCAGATATCGGAGCCGTCGCCTGCTATCACAGGTCGGGGTTACCTGAGCTTCTTCATTCCTCCCAATACGGTCACCAGACAAGGAGATGTACTGTCGGCTTCGCAAACGATTTGCCCGAACGAGAACTGGCCGGGAAACTACACCCTGATGTTCTACACCCGTGATGTCGGCCCAAATACCGGCGGCTACCATGTAAAGCAGTTGCTCGTGGACGACACGGTTGTCTGGGAAAGCGACGTTGCCGCAACGGCGTCAACTGACTGGCAACTGGTAACTGTCAATCTGACGCCATATTTGGCCGGCAAGTCCCGAGCTCGTCTGACCTTCCGGCTCTACGAGAAGAAAGGTGTATCCAACTACTGGCAGATCGTGGGCTTTGACTGCCTGGTGGCACAAGGTTTTACCTTGGTTAACCCCGACTTCGAAGATGCTGTCGGATGGGAACTGACGGACGAACGAGCCTTCGGTATAGCAGAGATCGCATGGGTCGATCCCCAGCGCGAGGCGAAAGTTGCCGAGATGGTCGCGGGGGCGTTCAGCTCTTACCGGGCCAGTTTGTCGGCAGCTTCACCCATTTCGGGACAGTGAGGGGGGTGATAGTCTTCGGGACTGGTGCATAGGGGCGGCACGAAACCGGTACCGACGAGTGCAGTTAATCGACCGATCGTGAGTCTTGCTTTCCTCTGGGTGCGGTCAGACCGATGTGTTAAGCATGCGCTGTTTCCACAAGGGAAAGGAGGCAATGTTTATGGCGCGCGGGACGAGGGAGCTGACTCTGGTGACGGCAGTGGTGGTCGGCATCGCACTGGTACTGGGAGCGGTAATCCCTTCTTGCTCAGCCGCAAATCCGCGGGTAACTCTTGTGCATTGGGGTTATAGCGGCCATGGTCAAGGTTGGCGAGACTTCATTGACGAGGCAGCTAAGGAGTTCATGAAGTTGTATCCAGACATCAAGATAGAGATCTTGGTGTCAGCTGATACTAGCGAATATGTACCAAAGTTTCTCAGCATGGTTGCCGGTGGCGCTCAGGTCGACGTAACGGAGTGGACCGCCCAAAGTGCCAGCGCCGTCGGGCTGGCCCAACAGGGATACTTCCTCGATTTACACCAGTTCATTGGCAAAGACAAGGACTTCGACCTCAACCTTTGGCCATCAGCAGCTATCTCTGCATTTACGTTGGGTAATGTCCTTTGGGGAGTGCCGCTCGACCTGTACCTTTGGCTCAACTGGTACAATGAAGACCTTTTCGATGCGGCAGGGGTGATGAATCCCAACCAGTTGGGGGAGAAATGGGATTGGGACAATATGGTACGCGCGGCTCAGAAGCTGACTGTCGACAAGAATGGTGACGGTCAACCTGAGCAGTATGGCATAGACCGTGTGGCCAACTATTGGAACTACGGTCTCGCGGTGCTGCAGGCCGGTGGCTGGTGGTACGACAGGCTGCAGTTCCCGACTAAGAGCCGCTTCAATTCTTCAGAGGTGCGCCAGGCATTGGACTTCTGCGTGGATTTGTTCAACAAGTACAAGGTTACGCAGCATCTTTCCCTTCCCTGGTCCACGCAACAGCAGTTCTTTTTCTGGACGGGTAAGACCGCCATCAACATTACGGATGGCCCGGGTTGGCCCAACATGGCCACTGTACCCTTCCGTTGGGATGTGACGCAGCCTGTGAAGGGTCCCGGCGGCCCGAGGACAAAGGTCGGCGTTACGGGTTTCCAGATTGCAGCCCAGACCAAGTATCCGAACGAAGCTTGGCAGTGGGTGAAGTTCCTAACGATGCGTAAGGAGTCGGTTCTCCGGTGGATGAAGCAGACCGGCCGCTTCCCTGCGCTCAAGTCTGCTCAGACTGAGTACGGTACTACCGTTCCTGTTGTTGCCAAGAGTTGGCGGATAATGCTGGCCGTAGGTGCTTCCCAATATACGAGTCCGCCGGACATCAACCCCGTGCCCGGTATGCCCGACCGCAACGCCATCTTGACCGACGTTGTGCTCGGGAAGAGAAGTGCGGCGGAGGCCCTGCAGACTGCACACGAGACTGCCGAAGCAGCTTTCCAGAAGTATGCTGCCGAGCAAGCAGCAGCCAAGAAGAACTGATCGAGAACGCCGAACGGGTGGCTGCACGACCGTGCAGCCACCCATCCACCCCCAGATCCACGGTTGCGGGTGTCCTGTGAGAGGTAGGTGAAGCGGTATGGGGCCGATGTCACCCGAGAAAACAATCGGATTCGGAATAGTCGGCTGTGGTGCTATCGGGCGAGTCCACGCGGCCGCCATTCGCAGCCTTCCCGGGGCGCGCCTGGTAGCGGTGACGGGAGGACCCGAGGCACCGGCCCGGGCGCAAGAATGGCAATGTGAATTCGAAGCCGATGTCCAGTCGTTGGCCGGCCGAGCGGACATTGATGTTGTTGACATTTGTACGCCCAGCGGCACGCGGGCGGAGATTGTGGAGATCGTCGCGGCCGCCGGCAAACACGTGATTGTGGAGAAGCCCATCGATGTTACATTGGCACGGGCCGATCGAGTGATAGAGGCCTGCCGGCGAGCCGGTGTCTTGCTCGGGTGCATCTTCCAGGCCAGGTTCAACCGGACGTACCGGCTGGTGAGGGACGCAGTTCAACGGGGCCGGTTGGGCCGGCCGGTGATGGCCAGTGCTGCTGTCAAATGGTATCGCTCACAAGACTATTATGCCGGTGCCGGAGAATGGAGGGGGACGAAGCAGATAGGAGGCGGCGGTGCGCTGATCAATCAGGCCATTCACTCGGTTGACCTGCTGCGTTGGGTGATGGGAGAAGTCGAAAGGGTTTCGGCCTTTACGGCGACCCTAGCCCGCCAAATCGAGGTGGAAGATACGGCGGTGGTGATCCTGCGGTTTGGCAACGGCGCTTTGGGTACGATCGAAGCGACCACGGCCGCGTATCCCGGCATGCCCCGCAGGCTGGAGCTGCACGGACCCAAGGGGAGCATTGTGGTGGTGGGAGACGAGATTACGGAATGGACCATGGAGGAGATGCGTCAGGAAGACTACGAGATCCGCGCGTCCCTGGAAAAGCGCGCGCTGAGCCGGGAAGGGGTTGCCGACCCGACACTTACCGATATTTCGCTCCATCGGGCTCAACTGGAAGATTTTGTAGAGGCGGTCAGGCAAGGACGCCCTCCTGCTGTGGACGGCATGGAGGGTAGAAAAGCGTTGGAGTTAGTTGTAGCTGCTTATCGTTCAGCCGAGGCGGGCGGACATCCGGTGGTTCTGCCACTTACCAACTAGATTAGGAAGGGGACGTGGTGAAAATGTCTACCAGTGTAGCGGCGAAAAAGGGCAGCTCCGTAGAGCAGTTGGCGCTTTTGGGTGGTCCTAAAGCCGTGCAATCCCCACCAGGCGATCTATTCACATGGCCGATAATCACCAAGGAAGAGGAAGAAGCTGTACTGGAGGTATTGAGGCGTGGGGGCATGTCGGGTATCGACGTGACAATGCAATTTGAGAAAGAATTCGCCGCCTGGCAGGGGACGAAGTATGCTTTGGGATTCAATAACGGTACGGCAGCTCTTCACGGAGCTCTGTTTGGGTGTGGCGTCGGCACGGGGGACGAGGTAATCTGTCCGAGTATCACTTACTGGGCATCCGCACTACCAGTCTTTTCGCTTGGAGCGACCGTGGTTTTCGCGGACATCGATCCGGTCACGTTGTGCATTGATCCCAATGACATCGAGCACCGAATTACCGATAGAACGAAGGCGATCATGGTGGTGCACTACCTTGGCCATCCTGCCGACATGGACCGCATATTGGCCATCGCCAGGCGCTACGGGCTGAAGGTAATCGAAGATGTGTCGCACGCGCAGGGTGGATTGTACAAGGGCAGGAAGCTGGGTACATTTGGCGATGTCGCCGCCATGTCTCTTATGAGCGGTAAGAGTCTGGTCGCCGGAGAAGCCGGAATGCTGGTGACCAATGATACCGAGATCTACGAGCGGGCCATAGCTTTTGGCCACTACGAACGTTTCGACGACCATATTACTACTGAATACCTGCGCCAGTTCCAAGGATTGCCGCTTGGTGGTTACAAGTACCGAATGCACCAATTGAGCGCTGCAGTCGGACGGGTACAGTTGAAGTACTATGACCAGAGGTGCGAAGAGATCCGGCAAGCCATGAATTACTTCTGGGATCTGCTCGAAGGTGTCCCGGGGATTCGGGCGCACCGGGTCGCAAAGGATTCGGGGAGTAACATGGCCGGATGGTATGCTCCGCACGGACATTACGTGCCGGAGGAGCTCGGGGGGCTATCTATCACCCGGTTTGCCGAAGCGGTGAGAGCGGAAGGGTGTCAATGTGTACCTGGTTGCAATCTTCCTCTGCACACCCATCCGGTCTTCAACACTGCAGACGTATACAATGAAGGTAAACCGACGCGGATAGCGCGGAGCACCCGCGACGTGCGCCAGCCAGCAGGCAGCCTCCCGATCAGTGAAGGGATAGGGCGCCGGGTCTTCAGTGTACCCTGGTTCAAGCGTTTCCGCCCCGCGTTGATAGAAGAGTATGCGGCGGCCTTCCGCAAGGTGGCTACTCACTACCGGAGCCTGTTGAAGGACGATCCCGGTGATCCCCCGCAGATTGGGACCTGGCACTTCTTTACGCATCGTTGAGGGACCGGTGAGTCTGCCTCGCAAGTTGACAGG
>DUMU01000048.1 GCA_012839805.1 Bacillota bacterium | reverse complement strand
GCCGGTAGATCTCTTCGGCCGGTCCCAAGTACACCTGCTTGACCAGCTTGGGCTTGCCGTTCACCCGCTTGGTCTCGGTGTAGTAATAGTAGATCCGGCCCTTGATCTTTTTCTTGAGCAACGCCACCAACATCCGCTCCGTGCATCTAGCCTTGCTAGATACACTATATCCGCCCATCGCATCCATTGTCAAGACCCGGGACGGATGAACGGCTACGCCATGGTTAGATATACGCTTCCCCGCGCCACCTAGCCCCCCTACCTCTGGATCTTGGACGCAAGGGGCAATTTAGTGGCGAAAGTCCGGGTAGACTCTCCCGGAATCGGTAGCTCTCGCCGTTCATAGGCAGGATGATTGCCCTGTGGGTCAGCCCGTTATGACGGTAAGTACGTGATCCGAACCAGCTACGAGCAGCTTGACGACGCGGAGGCGGCCAAAGCCTACCGGGATGTCCAAACGATTGAGCGTTCCTTCCGGAGCCTGAAGAGCTTGGAAGAGATCAATCCCGTGTATCACTGGCGGGGGCGTCGTATCATGCGGCATGTATATGTCTGCGTGCTGGCCCACCTGCTCGAACGTTAACTGGAGAAGAAGCTGCACGCGAAAGGGGTCAAGATGACGGCGGCGGAGGCGTTCAAGCACCTCTCTCGGATCAAGTCGCCTGCGCTCCGAGGCGTCTCCGCAGGTGGTCTTCGAGCCGTTGGGCTATCGTATTCCACCACGGATCGAGCCCTTACCGAAGGGCGACCGTGATGCCAAAAGGGGGGCTTCGCGCGCCCGAAACGCCCTTGTATAGCCACTTCTTTGCATTACAGGTGTCAAAGTACTGCCGGGCCCTGCCCCCTCCCGCGCTGCTGACGGCCCGAAGTGTGTATAGGCCAGGGCCGCGATGCGCTTAGGTATTAGGTACCCTTAGGGATGTACTCAGGACGGACTGCCGATTACTGTTTTGTGGCATCGGTGCGGGAGTGCCTTCGCAACGCAACGTGGATATCGTAGGCATGGCGAAGAAGGTCGAGATCCACGACCCGGCCCTGGTCGAGGTACGATCGTGTTATTGTGGCGAGCACGTGCGCCGGAAAGAAAACCCAATAGTCGTACACGTTCATATCCCGTGAAAAGCGTCGCCATAGATTGACCCCGCAATTACGGAAGTACTTCCATGCCAACGCTCCCGTCGGCCATAGACTGTGAAGGACTACCTCCCCGAGGTAGCTTTCAAAATCCACTCCCAGAGCAGCGATCGGAGTTTGGACATACTGCTCGGGTTCTTTACCCACGAGATCTCGATCTGCGAGTAAGTCTTCGATAAGCCGGTGCAACACTTCGGGCTGGTGTCGTGCGTGCATCACCTCGTGGATGAAACCCGGGAGGGAATTCTCGAAGTCCTGTTCTTTCATCCCGGAACACTCAAACGTCATGCCGCCGGGACCCGTCAGCATCGAGCCGTTACCCCCGGAATATCCCGGTGCCGACAAGAGCAGATAGACCCGCAAAGGTGCCGCTTGGCGGTCCAGGCCAAAAAACGCATCCGTCTCCCGGACGGCGTCTCGCAGCCACGAGACACTTCCACCGGAGAGGATCTGGGCGTGGTTGTGCAGCCTCTGCTCATTCTCGGACCAGACGCGTTCGAAGCGGGGAGCGAGAGCTCTTACAGCTTCCTGCCACACTTCACATACCTCGGGTGACCATGTGCCGGCCAGGGCCGCTGCCGCCTCGTCAGCGTTTGCGGCGGGAAGAACGGTTGCCAGGATGTGCTCGCCGTCTTCAGCCTGCAACACCGCACGCAAGCAGGCTGCAGCCGCCGTCTCGCCCGGTGTAAGAGGACCGGTCCTCTCGATCCAGGCCTCCATATAATCTCTTCTCGCAACGCCCGAATGCCAGCCGGTGAACGTCTGCGTGAAGTAGGCTTGGTTGGACCACCGGTTTACAACCGGCACCCAGGTAAGTTGGTCGGACATATGTCCGCCTCCTTCCTTGGTTCACAGCTCAAAAACGATACCCGCCCTCTCTTGGCGCAGCTGCGGGACGGGCTGGCCGTTGACGGTTACCCGGACGACCGGACGGTCTGCCGGGCCCGCGAGTAGCCTGCCGGCAGGACGGCCGGCCAGGTAGACTGAGAGGGGACGTTCGCGGAGCTCCGCCACCTCGACGTTAACGGATGTCCCCTGCCATTCCACGGCCAGGCTGGCCGGGCGATTAAGCAGCACCAGGGGCTGGTAGTCCAAGGTTAGCTGGGTGCCGTTCACCAGCAGCGCTCGTGCTATCTGTTCCTGATTCTGACCGTTGTTGCTGCCGTACACCATAAGCTCCCCGTCACCGTTGACCCGGGAGGGCACGGAGTATGGCCACCCTTTTATCCCCATTGCCGCAGCCACCGTGGCCGCTCCCACGTCGCGCCAGGCAACCCACTGTACCCAGTGCTCTCCGCCATCCAGCCCGTACGAGAGAACAAGCCCGTGACCCGTATCGGCAGTTGTGTAGTAGACGGGGTCGTTCACACCTGCCAGATCATCCGGTCGCCGGCCTTCCTTGCGACCTGCCCGCATCCGTGCTGGTATCAAAAGCGCCAGGAACCGCATTGACTCCAGCTTGCCTTCTGGCGTAGCCGGCCCAGGCGCGGCGGCAAGGTTTGGTTTCACGGATATGTGCCACTGCTTAGGCAACCCGGGAATGTCGGGCGGGGGTGACATCTCAGTCGTCTGCGACATCTTCACTTTCACCGGCAACAGAAAGCGGACTTCGAATTTGGCCGGCGGGTGCTGCAGGTAGATTTTTCGTTCAACTTCGTCCAGGTATGGCTCAACCGGTGTGTGCAGCAGCCACTCAAACTCAGCCGCTTGCGGTGCTTCGAGCACATCCAGGACGACAAACAGGTGGGGGCGCAAGAAGAGAATGTGCCGCTCGAACCGGTTCAAAAGCCCGTCGTAAGCCGGCGCGGCATCGCCGACTGCATAATCGTAGTTCCGGGTGGTTAAAAACCGGGTGATCTTTCCCTTGGCCGCCAGTGAACGGGGAACTTGCCCTTTGCCATCTACCAAGATCGTATTCTTTGACTTGCTCTCCTGGGTGAAGTTCTTGTGGTGGGGGCTCATGTACCAATCGTAATACCCGGCCGAGATGGCGAGCGGTGCACCGAAGGCATCCAGGACGAAGGCGTTCTGGTCGGCGTGGCTATGACTGTAAGAACCATAGGGGCTGCTCTTGAATACCAGCCGGATGTCGTCATCCGGTTCAGCCAGGCGGGAGTGCATGGCCACCCAACCGATGTCGGCAAAGAGGCGGCTGGGCGGCAGGTCCGTGGGGGGCTGGGGCTGGGGGGCAGGAGGCTCGGTCAGCGCCAGGTAGCCGAACACTCCCGGCCGCAGATGGTTTCCGGGGCAGTGACGGGCATACCAGCTAAAGTGCGGGTTACCAGTCCGGCGAGCCAGCCATTCCATCACCTGGCCGTCCCTTTCTGTGAGGCCTTCCCCGAGCCCGTCTCCAAACGGGTTACCCGTCCCGGGGGAATGGGTGTAGATCTTATAGTAGCCGGTGTTTTGGAAAAACGGTTTGCGCACCAGGTTGATCCCGGTCGCGATGGCGAGCGCGTCGACGAACTCGGAGACAAAGAATATGTAGTGCTTCCAGTAAGCCGCCCCTTCGGCCCAACCCCCTTCGTCCCCGCCCCAGGCCGGGTAGATGGCAAAGAAAATGCGGCAAAGGTAATCAAACCACTCCTCGGCCTCCGGAATCTCGCCAAAGAAGGCGATGGCCGCCTCGCCCAGGAACCCCAGCGTCCGTCCCAGGTGGCTGACGTACGGGTTGGCCTCGTACGGAAGGCTGCGCAGGAGCCTGTACGCTTCGCCGCCGCGCTGTCGCATCACGGCCCGGATGGCCTCCCGTTCAGCGGGGCTGAGATAGGCGTAAAGCCAGGTGTACGCCCGGCTGATACCAAAGAGCAGCGGCATGGAACACTCGTCGTTGCTGGCCGCACCGGTCGGGCCGTGCGGATCCCAGCCGGCAAAGTGAAGAAGCCACCGCCGGGCTTCAGCGATCACCGCCCGGTCACGACTGATGAGCGCTGCGAAAGCCAGCTGCTGGAGGCGCTCCATCTTCTCGCGGCAGAGAACCATTCCGTGCCGCCACACCTCGACGTTGAAGGTGCCGCCTGCATACGGATTGCCTGGTTCCGGGGGCAGCTGCGCCGGCCCCTGCTGATGAACTGCCTCCACCACCGGTTTGACGAAAAGCTCGCAGGCTTGCCGGAGAGCCTCGTTTTGCTCATAGTCCCGGAGGGTTGCCAAGAGTTCCGGGCGGACGAAGAGGCGGGGGTGGCAGCGGGGAACACGGGCGTGTAGTTCCGCCGGGGGCGGGAGGGGAAACTCCACCGCGTCGGGGGCGATCCGGAAGGAGCGGGTCGGGCTGGGAGCGGAGATGTGCCCTTCGCTGTCGACCACCCGGTAGCGCCAGTACCAACTGCCTGATTGCCCACGCAAGGTAAAATGCGGCGTGTAGAGCGGCAGATCGATGTCTTCAATCCGCCTGGTGGTTTCGGGCGAGAAGGAGGGCCGGTCGGCGATCTCGAGTACATACCCCGTCGCCCCGGGAACGGGCGGCCAAACAAAGGATGGCGGATTGGTCAGGACGATTGCCCCGTCCGGCGGACGATAGCCAAAATCATACGGACCGGGCTCTGGTTCAACGAGGAGGGAGTCCGCTTCGGACACGAATTGCACCCCCGACAGTGAAGGGACATAGCTTGTGTCGCAAGCTTTTCACGGACCGCACGTTAACTCCTGCTCGTCACGTTCATAATTCATCCCGTCGCCAGCATCGGTGAGGACCAGCATGAGCTCGGCCACTAGCATGCTTGACTGGCGGTGCCGTGATTTGCCGCCGGTGGTACGAATGGTACGAAAGCCAAAGGTAGGGCGATGGGCGGCAACCGGGTTGGTGGTTGGGCTGGTTGTGACAAGGTGGGGGGCTGCGCAACTGGGAGCTCCACCGGCTGTGCGGGCAGCGTCAGCCAAGAATCCGGCCACCATAACCTTCTACCTCTACCAGGGCGATCAGGAGACCGTGGATTGGATGCGCTCCATGATCACCAAATTCGAGGAGAAACACCCGGACATCAAAGTAAACGTCATCACCAGCGCTGGGGCTGATTACGTCACCAAGTTGACGACGCTTTGGGCGGCTGGAACTCCCCCTGACGTTTGGGGGCAGGGCGGGCCGGTCCGCACTTACGTTGAAAGAGGCTGGTTGCTCGACCTAACTTCCTATGCAAAACGAGACCTCGAAGAGCTCAAACCAAGCGAATTCTTCCGAGCGGCATGGCTGGCCTACCAGTGGGACGGCAAGTTTTGGGGCCTACCTTTCATGAGCGTGGGCACGTTTCTCTTCTACAACGCAGAGCTCTTCGACCGGGGTGGCGTCCCCTACCCGCCTACGGAATGGAAGGATCCCGGTTGGACCTGCGATGAGATGGTAGCGGCTGCACGTAATTTGACGGTAATCGACCCCTCCGGTCGCATGAAACAGGGAGGGGTAGGCGTCAACACCGGCGTTTTCGGCAGCATCTTGTACTCGTACCTTGCCGGCGGCGACTGGTTTGACCAGAACGCCTACCGTACGGGTACACCCTCTCAGTCCACGCTGCATACTCCCGAAAACGTGAAGGCATTTTCAGCTGCAGTTAACCTGATGTGGAAGGACCGGGTCGCACCCCGACCGGGCATGGAGTTTGACTCTTGGAGTGGTTTCCAGAACGGGCAGGTCGCCATGTACCTGGGAGCTGGACCGTGGGCGGTGATGGGCAAACGCAACGTCCTCAAGTTCGCCTGGGGAATGGCGTCGCTGCCTAAGATCTCGCAGCGGGCGAGCATAGTCTATACCGACCCGTGGATGGTCAGCAGTGCTACCAAGCACCCGGAAGCCGCCTGGGAACTGGTCAAGTATCTCACCAGCAGCGAAGTCCTGCAGAGCTACGCGGAGATAGCTGCCTTTCCGCCTGCCCGGACCAACTGTGTCATGGCCTACCTGCAGCGCATGGCCAGGTTCTCCACTCATCATTCTGAACGAGAGATCCTGATGGCCCTGGCCGGAGCGCAGGAGTACGGGCGGGAGTCTATCGACCATACCATCAATGGCTGGCCAGACATTATGAATACCCTCACACCCATTTGGACCGAGATGTTTGCCAACCGAAAGGGAGTGGGCGAATCCCTGGCCGCAGCAGATGAAAAGCTGACCGCCCTCTATCGCAAACTGGCCACCAGCCGCCGGTAGCTAACAGTTGTTGAGCCATGCCGGTAAGCAACATAAGTGCCGCTGGTCAACAATTGAGAGCGGTTGCAGTGCCCCGGCACTGCTACCGCCCTTGGGGAGGTTTTTGGAGCTTGGTGTTCGGGAAAGATGAACTGGCGCTGGCAGCGGACGGCCCCGGAACGGCTCTGCTCGCGGGGCTGGTTGCACTCTTGCTCCTGTTGGCCGCAGCATCCCTGAACGTGGCGGGGACGGCCCGGGCGGCAGAGACTGTATCGGGGGGGTCGGGATACTTTCCTCCGGGTACCGATGCCTCTCGGGGTGCTTCCAACATCATTCTTGTCTACACGGGCTACTACGCAAGCGGAGCCGGTAACTGGGATATGATTACGGCGTTGCCTTACGTTGCCTACGGCAAGATGACGCCGAGGGAGCCGGGACAACTGCCGAAGATCGAATGGGTTGACTGGTTCTTTGATACCTACCTCTTCCTGGGTCTGCAGGCGCCGTCCGGCCGTGCTTTCGATTCCCCGGCCCGGTCTGCCCCTGCCAGGATGGAGGACTGGCAGTGGTATATCGACCACCTCTTCGAGGAGGGGGCGCAGCTCGATGCCTTCGAGGCGGCGGTGGCGTTCGCCAAGGAGCGGGGGCTCGGACCGGCGGATTACCGTGGCAAAGTGATCATCATGATCCCCAACCCCATCACCTCGCAGCGGGACTTCGGCGATGTGGACGGTGACGGCAAGTCGGAGAGCTTTGCCACCATCGGCCAGACCAGCAAGCAGGCGTCCGAAGCGAGAATCAAGGCCGTGCGTTGGTACGTGAACCAGGTACTCGAGCGCTGGAAGGCCAAACAGTACCAAAACCTGGAGTTGATTGGATTCTACTGGGTTGAGGAGCAGGTTCACACCAGTGCGCTCAGCGAGACCCCCACTTTGCGAACGGTGGCCGATGACCTGCACAAACTTGGTTATATTCTTTTCTGGATTCCCTGGTTCAACGCCCCTGGCGCCCGCAACTGGAGAAGCTATGGTTTTGACGTAGTGATCCATCAGCCCAACTATATGTTCAACACCAGGATACCTCGGGACAGGCTGAAGGAAGCGGCTGAGACATCCCGGACCTACGGCATGGGTGTGGAAATCGAAGCTGATAGCAGCATTCTGAGCTCGGAGGCCGGACGGGAAAGGTACCTCGACTATTTGCGGGCCGGGGTGGAGTACGGCTACATGCAGGGAGCAATCAAGGCCTACTACCAGGATGCCCGGGCGCTGCAGGAAGCCTTCGTCAGCTGGAATCCCGAAGTGCACCGCATGTATGACGCTACCTACGAGTTCGTAAAAGGGAAGTTCAGTGAGGGGTTTTCCGGCGGGGGAGAGTGAGTAGTGTTGAGGAAGCGGCGTGCATCCTCCAGCATGCTGACGTTGTTGAAAAGAACGAAAACCTGCTCAGCACCACGTTCCAGCTCCTGCCGGCAGCGTTCCCGCAGCCGTTCGAGGTCCTTATCCGTGTACCGGTAACGATAGCCGCCGATACCGTGCAGGCGAAAGTAGGTGAGGCGCGGAACCCCCGTTCGTGCTCCGCCGGCGGTCGGCCTGCCGGTCCCGCCGGGCGGCCCGGGTAGCCCGGGCGACCGGTCAGGCGCGCCCGGAGCTAGGGGGTCGTAGACCGGGATAAGCCCGAGCTCAGCGGAGAGCGCGCCCACCAGCTCAGGCGTCCAACGGCCCCGCGGCTCCCACAGGAAGAAGAGCTCGTCACGTTCGCCTTCTACCGCGTGGAAGAAGGCACGCAGATGGTCGATGTGCTCGGGCGTGGGGGTGAACCGGGCGGGACACTGGAAGAGAAGCAGGTAGGCACCGAGGTGCCGTGCCACTTCCAGCGTGCGAAGCCAGGCGGAACGGACTTCCGGGGTCGGCCGGAAGAACCCATAAGCGCCGGGTGGGCCCGCGAGGGGCTCCCGTAAACGCCGGTAAGTGGGGCTTGAAGAGTCGTGCGTGATCAGCTGCCAGACCTTCATCGCAAATAGAAAGCCCGGCGGTGCTTCCTGGCGCCACCGCCCGGCCGTGGCGGGCCGTGGCAACTGGTAGAAGGTCTGCTGAACTTCGACCACCGAAAACTCGCGGTAGTAAAGTGCCCGTCTCTCCGGAAATCCGCAGCATCCTACCCGGATGCGCATCCGAATCCCTCCCCGGCGTATCACGTGCTTCCACTTTAGTGCCGCCCCGCAGTCACCGGGAATCTCCCCGCAGTCAGAATCAGGAATCTACGGCCGCGGCAACCATTTGGGCAATGCGCCGGGCGGCATCGGGACGAGCCAGGTCCCGGGCCGCCCGGCGTAACCTGAGACGGACCTCTTGCTGCGTCAAGAGCTCCTGAACAACTGCCCGGAGCCGCCAACGGGTGGCCGTAAGGACTGCGCCCGCTGCGGCCAGGTACTCTGCGTTCTCCTCCTCCTGGCCCGGGACCGGGTCGACCAGTACCATTGGCACCCCGACTGCCAACCCTTCGGCTAACGTCAAACCGCCCGGTTTAGTGACTAGGAGATCGGCTACCGCCATCCAGTCGGCCACGTTTTCCGTATATGGCAGAATATCGACCCGGTGGTTTGAAGACGGAAACTGCTCTAGAAAGTGTTGGAGATAGCGGTGGAGTTTGGGATTCCGTCCGGTGAAGACGACGAGGTGCAAGGCGGTCTCTACGGTCAACAACCCACGGAGTATGTGCGTGTAGCGACCGACCCCCAGCCCGCCGCCCATCACCAAGACCAGCGGGGCGCGATTTGCAGAATCGGTAGGCGGGGCCGGGCCGGTCGAGCCTTCCGACCCCGTTGAGGGAGTGGTGGTCGAGCCGGCCAGGCCGATACGGTTTCGTGCCGTCTGAGGGTCGGGCGGAGTCACGAATTGCTCCCTGACAGGGATGCCGGTAACCTTGATGCGGTGGGCCGGTATGCCCGCTTGCAGCAGGCGGCGGGCGGAACCGGGGGTAGCCACGCAGTAGCAGGTGACGGTCGGATAGAACCAAAAAGGGTGTGGGAGGAAATCGGTCGTCACCACGAAAAAGGGGAGTTCATCTTGCTCACGGCAGCTACCGTGGCGCCGGGCATGGCCTTTCCGCCCTTTCGTCTCCCGCCGCAGCGTAAGCCAGGCATCGACCAGCGCCGCGGTGAAAGGGTGAGTGGCAATAACCACCTGGGGCCGGTTTTCTTGCATCCACTTTTCGAGGATAGGTCCTAAGAGCAGCCAGAGCCCTTGGGAGAGAACATTTTGAAAGGTGTCACGCGCAGGCAGGTCCCCGGTTCCGGTGTAGACAAGCCGCCACAGATCGGGGGCGTATCTGAGAAGGTCAAGATAAGCCTGGACCAGGCGTTGGCCGGCCCCGGCGGGGAGACGGGAAAAAGGATCGAAGACCCGCGCCTCACCACAGCTTGCCTGCACCGACTGGCGGATCGCCTCGGCCGCCAGCTGGTGCCCGGCCCCGAACGGCGCGGTGAGAATGGCGATTACCGGTCGCTCCTGGTTCATCCCGGGGTATAGTAGCACACAAATACCCCTTTGGGCCCGCATGGAGAGTTCGTCGAGTTCTGTCACCGGCCCCGGGGGCGATAGTTCTGATCGATCCGCACAGTCTGCAGATAACCCGGGTCATACCTTTGACAACCGATGAAGGGTGGGTTGGTTTGGCGATCTCTCCGCGCGGCCGGTTCTACGTATGCTTGGTCAAGCACGGAGTATACGAGCTCGCTCGATGGGGCGCTGGTTGGTGAATAATGTTTACCAGGGCGCGTGGAGGGGACTAACCCGGCTTGGCGAAAACATTAACCTGCAAGCTGGCGGCATGGGCAGCAGCGTGGCGAAGATGAGCCCGAACCGGGCTGGGAATCTTCGCAGGCGCGTGTAGGCGACCGGAAGGCGGCAAAGGGGGCGAACCCATGGAAGACTCACGAACCTCCGACCGCTTAGAAGACGGGAAAGAGGGTCCGGCGAAAAGTGGCAGGCGCCGCGCCTGGCCGGGCCATGGAGACGTCCAGGCTGAACTGTTTCCCGGCAGGCGCAGCCGTAAGCCGGAAGGCGGCCGCCCCACCGCCCGAGATGTGGCTCGGGAGGCGGGTGTTTCCCCCACGGCAGTATCGTTCGTGCTCACGGGGACCCATCCCGAGAAGGTATCCGCAGCTACCCGCCAGCGGGTATTGGAGGCGGTGGAGCGGCTTGGGTATCGGCCCAACCGGTTAGCGCGGAGTCTGCGCACATGCCGTACCGGCGCTATTGGCGTCCTGCTCACCGACATCAAACACCCGCTGCTGGCCCGGACGGTGAGCGGCATCCAACAGGTGGCGCGTCAGCACGGATATCACGTGATCCTGCACAACACCACTTTCAATCCGGAGGCAGAGAGAGAGGCACTCCAGTTCCTGGCGGACCTGTTGGTTGACGGAATCATCTTCGTGTCGACTTCGACCTGGGGTGACGATTCTGTCCTGCTGGAATGGACGCAGACTCCGCTTGTGCTCATCAATCGGGCTCTGTCGGAACGTACCGGTGTGCCCCTCACCTTGCCGCGGGTCCGCGTCGACTACCGCACCGGCGCCGAAGAGGCAGTACTGCACCTGGCAGAGCAGGGGTGCCGGCGGATAGCCTATGTGGGGGCAGTTATGACCGGTCCGGGGGCGTCGCTCGCGGCCACGGAAAGGTACGCCGGCTACAGGGATGCTCTGGCCCGGGTCGGGCTTCCCTACCTCCCGGAATTGGTACATGTCTCTCCTTCCAACTGGCCTGGCTGGGAGGACGGGTCGCAGGCGGTTCAATCGTTTTTGGCTTACGGTTTCGACGGTCTTTACGCAGTTAACGACTATGCGGCTGCCGGTGCCATCAGCATGATCTTGCGGGCCGGCCTGCGCGTTCCCCAGGATGTGGCCGTGGTCGGGAATGACAACACAGATGTTGCCTCGCATCATTCGCCGCGAATAACCAGCGTTGACCCTAACTGGGAGGAAGCGGGCGCGGTCGCACTCCGTCTGCTACAGCAGTTTCTTGAGAACGCCCGCGGCGGTCACCGGACCCAGCGGCGGGCCCCGGGTCAGGTCACCGAGGCAACAGGGAACGAAGAGGTTGCCAATATAGAGAGCGGGGCGATGGGGGCAACCGGCGGTGACGGGGATGGCCGGGTCGCTCAGCTTGGCGACGGGAGCCACCTGATCAGCCGCGACGGCGTTGTGGCCATCAGGCCCAGGTTGGTGGTTCGGGAATCGAGCCTACGAGTGGGTTAGATGGCGTTTTCTCTCCGCCGGCCGGTTCGACCAATAGCGGGTCGAGCAATCCAGCAGGAAAACCTCAAACGATATCGAATAAGTAAACCGATGAACCAACCGCCGTTGACGGGGTCAAGGCCTTTAGCTGCCCGGGATTCTCCTGTGCACGGTAGGCGGTGCCGGACGGGTGCAGTAGGGGCTTGAACGGCAAACATGGCTCAGGTTGCAGCTAAAAGCAAGGAGGTGTCGGTATGCGCTTGGTTTCCAGTTTGAAAAGTGACCTCCCAAATCGGGGCAGGCGGCAGGGGTTCTTTCAGTACGGGAGCAGCTTGACGTTGGTCGCAGCAGTAACGTTGTTGTTTGTAGCATTGGGGAACGTGACGGTGCCGGTTTGGGCGGCCGGGTCTCTCATTGAGAACTGCAGTTTCGAGGAGCCCTTGGGAAGCGACGGAACGATTCCGGGCTGGACCCCGTTCGCCAACGGCGCATGGATGTCTCTGGTCCGCGAGCATGCAACCGACGGGCAGTGGGCACTGAAGATCAGCGACCAGAGCCCGAGCCAAAGTGTCGGTATGCGGAGCAAACCGGTGCCGGTTACCCCGGGGGCGCGCTACGGGGTGATTACCGATGTCTTCGTCGAGTCCGGATGGGCTATGCTCTATTTGGAGTTTTGGAATGCCCAGGGGAAGCGCATCGAAAGTGCCGTCAAGGCCACGTCCACCAGCGTTACGGGGCAGGTAGTTCAACTGATCGTAGAAAACACTGCACCCGCAGAGGCAGTGACAGTTACGGTGCTTGTCTACTGCAGCATGCCCAACCAAGGCGTAGCCTATTTTGACAATATCTACCTCGAGAAACAGGACTAACAGAACAGGACTAACGGAGACGGCCCGTAGCAGGGGCGCTGGAGACTGCCCCCAACGGGAAGGGGCCCTTGGGGGGCCGGGCAAATGGGCAAAGTAGCAAATGGGTAAATCGATCAACCACCTCTCGCTTCTTGCGATAACTCCCACCCACTTTCAGAAGCGACCCGCCGGGGAGGTGCATCGCAGTGACACGTGGGTTGAGAAAGTTCGGATGGAACATGGCGGCAGTCGGTGCAGTGCTCGTTGCCACGGCGGCCATGGTGACTCCTGCTCTGCAAGCGCAGGAGCCCAAAGGACCGGTGGATTCGCAGTTGACGACGACGGATGCGACGATAACCGTGGTGCCCAAAGTGGGCCTCTACATTACAACCGAGGATATTGTGAGGGCCCGGGCAAGGATAGCCACCGAGCCGTGGGCCAGGCAGTTGGCACGCGAGGTGGTCGCCCGGGCCGACCAGTGGGTCCGGCGGTCTGATGAGTGGCTGCTCAGCGTGATTCCACCCCGGGGATCGGTCTTTGCTTACGGGATCGCCGGTTGCCCAGTGTGTGGCACACCCTGGCCTTCCTTCGGCGGTGGCGGCGTGGCTTCCCTGGATGCCGCCGGGGTGTTGCGCTGTCCCCAGGGGCACATAATCAATTTCGCCGACCCCAAGTCGCCCTACCACGATGAAGGCAAGGGTGTGGTAATCAACGGCGTCCGGTACTATCTGCGGGGGGTCTGGAACGCCAACGTTACTAATGAACTGGCCGGCTGGGGCAACGACCGGGGGGCAGTACACGACCTGGCCTATGCTTTTGCTCTTACCGGTAAACCCGAGTATGCCCGTAAGGCGATCCTCATCCTGGATGCGCTGGCCACCCTGTCCGCCACCACCATCGGCCCGCGTGACTTTCAACGCAGCGAGACCAGCGATGAGGGGCGGCTGCACTGGCTCACCAGCATCGTCCACCGTTCCAAGATGCACTTGCTGCGGGATTACGACCTCCTGTACAACACCCCGTGGATGCACCAGGTTTCCCCCACGAACCCCGACAATTATGGCAAACAAAAATCGGGGGGCTTTACCGTTCGGGAAAACATCGAGCAAAACTTGCTGGAAGATTACCTCTTCGGCGAGTTTAACCTGCGGGGCGGTAATCTCACCTCCCTGCACAACCATGAGGCCGATGCGGTCCGGGCGTTGCTGGGGGTGGGCATCGTTCTGGGTGTCCCCGATTACATCAGGTGGGGGATGGATGCGCTCGGCGTCTTCTTTGGCAACACCATCGATCGTGATGGCATGTACTACGAGACTTCTTTGAGTTACGCCAACTTCACCAAAGGCGTGTTCCTCGATATGGCTGAGGTGGCGTATCACTACGATCCGGCCCGTTATCGAGCGGGTGCGCCAGCAGGGGATGCGGCCGGCGGCGGTCCGGTCTATCCGGCCCATTTCCGGGTTACCGATCCGTCCGCGTATCCCGATCGGGCGCAATTCCCGTATGGCGGCAATTTCTTTGCCCACCCGAAGTTGCAAAAGCTGCTGGTGGGCTGGCGGCAGCGAGTGGATGCGGCCGGGCACCTGCCGGCCTTCGGCAATGCTGCGCCCGACTGGGGGCAGGTGTACTTCAGCCCCGATCTGCCGGCCGACGAAAGGACGGCCGCCGAGAAGTTCCTGGCGTATGCGCCTTCGGAAGCGGATCGCGGCCGCTTTGCCGCCCTGCTGCTTACTGCCGCGGGATGGGACTATCGCGCGGACCTGGGCAAACCGGTCACGCCGGAGACCGTTGACCGGCTAAACGACTTGCTCGACCGTTCCCGGCGGGATATTTGGGCTCTCTTCCATGCCGTGAAGCTGGATGAACGACTGGTGTCGTCGGCGCTGCAAGCGGTGGCGGGGCCGGCCTGCGTCTCTGGGGCGGAACCTGCAGCGGCTGGCGCTTCATCGCTGGCGGTAGCATCGCTGCCCACAGGGGCGTCGGCGGCCGCTCCGGCACCCTCGGCTTTCTTTGGCGGCACGCAGTTGGCCATCCTGCGGGGAGGCACGCCGTTCAATCAGATGGCGGCGGTACTGCGGGGTGGTACGTCACTGCCGCACGCCCATGACGATGTGCTGGGGCTGAATCTCTACGGATTTGGTATGGAACTCACTGCGGACATCGGCTATGGCACGTTCGGTTCGGCGGTGCACCTGGGCTGGGGCGTGCGCAAAGTGGCGCACAACTTGGTGGTTGTCAATGAAGACCGGAACCGGAATTACAACCTGTTCCAGATCGGACCGGGATCGAAGGTTATCTCCTTTGCCACATCGACGCCTTACGCGCCCGTTTCGCTGGTGGAGATGGATGCGGCGGCTAACTTCCAACCCGCGGACGGAGTAAAGGAATACCGGCGGGCGGTACTGCAGTTGGATGTTCGAACGCCCCAAGCACTGGCTGATCCGTTTGCGCCGATGGGATCGTACTGGATAGATCTCTTTCGCCTGCAAGGTGGCCAGACGTATGACTATGTATTCCATACACGAGCGTCAAAGCTGTCGTTGTTCGACGCCAACGGTACACCGATGAAGGTAGCGGCGTTGCCCGGAGTCTGGACGCTATCAGGCCTTTCGCAGCCGGAGGCAAGTTGGGATGCCCCGGGGCGAAGCTGGGGCGAGCGGATCGCCACAGGCGAAAGGATCAGGGATCTCGGAGTTGCTTCGGAGGGAGTGCAGCCCCGCAACTGGACCGCCCCGCCCAAGAATGGTTATGGCTTCATCTACGACTTGAAAGCGGTGACAGAAGCGGACCTCAAGGCCCGGGGCGATGCCGAAGAAGAAGCAAAGGTCGACGTAGAAGCCACGGCTGATGCGGAGGTAGGCACAGTGCCGGCTCAGCTTCCCCCAGGTCGTTCGGTGGTGGCCCGGTGGGAGCTGCAAGACGCGTATCAGACGCGGGTGGATTTGGAGTTATACGCTTCCCGGCCTCTCGAGGTCTATCAGGGTATCGGTCCCGATCTTTCCGGCACTCGCCGGTTTGGATTCTTCATAGCCAGAGGTAAGGTGCCCGTTGTCGGCGAGAACGACAATACCGGCGGGGTCGGCAGCGGGATAGCAGGTGATGTCTCCGCCGAGACCCGTTATCTGGCCGTCATTCAAGCGTATCGGGAAGGCAAACCGGTGGTTTTATCGTCCCAGCTCATGCCTTTGGCCGGTGGCGAGGGGAGTGTGGGTTTGGTTCTCGACCTGAATCCGGAGATGGCCGGCGGTAAGGCCCGCGATTATGTGATGGCCCAGCGACAGGGGGGGACGCGGGTGGCAACTGAGCCGCCCCTGGCTCTCACCAGTGACGCACGTTGGACCGTGGTGCGCGAGCTGGATGGAGCCCCGGTCTCCGCCCAACTGATTGCCGGAAGTGAGCTCTCTTTCGGCGATTGGGACCTGAGGCTGATCGGACCGGCGGCAGCTGGTAGCGTTGCCGAAGGAGCTCCGGTGCACTGGCGCGGGAAGATAGTGGAAGTCGACTACGCCAGGAACCGCCTGGTGACCGACGCCCAGCTCCCGCTGGGTCAGGTACTGGCAGGGCTCGTAGTGATCATCAGCAACCCCAAGTACACCCGGGATTCGGCGTTCACGATCACTAGCGTGAGCCGGGATGAGCAGGGACGATCCGTGATTGAATTGGGTGATAGCTCATTGGAGCTGGCGCGTGGCCAGATCGACCGGATCGCCTTCGGGGGCCGCGTCATCACTTTACGGACGCCGCTGCCTTTCGCCGCGGAATACGGGATGGGCACGCGGGTGTACGATGGCAGGCTGGTCCGCAACCTCGCCACCGGTGGCGAGACCACGATCGTCACTGTCAGCGACCTGAAAGTCGTCCGGTTCGCCTCTACCAGTGGCTTCAGCAATGGGGATCCGATCGCCGTCTATGAGGTGCAGGCCGGGGACACGTTTGTCGTCGATCAGCAGTTGGTCTTTGCCAAGTTGATGGAAAAGTATGAGGAAGAGGGACTGGAGCCCTGGCGGTACTGGATGGTGCGGAGTACAGCGGGTCTCGCGTGGACCGGCGAGCCGTTGGGAGCGACCGACCAGGTGCAGCCGGGGTACTGGGAGCGCTGGGATTCGGCTGCCGGGCGCTGGATGCCCGTGAACAGAGACGAGACGGCTAAATGGTGGGAGGTGGACTTAGCGACAGTCGAACGCGAAGGTGGCAGGATGCTGTTGCGCTGCAAGTGAAAAGCTGATGGTTTTCGATTGGACAGGGAGTGGTGAGGGAGTAGTCTAACTACTTTGGTCAAGAGAGGAGAATCAGGCGTGAGAAGTTCGAGAATCTCCAAATTGGTTCTCCATGATGTAGTTGTGTCGGCTGTTATAGCGATTTTAGCAAGTGGAGGTATTAGGCTTCTTGTAGGCGTGGCGGCCGCTGCCTCGCCAGTCACTCTTAAGTTCGTTACTTGGTCGGACGTGAAGAACGTCCCAATTACTGAGGCCCAGATCAAAGCGTTTGAGGCAAGTCATCCGAACATTAAGATAGACTGGACCAACGTTCCTTCTGGTTATGCTTCCAAAGTGCTTACCATGCTAGCTGCGGGAGAGGCGCCTGACGTTTTCTGGTTGTCATTTACGGATATCCCCCAGTGGGTCAACCGTGGGTCTCTTCTCAACCTCAAGCCATATATGGATAAAGATGAGCAGTTCCAGTCGTGGAAAAACGACTATGTTCCGATTCTGCTACAAGGGTACGAGTACGAGGGAGGAATGTACGGCCTTCCCAACGCTTTTAACCCGATAGTGCTTTACTACAATGCGGATATGTTCGATGCTGCCGGGATTAAGCGGCCGGATTCGCCCTGGAGTTGGGATCAATTCGTTCAGGTGGCGATGCGCTTGACCGGGCCGGATCGCTACGGATATGCCGACCGGGGTGAGTGGATTCACTGGGTATGGCAGGCAGGCGGTGAGGTGATGAGCGGTGACCGGCGGAAGGCGCTTATCAACCAGCCTGGCGCTGTTCAGGGACTGAAGTTTGCGCAGGATCTCATGCACCGCTTTCGGGTGCAACCGCCCCCTGGCGCTTTGAAGATCTCTGCCCTAGAAATGTTTGCCCAGGGTCAGATCGCCATGTACGGCGATGGCGGTTGGAAGTTCCCTGCTTTCATCGCGGGCCAGCTCAGGTTTAACTGGAGCGTGGGTGTGTGGCCCAAGAAGGTCCGGGAGGCAACACGAGTCTTGTTCGACGGCGGTGTCGTTTTTTCCGGTACAAAATACCCGCAGGAGGCGTGGGAGTTTGTCAAATGGTATTCGGGCCCGCCGGGTCAGGAGATCAATGCCCGTATGAGCCGCCTGACCACGCCCGTGTTGAGGTCGACGGTACAAGCGTCGATACCGCCGAACGACCCCTTCCGATCGCAATTGCTAGCCCGTTTCCAGGCTGCTGTATACGGCCGCCTGTGGCCCAGTATAATCCAGCAAGACGAGCTCAATGCAATTATCTGGAGATACCAGCGCATGCTGTGGGCCGCCGAGATACCGGCGGATCAGGTGGCAACCCAAATGGCTGACGAGATCCAGAAGCTGCTCGACAAAGAGCCGCGGCGGTAGCGGGGCTCAGGGAATGGCCTCATTGCATGTGTAGAAAGGAGAATGAACATGCTGGCTGGGTTGAAAAAGGCTAACGCACTGGCTCTGATGGCATCGCTGCCTGTGGCGGTCGGGGCGGCAATGCTCGTCGCCCTCCCGCCGTCATCCGGGGTTGCCCTGGCCGCTTCCGCCACCGCGAGTGACTGGACCAAGGCCGTGATGTCGTGGAAAGACCGTCCGCTGCGTTCCGGCCAGAAACCTGTAACCATCATCCTCTGGGACGTCTGGGACGGCCCGCGCTACGAACTCGCAGAGAGGCTGGTCAAGGACTTCGAAGCCGCCTACCCTTGGATCAAAGTAAGCCGGCAGCTACATACGACTTGGGGAATCACCACCAAGTTTACTGCCACTCTTGCAGGCGGTTCACCACCGGATGTAGTTATGCTGCCCCGCACCGACATCCCATCATTCATCGATGCGGGTGCACTCGTCCCTCTCGATAGTTTCATGGTTGAAAGGAAGGTCACCAAAGATATATTTTTCCCGGCGGACATCGGCAGCTTCCTGGTGAACGGTAAGACCTGGGCGCTCCCAACTCCGAGCGGCGGCGCCACCAACTTCCTGGTAATCTACAACCGTGACCGGTTCGAAGAGGCGGGACTTCCCGACCGCGCCCCCCTTACCTGGCAGGAGTTCGCCAGCTTCTCTCAGAAGCTGGTTGAGTTCAAAGACGGTCAACTGGTGCGTTACGGCGGTCAAATGAGCCGGCATCCGCAACTTTTCTTGCCTATGCTCTACTCGAATGCCGGCGAGTACATCTCTCGCGACCTGCGCAAGATAACGTTCGATAGCAGCGAAGGCGTCGAGGCGCTCGGGTTTGCCGTCAGCTTCACCAACCAGGTAAACCGCGGCAAAGCTCAAATCGACCGCATCTACTCCCGGTTCGCCAATACCGCTCCCTTCTACTCGGGTGTCGAGGCCATTTGGTGGACCAACGTCTCCGCTTTCTTCTGGATAGATGATCAGGCCAAGGGCATCCGTTACGGCATCGGCTCGATGCCCTACAACGCCAACAACCCGAAGGCGGAATCCCATGGCGTGGTAGAAGGCGGCTGGGGGTATGTCCTGCCGGAGACGGGCAACGACGCCCGCAAGTACGCAGCCTTCCTGCTGCTTGAGTGGTTCACGGTGGAAAGGGAGGGCGCAGGATGGTTCATGCTGCAGCAGAAGCGGCCATCACCGGTAATCGCCTACAATCTCAACCCCGACTACCTTAAGGTCAATCCGCTTTGGCCGCAGGTGATAAAGGTGATGGAAAAAGACGTGACCATCCCTATCACACCGGTCCATCGGGATATCCAGCAGGCCTACTATACAGCCTGGAATCAGGCTATGACCGGCGATCTCTCACCGGAGGACGCGCTCAAGCAGGCGGCCGCCAAGGCGCAGCAGCGGCTGGACGAGTACTGGAAGAGTCGGAAGTAGTTCAAGTAGCAGCGGTATCGTAGTGGCAAGAGGGGAGGGGGGCTGCCCCTTCCTCTCGCTGTGGTACGGCCGTTTGATGAGCTTCTCAAGGGGCTTCTTTGGCCGTGAACATGTCGCCGTCCCTCACTCGCGAGAAGGCGCAGCCCTCCGCAGAGGCGGCAGGTCTAGCTCAGCAACGCCTTTGGCTGCGACTTCAAGCCTCGCGGAGGGCGGACTACTTTCGACTCGCTGAGTCCCACCGGTCGATCAAGCCCAGTGCCGCGGTGGGTCGGGATCACGTGAGGCCCGGAACGGTGTCATCCGTAGGATAGCAACGTTACCGCCGCTACCACGATGCCCACCGGCGTCTGCCGCTTCTGCTCGCTGGTCTACAGTAGCCGAGGAGCCATGCCTGCTGATCAGCGCTGTAGGAGAAGCCTCGTGAACCGCAGGGGAGCGGCATGCCGCTCCCCTGCTCGTTTTAGCTGCTGCACCACCGATCGCAGATATTGGTCGTCCTTGGCTACTCTCAACGATAGGCCGCTAGGATTGTCAGCGATAGGCCTTCAGCACTTGGTTCCACTCGTCGGCTGCGCTGGCCATCGCGTTCTCCGGGCTTTGTTCACCCTTGAGGATCTTCTGGTAGTAAGCCGCCCAAACCCGCGTCAGGCGATCGGCCTCCGGGGAAACCGGGTAGCGGCGGGCAAGTTCCAGCACCTGGTAGGAGAAGCGCATGGCTGGATTCTCTTTAACCATGGCCGCTACGGTCGAATAGCGTGGCGACGGCAATCCCATCAGCATGTCAAACTTCATCAAGGTCTCCGGAGCGGTCAACGCCCAAACTTAGGCCACGCCTAGTTCACATTAACATGTATTTTAGCTCCAAGGCGGCGTTTCCTGCCTGCTACAGACATCTCTGCCCAGTCCGATCATTTCGGTTTTGACGGTCAGGTCGCGAGACACCCGGAAAGCACCCTACCCTCTTTCGGCTTCCTGGGGACACCAACTCACAGCACCATGCATTCCAGCGCACCGGCTTGGCTCGCTTCGGTTGACGTCGTCTGCCTCAGCGCTCGCTCCAACCTAATTATTACCGGCGCCGACTCTGGCGCCAGCCTTCGCGTCGGCGTCTACGTCGACGCAAACGCGAATGCAAACATCGGGGTAAGCATCGGCCGGCGCGCCTGTCTGCGGCCGCCAGCGCCCCCCGCCGCGCCAACATAATCCCCTGCAGGATGAACGGAAGCCATAGTCCCCCGCCTCCACGCTACGCCAGACCGATTCCCCCACGTTCAGCAAGTCGGCTATGAATGAACCCGATGTCGATGCTGATGCCGCCGCAGCTCCCGCAGCCTCGGCCGCCCCCCTTGAGCCCGCACCATCCGCTTCCTGCCGCTTCGCCCGTCCCCACCAGTTTCCTCGTTCCTCGGGCAGGCCGCGCTCACCTTCGAAGTGGGGCATCAGGCCGGGAGCCACCTGGCGGAGCTGGTTCTTCACAGCTTGTGGCCGGCCGGGGCGGACTGAAGCGACGTGAAGGAGCAACCACCATTACGCCCGGGAGCGCAGAACGCATGGTTCACGGGTCTGGGGTATTATCTCCAAAGAGAACTGGCCCGCCCCACCCGCCAGTTGCACTCGCGCGTTCAACGACAGCCCCATTGAGAGAAGCGGTTTGAGGCCGAACGACCATCGGGCCGGGCAGGGAGGGAGAGCGTTGAAGTTCAATATGGAGTTGTTCGCCGTACCGGTATTAGTCACAGTCCTTTGGATGATCACCGGCAACCTTGCTTCCCTGGAAGCAGCGGCGGCCGGGGAGGGGGTGGCCCGTATCGAGTTGATGCCGGACTTGCCATCGCCGTACATCATGAGGGATTGGCGGCAGGTGGCCCGTGAGTACGATTCGCTGGTCTTCGGTTCAGCAGCCCCTGGAGGGAATCCGCGGCCTGCCGGAGAGTACCTGCCGCTACTGCAGTGGGACACGAGCCGGCGCCCCTTCGACCTGGATACCTTTTTCCTTCCCAGCTACGTGGGCGATTACCGGCAACGCCCCGGCAGCCAGGAAGCGATCAACGTGCTGGCTGCCCTGCTCGGGGCGACGCTCGTCGGTATCGACAAAAGCAACCAGTACGGTCACAACTGGGTGCTCATGGCTGCGCCGTTCTTCAATCCGGATGAGTCGCAGCGGGTGGTGCTAAATAACATCGGCGGGCGCTCGGGGAACAGTTTCTGGTATGAGATTTACCCATCGATCCTCTTTTTTGGCCTCATCGACAAGTACCCCCAGGTAGCCGAGATTCCCCTACCTTTGCGATACGGCGGCGGGAGCCTCAGCCTGCGGGAAATGATGTATGAGACGGCCGACCGCTTCCACCAGGCCGTCGAGCGGCTGGTGGGAAGGGATGGCCGGCCGGATTTCGATTACACGGCGTTCGACTTTGCTCGTAATGCGCCGGTGTGGAACGGGCGCTGGACTGAACCGGACGCCGCCGCCGGCATCGCGTGGCTTGAATATATGGCCTATGTCACCTTTGGTGAAGAGCGTTTCCTGCAGGCGGCGGACCGGGCCATGGAATACCTCGATTCCCTGGGAGTGAATCCCTTTTACGAAGTCCTGTTGCCCTTCGGTGCTTATCTTGCCGCCCGCCTCAACGCGGAGTTAGGCCGGCAGTACGATCTGGACAAGCTACTCAACTGGTGCTTTGGTCCATCGGACGCGCGGCCGGGATGGGGGGTGATCACGGGCACCTGGGGGCGTTACCCGGTGGACGGCCTGGTGGGGAGTCTAACCGACGGCGGCGGCTATGCCTTTGCGATGAATACTTTCCAGATGGCCGGTGCCCTGGTGCCCATTGCCCGCTACGCACCGCGCTATGCCCGGTCGCTGGGTAAGTGGGTGCTCAACCTGGCGAGCAGTGCCCGCTTGTTCTACCGCAAGTACCTGCCCGGGCAACACCAATCGAGCGAAGACTGGAGAGAAGACACGGATAGCGTAATCGCTTACGAGGGGTTACGTAGAGAGTGGCAGGGCCAAACCCCCTATGCGACCGGCGACGCGCGGCGTTCCGGCTGGGCGGCCACCGACTTTGCACTATACGGAAGCTCACACGTGGGGATTCTGGGAGGCATCGTAGCCAAAACGAACGTGGACGGGATTTTGCAGTTGGATCTCCTGGCGACGGACTTCTTCCATTCCCCTGCGTATCCTACTTACCTCTACTACAACCCCTATCCAGAAGCCAAGACGGTTCTCATCGACGTAGGCGAGGGACGGCACGACTTGTATGATGCCGTGGGCAAGCAGTTCATCCGCCGGGCTCTTTCCGGAGAAAGCAGTTTCAGCTTGCCCGGGAAAGCGGCGGCCGTCATCGTGGTGACTCCGGCCGGCGGCCGCCTCAGCATCGAAGGTAACAAGCTACTCGTCGACGGCGTGGTGATCGACTACCACTACCGGTGAGCGGGAAGGAATTGGCCCGGAACCGTCGAATCCAATTAACGTAACGAAAGAGAAAACGGTTAAGCAGAGGCGACGATGGCCGTGGGACGGTTCACCATCCGGGATGTGGCGGCGAAAGCGGGGGTATCGGTGGCCACCGTCTCCCGTGTCCTCAACGGTAAAGGAGGGGCGGGAGAGGCGACCCGCGGGCGGGTTCTGGCCGCCGCTTCCAGCCTGGGGTTCGTCCCCAACGCTTCGGCACGCCGGCTCACTTCGGCCCGGCCCGATTCCTTCGGCTTCATCGTGCGCTACCACCGGGTGCGCCGTAACGAAGATCCCTTCTACTCCGTGGTGCTTTACTCGGCCAGCGCCGAGCTGGGACGGCGCGGGTACCACCTGGTGCCGCTCCCCGTGGGCGAGATGGAGCTGGACCACCTCCTGCGCATGGTAGCCGGCGGTCGTTTCGGCGGTTTCCTGCTGGCCGGTCCCGAAGTTCCCTTCGAGCTCGCCCGGCAGGTGGCGGCGCAAGGGTTGCCGATGGTGCTGATTGACAACCGGTTCCAGGAGATGCCAGACGTCCCGGTGGTGGCAGGAGATGACCAGGGGGGTGCGGTGCAGGCGGTTCAGCATCTCCTGGGGCATGGGTATCGGCGCTTCGCTTGTCTTTCGGGGCCGCTCGAATGGCCGAGCAGCCGGAGTCGCTATTCGGGCTACGCCAGCACTCTTGCGCTTGCCGGAGCCGAAGGTGTGGCCAGGGTCGTGGAAATGCACGAAACTACGGAACTCAGCGGTTACCAGGCATTCTCGCGCTTGTGGGAGGAGTGCCAGAAAGAGGGTGAGCCGGTACCAGAAGCGATTTTCTGCGTGAATGATGCGATGGCCCTCGGGGCCTTGCGGGCGGCCCGCGAGAACGGACTCGAAGTACCGCGGGATGTGGCGATAGTGGGTTTCGACGATGTGGCCATGGCAGCGGAGGCGAGGCCTGCGCTCACCACCGTGCGGGTTTTTACCGACTACGTCGGGGCGGTAGCGGCACGCATATTGCTCGAGATG
The DNA here is from genome assembly GCA_012839805.1 of Bacillota bacterium. Taxonomy (GTDB): domain Bacteria; phylum Bacillota; class Limnochordia; order Limnochordales; family DUMU01; genus DUMU01. The sequence continues at coordinate 110,200 of DUMU01000048.1, read as the reverse complement.
GTGGAAAGGGGGCGGGAAGTGCAGAGAAGCGAAGGGGTGGACGGTACATTCCCTGGGGGCCCCGCCGGGATCGGGGAAACGGTGCTGGTGGGAACGAGGTTGGTCGTCCGGCAGTCCTGCGGCTGCGCGGCCGTGCCGGCCGAGGGCGGTGTTCTATCGAACGCCGTAGCTGTGGATCAGGCCGGGGATCGCCGCGCCAGGAGCAAGGGTTGAGGTTTCAGGATAGCTGGTGAACTCGATGAAAAGCAGGTACTCGAGCCGGTACCCGGTACGGCCGGCTAGAAAGGAGCTGGTGGCATGCGTATACGGACGGCGAAACGCTCGAGGCTGATGCCGGTTCCTAACCCGGTTCTGGTGATGGTGATCGGGACGGGGTTCGCCCTGTTGGCGTCGATGGGTATGGGGCGAGCGGCGCTGGTGAGCGCGGCGCCCGTCACGGTCCAGGTTCTTACCGGCCCCGCCCAGTCCGAGTACGATGTGGTGGCCGCCATCGCCGAGCGCTGGAACGCGACCCACAAGGACGTCCAGGTCAAGGTGGAGATGATCCCCGAGGGGAGCGTGGCCGAACAGATCCTGCTGATCCGCATGGCCGGCGGGACGGCGCCCGACCTGTATACGGCGATGGCCGCCGGGCCGATGGCGAGTTTTGCCCAAGACGGGGCACTGCTCCCTCTCGACCAGTTTCCCGACTTTTGGCCCGTGCTGGAAAAGCGGACGGCTCACAACATCACCCGCAACTACCGCCTGCGCGACTCCCACTATTACCTGATTCCCTGGCAGGCGGAAATCACGATGATGGAATATAACGAAGACCTGATGGAGCGGGTCGGATGGCCCTCCTTCCCCCGGACCTACGGCAAGTTCATCGAGCTCAGCCGCAAGCTCCAGGCGCTGAAGGTAGCCAGTATCGATATCGGCCTGACGGTCGACCCCTGGGATCTGCGCATAGGTGATTTCTACGCTTTCTACCTGGCAGCTTCGGGCGGTCGGACGCTGGTGCGCAATAACCGGGCTGCTTTCGACAACCAGTACGCCCGGAACGTCTTCCAATTCTTCGCCGACATGATCCGCTACAAGTTCACCCCGCAAGAACCCATCAGTGGGGACGGTTTCGTACAGCAGCGCATTTTCACCCAGCGCTACGGTCAAGTGGCCGTCGTACTTTATCGCGATCAGGCTAAGTTCAAGTGGAACGTGGCTCCGATTCTCGTTCCCGATGACTATAGCGGACCTCAGCCTCCTTATACGTACTTCAACATGAAAGGGCTGGCCATTCCCAAACAGGCGGCCCATCCCAAGGAAGGCTGGGAGTTTCTCAAGTTCATGCTGGAGCCCGAAAACGAACGGGTGCTCCTGGAAAGCGGGCGCTTCCCGGTGCGCGAGGACTTGGCCCGCCACGAAGCGTTCGCCAGCTGGTTCCGGGCCAACCCGCTCAGCGTGCCGTTTGCGCTGAATATGGCCCACACGCGAGGGCTCGACATCGTTCCCAACGTCCCGGAGATCTTCCGAGCTCTAAGTGAAGAGTTCGTTGCCGCCGTCACCGGCAAGAAGTCGGTGGAGGCAGCGGTAACCACCGCTGTCGAGCGAGTCGACAAACTTCTCTTTTGACGGGGGGTGAAGGGCTCTCACAGATGGCGCGGCGACTTGGGATCCAAGCGTTGGTCCGGCGAAGCGCGTACGGGAATTCAATCCAAGGAAAGGGGTATCAACATGATGGCAAAACGCGAGGAGAAGCTGACAAGCCGCAAGCATGCCGTTTTGCTGCTCACCGTCCTGGCCCTGTTTTTGGGTGCGGGGGCGGCGACCGTATCCGCAGATGAGCGTAGTTTCACGGTAAACGTGGTAAGTAACAGTGGTAAGCCGGTTCCGGTCGCTGTTCCCGTAGGGGAGGTGCGTGACCAGCTTGACAAGGACTTCTTCGTGAACTGGGATTCGTTGCGGGTCCTCGATCAAGCCGGTAATGAGATTCCCTTCCAGATTGACGATATCGACCTTTCCGGTGAACTATCCCGGGTGGACGAGATTGCCTTCCTCGCCACCGGCCCGGTGACCATCCGGGTGACCGACGACGAATGGGCAGATCCCGCCCAGTATCCGGACCAATTCACCATCGAGACGGGACCCAATCGTGAGGTGAACATCACCACCACGGACGGGAAGCTGGCGGCTACCGTCACGCCGTTCGGGCTGGTGAACGTTACCCGGTTTGCCGGTGTGGAGCAAACCTATGTCAAGGATCTCGGGATGGTCCGATATGCCGGCTTTCCCGGCAGCCGTTACTGGTCGGGCGGAAGCCTGGGGCCGCACGAGGAGCGGACCACACTGGAGGAGCCCTTGAGGATAGTGAAGGGTGCCGTGCTCAAGAAGAGCCCGGTACGGGCCACGGTGGTCCAGCAGTATGCCAGCGACGTCTTCCCCGGCCTGCGGGTCAATGTGGTCGTTGCCATCTATCCCACCGGTGACATCCGCGTACACACGACGGCACTGGTGAAGGCGTACACTGATTTCACCAAACTGGGTACCATCGTCAACGCGGTGATGGCAGACGCCAAGGATGCCCGGCACGTGCTGGCGCCTTTCCGCTGGCTCGACTTTGCGGAAGAGGAAGGCAGAAGCAGCGTTGACTACTATCGGGAGAAGGGCGCGGTGGTGGAGGTCGACGGCAAACCATTCATCGCCTTTGCCGATGCCCGGGGGCCGCAGCCACCTTTCTGGGGCGCTTCCTATATATTCGCCAGCGTCGAGAAATGGCGGACCAACTACTCTGCCCAAAGCGGTATGGGGGTGGCGGAGATAGTCGTCAACCCGCCGCCGGTGGCCGAGGATCTGGCGGGCAAGATCAAGGGGCTGGGCTGGCAGCTGGAGAGTGAGTGGCGGACCATCTACTTCCGCTGGGTAGCGACGGAGATAGTACAGCGCCGCCTCGACCACGGCATCCAGGTGAAACTCGAGCCCGACATGGCGAAGGGCGATTGGCCTCTGCATGCCGAGCCCGGCGAGGTTTTCGAGTGGGATAACTGGTACAACCTCTACCAGGCTCAAGACCTCGAGAGCGCCATCCGCTGGCTGGAGAAGCACAGTGCGGAACTTGGCCCGGTCACGGTAGTGCCGGTCAAGTAGGAAAGCGGTAGCAACGCGGGGTGAACTGCCCGGGCCGGATCTTGCTCCTCCGGCCCGGGCAGCCATTGGTCACCAGGTAATTTCCACGACCGGCCGCCGGACTGCCGCTGGAATCTCCACTTCGAGCCAGCCATCCAACCACCGCCAGGAGAGCCTGCCGGATAAGGTTTCTCCTCCCGGCCGCGGGCGACGTGGAGGGGGGCTGGCGCAAGAGTGACGACCGGCTTGCCTGCAGCCTCGCGCAGGTTAAGGGTTTGCAGTGCCCGGGTGTAGACGGCTTTGACCAGGGAGTAGGGGTCGGGACCGGCCCCTAGTACAAAGAGGACGCCCGCGAACGAGTTCAGACCAGATTTCTCCGTGGCCACCATGATGTCCAGGTCCTCGGCGGTAAAGTCACCCCCTGCCGGAGGGGCGAAGCTCGCACCGGTACTGGTACCGGTAGGGCCACTGGTGCGGGGATCGGCGCCGGTGGCCGCTCCCTGCAGACTGGCTCGCAGCTCACCGTTCACCAGCGGTATAAGGCAGCAGAAGAGCCCGTTGGTGCGTTCCCAAAGCAGAAACTGGGTGCGTGTCGGAACGTCTGCCATCTGCCGGGGAAAGGCCGGACGGGTCCACCAGTCGGAGAAGAGGTAGCTGGCGTGGATCTGGCGTGCTTGGGGAATCCGCAGGCGGAGAAAGGCTGTCTGCCGGCCGTCGAATCCTCCCCGCCTGGCGATGACCTCGAGGGTCATCCGGCCGGTGAGCCGGGCGACCCAGGTGGAGATGCCGGTTGCTCCGGTGACACCGGGCGTACCGGGGGGAGTGACCCGGCTTGCAGTCGCAGCCGGGTTGCTATGCTGCAACGGTGTCTCTTCACGGGCATCTATGGCCAGAGAGAGTTCCACGGCGGGACGAGGGGGCGGCTGTTGACCATGGGCCTGATCTGTGATAGGGCGTCCTTCCGCATCATAAGCCACCACAGCTACGACGGTTTCCGGCGAGTCAGCGGCAACCCCGCCACCCTCTGCCTTCCCTTCCGGCGGGGTTTCAGCAGCCGGGTCTTCCGGGGTGGGCGGGATGGTCTCGCCCGAACCGGGGGCTGCGCTAACCTGCCAGCGGTTGAGGGCACAATCGTCCGCTCCCCGGCCAATGCCGGCGCCGGCTGCCAGAACGCGGGCGACGACAACCCCGTTTTGCCGGATCAGGGCCAATTCTCGGCCTTGCGCTGGTGTACTTTGTCCATCGCCCGTAGGCTCCACGATCTGGATGAGTTTCATCTGCTGGTGGATTCTCCTTTCGCATGTTCCTCACGTCGTCAGGCTCTCGCCCGGCCGCGTGTCGAATTCCTCTTGGTTCGCGGTCGAGTCTTGTACTGGCTCACAAAGGAGTCACTTGCTGGCTGCGAGCCGGTATTAAGTTCCGCGAGAAGTATCAGAAGCCCTGTCACGGGCAGGACAGACTTGTCCTGCTAGGCAGCGGAACTGTTCGGACATCCGAGGCGTGCACCTGAAACTGATGCCGCTTGTCACAGGTGACGTGCTGCTCGCCGTTTTCCTGGGAGCGGCCGCTTTCTCGCCGTTTTCTCTTGTGGTCCTCCGGCTGTACCGGGACGCGATCGTTGATAGTGGGTACCAGGTGGGGCCGGAGGAGAGGCAGGAAACAAGCTTCACTTCTGTAATACCTGGGTAACTATCGAAACCTGGTGTCAAATGGAGGTGAAACGTTATGCGAATGTTCGGGCGTGGTGTCAGCCGGTCAGGGAGCCGGGGAGGGCAGCCGCGATCTGGGTTTTTACTCCTGCTGTTGCTCCCAACCCTGCTCGGGCTGGCCTCATGCCTGCCCGGTCCGCATCAGTCGGTACGGGCAGCCCAAACTCAGGTCAAAAAGATAGTTATCTTTACCGGTGCAGCCGAGGAGACGCAGCTACCAGAACAGGAAAAGATCCGCCAGGAGTTCGAAAAGAAACACCCCGAGATCAAGGTTCAATACCTGCCGGTTGTTTGGCCGTGGGTGCCCAAATTCAACACCCTGCTGGCGGCCGGTTCCCCGCCCGACGCAGTCGTACCGGGGCTAACTCTGGACTATCTGGATCAGGGGGTCTGGTTGGACCTCGATCCGCTAATTGCGCGGGATCATGTCGATACCAGCAAGTACTTCGAGGCAGTTTGGAAGGAGACATCCTGGAAGGGCATACGTTACGGTATGCCGGTCGGCATCTACACTGATGCCGTCTTCTACAACAAGGATCTGCTGGACCAAGCCGGCCTCCCCGAACCTCCGCATTCGTATGATGATCCCAGTTGGACTTGGGATAAGTACGTCAACTATGCCAAGAAGATCACGAAGGACACCAACGGGGACGGCACGCCAGAAATCTGGGGAATGGACGGGGTGGGTAACACCCTGGTCTTTCTGAGGTCGTTCGGCGCCGAGCAATTCAGCGCCGACCTGCGGACCGCACTTTTTGACTCCCCCCAGATGAAGACCGGTTTTGAATATCTCCAGAGCCTTTACCGGAATGGCTTGACGCCAACGTACCAGCAGCGGGTGACCCAGGCGTTGGGCGGGGTAGGTTTCCCAACGGGTAAAGTCGGTATGCTTATCGATTTCACCAGCCGTTACCGCAACTTGATCGACCTGCCCAGACTGAACTGGGATCTGGCCGCCAAGCCCCGCGGCCCGGCTGGCCCGAAAGTGCTGCTGTACTTGGACACCATCAACATAGTAGCAAGCTCTCCCAACAAGGAATTGGCCTGGGAGTGGGTGAAGTTCATCTCGCAGCCCGATGTATTGCCAAGGCTCTCGATAAGGGGGCTGCGGGCGATCCCGCCTACAGCCGAAGGGGTTACAATGTGGGTCAAAGAGATGGCCGAGATCAGGCGGGATGTGGACTGAATGGTCTTTATCAAGGGCCTGCCGTACGCGGCCGCACCTGAACCCTGGCATCCGGCGTTTCAGGAGATCTACAATCTCCGGACCAGTACCGAAAGGGACATCAAAGACATGAAAGTAGAAGTGTCGACGGCTTTGACGTTGCTCGACGAGAAAGTGCAGCAGCTGCTGGACGATTACTGGGCCAGGCAGCGGAAGTGATCAGATGTGCGGGGGCTGCGGCCAGGCCGCCAGTCCCCGTACCGCACCGTGCACCCCGCGACCAGCCCTGGGTCATCGCCTCCGTCCCGGGCCGTTTCCCGGGCCGGAGAAGTGCTTGGGACGCAGCAACGGTTGCCGTTCTCTTTGCCTTCGCCCCCGTTTTTGCCCTCGCCCTTGCGTCTACCCCTTCCCGCACTCTTGCGGTCATCCCGGCCCCGCCGGCCCTCTCCCGCGCCGGGCTGTCGGTAGGGGCGAGGCGGAAGCGATCGATCTTGTCCCACACCACCAGGACCGGCCTGCGCTTCTGCAGCGCCTCGCGCTTCCCGTGTAGTAGAGCCTACGGTTGTAATCCCTTGATGAACCGGTAGGTTTCGTCGTAAAGCGCCCGTATGTTGGGGTCAGAACTGATCATTGCCTGTGCCAGGCTATCCACGGACTGGTAGTACGAGAGTACGGCGCCGGTCATGTAGCCCAGCTTGCGCCCGGCCGCAAGGTATGCCAGATATTTGGCCCGGTTGACCGGGTCGGTGAGAGTCCAGTGAAGCTCGATCTCCAGGCCCATGCCATAACGGCGGGCCAGTTGCGCGGCCATGGCCAGACGGACCTCTGCCTGTTCGGGCGGAATGGGGGAGAAAGAGAGATTGGGCTGCATCATCGCGACGTCAAAGCCCAGCCGATCCCACTCCTTGAACCCCCGCGCCTGGTAATAGGGGATCCAGAAGAACCGGTAGCCTAGAGCGTGGATATAAGCAGCGGTATTCTGGACGATGGCCCGGTCATAGGGCTCGACGACCTCTCGGAACCAGTAGAAGCCGATCAGCTCTAGGTATTGGAATCCTGCCGCCTGCCAGCGGGCGAGCACCTCGTCGATGTACCAGCGCACTGCCTGCTCTCGCGCTGCTTGCCCCTGGCCCGGGTCGGCAAAGTTGAGGGGCCGGCTGTCACCTGGCAGCGTGCCGAAGTTCCGAACGCGGGGGCTGGGGAACGGGATGGCGATTATCACTTTGACGCGTTCCGGGTGACGGGGACCGGCCGCCGCCCGGGGTCTGGGAGTGGTCTCGCCCGCAGTATCGGCTATGGTCTCGATCTCGGTTGCTGTCTCGGCCTCGGCCTGAGCATACGCCTCTGACAGGGCGAGGTCGTCAAGCTTCTGCCAGGCCGCCGCCACGGCCTGATCGGCCGCGGCCAGCTGGAAATCGGGGCGGAAGAGCTCGTCGAGATATCCCTGCCAGTCGACGAGAAGCGAGGGCTTTTCGATGTTGCCATAGTCTCGTCCGCTGGGAAGCCGACCGATCGGCAGGAAGAGGAGGGTGTCGAACATGGTATCCCGGATTTGCCACTGTTGGTCTATGTAAGCGACATAGGGCATGAAGTGGGTTAGGTCCAGGTTGCTAGGCTTGGCCGGGTCGCCGCTGGAGTAGATCAGCGCGATGTGGCGGGCACCCGCTGCCTCCGGTGCACCTGCGGGCAGCCAGCCACGGTCGGGGAGCGGCTGCAGCAGTCCCCGGCGTTGTTGCACTATGAGATCGAGTTCGGTCAGGCACTCACCAGCCGGGCTGCTGTCGCCGGTTGCGCCTGTCCGACCGGACTGCTGAACCTGAATGATTTCGCTCGCCGGCATCCCTAAGACCTGGACCTCGTCAATGAAGATCCAGACACCGGTGGGTACCTCGAGTTGAACGTAGCGGGCGCGGGGCTGGGTGAGCAATTCTACCGTAATGGTTTGGGTCAGCAGACCGGATTGGTTGAGCGGTATGGTTGAGGGAGCGGTGACCGGGGGCGACCAGTCGTAGCCATCGAGGGACGTCGAAACACGAATCTGCTCCGGAAACCAGATGCCGGCCGGGCTATATTGCAGGAAGTTGGCAGCGACGCGGTGGAGCGTGGCCGGTCTGCCCAAATCAATGGTGACAATTCGGGACTCCTGGTTTTGCCAACCCTGCCATGCCGGATGAGAAAAGGATGACCCCTTGGGGGCGAATACGCCATCGGTCAATTCTGTGCCCCCAGCATCCGGGTAATTCCGGCTCTCTGTCTCCTGCCAGACCGGGTCGGGGGCGGTTGCCACTACCCTATAGGGGCGGTGCAGGGCCAGGTTGACAAGCTGGGCGGAAGGCCGGGGCAACGATGCGGGAACTTCGCCCGGGACTGCTGGTTCTTGGGAAGCAGCGGCACCGGCAGCGGCTCTGGCCGTTGCTGGTGGTGCCATTACGATGGCGATTGCGAGGCTCAGGACTAGCAACTCCGTCCACCCAGTAATCGTTCCCGGGGTGTTTATCAAGCTTCCAAGGTTCATACGGAGTGCCCCCTTCGGTGTTGCAAGCGGTCAGCGAACTCTCGACCGTAAGCATTTAGCCCGGCGCCGCTCGAATCCCTGCCGGTCGGGTGTCTGTCAAGTACCTGTGGGCGATCCCCCGATCGCCTAAAGGCTGGATGTACCTGGAGGAAGCCCCCGCGCCCGGTGCCCAGACGAAGGGGTCACCCCCCGGCCCCGGCCTCGGACCACCGGACAACTTCCGGCCGAAGAACCGCTTGACGGGTCATAGCAAACGAGGTAACCTATTCTTGATTTGTGCTCACGTGAGCATAGCTGGAGAAGCGGAACCGGCAAGGGAAGTTCAACCAACGGGGCGGGGACGAGGCCGCGGGCGATGGCCATGGCAGTGACGATCAAGGATATAGCCAGGGAGCTGGGGGTAGCCCATTCGACGGTCTCCCGGGCCATTCACAACGATCCCCGCATCAGTCCCGAGACCCGGAGCCGGGTGATGGAGGCGGTGGAGCGCCTCGGCTACCGGCCCAACGTAGCGGCCCGGGGGCTGGTCTCCCGCCGGATGCAGGCGATCGGTCTGGTAATCCCGGTGGTGGCAGACATGTTTTTCGGCCGCATCGTCGATGGGGTCGATCGGGTCACCTACGAGGCGGGGTTTGGTCTCTCCCTCTACCTGACGCATGCCGAGCGTCGCCGGGAGTTGGACGCGCTGGCCCAGGTCTCGGAGCAGCGGGTAGACGGGCTGATCCTGATGGCTCGACGCCTGCCCAAGGCAGCTCTGCTCGAAATCATCAGCCAGAAAACCCCCGTAGTGCTGCTCGAACCGCAGATCCTCGGTCTGGGCATAGACTCGGTGCGGGTTGACAACCGGGACGGGGCCCTGCAGGCAACCCGGCACCTCTTGGACCTGGGGCACCGGCGTATTGCCTTCGTAACCGGGCCGAAAGAATCCCGCGAAAACCGGGAGCGCCTGCAGGGGTACCGCGATGCCCTGGCGTCGGCCGGCGTGGCTTTCGACCCGGCCCTGGTCGTACCGGGGGGCTACACTGAAGAGGCCGGGGCCACCGCGGTGCGGCAACTCTTTTCCCTGTCTGCTGATTCGTGGCCCACGGCGATCTTCGCCTATAACGATCGGGTGGCCCTGGGAGGGATCGCGGCTTTGCAAGCCAGGGGCCTCGCTGTTCCCGAGGACGTCTCGGTGGTAGGCTACGACGACATCGAATCCGCTGCCTACCTGCGGCCGGCGCTGACCACGGTTCACCAGCCCATCGAGGAGATGGGAGAAGCCGCTGCCCGGCTGCTCATCGAGCGGCTCAACCGGCGGCGTCGTTCCGGCAGCCAGGAAGTGCTCCTCAAAGCCGAGTTAGTCGTACGGGAGTCAACAGCCAGGCCACCGCTGGCGCCACTCACCGAGGCGAGAGAACGGCCAGGCAGTCTGGCCAAAACCGCGGGATAGGACGGTTGCCAGCGGTGAGAAGGGGGGTGAGACACTGGAGACATCAACAGCACGGTAAGAGAGGGTGTTTAGATGGATGCACACGTGTTCTCAACTCGCATGAGCCAAAGGAGGGAAACGAGATGGCAATGCGAGCAGTACCGAGTCGCCGGATGAGGATCTCGTCCTGGTTGATTGGGTTGACTGCCGTTGGCCTGTCCGCGGTCGCTTTCACTTCTGTGGGAACGTGTGCGGATACCTCCATAACCGTCATGACTCCCGAGGCGGAAAACCCACAGGCCGCGGAGTGGTATCAGAAAGTCCTTAAACCTGCTTTTGAGAAAGCTACCGGAATCAAAGTCGACATCCAGCTCGCTGACTGGAATACCTACCTAAGCAAGGTCCCGGTGCTATTTGCTTCGGGCAGGGCACCGGACGTCTTCACCGTGGGCGGGGAGCTTCTCGGCAGTTACGTACGGGCGGGCATGGTGCGGCCGCTGAATCAATGGGCCGACCAATGGGAAGGTTTGGCCGACTATCCGCCGCCGGCGCTGATGGACGGTACCATCGACGGCAAACTTTACACCATTCCTTATCGTTTGGACCAGCGAACCCTATTCTATCGGAAGGACTTCTTCGAGCTAGCCGGCCTCGATTCTCGCCACCCGCCTGCCACCTGGGATGAGCTGGTAGAATTCAGCAAGAAGCTGGTTATCCGGGACGAAAAGGGCGAGTTCAAGCGTGATGCAATCAATTTGTGGCCGCACTGGTCCGTCGTAGGCATCTTCATACTCCAAAACGGGGCGCGCTTCGTTACTCCTGATGGCATGAGGGCTGCTTACGACTCCCCGGCTGCTATCGAGGCTATGCAGTTCGTAGTGGATCTTTCCCAACGGTACAAGGTTGCAGGGCCATGGGGGTCGCCGTGGAAAGGCGCCGAGTCGGTGGTAACCGGTACGTCAGCCATGGGTTATGCGGGAGCCTGGGTGCTCGGGCAGATGCAGCAGGCGGATCCGGCGAACGTGGCGGCCCTGGGAGTGGCGTTGCCCCCGAAGAAGGTTAACCGATCCGGTATGCTCTTCGTGAACAAATGGGCCATCTCGCGTACGAGCAAGCATCCAGAGGCGGCGTGGAAATTCATCGAATTCATCACGGAACCGGAGAGGATGGCAGAGATCTCCCGCATCAACTCCCACCAGCCGGCCCGCATCTCCGTGATCAAAGGCTTTGCCCCCTGGAAGGACGACCCGCGCTGGCTCATCTTCCTTGCTGCAGCCAGCGAAACGGTGCCTTTCCCGGCCAATGCCAACAAGCTCGCCGACGTCTTGGCAGGGATCGAAAACGCCATGCGGGCGACCCTGGAGGGTAAGCAGACTCTCGAACAGGCGGTAACCGGTGAAGCGCAGAAGGCTACGCAGTTGCTAAGGACGACTTGATGCCGGCGACACGTGGCGCAGTCTCTTACCGGCCCGGGCCATCCTTCCGGAGAGGAGCCCGGGACAGGCCAGACGACGACTGACAAAAAAGGAGGGGGCCTGGATGATGGGAATCGGACGGGGTGTAAGGTTTGTCGTGACACTGCTGGGACTGACGGCCTTTGCGGTAGTCATTTCTGCTGCGGGTACATTTGGTGCCGACCCAACCCCTCAATACCTATGGACCATGGAAACGATGGGTGAGGTCTTCACCTACACGAACGATAACACGGGTGCCAAGTTCAAGCTGAGTAGCGAGTACGTGATCGAGGGTAAGCATTCCGTGGCCGTAATACCAAGCGGTAGTGCCATAGAGACCAAGCTGGCCATACCACTCGAGGGCGAGAAGCTGGCAGCCTGGGTTGGGAACGACACCGTGGTTCTCAATGTGTATTTGCCCCCCGAGAACAAGCTGAACCCGAGAATGTTTTTCCTCGGCATGGCCAACGTAACGAGCGGCTGGTCCTGGGTAGAAGGAGTGTTCTCCAAGACTGAGGTAAAGCCCGGTTGGAACGAGGTCCGCTTCACCTTGGCCGAACCCATGCAAAAGGTGGACGCCGGCGGCCGCTACATCCTGTATTTTGCCTTCGCCGGATTCGACGCCAACAATAACAAGGTTCCGCTTACCGAACCATTCTATCTGGATGGAATCCGGGTGGAGAAGGCAGTTCAACCGTAGCAGTTGTGAGTGTTGAAACATAGTTGGGGGAAGTCTCTCTGCGGAGAGAAAGCCACAGTAATAGGAGGCATGCCCGGTGAAAGCCAGATCGCTTACACCCGCGCGCGTCCTTCTGGTCCTCATGGTCCTTTTGGGCTTGGCGATCCCCGGGGGTAGTTTCGGCCTGGTCGCAGCTGCCGTGAACGGGGCGGCGACGGCGGAGGACCAATTCCGGTGGATTTGGACCATGGACTCCGAAACCGAGATCGGCACTTTCCACAACGACAATACGGGCGCCCGGTTCGAGCTGAGTGACCGGGTGAAGATTCAGGGTACGCATTCGATGAAGGTAATCCCCAGCGGGAACTCGGCCGAGACCAAGGTGGCATTACCCCTGGAGCGGGAGCGGGTGGCCGCCTGGGCCGAGGGAGGTATCGTATACCTCAATGTGTACCTGCCGCCCGAGAACCGGCTCAACTCCACCATGTACTTCCTCGGTATGGCAGATGTAACCTCCGGTTGGAGCTGGGTGGGTGGTGTTTTCTCCGAGACGAAGGTTCACCCCGGATGGAACGAGATTCGCTACGAGTTGCCGCCTATCATGTGGAAGGTTCAGCCGGGCAACCGGTACGTGGTATACCTGGCTTTCGCCGGGTTTGATGCGGAAGGCAACAAAGTGCCGCTGAGCGAGCCGTTTTACCTGGACGGGATCAGGGTGGAGAAAGCGCCGCCCGAGCTGGTGATGACCAGGGCGCAGCTCCTCGAGCGTGTGTCCCCCGAGATTAGGGAAGAGGTGACCCAACTGACCAAGCTCCCCGACGGCGAGTTGATCGACGTCATTGCCCGGAGGGCATTCGACTACTTCTGGAACGAGGTCAACCCGGAAAACGGCCTGGTCAAGGATAGAAGTACGGCCGATTCGCCGTCGAGCATCGCCGCGGTCGGCTTCGGACTCGGCGCGATCGTGGTGGGCGCCGAGAGGGGTTGGATCTCCCGGGAGCAGGGATACGAGCGGGCATTAACCACCCTGCGAACCTTTGCGGGCGGTGGGGTAGAAGGTTACCGGGGTTTCTTCTACCACTTTGTGGATATGAGCAGCGGCCGCCGCGTTCGTGACAGTGAACTGTCCTCGATCGATACCGCTCTCTTTATTGCCGGAGCGCTGGTGGCCGGTGAGTACTTCGCAGGGACAGAGGTTGAGACCCTGGCCGACCAGCTCTACCGGCAAGTGGACTGGGAGTGGATGATGGCCGGGGGCGAGACGCCCTCCATGGGGTGGCTGCCCAGGGCCGGATTCATCCGGGCCCGGTGGGAACAGTTCAACGAGGGGCTGTTGCTATACTTGCTGGCCCTCGGTTCACCTACCCATCCGATACCGGCGAGCGCCTGGGACGCGATGTTACGGCCGGCGACCCGGGACTACATATTTGAGCCCAACGAGGTTCTCTTCACCTACCTTTACCCGCTCGCCTGGATCGACCTGCGGGACAAGGAAGACTACTACGCGAACTACTGGAACAACGCCGTGCTGGCGGCCCAGCGGAACCGGGCGTTTTCGATCCGTCTGAAGGATAAGTACCATACGTACGACGAGGATATATGGGGCCTCAGCGCTTCCGACGGACCGGGAGGGTACCGGGCCTATGGGGCGAGCCCGGGCAATCATGACGGGACGATCGCGCCGTATGCCTCAGTTGCCTCGCTGCCGCTCGTGCCGGACCTCGCCCTGCGCTCCATCCGGGGCATGCTGGAAAAGCACGGGCCGCTGGTTTGGGGGCGTTACGGCTTCGTGAGTGCCTTCAACGTTGATCTCGACTGGTACTCGACGGAGTTCATCGGCATCGACGAGGGTGTCGTCCTGCTCATGCTCGAGAACTATCGCTCGGGCCTGATCTGGAAGCTCATGATGAAAAACGAGTACGTCCGGCGGAGCCTGGAGCTGGCCGGATTCGTGGACAAGAAGGCTGACTATGCGGTAACGCCCGCTTACCGGTCAGATCTGGGGTTCTGATGGGAAGCCGTGGGCAGCGCCGGCCCGGGCTGAGGTCTCAAGCGTGCGGTACAGCGGCGCAAAAGGTGTATTGGCAGGGGCACACAGCCCCTGCCTTTGCTCGTGGAGGGCCGCCCGGCGGTCAAGGGTGGCCGGCCGAGCCGCCCGGATTAAGGTGGGGGGCGAGTATGCATTACTTTGAAACGGAATACGGCTACTTCGACGACGAGCGGGACGAGTATGTGATCAAGCGCCCGGACACACCTCGCCCGTGGGTGAACGTGATCTGTCCTCGCCCGGGTGACTACGGGCTGGTGATCTCCCAGACGGGCGGGGGATACAGCTGGAAGATCCATGCATCGCTGAATCGTATCACCCGTTGGGAACAGGACCTGGTGCGGGATGACTGGGGTAAGTACCTGTACGTGCGGGACGACGATACGGGGGAGATCTGGTCGGTCACCTGGAAACCGGTCGGTTACACGCCATCCAGTTATGAAGCTCGACATGGGATCGGATACACACAGTTCACCAGTGTTTACCGGGGGATCCAGAGTGAACTGGTGGTTTTCGTGCCTCCCGGCGAGCCGCTCGAGATCTGGCTGGTTCGCCTGACGAACGAAGGGGCAGGTGTAGAGGCACGCCGCCTTTCCCTCTTCTCCTATTTTGAATGGCTCCTTGGTGCTGCACCGGATTGGCACCGGGAATTCCACAAGACGTTCATCGAGACCTGGTATGAGGCGGAAAGCGGCACTCTGTGGGCGACGAAGCATCTCTGGGAGCTACCCAACCGCAAGGGACAACACTGGAATCGTGATTGGGAGTACTTGGCGTTCCACAGCACAAGTGAACTTCCGGCCGGCTACGAAGCCGATAAAGAGGCGTTTTTGGGAAGGTATGGGAGTCTGGTAGCACCGAAGGCGGTGCGGGAGGGAAGGCTATCAGGAAAGGTGGGCCGCTGGGGCGACGCGGTGGCAAGCCTCCACCACCGGGTGGAATTGCGCCCGGGCGAGACGTGCACCCTGGTTTTCGTCCTCGGGGCGATAGAGCGAGGAAAGAGGCCGGAGGCCGACGGCCTGATCCATAAGTACAAGTCAGTGGCGGAGGCCGAGCGGTCGTTGGCCAGGACCCGAGACTTTTGGCGCTCTCTACTGGACACGATGGTGGTCGAGACGCCCGACCCCGCCTTCAACCTGCTTACCAACACCTGGCTCAAGTACCAGGCCATCTCCGGGCGGCTCTGGGGCCGTACGGCCTATTACCAGACCGGCGGGGCGTACGGCTTCCGGGATCAGCTTCAGGACAGCCAGGTCTTCCTGCCGATCGCTCCTGAGTTGACCAAGGCGCAGATCCGCCTGCACGCCGCCCACCAGTTCCGGGCGGGGAACGTGCTCCACTGGTGGCATCCGATTTCCGAGGCAGGGCTTGCCAACCGGATCTCCGATAATCGCCTCTGGCTGCCGTTTGTGGTGGTGAACTACCTGAAAGAGACCGGCGACTGGGCGTTTCTATCGGAGACGATTCCTTACCTGGACGACTGCCAGGATGCTGGTAGCAGCGCCCCCCGGCAGGAGGGCAGTTCGCTATATCAACACTGCCGGGCGGCCATAGACTACTCGCTCGCCCGCCTCAGCCCGAGGGGACTTCCGCTCATCGGGGACGGCGATTGGAACGACGGCATGAACGCGGTGGGGGCAGAGGGCAGGGGCGAGAGCATCTGGTTGGCGCATTTCCTCTACGGCGTGCTCCGGGAGTTTGCCGAGGTGGCCCGGCGCGTGGGTGACTTGCAGACCAAGGAACGGTACGAGCAGGAGGCCAGGGCGCTCAAAGCAGCAGTTAACCGCTATGGCTGGGACGGCCGGTGGTATTGGCGGGCGACGACGGATGAGGGGGCGCTGGTGGGCAGTGCTGCCAACGAGGAGGCGCGAATCTTTTTGAACGCCCAAACCTGGGCCATCATCAACGACACCGCCGAGGGTGAACGTCGCGCGGCGGCTCTAGGAGCCGTCAAGGAGTACCTGGCCCGTGAGTACGGGCCGCTCCTGCTGTGGCCGGCTTACCACCAACCGGACGAGAGTATCGGGTATCTGAGCCGGTACGCGCCGGGCGTACGGGAGAATGGCGGAATGTATACCCATGCCGCGACGTGGGCGGTCTGGGCGGCGGTGCGAGCTCACGAGGACGAATGGGCCTGGCAGCTTTACCGTTCGTTTTGCCCGGTCTACCGGGGTCTCCAGCCCGACCTCTACAAGGTCGAGCCATACGTGACGCCGGGGCACGTAGCCGGGCCGGATGCTCCCACCTTTGGCGAGGGCGGCTGGACCTGGTACACGGGCTCCGCGGCCTGGCTCTTCCGGGTGAGCACCGAATGGCTCCTGGGGATCAGGCCGGAGTACGAAGGGCTGAGAATCGATCCTTGTGTGCCGGCGGAGTGGGACGGGTTCACGGTGCGCCGGCAGTTCCGGGGCGCAACGTATGTAATCCGGGTGCGAAACCCCGACCATGTGTCCCGCGGCGTGAAGCAGGTCTGGGTGAACGGCCGGCTGGTGGTTGACCGGGCCGGAGAAGGCCCGGGTGCGGGCAGCGCCGGCAGGAGTGCGGGTGAGAGTATGGCTGAGGGTGAAAACGACGGCGTGGTCATCGCGGTCCGTGAAGTGGAGGGCACGGGCACAAGCAAAAGCGGGCCTGCCGGCACGGGTGGCGGCAAGGAGGCAATTCACACGGTGGAGGTCGTCTTGGGGAAGTAGGCGCTGTCACCGGCCGGCCACCTTCTTCTCGGGCGGCCGGCCGTGGTTACTCGCTTCGTACGTCGTCACCGGCTCTTGACTGCCGATCGGCAGACAGAAAGCGATCCACGGCCTGAGAAAACACGGACAGATCGTCCAGGCGATGGGTCAGAAGGCTGAAGACCAGCCGGTCGTCCAGATCGGCATATTCGTGAACCAGGATATTCCTAAACCTGGCCATGGATACAAGGCGGGTGCGAGTGGCTTCATCCATTCTTAGATGCTCGGTACAAATGCGCATGGCCTCTCCGTACTCTTTCGGACGCCCCCAGCCATGAGCGCGATCCAGGTACTGCGCTACGTCAAGGGCAGCTTCTATGGCCTCCTGGAGATAACGGAGGCTGCCGGCATACACCCAGGGATCGGAGTGCCACTCTTCGAAAGACATGGTCCTAATCCGGTCGAGAAGATGTAGGCAGTAGCCGATGTGGGCCAGCCGATCCCGTACCACGTCTTCGGTCATGAACAATTCCCCCCTGCGAGAATATCCGCTTCCGGCTGAGAGCTGGGGATATAGGCTTTGTTGAAGAAGTGACGGAGAGGTGCGGTATCCATGTAGCAGCTTGCCACCTGCACTTCATATGAAATCCTGGGTGTACCCGGGCGCTCCCAGAGCACCCGGCCCCCGTCGATTACCTCCATTGCCAAAAGTGGAGGTGCATCGTCGAGCAGGATGAGATCGACCGGGAGCCCGAGAATGCGGCCGAGCTCCCCGCTCCAATCGAGGCGGAGTTGCAGGCGGGCTTCTGCTTCCGAAAGAGAACTGGCCCGGTGCGGTGGATACTGCAGGAGGACCGCCACATCAACGTCGCTATCTTCAGTATTCCTCCCCGCGGCACGCGATCCGAAGAGGTATACGAGCTCCACATCCTTGTCCGCAAAAAAGGTTCGGATGGCTTCTTCCAGCCGGAAGCCTTCTTCCAAAAGCAAGTCCCTCCTCTCTTCACGCTGATTCTAGCATGTGAAGCGAAGGCGGTGTTGCCAGGGCCTGCTTGCGGGTCTCGCCAACGGGTTGACCGGGCGAGGACGCGGGCCCCATTGTCCCCGCGCCACGGCTCACTTGCCCGGCCGACTTGCGGGTGCGGGTGGATCTTGGCCAATGAGAGATTCGCAGAAGGAAACTGGGTGACCGCGGCGAATTATCATTTGGGAGCGTTCCCACGACGGCGGTCTCCATCGCGTTGTCGCCGGAACCTTGGCCACCATCGTGTCACCGCCGAGAGCCCGCATTGCTTTCTTCGCGCCCGGTGTGTGGCAGAGGGTTACCTATACGGAGCTTCGTTCAGGAGAGGAGGTGTGTCGGGGGGAACGGAGGGTAGGAAGAAGGAAGAGGCGTCTCACACCTTGGTAGTTTGTCCGCAGGGATTTAGACGTGGTCAGGTCGGCTCATTGGCTTGGACGCTGCGCAATTCCATACCGGAAAGGAGTGTAAATCATGAGAAAGACGATAAACCTGGTCTCGACGCTGTCGCTCTTTTTACTGGTGGGGCAATTGCTTTCAGGTGCTCCCACCCTGGCGGCGAGTACAACAAGCAGCGGTGCTGCCGTAACCAAGATCAGTTTTAGCATGATGACCGGTGACGTGGAAGAGGTGGCCAATTACCGGGCCTTAATCGAAGACTTCCAGGCAGCGAACAAAGATGTGAAGGTCGAGTTCCTGGAGCTTACCGGCAATTACTTCGAAAAGATCATATCCATGATCGCCACCGGCACTGCGCCTGACATCTTCTGGTACGGAGGCACGAACTCCGCACAATTGATACGGGATGGTGCGCTGGCGGATCTCACACCGTTCATCGAAAAGGACCCTGACTTCAAGCTCGCCGACTTCTTCCCAAGCATTGTCAACCCCTTCCGTTGGCAGGGAGGGCTTTACGGAATCCCGCGCGACGTTTCCCCGCTCGTGCTCTACTATAACGTTGATAGTTTCTCCAACGCTGGTCTGCTGTCTCCCAACGACTACCATGACCGGAAGGCATGGACCTGGGACAATTTCCTCTCGGTTTCCCGTAAGTTGAGTGCACCGAACGCTCCGACACCTCGGTATGGCATGAGCACGGACTGGTGGTGGGGCCTATGGTTCCCCTGGATCCTGACCAACGGTGGTGAGATCTTTTCTCCCGACTACAAGGAACCGCGCTTCGATTCGCCCCAGGCCCGGGAGGGTTTGAAGTTCTTCTGCGACCTCATCCACGTTCACAAGGTCGTGCCCAGCCCGGACCAGGCTAACGCTCTCGGTGGTCACTGGGGGCTCTTCGTACAGGGACAGGCGGCGATGTATCCTTCGGGGCGCTGGGTAGTGCCGGGACTTCGGAAGACTGAAAAGTTCAACTTCGATGCGGTAGTGATGCCCTACAAGGTGCGGCAGGGCACGGCCCTCTTCACCGGCGTTTACGTGATCTCTGCCGGCTCCACCAAAAAGCAGGCGGCCTGGCGACTCCTCAAGTGGCTCGCCAGCCCGCAGGCGCAGCTCAAGCTGGCGGCTCGCGGCCAGGTGCTACCTTCGCGCATTTCGGCTGCCACCTCCAAGGAGTTCATCAATTCCACCCCGCCCGAACACAACATGATCTTCGTCGAGGCCGTGCAACACGGTTACCTCGAACCGGTCTTTCCGGAGTTCGGTAAAGTGATGGACGCTACGTGGGGACCCTTCTGGGAGATGTTCAACGGCAGGATAGGCGTGGACGAGGCCCTCGCCGCGATCATGCCGCAGGTAAAGCAGATCATGGGCCTTAAGTGATGAGAAGAATCCGGGGCGGAGAAGAGCGCCTGCTTCTGTAAAAGATGAGCCGCGCGTCTCTCCTCCGCCCGCTTTTTCAGCTCGGGGCGAAGGGGGCGGCTTGCGTGACGTCGCCGGGCCCATTGTCTCGAATAAGCCGGTGGGCGCCGTCCGGAACGGCGCTGGTTTTGGCGCTGCTATTCCAGTGGTTTCCTCCGGCCACAGGTCCGATGTTCCAGGGTTATGCGGCGGAAAGGAGTAGCGATGCAGTGCGCGGGGCGTTAGAAACACATACCGGCCACTCCTTGAAGGCAGCGGACAGGTACTTCCTCTTGAACGGAGAACCCGTCTTTTTGCTGTCCGGGGAGTTTCCCTACTACCGTATTCCAGCCTCCGAGTGGCCCGATCGCCTGGACAAGGTTAAAGCCGCGGGCGTGAAGATCGTTACGTTCTACGTTCCGTGGAACTGGCACATGCCAGCCCCCGGGCAGGCGGATTTTACCGGGCAGACCGATCCCAACCGCAATCTTGTGTATCTGCTTCAACTCATCCGCGAGCGGGGGATGTATGCCATTGCCAAACCGGGGCCTTTCATCTGTGCTGAGGTAAAGCACGGCGGAATCCCGGATTGGTTCACGAGCCAACACCCGGAGACGGTAACGCTCGACGCCGCCGGGCGTCAGGTCGGCTTCCGGCAGGACGGAAAGCCGTTGCCGGCCTATCTACACCCTGCTTACGTGGCGGCCGTAGCCGACTGGTTCGAAAGGGTGGCCGAGGTATTGCGGGGCTGGCAGGCGCCGGCCGGGCCACTTCTGGCCGTTCAGGTGGAGAACGAGATCCCCTACAGCACAAGCGAGCTGGCCGACCCGTACTCCTGGGGCTACAACCCGGCCGAAATCGAGCTTTACCGCCACTGGCTCAGGGAGCGTTACCGGACGCTCGCCCGGTACAACGCCTTGCACGACCGCGACTACACCAGCTGGGAACAGGTGTTACCGCCGGGACGGGAACGAGCGGTCGCAGTGGGCACTACCCCCTCTACGGATAGACTTGCTCGGTGGCTGCCTTTCCGCGATTGGGTGCAATTCAAGAACTGGTATGGGGCGGAGACATTGCGGGTGTACGGGGAACTCCTGCACCGGGCGGGGATTCACGTTCCCTTCTATCAGAACTTCCTCATGCTGGAAGATGAAGCGCCTACGGACTATGCTGCTATGGACTCCATCATGTGGGTGGGTGTGAATTACTGGCTGCCCCAACATCCGCTCCGTTCATATGCCGACTTCGTGCGGGGCCTCTTCCGAGCCCAACTGCTAGCAGCCCGCGCCCCCAATTCGCCGCTTTATGCCCCCGAAATCAACTGGGGATGGGGAAGCGAGGGGGAGTTCGACTTTCTCACCCGCTATGTCACGACGGTGCTCAACGGGGTCAACATCTACCCGGTGGTCAATGGATCGTACAATCCGCTGGTTGGCGGTGAGCCATACAGCAACAGCCCGCTTCCGTATCCCGGTTCCGCGCCGATTGGGGCACAGGGAGAGACGGGGTCGGCGGCCTATGAATCGCTCAGGCGGCTCTCGCTTTTCCTGGAGCGCAGCGGAGCGGATCTGGTGCAGACACGGATGCCGGCCTCGGTAGCCATCGCCTACTATGCTCACTATAACGAGGAACGAGTCTACCGGGAGTGGGGTAAGCTGCCGGCCCATACGGTCGCGCGCCTCGTGGGGCGGGAGATGGAGACGTTGCCGGAAGGCCAGCCGCCGGTGGCGGATGCCTGGGCATCGACGCAGTTGCTCATGGGGGCCCTACTCAAGAACGGGGTGGAATTCGAGCTGGTCGATCTGACGCGGGCCTCGGCAGCGGATCTGTCACGGTATCAGGCGGTTATCTTCTGGTCCTGGGATTATCTGGGTCGTCACGAACAGGAGGCACTGGCCGGATTTGCGCGCACCGGGGGGCGGCTGCTCCTGATCGGGCAGATGCCGGAGTTTGATGAGGATTTCCAACCTTTCGAGTTGCTGGCTGAGGTCCTCGGTACCGCCGTGGCCCCCGCCGATCTGGGCCTGGCCAATCAGGTGCCGCAGCAGGGTGGCGACGGGGTCGGGCTCGCTCGTTGGTTGGAGCAGGCAGGAGTAATTCCGGCTATCCGGGTGACCGACCTGTCTTCCAAGACCCCCCTGCCGGCCGGCAGGCTCGGGGAGGAGGTGATTGTATTCCGCCGAACCGGTGAGGGCGGCACATTCCTCTTCCTCGTCAACCGCTCGGGCCGACCGCAGCGCCTCGCAGTCAATTTCCCGGACGAGCAGGGACGGGGCTGGGAGTTGAAGACCATCCTTTCGCCGGGGCGGGTCTCCATACTCCACCTGAAGCAAGGGCAATGGTTGGGAGCGGCCTTGGCCGGCTTTGGCGGGATCGATGTGACCCTCACTCCGCAAGGCGGGCCGGATGAAGACCGGCCGCAACGCTTTACTGCCGAGACCAACTTCGCGGTCTGGGTAAGGAACACTGACGGTACGGCCGAAATCCTCACCCCGGATGATGTCCCGGGGCAGTGGGAATGACGCCCTCCCATCAAGTGGAGTCAGGCGCTGCGGAAGGCTCCCGGCAACTCCGCAGCCCTGCCAGACCGAGCGGTATGCGGCCGCCCCCAAACGTAAGGAGGTCTCTTTGATGGCTCGTACTCGGAGCTTGTCGGGCGTATTCGTCACCTGTACGTTTCTTGCTCTGGGAGTACTCCTTGATACGATAGCCGTCGCCAGTTCATATGAACCCGTTTACAAGGATCCCTCCGCCCCCATTGAAGCCCGTGTGGCTGACCTACTGAGCCGGATGACCCTTGAGGAGAAAGTGGATCTCTTGCACGGGGTTACCGGGCAAGGTGCGACAGGGTATATTGCCGGCAATGAGCGGCTCGGCATTCCCGCCCTGACCATGGAGGACGGCCCTGTTGGCGTCCGCCGCGGCAAGGCCACAGCCTTTCCCGCCTCCATCGCCATGGCTGCGACCTGGAACCCCGACTTGATTCACAAGGTGGGAGAAGACATTGGCGATGAAGTCAAGGCCAAAGGCCGTGCCCAGCTTCTCGGACCGATGGTCAATATCCTGCGGATTCCTCAAGGTGGTCGGAACTTTGAGGGGTTTGGAGAAGATCCATATCTCGTAAGCCGCATGGCCGTCGCCTATATTCGGGGCGTACAAAGCCAGGGTGTTATAGCGACCGTCAAGCACTATGCCGCTAATAACCAGGAGTACCAGCGCTTCGACATCAGTGCCGACGTGGATGAACGGACTTTGAGAGAGATTTACCTGCCTGCCTTCCAGGCCGCCGTTCAGGAGGCCGGTGTCTGGTCGGTAATGTCGGCCTACAATCGCGTGAATGGCGTCTACTGCACCGAGCACGCGCATCTCCAGAAGGAGATCCTCAAAGACGAATGGGGCTTTAAGGGGTTCGTCGTCTCTGACTGGGGCGCGACCCACAGCACCGTGGAGGCTGCCCGGAACGGGCTGGATGTTGAGATGCCCGGCAGCGCTTACTTCGGCTTCAACCTGGTGGAAGCCGTCCGGGACGGTGCAGTGAGCGAGGAGCAGATCGACGAGATGGCGGGCCGTGTACTGCGAGCCATGTTCGCTATCGGTCTCTTTAACACCCCTCGTGAACCAAGGGAGATCGATATGCGGGCTCACGGCCGGGACGCTTTGCAGGTGGAAAGGGAAGGGATTGTCCTGCTGAAGAATGACGGCGGACTCCTTCCTCTAGACCCCGGGAAAGTTAAGCGAGTGGCCCTGATTGGACCGCACGCGGCCATTCCTTTGGCGGGTGGGGGCGGTAGCTCCCGTGTCGACCCCTTCTATACGGTCAGTCCTTTGGATGCCCTTGCCTCCCATATCCCTGTTGTTCGGTATGCGGAAGGACCTGGGCTCGGCAGGTCTCCCCTTACCCCCATCGACGCAGCTTACCTGATACCGGAAGGGGAAGAGGGTAAACAAGGGCTGAAGGCCGAGTACTTCCCGAACCGGCGTCTGCAGGGCCGACCTGCGCTTACCCGCATCGACCGTGAGGTCAATTTCGACTGGGGCGCTGGAGGGCCGGGCCAAGGTATTGGCAGCGACAATTTTTCCGTACGCTGGACGGGGAAAGTGATCGCCCCCGTGACTGGTGAGTATGAGTTCGGAACGACAAGTGACGACGGTGCAAGACTCTGGGTGGATGGTAAGCTGGTCATAAATAACTGGAGCGATCATGCTGCAACTACCAGCGTCGCTAAGATCCAGCTTGAGGGTGGCAAGAGCTACACGATCCGCCTGGAATACTACGAAAACCAGGGCGATGCCGTAATCCAGCTCGGCTGGAAGACACCTCTCGCGCAAGACGAAATGGAC
The DNA here is from genome assembly GCA_012839805.1 of Bacillota bacterium. Classification (GTDB taxonomy): domain Bacteria; phylum Bacillota; class Limnochordia; order Limnochordales; family DUMU01; genus DUMU01. The sequence goes on along the minus strand of DUMU01000048.1, from coordinate 86,293 downwards.
CCCGATATCGTTGAGGCGGTTGAGCTGGCCAAGCAGGCCGACGTGGCCATTATCTTCGCCAGCGATTGGCGGAGTGAGGGGGCTGACCGTGAGACCAACGAGTTGCCCGGCCGTCAGAACGAGCTGATCCGGGCCGTCGCCGCAGCCAATCCGAACACCGTGGTCGTCCTCAACACCGGGGGCCCCGTCTTCATCGAGTCCTGGGTTGACCACGTGCCGGCCCTGTTGGAGGTCTGGTACGGGGGTCAAGAGGTAGGCAACGCGGTCGCTGACGTACTTCTCGGTAAGGTCAATCCGTCTGGCAAGTTGCCGGTCACCTTCCCAAAACGCTGGGAAGACTACCCGATGGCTGCGAACGAGGAGTACTACCCCGGTGTTGCCGGCCACGTAAAGTACAATGAAGGGATCTTCGTCGGCTACCGCCACTTCGACCGCGAAAACATAGAGCCGCGATTCCCGTTCGGTTACGGACTCTCCTACACCACGTTCGAATTCAACCGTCTTCAGATAACGCCGGTCCGGATCTCCCCGGACGGGCATGTCACCATCTCCTTCAACGTGACCAACACCGGCAAGATGGCAGGTGCGGAAGTGGCGCAGCTTTACGTGCAGGACCCCGAGGCTTCCGTCGAGCGCCCGGTCAAGGAGCTCAAGGGCTTCGCCAAGGTGTTCTTGAACCCGGGGGAAACCAGGACGGTCACATTTGACCTCGACCCGAGCGCTCTGGCTTTCTACGATGTCGAGCAGCGCCAGTGGGTCGTCGAGCCAGGTCAATTCAACATCCTGATCGGGAGCTCGTCACGCGATATTCGGCTGACCGGATCGTTCACCGTGGCGGCGGAGACGCCGCGCTAGCGGCCGGCAACATCTCTGGTGCCTGTTGCACTCGCCGCTCGGGAGACACCCGCAATGACAGAGACCGGGAGCCAGGGCTGAACGGCGAACTCGGCTTCAAAATAGGCCAGGAAGCCGGGGATGGCGCCGGGCTGACCGAGCCCGGCGCCATCCGGTCCGGTAAGGGTGGCGGTGGCCCGCTACCAACCGTGACGTCGCCCCGTCGGAGAGACTCACAGGCTGGGGGATGCGGGCTGGTAGACCCGGAGGTAGTCGATCTCCATCGTTTGCGGGAAAGTGGTAGTTTCGTCCGGGTAGCCGGGCCAGCGGCCGCCCACCGCTACGTTCAGAATGAAGTAGAATGGATGGTCGTAGACCCACTCCCGTTCAGCGTAACTGCGCGGCATCCGATCCTTGCTAACAACATGATAGAGTTCACCGTCCACGTACCAACGCAGTTCGCGTTCCGTCCACTCGAGGGCAAAAACATGGAAATCTTCTGAGAACTTCCGCCCGCCGGGCAGGGTGTATGAGCCGCCGATGCCCGTACCGCCCGAGAGCGGGCCGTGGAGCGTGCCATACACCGTGCCGGGTTTGTGGCCGACGAGTTCCATGATGTCGATCTCGCCGCAGGCGGGCCAGCCTTTGGTGTCGATGTCGTCGCCCAGCATCCAGATGGCCGGCCAGATGCCCTTTCCCTCAGGGAGTTTTGCTCTTACCTCGATCCGGCCGTACTTGACGCTAACCCGGCCCTTCGTGGTCAACCGGGCTGAAGTGTAAGAGTAAGTGCCGTACCGGTCGGAGCAGGTCTCGCGTAGCGCCTTTATCACTAGCTTGCCATCGGCGATGTAGGCGTTGGCGGGGCGGTCGGTGTAGCATTGCAGTTCAGCGTTCCCCCAGCCGGGATTCCCGTAGGCGTGACCGTTCCCCGTCATGAACGTCCACACGGACCGGTCGATCTCCGGCCCGTTAAACTCATCGCTCCACACCAGCCTCCACCCGTCGCTGGCCAAATCGTCAGGCTGACCTTCTACCGGCGGTTCTCGGTCGGAGCGGGGGGCGGCCGCCCAAGCCCGGCCGCTTGTGCTTATCGCCACCGTTCCTGTCACCGTCATTGTCAGGAGCATGGCTGCAACCAGCGTCAGGACCAATGCACACGTGTCCCATACGTCCATGTCGATGGCCTCCTAATTCGCCGTGATGGGCGGCCCCTGCCCGGCCCGATACGGACGCCAACGGTGAGATGCCAACCGCACCGCCGTACCGAAGCAGAGGCCGCCCGAAGCTTGCTCGGTTACGTTAGGCTACTTCTTCTTAGCCGCTTGGAACTCGTTTATCTTGTTCTGCACCTTCTGAACCAGGTCTGCTATCGCCTGCGCCGGGCTGACCTTTCCATCCCGCACCTGCCAGATGGCGTTGGCGAAATCGACGTTGTCGGCATCAAGCCCGTAGATCCGGAACTGCGAGCCCGTCCAGGCATACTGCAGGTTGCTGATGAACCCCGCCATCCACGGCCGGTACACGTCGTAAACAGAGGTGTTAAAGTCGGCCCGGATCACGGGCAGCGAATTGGGGGCAAGGGAGTGCCCGAGCGGGGTGATGCCCTCCACCGGCTGCAGGACGAGCCATTCCAGCAGCTTCCATGCCTCATCCTGATGCTTGCTGAACTTGTTGACGGCGTACGCGTGGGCATAGTGGAGAGCACCATACTCTCCTCCCGGCCCCTGCGGGAAAACACCTACCCCGAAAGCCTTGAGGTAGTCACCTTTGTAGTTATTCTGGATCTGGCGGGCCCACCAGAGATAGCCGAAGCCCATCCCGATCTCGCCTTTGAAGAAGCGGACCAGCTGGTCGTTCCAACCCTGTCTCATGAAACCCTGGGGACCGATCCAGCGCGGCACGATCGCGAGCAGGTCCCGCAGCGGCTGACCGTCCAGCACCAGCTTGCCCTGCTGGTCGAAGATTCTGCCTCCCAGCGCCTTGAACGTGACCCAGCCAAAGTGGTTGAAGCTCCACCACTCGCCCTGCTCTACCAGCGCCGCCCGCTGGAGCCTCCCGTCGGCGGCGAATTTGGCAAGCTTGGCCCCAACCTTCTCGAGCTCGTCGAAGTTGCGGGGCAGTGAAGCTATGCCGGCTTCAGCCAGCACGTCGTTGTTATACCAAAGGCCGCTGACCGTGTTCTCCGCCGGCACCCCGATCAGCCTGCCCTCGTAGGTAAGGGCAAGGTTGAAAACAGGGTACCATGCCTCAGTTAGCCGGGCAGCGAAAGCAGCCGGTACGGGGGCGATGAACCCCTCGCGGTAGAGGTCCAGGATATAACCGGTGCCGTGCTGGATGATGTCCGGCGCGTTACCGGCCACGAAGAGCGTGGTCAATTTGTTGACGTCCCATTCATACCCGAGGTTCTCCACTTTCACGTTGGGGTGGAGCTTTTCATACATCCGCAGGTACTGCTCGAAGATGGTGTGGGTCTTATCCATGCCGGAATACATGCGGATGACGATCTGCCCGGAAGCAGTCCCGGAGCTAGCAGCACTGCCAGCGGTAGCTGCGGCGGCAGCAGCGGCCACGATACCGCCGGCACCGACGATGGTAGCGACAGCCACGCACAAGGTTACGAGCATTGCCGGGAGGCCCAATCCGAGACCCGAGCCGAACGAACGGGCAGCGCAGACTTTCCTTCCGACGCACCTTCTCATGATCCCGTGCACCTCCGTGGGTTAGGGTGAGGGGCGTGAGAGCGCTCCCAGACAATGATTCGCCACGGAGGACCGATCTCCTTCTGTGAATCCGCGGAGACTATGTTCCAAAGAGGCTTCGACGAAGCCTGGCCGGCACGATGTCGTAGAGAATGCGGGCTCAAGTAAGCACCGCGCCGGTGCCTACTCTTCAGCCGTCCGTGCCCCGCCGGTGAGGCTTATGGAGTTGGTGAAGTTTGGGGGCGGTCGGAGAGAGTGTGCCATTGACGCGCATAGACGCCGCCTCGTGCCAGCAGCTCGGCATGAGTTCCCTCTTCGACGATGCGGCCGCCGTCCAGGACGAGAATCCGGTCGGCGTTCACCACAGTGGTAAGGCGGTGCGCGATCACCAGCACGGCGGCCCCGGTTCTTTCCCGGTACGCATTGATGAGGCGCTGGATGACGGCCTCAGTCTCGTTGTCCAGGCTGCTGGTCGCCTCATCCAGAACCAAGAGACGGGGTTGGCGAATCAGAGCTCGCGCCAGAGCAACCCGTTGCCGTTGTCCGCCCGAGATCTGCATTCCCTGTTCTCCGACTTGCGTATCTATCCCCTGGGGCAACTCGGCGGCCAGCAGGTCGAGCCCGGCAAGGGCGACGGCCGACGCCGGGGCGGCAGCGATAACGTTCTCCGCTACCGTCCCGCTGAAAAGGAAGGTGCGCTGGGGGACGTAGGCGGCCAGCGAACGGGCTCGGGCGAGCTCCCAACGGGTGTCGTGGCCGAAGACCCGCACCGACCCCCGGCCGGGGGTCGGAACGTACAGCCCCAGGGCCAGCCGAGCCACGGTGGTTTTTCCCGTTCCGCTCGCACCCACCAGCCCTACCACCTCGCCCGGCCGTACGATGAAGGAGAGGTTCTCGAAAAGAGGGGGACGGCCCGGATAACCAAAGGTAACGTTACTGAACTCGAGAGCGGGAGTCTCGGAAGACGACCGTGGCCGCGCCGGCGGCGGTGAAGGCGGTAAGGCCGGTGAGGCCGGTGATGCCGGCGGTAGCGGCGATGACGCCGGTGATGCGGATGGCGGAGGTGGAGGCGATGGCGAGGCCAAGGTGGCCGGGTCGAGCTCCACCGGAAGGCTGCGAATTTCGAAGATCCGGCGAGCGGCACCCAGCGACTCCTGCACGTTCCCCCAAATGTTCGAAGCCTGGGCGAATGGCCCGGTAACCCGGTTGATCAGGATCAAGAAGGCTAGGAGCGACCCGGCGGTAAGACTGCCGGCGATGGCCGCGAGCGCGACCACCGCCGAGACGAGTATGCTGAACAACACATAAGTGACATTGTTCACCTGTCGGAGGAGGTGGTTGGTGATAGCCAGCTGTAAGCTGAGGCGTTTGTTCTCTTCACGCAGTTCAACGAAGCGTTGCAGGGCCCAATCCTCCAGGCCGTAGGCCCGCACTGTTTCCATTCCCTGCAGATCTTCCTGCAGGAAGGAACGGAGGGCAGCATCGTTTTTCTGCAGTGCCTCGCTCTGAGCCCGGATCCGGCGATCGAAGAGCCGGCCCACCAGGAAGAAAAGGGGGCCGGTCAAAGTCACTACGATGCTCAAGGGAAGATGGATGCGGGCAAGGTATACGAAAGCCATCACCGCCGTCAGTACCGTTTCCGCGGCTGCCGCCACATTCCCGGCAAGGCTGCCGACGGCCCTGGCCGTATCGGAATGCACTCGCGAGACCAGATCGCCGCTCGAACGTTCCTCCACCGCCCCAAGCGGCAGGAGGTTGACGTGCGAGAGCATCTCACGCCGGAAAGCAAACGTGCTCAGGACCGAAGCGTAGTTCACCATAAACCAGCCCGCTTGACCCACTACGAAAGCCGCCCCAAGACCGATGCCCCAGACAACCAGGATTCGATATAGCTCCCCGAGACGCCCGGCGGCGGCGAGGTCCAGTACGTCCTTCTGCATGGCGGCAATGCCCACCGTAAACCAGCTTATGGCCAGAGTGCAGAACGTGCCCACCGCCCAGTACGGCCAGAACGGCAGCACCCGGCGGAAGATCTCCTTGAAAAGCGCCATGGGCCGGTCTGAGGATGGGAGAGACGCCGGCCTGGTGGTTGGGATGGGGGTGGCAGGGTTAGCGTGGTCACTCATTCTCTTCGAGCTCCTCGGGGTAGACCTGCTCCTCAGACTCCTTGTACCAAGCCGGCCACCTCCGAACCCATCACCTGGCCGGCGGTAAACAACTCGTAGTAACGCCCTTTTGCGGCAAGCAACTCCGAATGCTTTCCCTGCTCGGCTAGACGGCCACCATCTATGACCAGGATTTGATCCGCTCCTACCACGGTGGAGAGCCGGTGGGCGACCGCCACGGTCGTCCGTCCCCGGCTCAGGCCGAAGAGAGCCTGCTGGACCAGCCGCTCATTAACGTTGTCCAGGGAAGAGGTGGCCTCATCCAGCAGGAGGAGGGCGGGGTCACGATACGCGGCTCTGGCAATGGCTACTCGCTGCCGTTCTCCTCCCGAAAGGCGAGCTCCCTTCTCACCCACGGGAGTCTCTAGTCCCTCGGGGAGCCTGGCGATCAGCTCTTCGAGGTGGGCGAGGGATATGGCAGCCGGCAGGCGGTCCTCCCTTTCGGCGACCAGGCTTCCTGAATGCACCGCTCCCGCCGGCCCGGGCGTCGTCGTCCTCGCCAGCGTCGCGGCCGCGGCCTCGATATCTGTCTCTGTCGTTCCCGTCCGGCCGCGCCAATCGCCAAGTCGAATGTTCTCCTCGAGCGTGCCGGAGAAGAGCACCGGCTCTTGAGGCACATAACCGATGAGCCGGCGCCAGGCGGCAAGGGGCAAGTCCCGCAGGTCGGCTACCCGTGTGCTTCCGCCCTGACCAAAAGCAACCTTGATTGAACCGGAATCGGGATCAAAGAGGCGCAGCAAAAGCCGGATGATGGTCGTCTTCCCGCTTCCGGTTTCGCCCACGATGGCGGTGAAGCGACCGCCGGGGATAGTAAACGTGATATCGTGTAGCACGGGCTCTTTCCGTCCCGGATATGTGAACGTTACGTGGTCGAACTCGATGCGCTCGATCCGGGTCGCTCCCAAGGACCCAGATTCTGAGGCTGCAACCGGGGCCACCACCGCCACTGCCGGTGTGGAACGGTCATCCATTCCCGGTGCGGGCGGTTCATCTACCAGCTCGTACACCCGCGCGGCTGCAGCCAGCGACTGCTGCAGGTCCGGCCAGATGCGCAGCAGGCCCTGGATCGGCCAGGAAAGCCGCTCGAAGCTAACCAGGAAGGCGGCGACGGTGCCGGCGGTGACAAGTCCACGAGTGGCCATCAGCCCGCCGTAACCCAGCACGAAGAAAAGCCCGGCGAGCAGCAGGACCAGGCCCGAGGACTCCACGGCGCGATTCCAGAGCTCACTGCGCCGGGCGAGCCGCAAGAGCGGCCGGTACAGTTCATCAAAGCGAGCCAGTATCCAGCGATGGAGCAAAAGGGCCCGGCTAACCTCCGCTCCTTGCACCGCCTCTTGAACGAACGCCGATAGCTTCCCTTCCTGCTTGAACCGTTCCTCCCACAGCCGGCGCATGAAGGGGCTCGCCAAGTTCAGGACGAGGGGGGCGGCGGACGCGGTCACCAAAGTACCCAGGGCGAGCTGCCATTGGAGAACCAGCAGGTAGGTAAGGGTAGCCGCTGCCTCGGCCGTATGGCGAACCACGCGGACGGCGGCGCTATTGAGACCGGCCTGCGCGCCGTATGCGTTGTTGAGCAGGCGGGTGATGAGATCACCTGAGGGCTGGTTCAGGCAGTAGTCGAAGTGCACCTGGTGAACTCTCCGCACGAGTTCTCGCTGCCGTGCCGAGCCGCTGATCTGATCCACCCAGGCTTGCAGGTAACCGACGCCGAAGGAAAGCAGCGCCGAGATAGTGAAGCCCCCGGCGCCGATGGCGAGACCCTGCCAGAGTAGAGGGAGGCTCCGCCGGGCTGCCGCATCGACCAGGCGTCGCAGCCCGTCGGTGATCCCGAGATCGGCGACGGACGCCGCGATCAGCCCGAGCGCGATGGGAACGTAATAAGGGTAATAGGGGCGGCTTTCCCGGAGGAGCCGGAGAAGCAGGTGGTGTACTCGAGCCAAGGCGTGCCTCCTGCACCATGTTAATCTGCCGCTTAAGAATATTACCGATCAGGCCGGGCTTTGTCAATATCATTGCGCCGGCTGGTTTACATCGTTAAGGACATGCTGAATTACTTTCAAGGGGTGGGTCACTTGCTACCCTAGCCCCACCGGGGCTACGCTCGCTCGACGAGAGTGTTGAGGGCAACCCGGGTGAGGCGGCGGGAGCTCCTTTCCGGCGGTCAGGCCGTCTTGCTTCAGTTCTCCTGGTAGCCCAAACCTGCTGGGCGCAGACGCCAGAGCTCAGCTTGGGCGATGGCCATCGTCTCGAGCAGGATCTGCCTGGCGACGCTCTCGGCTGCCGCCACGGTGTGGTCTGATGCCGTGGCCAACATTGAGGCCACCGCACGTTCGAGGGCAAGCCAATCCCGGTACGAGGCCGGTTCCCGGGCTCCCTGCGGGAGCGCTGCCAGCCGGGAACGGAATTGGGCAGTCCACCGGTTGGCGGGCGGGAGCTTAGCGACACCGGAGGCCGGTTCACCGCCGGTCTTGTCCGTCTCGCCGTCGGTTTCGTCCATCTCAGCGGCGGCCTGGCTCATCTCACCGCGAGCTCTCTCGATCTCCTGCAAGAGCGTGGTGAACTCCTCAAGAAGGGTTGCCACCGCTTCGGCCGGCTGGAGAACGGGATTGAGGGCCGGGCGACGGAACGGACCGGTGCGCAGCGAGTACCAGTTGTCGGCGCGCAGGTGGGGGAAGGCGAACACCCGGTAGCCTGCGGCTCCGTGCCGCTGAACCACCCGGATCTGCTGAAGCAAGCCGAGCGAGCCCCACTCGGAGTCATTGGCCGCCGAGACGGAAAGGCTCGGGGCGATGATCGCCCGGCCATGGGCCAGCTCTTCGACGCGGGACAACTCCCGATCGAGGACGGCCGCTCTATCCGTATAGGTCAGCGGAGAAAGGAGATTCGGGAGGCGTCGTTCCAACCAAACGGGCCAGTTTTGATGCCATAGCAATGCTTGCTGGTACGTGCCGCCACCCCAGGTGGCGACGAAGGGTGCGACGGAAACGGGTAAGCCCGGGCGAACGGCCCGCGCTTCTCGTACTACTCGGGTAAGCAGGCTCGTGATGATCTCCTGCCGGAAGGCATTCCAGCTCTGGTATTCCTCCGGCAGGTCATCGGGGCGGAAAGTGGAGCTCGCTCGCCGTTCAGCCGGGATCGGGGGGAGTTGTTTCGGGTCAAAACCATAAAGCTGCTTGAATTGTTCGATGGTGACCGGATCGTAGCTATAGTCGAGGTCGGTCCCGTAGTTGTTAGGATACCTTACGTAATCGAGTTGTATACCATCTATCTCATAGCGCTCTGCCAGATCTTTGATTTGCGACGTCAGGAAATCCCGTACTTCCGGGTGGGCGGGGTTGAACCAAACGAAGTTATACGGAACCGTCTGTATCTTGCCATTCTGTTGAACGGCTGCCCAGTCCGGGTGCTTGCTGATGACAGGACCGAGCTCTCCGTTGGCGGTGGCAAACAGAAGCTTGATCCACGGGAAGACGGCAATACTCTCGTTGTGTGCCTCCTCGATCAGTTCGGCGAAAGCATCCCGGCGGGTGGCGGCAAGTTCAGGGGCTTCTTCCCCCCAGGTCGATGGGTAGACGAGGTAACCGTCGTCCCGCAGCGTTTCGAGGAAGATCGCGTTGAACCCGGCGCTCTTGGCCATTCTCACGAGAAGATCGATATTGCCGGCCAGTGCGAACTGCGTGAATGAACCGGCATCCACAGGCAGAATGCGGATCTCCACGGAGCGGGAGGGAAGGAGGCGGGTGTAGAGGACGGGGATTTCGGCCTCCAGTTGGTAGACGGCATCGGCCAGGGACTCGCCGGGGGGCTGGGTGGAGGCGGCGCCGGCGGCCAGGCTCGTGGCCAAGCGGTCATGAAGGTTTTGGGCACGCTGCCAATCCTCCTCCCAGCCCGGTGCCACGGCGCCGACGATGGCCCAGGCCGGGGCTTCGGCCGCAAGCTCTGCGAGCTCGGGCCAGATCGACTGGATGCGTCGCCAGGCGTCGGAGGCGGCAGGCGGTAAAGGAAGCGGTGAGGACGAGCTGCCGCCGGCCTTCAGGGCGACCGGGGCGACCGCCATGGCCAGGGAGATCACGGCGAGCGGCGCGACGATGCCCCGGGTTAGACACTTAATCCGCGTCGTTTGAGCTTTCCAAAGCATGCGGCCTTTCCCCCTCCTGAACTTGCAAGCTTTCCTCCTCCTGATACTAATACGTATGATACTTGGCGGCCGGTGGCGAAAGGCGCGTGCAATCTAGCGCCGTGGTTCCTGCCGGATGGTAATGCGTTCTACAGCGGTGACAAGGTCGTGTTCATCGGCATTGGAAATGTAGAAATAGAAATAGACAGACGTCGGATCTACGCTCGCCAGGTGGAGCTCGCCGCTATAGGCTTCTACCCCATCAACCAGTACCGTTACGTCGAAAAGATCGCCCTTCCGGTGGGTGATGATCCAGGTGAGGGTTGCGGGATATACCATCTCATAGGCGCTCTCCGGGTCAAACCAGGCATCGCCGGCGGCGATGGAAATCGTCTCGAAGCCGGTTGGATATACGGTGAGCCGAAAACCCGGCGAGAACCACACATCCGCATTCTCCACGGTAGGATCATTCCAAAAACCGGGGTTCTGCTCGCTGTGTCCTGCTTCGACGTAGGCTATTTCTATGGCAGTGGTCTTACCGGTTAAATCAATCGGATGACTCAACATTATCCCCAATTGCCTCGACCCAGGATCAACGTCGAGAATACGAAGCTGACCATCGGTAACCAGCACTTCACCTCCCCGAGAGTTTCTATAGATTCGCCACACATCTTGATCTAAAGCGGTATCAAATTCGTCATCCACAAGCACTGTCCAAGTCTCAGAGGCAAAGCATCGAAATGGCATGGCCCATAGCAGCAACAACAAGAGCCCGGCCGCGCACACTAACATGCTTTGTTTCATTTCCTTTGACACCTCCATGCGCTGGCGGCAATTTCGAGACTGGACGGTTGGTCACCTGGCAACAGCCGTTCGCCCGGCTTACTACGTTCACCATAGCCGGTCGTTATAATCGCGTCAACGCAATACGGGCATGCGAGCGAGGCGGGTTAGCCTCGTGCTTCCCGCCGCGAGCGCCGGCGAATCCTTCAGAGCAAAGGAGGCGAGGAAAAGATGGTAAAGAGGCGACATGGACTATTCTTGGCTTTGCTGACACTGCTCGCCGCTGGCCTGGCGGTATTGATCCCCGTTGTTCCCAACGATCAGAGGACGGTCGCCGCCGCCGGAGGAGAAGAGCGGGTGACCATCCGTTTCATGGAGTTTCCCCGGCCTAATGAGGGCCCGCTCTTTCGTGAACTCGTCGCCGGTTTCAAGAAGCTTTACCCCTACGTCGATATCGAATACGAGCCGCTCGATGCGAGTGGTGCGGGCTTTACTAAGCTTACTACCGCCATGGCCGGCGGATCGGCCCAGTCACCATCACCAGCTGCCGGGCCACCGGCCCCGGGCCCGGCTCAGGCTACCCCCAGGTAGGCCAGGAGCGGGATATTGCGATAGTAGATATCCGGGAACTGGGATACCGGCAGGGGCGGCCGCCCGAGCCCCACCTCGACCGTAAATCCGGGCCGCCGGTAAGCCAGGATGAACCAGTCCTTGTAGCCCCCGTACAGCGCTTCCGGCGGGCTTTCCGCGACCGGCGTATAGCCGGAGCGGGCCGCCATCTCCCGGGCGATCCGGGCTGCTTCGGGCGGAGCCAGATTGAGAAAGTTCCAATAGATCACCTGGCCGGCAGCATGGTAGGCACATACCAACCGGTAGGGGCGGGCGCGGGTCAACGCGGCGATGGCCGCCGACTCCGGTTCGGAGAGGGGGGCCGTGCCGGCGTAGTCCTCGGAGGCCGGCCCGGGTGGCCCTTGCGCCCGTGCCCGATCCCAGTAGGCGGGGTAGTTACGGTTAAGGTCCACTCCCCGGATGTTCGCCTTCCAAAAGCGAAAGTTGGTGGAGCCGCGGTTGGCCCGGATGAGCAGCGAATAGAAGGGGTGATCGGGCGAAACCCCGTGTTGAACTATCTCCACCCCGTCCGGGTTCACCATCGGTACTATCCAGTAGGTCGCCCCGTTGAAAAGTTGGGCGGCGGAGATTCCGCCCACCGCTGCGCCCCGTTCGTAGCTCTGGGCGAAAGCGGCGACGAACCTGACAAGGAGGGGTGAGGTTATCCACTCATTGGCGTGATGCGCGCCGTTAACGTGTATGTTACGAGCCCCGCGGCCAAACCGGATGAACGGTAGCGGCCGCCCCAGCACGGAATAACCAATCACTCCCATCTGCAGGAACGGGTAGCGGGCGGTGAGGGCACGCAGTTCCTGCATCATGGTGGCGTGGTCGTAGGAGGGGCTGGGCGGGGCGGCGAGGTCGGGCGGGAGGGGCGAGGGCGGGGCTCCCGGCGGTCGAGGCGGTGCGGGCGGGGGCGGCGCTGGCGGGGCCGGGGGCGGGGGTGTGACCACCCCGGGAATACAGAGGCGCTGCCCCACCTGAATCCGGTTGGGATCGGTGATCTGCGGGTTGGCCGCCCGGAGGGCGGCCACGGTCGTGCCGTAGCGCCGGGCCAGCAAAAACAGCGTGTCGCCCGGGCGTACGGTTATGATCCGGCCGCCGGGGCAGGGCGGGGGCGGCGGTCCCGCTGGCCGCGGGGGAAGCTGGGTGCTCCTGAATCCCGGCCCGGCTTCGCGCATCTGGCCCTGGCCGTACTGCTCGCCACGCCCGCCTTCCCGGTCTATTTCGCCCGTATCGCGAGTCTCGTCCCAAGGCATGGCCATCTCTCCCGTGTACCTCGACCCATCTCTAGATCCCCATGCTAGGTCCCCATGGCTGAACGTACCGGGCTGCGTGAGCCGGTGGTGGAACAGGTGGGTCCGTTGACCACTCTATGCGGTAGTAAGAACGGGTGCCCCTGGAGGCGCCACCTAAGCCTGGTTCTGCTTCTCAGGTCGAAAGGAGCGCGATGGGTGGCGGCGAAACAAGGGTGGGAGACGAAGCAATCGGATAGAGGTAGAGGGGAGGAGTCGACCATGAACGAGGAGCGCCTGATGATCCTGAAAATGCTCGAGCAAGGCAAGATAACGGCGGAACAGGCGGTGGCCCTCCTCGAGGCTGTGAAAGAGCGGGAGCGGGAGGCCGAGCGAGAGACCAAGGCTTGGGAACCTTGGAAAACCGGGGAATGGGGACGGAAGATCGAAGAGAGCGTGGCCCAAATCGTCGGCCGCCTGCAGGAGGCGGGGGTGCTGGTTCATAGGGAGTACCGGGGACGGTTCGGCACTCCTGAAATGGAAGCGACGCCTTCAGACCAGGCCCCCATTCTGATCCGGCTCGCTACTCGTAACGGCTCGATCAAGGTTACGGGTACGGACGAAAACGAGTATCTCCTGCGCCTTCACGGGCGCGTGCGCCACCCGGCCGGGACTCGGCCCGGGACGGCGGAAGGAGGGGAGAGCCGGGATTGGCTCGACTCGCTGGTGGAGGCCGGCCGGAGCGAGGGCGGCATCCAGCTAGACCTGACCGACCCGGGGCTATACGGTCTCCACATAGAGCTGGCTCTTCCTCGAGACCACCGCTATCAGATCGCGTTGGCGAGCGAAAATGGTTCTGTGGGCGTATTGGGCCACGGGCTCCGGTGTTCCACTGTCACCTTGGAGACGCAAAACGGGGGAGCCTCCGCGGAGGGTCTGGCCGCCGAGTACGTGCGGATAGCCACCGAAAACGGGAGCATCAGGTTGGACGGCCTGGAGGCGACGCGGGGGGAAGCCACCACCACCAACGGTGGGGTGAGAGTCCGGGTGGGGGAATCCCCGGGCCGGGGGCATTGGAGGATCGCTACGTCTAACGGCAGTATCAAGGTGGCCATTCCGGCCGGGTCGGTGCCGTGCATTTTCTTCCGCGCGCAAACCCGGATGGGAAGGGTGCAGGTGGAAGCTGCCCCCCTCGTTTTCCGGCGTTTCGTTCACGAACACGGACATCATTACGTCGAAGGGTTTTTGGGTGCGGAGGCGGCTGCCGGTTCAGCCGGGCTGGAGCTAGACCTGGAAACCAGCAATGGTTCGATCACGATTCAACCGGGGTAACAAGATCCGGCCACGGTAGGTAAGGGCGGGGATTGCTCTACCAACCGGCCGGGCGTACGATAGATGGGCATTCGCTTCTCCGTATCCCAACCCCCGGGTTCGTGAAGGGCTCCGGGGCATGATAGGGCCGGGCAGGGCCGGGGGGAGAACGATACTGCCGCGGGGTGGAAAGGGGAGAGGGCGATGCCGGATGGGAGTAGTGCCGGAAATCCATGCGAGCCGCCTCCTGGCCAAGACGGTGGTGGACAACCGCGGCCGCCGGTTGGGGCGAGTAACCGAAATCTTCGTGCAGCTCGGCAAAGAGGAGCTGCCTCCCGTCGTCGCGCTGCAGGTGCAGGCCAGCTCCTGGCTTTGGCGCGGCCCGCTGCCGTTTCGGCTCGTTCCCTGGCGGTGCGTGCAGGTGCTGGTTCGCCAGTACCTCTCGCTGTCGGTGGGGATCGATTCGCTGCCACCGGTCGCCACGCCGCCGTCCCCCCCGCCGCCCGTACCCTCGGAGTGGCTCCCGGTTCGCCGCACCCTCTTCGACAAACAAATCGTCGACCTCAACGGCTTGCGAGTAGTACGCGTCAACGACGTAAAGTTCACCGAAATCGGTGATACCTTACGCCTGGTCGCGGTCGACGTGGGGCTGCGAGGGTTGCTGCGGCGTCTCGGATTGCGGCCACTCGTTCACTTTGCCGAGAGTCATTTCGGCTTGCGGCTGCCGGATACTCTCATTCGCTGGCAGGATGTTCAGCGGATTGAATTGGAGGGTAACGGCCGCCTCCATCTGGGTGTGCCCTATGAACGCCTGGCCCGCCTGCGGCCGGCCGACCTGGCCGACATCCTGGAAGCCCTGCACACTCGGGAACGGACCGCCCTCCTCGGTGCTCTCGACCCGGCCGTCGCCGCCGAGACGCTGACCGAGGTCGAACCCGAGGCCCGGGAGCAGATGCTTGCCCGCCTCACGCCCGAGCATGTGCTAAGACTCCTGCAGTCCCTGTCGCCTGATGATGCTGCGGCCATTCTGAGTGAACTGCGCGCCGACCGGGCTACGGCGCTGCTCGGGGCGATGCACCCCGAGCAGGGGGAACAGGTTCGGGCATTGCTGGAGTACCCGGAGGACACCGCCGGGCGCTTCATGAGCACGGACTTCATGGCTTTCCCCCGCCAGATGACGGCGGATGAGACTATCGCGACCCTGCGGCGCCTGCGGCCGCCGGCGGAAGAAGCTTACTACCTCTACGTCATCGACGACGAGAGGCACCTCCTCGGGACGGTCTCCTTGCGGGATCTGGTGATCGCCCCGCCCGAACAGCCTCTCGGAGAGATCATGCATCCCAATCCGGTGGCGGTCCGGGCTACCGATGATCGCCGTACCGTGGGTGAACTGCTTGCCAAGTACGACTTGCTGGCGCTACCCGTCATCGACGAGGACGGGCGTCTCGTAGGGGTCGTCGCTTTGAGCGAGCACGCGGACGAGATCTTCCGGCCCGCCCGCCGTGGGTGGTGGCGGTCATGAGCACGGGACGTTCCAACGCTCGCTGGGTTGGCCGGCTGAGTACCAGGCGATTTAGCCTGCAGCGCCTGCTCATCATTCTCTCGGTCATCGGGCCGGGTCTCATCACTGCCAACGCAGACAACGACGCGGGTGGGGTGACCACTTACGCGACCGTCGGGGCTACTTTCGGCTACGAGATGATCTGGGGGCTGATCCTGGTCACCATCAGCCTGATCGTCATCCAGGAGATGGCGGCTCGCCTGGGGACAGTAACAGGACGAGGTCTTGCTGACCTCATCCGCGAGGAATTCGGGGTAAAGCCTGCCTTTCTGGCCATGCTCACCCTGCTCGTGGCCAATCTGGCCACCACCGCCTCCGAGTTCGCCGGCATGGCCGCGAGCCTGGAGATCTTCGGCGTGGCCCGCTGGATCACCATACCCCTGATGGCGATTGTAGTCTGGGTGTCGGTCACCACCGGGTCGTACCGGCGTTTGGAACGGATTTTCCTGGCCGTGTCCCTGGCCTTCGTTACCTATATCATATCGGGCTTCTTGATCCGGCCCGAGTGGCCCACCGTTTTGCGGCACGCCGTGGTGCCCAGCTTCCGCTGGGACACTCATTTCCTGCTCCTCTTCGTGGGCATGGTAGGAACGACCATCACCCCGTGGATGCAGTTTTACCTGCAAGCTTCGGTGGTCGACAAAGGCCTCACCGCGCAAGATTTGCGCTATGTCCGCTGGGACGTCACCCTGGGGTCGCTCTGGTCTGACCTGGTCGCATTCTTCATCATCGTCGACACCGCCGCCACCCTCTTTCCCCACGGCATCCAGATCACCCAGGCGGGTGATGCCGCGCGCGCCCTTGAACCCTTTGCCGGCCATTACGCCTCCGTGCTCTTCGCCTCCGGCCTGTTCGCGGCCTCGTTCCTGGGGGCGGCCATATTGCCGCTTTCCACGGCCTACGCCATCAGCGAGGCCTTCGGCTTCGAACGCAGTGTCAACCGGGCCTGGCGGGAGGCGCCCATTTTCTTCTGGCTGTTCACGTCGATCTTGGGGATCGGCGCGCTCCTGCCCCTGATCCCCCGCATCTCCCTCGTGAAACTGATGCTCTTCGCGCAGGACGTAAACGGCTTCCTGCTCCCCGTCATCCTGCTTTTCATGCTTCGACTGGTCAATAACCACCGCCTCATGGGGCCCCACACGAACGGCCCCATCTACAACCTGATCGTCTGGGCAACCGTTCTCATGATCGTCGGGCTCACCTGCGCCTTGCTCGCCGGCTCCTTCCTGCCGGGACTCCTGGCCGGTGGAAAGTAGGCACCCAAGCGTAGGGCCGAAAGGATGGTTGAGGCATGCGCTGGTGCGTACTCAGCAGCTGGAGCGTGGAGGCTCGATACCCGGGCGAGTTTGCCGAGGTGACCCGGGAGGAAGTCCGAAGTGCCTGGTTCGGTGGACCTTGTGCGCGATCACCTCTTCTCCCACAGCAGTTGCATCAGGATTTCCAGAAACTCCTCGCTCCTAAACCGGTCTACCGGCGAGTCAACGCCGGTCCAAGACGAGGAAAGCGGGAGTTGCAGCACGCGACGGAAGTGGGCGGCCAGTTCCCCGGCAAGAGTGTCGCGGGTTCCAGCAGGGAATTGTTGCCTCCGGTCGAAGAATTGGTGCAAGAGCGAGATCTCCTCAGGAGAGAGCCGGTCGATCCGGCTTTCAAGAAGATTTATCAAGGATTGCCGGTACTCTGCGCGGGGCGATTGATCCATGTGCGGGTCGCGGGCAAACGGCAACTCGGCCGGGGCGATGCGGTGCTCGCGGAGGACGATGGTGCCCGCCAGCCAGTCGCCCAACCGGCGACTGTGACGGCTGAAGGCGGCCACCGCCAGGCCGAGCAGGTAGAGGGCGGGGAGGAAATCAACGACCCGGAGCAGGTTCCGTATGACGGTGGCCGAGAAAGGAACACTCGTCCCGTCCAGTTGGGTAACGCGGAAACCTAGCAGGCGTTTGCCCGGGGTCTGGCCGTCCCAAAGCCGTTCAAAGAGGGTTGGGTAGCCGAGGAATACGGTGAAACCGGTCAGAGCCAGCAAGGCTGTCATCCAGGAGCGCAAGTCGGGCCGGTTCAACCAGCCGGAGTGTTTGATCGCCAGACCGAGCGCAAGCACGGGCAGGGCTTGCAAGAGGGTGTCGATCGCCGTCGCACCGGCACGGGACGCGATACCAGCAACCTCGAGGTCGAGCCGTACCCCTTCAAGAGTCAGGATTGTTTGGCGGTCACGGGTGGTGGCGTCCGGGTTTACGCTGGTCATGGTCACGTCCTCCCTTGAGTAGTGGTTGACGCGGGTGTAATCAGCGTACCTGCCCGACGAGACGGAAAAACGAGCACGAGACGGAAAAACGGGCAAAGAGAGGCTCTATGTCCAAACTCCGATTCGTGGAAAGCCGGCGGCCGGACTGGCTCGCCTTGCAAATGCTGGTCGAGCGGCTCGACGAAGCGCCGGGCAGCCTCACTCCGGATGAGGTGCGGCGGCTCGGTCCACTTTATCAGGCAGCCGTGGCAGATCTTGCTTACCTGAAGCAATATTACCCCGCCGACCAGCTTGTGAACAACCTCCAGACCATAGTCACTCGTGCGCACCGTCTGCTGACCGCCCACGCTACAGAGGCCGCTTCCCCCGCCCCCCGGGTCTGGCTGCGCCCCTTGGCCCGCGCTTTCATGGTTGCGGCCCTCTTGTACGGGTTGGGAGCGGCCTACGGGAGCTGGGCTTGGCTGCGCCAGGATCCTTGGGGAGTGCGGGCACTCACTCCGCCGGTGCGGCAACTGGCCCGGGAGCTCCAGCAATCCCGCTGGCAAAGCGAGCGTACGGGATCTGAGGATGCCGTCTCCGATGCCACGGGCTCACCCGAGGTGTCTGGCCCCTCGCGCACTCTCAATGCTCCGGAGCTGTCCGCCTATGTGCTCACCAATAACGTCCGCGTGGCGATGCTGGCGTTCGCCCTCGGGCTGACCTGGGGGTTGGGCACCGCCATGGTCCTTTTCTACAATGGTATCATCCTGGGGGCATTGGGAGCAGCCGCGGCCCGGGGCGACCAGGCTGCCCTCTTCTGGAGCGTCATCCTTCCCCACGGTGTCGTGGAGCTCCCCGCAGTCTGGCTTGCCGGCGCTAGCGGCCTGTACATTGCCGGTGCGCTAATCCGGCCCGGACCGTATCCCCGCCTGCCCTTGCTGGTCCGCCATGCCCGCAACATGGTGCCGGCGCTGCTCACGGTGATCGCCATGCTGGTGCTGGCTGCCGGGGTCGAGGGGTTCATATCACCGCGACCAACGCTTTTCTCGGTAGAATTCAAATATGCTCTGGCCGGCGGATTCACCTTGATTGAACTGCTGGCTGCCCTTTTGGTGTTTGCGCCCGTGGTTCGTCGCTCCGCATCCGGGCGTAGATGATTATCGCATCGTCGGTAGGAGCAGGACGGACTGGAGTAGAGGTCGCGGTGGCCCGGCCCGCGGTCTCATACACTACAACTCCCAGCCGGCGCAGGCGCTCCTGTACCAGGCGCTGTCTTGCCAATTCCTCGAGCGCTGCCGCTTTCTCATACGCAACCAGGAGGTTACCGGGCCAGGCGGTCGCCGCCTCCTCGAGGCGGTGATCGCGGTGAAACAGCAGCGCCGGGCGTTGTCCCCGGTCCAGCAGGGAGCGGAAGAAAGCTTCCTGTTCAACAGCTGCCCCTCGGGCGGCCGGCTGGCCAAACACCATTACCAGCTCTGCATCGCGAAAGCCGCTCGCATTATCGACCCAGGCGGTGAGGAACCGATAGTTGGCCTCGCTGGGTACGGGGCTGAGGTGAGCGAGGGCGTGGAGCAGAGCACCGAGTTGCTTTTCACCGGGGGACGGGGCGAGCACGTGAAGCGGCCGTTCAGCAAAGGCAATGAACCCGACTTCGTCACCGACCAACAAGGCGGTAGCCGCCAGGGCAAGCGCCGCGTCCACGTCCACTTCCAACCGGGGGCGGCCGTAACGGTCGAGAGAGGCGGTACGTCCGGCTTCGAGCACGATCAACAACCGCCGGCGGCGGGGCAACTCGTATTCGTTGACCACCGGAAAACCCCGGCGAGCGGTTGCCTTCCAGTTGATGTGGCGGTACGCGTCGCCGGGCAGGTATTCCCGCAGCCCGTGGAAGAAGGCCGGCTGGGTCCAGGGACGGGCGTGATGGGCTTCCCCGGCCACCCGGCGTTGCCAGTCTATGAGGTTGACCCGCGAGAGGGAGGCGAGGTCGGGGTAGACGGGAACGGTGGTGGCAAGGGTATCAAGGGCGACCTGCCGGCGGGCGAGCCCGAGCGGCCCGGTCCAGCGGAGGTAGAGCGGGCCGAAACGATGTTCACCGCGGTGGGAGGGAATCACCTGGTAGGTGATGATGCTGGTGGAGGAGACGCCGGCCGCCGTAGCCGTGCCGCCCGGATTTGGGAAGCGGAGCGTGACGGGGAAGGAAGACGGAGGCGTTACTTCCCAGCCGTCCGGATAGGCATCTACCAGCTGCAACTCACGACACCATCCCCGCTCCCGTACCACTTCCAGGCGGATGGTCGCGGCATTGCCCCTCCCCAGCCGGGGGGGCAATTGCCGTCGTCCTCTGAACGAGGTGCGCACAGCAAAAGCAGCGTCGACGACAAAGGCGAGGAGAACCAGAAAATACCAGCCCCAGCGCAACCACCATGAGATCGCGGTTGATAGAAGCCCTGCGGCGGCCAGGGCGAGGGCCCGGGGCGTAGGTACAACCACCCAATCCCACTTCCCCGGCCACCACTTCCTCCACCCGAACTTGCCTCTCATCCTCATCGCGGGACCTCCACACTGGAAAAGGCCGCGTCGATTACGTCCCGCACCGTGTCACCCTCAAGCCGGGCATCGGGATACAAGAGGAGGCGGTGGCCGAGGACCTGGAGAGCTGTGTCCCGCAGATCATCGGGCGTGAGGAAATCCCGCCCTTGCAGGGCGGCCATGGCCCGGGCGAATTGCAGCCAGAGCACTCCGGCCCGGGGGCTTGCCCCGAGCCGCACCCGGGGGTCCTGGCGGGTCGCCGCCACCAGTTGTGCCGCATACTGCAGCAGCTCCCGCCGGATCACTACCCGGGCGAGGCTCCTCCTGGCCTCGGCCACATCCTCCGCCGTGGCCACCGGCTCGATCTGGCCGAGCAGCGTCTCCGAGCTTGGGGCGCTGGTCAGGCGTTGTAGGATTTCGACCTCCTCTGAGGGTGCGGGATAAGCGATGGTAATCCGTACCATGAAACGGTCGAGAGCAGCCTCGGGCAGCGGGTACGTCCCCACGAACTCCACGGGATTCTCGGTGGCAATCACCATGAAGGGCTGCGGCAGGGGGATCGTTTCACCGTTCAGGGTAACCTTTGCCTCCTGCATCGCCTCGAGCAGGGCCGCCTGCGTGCGCGGCGGGGTGCGGTTGATCTCGTCGGCCAGCACCAGGTTGTTAAATATGGGGCCTGGCTGCAGCCGGAAGCGGCCGTCGCCGGCGTAGATGTGCGTACCGGTGATATCCGCGGGCAGCATATCCGGCGTGAACTGTATCCTCCCGAAGCTCAACTCCAGACTCCGTCCCAGCGCTCTTGCCAGCAGCGTTTTGGCCGTGCCCGGGACTCCTTCCACCAGCACGTGCCCTCCGGCTAACAGGGCGGCGACCAACTGCTGCAAGACCTGGTCCTGGCCTACCACCACCTTGTGTACTTGCGCGGCGAGCGCCGCATATAGCCGGCTGATCGCCTCAACCTCGTTCATGTTCATACTCATGTTCATGTCCGTGTTCACTTTCATGCTTATATTCACCTCCGGTGCTCCATTCGGTGGTGGAGTGACACGGTGGGAGAGTGGCGGAGTCGTGCACCGTCGTGCACCGGTACGGAGTTACCAAGCGGTGGGGAGCTGTGCAGCGGCGCAGAGTTGTGCAGCGGGGCGGCTAGAAGCCGGCGTAACCGCTCGAGATCCTGAACGGTCTGCAACAGCTGCTTTAGCTTGCGCCCGCCCCGGCCCCAGGTACGGTACCGCCTGCTGGGTGTGGCTGCGCCGTCACGCACGGCTGCCGCTGCCGCCTCGAGCCGCTTGCGCCACTCCTCTTGAACTACGGGCGGCCCGAGGCGCCGCTCGAGCTCCCCGCGCCGAACTGCCAGACGCCAGAGGTTCGCAGTCTCGTGGTACAGGGGTTCGATCAGGAGAACCGGGTGGCCGATGCGGGCGTAGAGACGACCCAGCCCGACATGATAGGGAAGGGGGATGCTTTCGCTGGCGGTTGGCAGAGGACGGAGCGGGCCGAAGCGTTGCCCCACAGAGATCATCGTGAGCCCGAACAGGACCAAGAGCTGCAGGAATAGAACTGGAGGCAACCCGACGATGGCAACCGCCCTTGGCGATTCACCGGCTCGTCCTGCTGTGGCCGGCTCTCCGAGTAGTGCCACGTCTGCCACCACCCGGCGGTTGCCCAGACCGTGCAAGAGCTGAACGAGGAAGGCAGCATTGTCCTCTTTGGCCAAGCCTTCGTTGGTGATGAGGTCGGTTCCCATCACCAGTATCGTCCAACCCGGCGGTGGCCGGTCGGCAGCCGGTCGGTTATCCCCGTAGATACTTCCCGGCACGGCCACCACCATAGGTCCGAGATCATCCTCGGCCAGCACGTTCATCTTCCGGGAGGGGTTCATGCCGTTCCACATCTCCGGGTCGAACCGCAACCACTCAAAGGTGAGGCTGATCGTCTTGATACCCTGCAGCGAGTCCCCGGGCGCTATCCCTGGATGCCTTGTGACCCGGGCGAGAAATGTCCGGCGACTGCCGGTTCGGCCCGAACTCATCCCCTCTCGTATATCGGGGCTAAGGAGATAAGGGACGGTCAGCTCAGGTGAGGACAAGAAGATCACTACTGAACCTCCTGCCTCCGTCCACTTGCGGATATTCTCCCGCTCCTCTATTGTCCACTCCCAGTCAGGCTGTTGGGGAAAGAGAAGGAGGGTACCGGGCTCGCCCGGTTCACTCAGTTTGCTCAGTTCACCAAGGTGAACCTCCACCACCACGAAGCCGAGCTCTTCTAGCAGTTGCCGGGCAGCACCCATGCCCCGCGGGCCGCGGCCGTCCCAGCGGAACCGTTGCGGCTCGTAGTTCAGGAGCCAGTTGGCCAACGGGGTCACGAGAAGCAGCAGGCCGGCCAATACTATCGCCGCGGTGAAGAGCCTCTCGCGTCTCGCGGGCCTGGTGGGCCTCATGGGTCTCTCGGGCTTTTCGCGGCTTTCATGCTTCATGGACCTTTCGTACCTGCTCCTCATCGCGGCAGGGAATTGCTCCCTTCCATCAGGCGTTGGGCCCGGCGGCGAAACTCGGCAAAGATCTCCGGTGAGGCCGGTACTCTGCCATACCAGCAACTCGCGTAGATCCGGCTCAGCGACATGAACTCGGGGTAGAGTTTGGGTGCGAACTGGCAAATCAACTCGCCGACCTGCCGGTCCGTGCGGTACTGGTGATCTGCCACCAGACGTCGTTTCTCCCAGGCAGCAAGCAATTCCTTATAAATCAAGCGCAACGCCTCTAGGTAATCGCCGTCGGCTGCCAACCGGTCGGCTGCGGGCCAGGGACTAGCCTCTTTTGACCGGCCCGGCCCGCCTCTGGCCCCGGCCCTGGACTGCGGTGAGTTGGGCGGCCCGGAATCCGGGGTCCGGATACGCGCGAGACCCAAGAGAGAGACGCGATACCGTCTTGCCACCCAATAGCCCAGAATCAGCACCACAAGGGCACCCGCCGCCACTGCGACTAGCTCGATACGGTTTCTCCAGCGTGATGCGGAAGCGGAGCTGGCTGAAGCGGAACCATCTTCCTGCCTGTCTTCTCGCGTCCCTAGTCGTGCCCGTAGTCGTGCCCACAGGCCGCTCCAAGACTCGCGCGCCTGGCGCACCCACGTTTGCCACCGGGGCGGTGCATACTTGGGCCCGGCCAAGATCTCGGCCGCGCGCCGTTGGATCTCCTCGGGTGATGGCAGCTCCGGCCACGGCGGGGCGACCGTGTTTTCCTCCGCTGCTACCGTGTTGGGGGTCGTCGTTATGCCCCTTGCTTCTGCCCCGGCTACGACTGCTGCCACGGGAACAGCGGTTGCTAGCAGAGCTGTTCCCGTCAGGAGAACCGCTACCGCCCGAGTCGTTACCGCCAGTAGGACTGCTACGACCAGTAGAACGATGCCCGCCGGTGGCCCGCCGGTCACGGTTCTCTCGAAGCCGGTTAGGAAGGCTGGCTTGGCGACGCCGGGAAACCCCGGCTTTCCTCTATTGCTCTGAGCCTTTGCCATATATCGTAGCCCTCTTGCTCGTCACGTAGCTCGAGGAACAGCAGACCGCACGATACTATCATCCAATTGCTAGTTGTTATATAAAGCGGCGCAAAGACCAGTAGGTACAGTAGCACCGCCAGCCAGATAGGTGTAACGGTCTTATCCGGTACCAGCGCCATAAGAGGGGCGCCTGCTAGTGACATAAGCAGTGTGAGACCGAATGTGATCAAGTAGACGATAATATAGAAGCCCAACACGTGCCAAACTCTTGTCCCGGCGAGATCCCAGCCCCGTTGCAACGAACTCCGTAGTGGTAAACGTTCGAACAAGTGCGCGGGCAGTGCCAGCGAGTACCTGGCGAGTACGTAGAAAAGAAAGGGGAACAGTGCCGGTGCGGCGAGTATCCTGATTATAGGTAGCAGAGCGAGGAAAGCACCGATCAAGCTGACACCGATTAATATCACAGCTATAGCCAGTATAACGAGCAAAGTTCGCCAAATGTCCCTGAGGCCCACTCGCAGGACTTGACGCACGGGCGCAGGTTGTCCCGTGTATGCCAAACGAGTATATGACAGCAGGCTAGCTACTCCCCAGGCAGCACAAAGAGGGCCCACAAACCAAAGGATTGGTACTTGCGCGTATACGAACGGCGGGAGCGGTCGTCCGCCGGAGATTGCCTCTTCGTAATAAGCAGCACTACCGGCAAACAGAAGGGCAAGCAGCAAAACTAGGCCGTCGGTTACCAGCCCGATCGCAACAAATGCTCCCAGATGCCGGCGGTATATCGCCCAGGCATGATCAACCCGCTCGAGCACTCCCACCTGTCTTCCTGTTACTGGTGCCGCCATCTGGTTCCCCCCTTTCACTCAGTTCATTGGTTGGGCCACCTAATGTTGCTTCACTGCTTAGCGAGGGAATTCCTGCTCAGGTTAGAAGGCGCAGTCTTGCACCACCGGAGGATGAGGAAGAGAGACGAAATTGGGCCATATTGCATGTAGAATCTGGAGCCGGCGTATGCGAGGCGGGAAGAAGCGAAGAAGCGGGCAGCTAGAGCCAGGGCCAAAGCCGGGGCCCCCAGCGTTCCCGGGGCGGGCCGAGGGGGGTTCGGGCCGGTTGACAGCCCATATGGGACAAGATTACGCCACTCACCGGCGTCAAGTTGGGACAAAGGCGTGCCAGCTCAGGACGGCGGGGAGCGAAGGCGGCCATCGGGCTACGGCCCCCCTCAGCCCCCGCTGATCTCGTGAGCAGCACACTTCAATAACCGGCAGCACAGAATGCCCGCATCACCAGGGAAGCACTGGGAGAGGACGCCGTAGCAGGCGGGCGTTAGAGATTGGCGGACTGGCTAGATGGTGCACTCTTGCACCATCAGCAGGCGGGAAAAGGGAGCAAAACTGCACCAACCAGGGCGGTGGGGCGGGGTGAAGGGGGAGAACTGGCGGGGACGGACCGGTAAGACCAGGCTAATGCTGAACTAAACCCCAGCTCAAGGCCGGGTAGGGTCTCGGCTCCTGTGGACCCCACGGGTTCGGCGAACCGGGTTCCGGGCGTCCCGCAGTCCGGATGGTACAAGAGCGCACCAGTCGCTCAAGCCGAGTGGGAGCAAGAATGCACCAACAAAGCTCGGCACGGCCTAAGCCGGGTACAGCCTGCCGAGGGACTTCCCTGGGCCGATACCTGCGCGTTGCTGCCTCGGCACTGCTGCCTCGGCACTGCTGTTTCCGCACTGCTGCCTCCGTATTGCTCCGGGAGATCGGGCAAAGCGGCAAGGCGGGGTGGCGCTAAACATATGATAAGGCCCGGGCAGCTGCCCGGGCGGGTCGCAGGGACTCACTTTCACAGTCACTCATTTGATCATGCTCGGTGTTGCTACCCTTGCATAATGCACTTCGGGTAGCATGCCCGGAGCCGTCCACATGGGCTTCTCCAGCTTGACCGTGAGCTCGGGGATCTCCTCCACTTCACCGTCAAGATAGGCGGCGAGGACGTCAGCCAGGGTCGCCAGCCTGGCCAACAGGCCGCCGTACCGTCCCTCTATCACTTCCCAACCGAACGGCTTGTATGTGGACATCCAGATGTCGCGATGGATCTGCCACAGATCCTCGACGGCCGCTTGCAGCGCCGGGATATCGGCAGCCAGCATCTGCCGCAGGGCGGCCCGGTCTCCTTGCTCGTAAGCTGCGGCCAGGCGCCGGCGCAACTCGCTCTTCAGTGCCAGGGTATGGGCGAGATAGGCGGGGAAAAGAAGCCGTCGCCCCCACCGGCCGCCGCGGTTTGCCTTTTCCGCTGCCGCAAACAGTGCTGGCGCCAGCTTCTCGTAATGTTCACGCAAGGGAAGGCCTTCAACCAGCGGATCCATGATCGCCAGCAACGGATCCTGCCAGAGCAGCCATTTGCCCGGATTGCCGTGGCACCTGCCGGGATCGTCAACACCGGGTGGGGCGTCCACCGCACTGGCCTTCACCCAGTCGTCGAAATCGGCATCGGCTCCGCACGCCCCCCGGAAGTTGATCCGCAGCAACTGCTGATCGACGGTTTCGCCGGCCGCATAACCGTGCTCGGCGAAGAACTGTATCCCGGGCAGGGCGCTGAAGACGTCGCACTCCATGCCGTCGTCGCCCCACATGGTGACGAACGCCTCCCGCAGGCCCTTTTGCTTGCAGGCTCGCATGCAGGCGTCCGTGGTCGTAAATGAGAACGGCAGCGATGCCCAGAACCGATCCCAGGTCCAGACGCCGCCGGCCATTACCGGCTCCGACCCGAGCTCCCGATGGCGTTCGATCCACTCGGCGTAGAAGTCGCTGTCCAGGTGGTAATAGTCCCAGTAGACAAGATCGACGTCTTTGGGGATGGCCTGCTTCACGTCCTCGGGAATGACGGTGTTCTTGTCGTAGTATTCGTGGTTCTTGGAACCGAGCCGGAAGTACATGTCACTCCAGATCATCGGCCGCAGCCCGTGCCGCTGGCAGATCTCCCGGACCTTGGCCAGGTGGGCGTTGAGGATGTCAAAGGGCCGCTTCTCGCCGTGGAGCTCCTTGTAACGACCGGCGCCGATCCCGAACGCCTCGTCCATCCCCACGTGAATGCGCTTGGTGCGGGAGGGGCTGCTGGCAGCGACGATCATCTTCTCGAGCAGTTCATATGTCTTCTCGTCTTCGGCCAGCAGCACGCCGGCCGTGTCCCGGTATTCGGCGAAGGCCGGCCACTGGAGAATCTGCTCCAGGTGGGCCAACGTCTGGATGCACGGGATCATCTCGATTCCGAGGTTGAAAGCGTAATCGTCGAGCTCCTTCAGTTCATCCCGGGTGTAGAGGCCGCGCAGGTAACCGAAGAAGGGCAGCCCCGGGACCTCGTAGGTGTCCTCCGTGTAGAGCATGCATGTATTGATACCCATCAGAGCCACGTGACGCAAGAACTGTTTGGCAGCATCCACCCGTAGCACTCCGTTGCGGGAGGCATCGATCATGATGCCCAGCATCTGAAAGCTGGAAGCTTCACTGAACGGCGAGATGGAGACTGTACCACCATTCCCAGTACTGAGCTGACCGAGTAGCCTCCCGAGCGCCCGGAACGCCGCCGCCTTTTGTCCGTAGGAAATCCGAACCTCCCGACCGCCCTCGTCCACATGAACTGCCAGTGCCAATTTGTTTCCAAGCGCTTCGTCGTGCGCAAAGGTGACGTTGATATGGGCGCACTTCTCATCGCCGCAATTGCAGTCTTTGCGGTCGCAGTTGCCGCCGTCGGCCTCCCCGCGCTTGCCTTCCTCGTCGCCGCCGTCGCCGTCGCCACCGTCGCAGCAGCCGGCGAGGCAGAAGAGCTCAGGCCGATCGGCGACTATCTCGAGGAGCCCCGCCCGCAATTCTTCGGGAAGAACATTGAAGTCTACACGTAATTTGGTCCTAACCATGGCTTCATCGCCTCCCGGTCCTGGAATTCGACAGCGGGAATTGACTTTCCCGCCTCTCTTTTCCCCCATCTCTTATACTCCAGTCTGCTGCCGCCCCACCGGGCCCGCCCGCCCCGGTTCTCCCACGACACCGGTGATGCCCCTGACGGTCTCGTCCGCATTCCCGATGCGATACCGGTAACCTTGTTTCGCCAGGAGTAGTTGCCGCCGCAGGGCAAACTGTTGCTCTTCGGTTTCTCGAGTTACCAGCCTATAGAACGAGGCCTGGCGGCCGGACGTCTTGGGCCGCAGAATCCTCCCCGGGCGTTGCGCTTCCTCCTGCCGTGAAACTGAACGTCCCGCTCACCTGAATTGCGACGCTGGCCTCGGGAAGCTGCGCCGCGAGTAAACGCGAGGATGACGCAGGAATCGCAGAAAAGAGCGAGAAGCAAAGAAAAAAGGGGATCGAGGTTGGGGATGGGGTCCAGGCGAAATGATAGCGGCGCCGTGGCAGGGCTTTGCCGGGAGCACCCGGCAGGCGTGTCAGCTTCGACCCGTAGAGGCACGGAGACCAGGTGCGGAGGTGGCGCTTATGTCGTTGAACCGGCGCAGACTCATACTGCTGTTCGTTTTCTCTTTTGGCCTGTTGGCGCTCTCCACGGCCGGCCTGACGCATGTGAGCTTGTTCGGACTGGCGGTGGCAACGGCACCGGACACGACCGCCGGCGGCGCTTCGCCGGCGAAAGGAGACACGCGCATGCAGCTAATCCAACAGTACACGCAGTGGATCGAAGAAGAGCAGGAATGGATCGCATGGACGCAATTACCCCAGGGACCGTTTCCTACCGGCCGAAGGGTAGTTCCGTACTTTGCTAACTTTGCTACTTTCGGGCTCCTGGTGGACGAGGGCGACGGGCCGGCTTACGGAGCGGCGGTTCGCAGGCACCTCGAGTGGTATCTCGCCCATCTCGAGCGGCCGGACTACCTCGGAATCCGGGGAACGGTATACGACTATGAGCTGTCGTGGGACGGAGTATTGCGCCCCACGGGCGACTACGATTCATCGGACTCGTACGGAGCTACGTTCTTCTCGGCGCTGCGGCGCTACTACGAGATCACCGGGGACCGGGAGTTCGTTCAAAAGCACCGGGCCGAGCTCGAGGAGATAGCGGGAGCGGTACTGGCCACCCAGCAGCGGGACGGCTTGACGTGGGCCAAACCCAATTACCGCGTCAAATACCTGATGGATAATAGCGAAGTCTATCGGGGACTCGCCGATCTCGCCTTCCTGTGCCGGGAGGTGCTGGGCGATGCGGCGCTGGCCGATCGCTACCAGGCCAAGGCCGATCAGGTCCGGCGCGGCATCGAGCGCTACCTGTGGAAGGGCGACCACTACGCCATGGCTATAGACGACCGCGGGCAGGCGTTCCCGTGGGATGGCAAGAAGTGGTATCCGGATGCCACCTCCCAGCTCTTCCCCATCTGGCTGGGGGTAATTGACCCGCAAAGCGACCGGGCCCGGCAGGTCTACCAGCGGTTCAACCAGGAACAGCCGGGGTGGGTCCGGCTGGAGAAAGATGACCCCTTCCCGTGGGCCACGATGGGGTATGCTGCTGCCGTGATGGGGGACTACGACCGGGCCGATCAATACGTGCGGGCGGTACGGGCCCACTACGTCGAAGCCGGTCGCCGCTCCTGGCCGTGGCATCCGTCCGAAGCCAGCTTTTACGTGCTGACCCTCGCCGAGCTCCGGCAAGCAGTAGCATCGGGGCAGTGGCCGGGGGGCGGGCCGTCGCCGGCGGCGTCACGGCCCTGATGGTAGCTACCGGTCGAGGGCCGGTTCGCATTCGTACTCGCATTCGTATTCGCATTGGCACTGGCATTGACGTTGGCGTTGGCGTTGGCAGCCGCAAGTAACCGGCACTCGGGGTCGGTGCTGAATTACTATCTCAAACCGCGGCAAGGAAGGAATCTCCTGACACGCGTGGAACATGAACCGCGTTCAGGGAGACGAACCTCCAGGGTCACCCTGGCACGCGGAGGGGAGCGAGAATGGCCGGCTTCACCCGTTCTCCGGTAAACTACGCGCCCAGTGCAGGGAAGTTCACAGCGTTCAAAGCGGGATTCGTCGTCATGGCGACGATGGTGGTGATGGCCTTGGCAAAGACAGCGGTAGCGGGGGAACCGGCAGGGTCGGCAGGGGCAGCAGGGGCAGCAGGGGCAGCAGCGCCCGCAGGAACGACGCCGGGAACGGGGACGCCGGCGGCGGGGGCAACGCCGGGGGCCATCGTCAACCTGGCCCTGGGCAAACCGTACACGGTTGTCGCGACCTGGCCCGATCCTCTTTTTGCCAAGCAACAGCTGGCGTATCCGGATACGGATGGCCGTGAGTTGACCGACGGAAAGAAAGCCAGCTCTTCTTATGCGGACAGCGGCTGGCAGGTGTTCACCCGCCAGGGCGCGCGGCGCATCGACGTGGACCTGGGGGAAGAGTGCACCGTTACGTCGGTGATGGGCCGGTTCCTGCAGTCTCGTAGCGTCGGCGTGTACGTACCCCGCTGGGTACGCTTTTCCCTGTCGGAGGATGGCCGGGAATGGGTACCCGTAGGGCAGGTGGCCACTCAGGTCGGCCCGTGGAACGTGTCGATCAAGCCGGAGGAATTTCGGATCGACGGCCTGCGGCACGTGGCCCGGTACGTCCGCCTCGAGTTTCCCGTCGATGTCCTGGTCATGATGGATGAGGTCGAAGTCGAAGGGGTGGTGGGGGTCGAGGCGGGCGCTCAGCGCTTGAATGAATACGAGGCTCCACCCGTCTTGACCGCGGGGAGCCACGACCGGCCCGGGTACCTGGCGGCCGGTTCGGCGGCGGCGGCCGGGGCACGCCATATCGTTCTCCTTCCTTTCGGTTATCCGCCCGAGCCGGAACGGGGCGAATGGACTGCTCAGGACTACCTGCCCTACGTAGCCTACGTTTCTGAAGATGGGAAGCCGCTCGACTGGATGTTCGACACGATTCTCCTCTGCCCGCAGAGTGCCACCCCCAGCGGGCACGTCTTGAGTTCCAACAGCCCGGGTAAGGCGGCGGACCGGGCGGATTGGGAGTGGTATTTGAACGAGGCCTTCCGCCCGGGCTACCAGCTGGATGCGCTGGAGGAGGCTGCCGGTCAAGCCAAAGAAGCGTTGAACGCCCCCGGCTACCGGGTCAAGGTGATCCTGACGCTGGTGAACGCCCCGCCGATCCAGCGCCAGTTCGGGGATGTCAATGGGGATGGGCAGCCCGAAAGTTTCGATTACCGGCAGGTAGGCCGCGAGCAGGCGCTCGCCCACCGGCTGGCGGCCGAGAAGTGGCTTTTCAACGAGTTTTGGCGGCGCTGGCAAGAACGGGGTTACCAGCACCTGGAGCTCATTGGCTTTTACTGGCACCCGGAAAGCATCGGGTTTGCCGACAGCCCCGATGATGAACTTTTCGTGCAAGAAGTGGCGAAGATGGTTCACGAGCGGGGACTGAAGTTTTTCTGGATACCGTACTTTGGCGCCGCAGGATCATATGACTGGTACCGGTACGGATTCGACGTGGCATTGCTGCAACCGAACTACATGTTCTCTGAGTCGGAGGAAGTTAGACTTCGCATTACAGCCGATATTGCTCAAGCTCTCGGTATGGGAGTCGAGATCGAGAAACACTGGAACGAGGGTCTACCGGAGCTTCGCAAGTGGTTCGACTACCTGAACGGCGGCGTGAAATACGGCTACATCAACGCGGTAAACGGTTACTATCAAGGTTTCAAGGACTTCGGGCGGGCTGCAACCTCCGATCCCGGAACCCGCCGCCTCTACTACGAGTTGGTCTACCAGTATATCCGGGGTACTTACGAGGTGAGACAGCTCGGTTTCTAAGTGCTCGGGGTGACGGCACGGCCTCTTCCCGCCTGGATTTCCTGCGTTCACCGGTCAGAGTCTGGCCTCATCGTCCTTAGTTACTCTCTTGCTTGACAGGGGCCGGCTACGGGAGTACGATGGCCTCATGAAGAAGAATCGATTTAGCACAGCCGTCCGGCCCGGTCTCCCTACCATTCGAGACATCGCCCGCACCGCCGGGGTATCACCGACCACCGTGTCGGTGGTACTGAACGGCCGCCTGCGGGAATTGCGCATTTCCGAGGAGACGGCCGAGCGAGTGCGGCAAGCGGCACAGAAGCTAAATTACCGGCCGCACCACTCGGCGCGAAGCCTGCGCAGCGGGGCAACCAGGCTGATCGGACTGGCGGTCTCCTGGCTGCAAGATCCGTTTTACCCGGAGTTCTGCGCGGCCTTTGGCCGAGCGTGCCGCGCCCGGGGATATGGAATGTTCCTGACCGATTTGCCCGATTGGGTGGAGTCCGAAGCGGACCAGGGTCTGGGCAAGAGCAGCGTGGACGGCGTCGTTCTGGTAGACACGCGCCGTTCCCCGTGGCATCCCGGGGGCAAGGTCACGGATCCGGCGGCCAGCCCCGTGCCCACGGTCATGGTAGCAGGAGAAGAATGGGTGGCGGAATGGCACCTGCCCTTCAGTGACCACGTGTTGCTTCTTCAGACAGAAAAGGCAGGGCGTCTTGCGGCCCGTCACCTTTGCGAACGGGGATTTCGCCGCTTTGTGTACGTGCCGCAGGGCTTCCCGCCTCAGCTCACGCCAGGGCATCGCGAGTTCGGCTTTTGCGACGAATTGCACAAGCTCGGAGTGAGTGCCGATGCCATCCGGGTGGCTCCTATCGTGGAGCCGGACCGGGCGGTCGGACATAGCATCGATGACCTCCCCGGCTATCGATCTGCTCGAGCTC
The DNA here is from genome assembly GCA_012839805.1 of Bacillota bacterium. Classification (GTDB taxonomy): domain Bacteria; phylum Bacillota; class Limnochordia; order Limnochordales; family DUMU01; genus DUMU01. The sequence goes on along the minus strand of DUMU01000048.1, from coordinate 54,034 downwards.
TCATCCAATCCGACTGGTGGACTTCGGCTCGACCCGAGCGGGTGGGTTTCTACGCGGCCAACGACGTGGCCGCTGTACAAGTTCTACGGGCACTACACGAATCTCAGATACCGGTCCCGGGAGAAGCCGGCGTTGTTGGAACCAATGGTACCCAGCTGGGCCAGATGGTCTCTCCGCCTCTGACCTCCATTTCGCTGGACGTGGAAGCGGTCGCTCACGAGGCCGTCGACCGGTTGTTGACCTTCCTGCAGGCCGGCAGGGACGGCCGGCGGAGCGGTAGTAGCGACGAGGGCCAAGGCGGTCCGGACCGAGAAGACCCGGCGTCTGCCCGGCGTCATGCATGTCAACTTCACGGAGAGGGGGGGAGCAAGACGGGAAAGGACGCCCCCCGGCTGGAGCCTCGGTTGCTGGTTCGGGGGTCTACGTGAGCATGGCGCTAGCACGCGTTGACAGGTTGCTCGTAACAGCCCTAACCCCGTTGGCAGCCAGGGACGTTTAAGGAGGGATATCTCGTGAAAGGAGTTTTTCGCCCCGGGCACCCTCACCTGGTGGGCAGGCTCGCGCCTGCGTGGCCGGTACCACACGGTGCCCACAGAGATAACCAGGAGGGAGGCACGAACATGCGGGCAAAGTCTTTTGCGTGGTTGGCAGTCCTAACCGGTGCAGTTTTCTTTGCCGCTGCGCTCAATGCAACAGGGAAGGCATCGGCTGAGACGATCACTTGTATCTCGTATCTTGATCCCCAAGGGGTTAAGGCATTGAAGTCACTGACTGAGCGGTTCTATAAAGAGACTGGCATCAGAGTAGACCTGATAAACGTCTCGTCCTCTGAAGTGTTTACTAAGATCCGCGTTATGATTGCTGGTGGTACACCACCGGATCTCTATGCTGGTGGCCTGTATGTTTGGGATCTTGCTTCTATGGGAGTTCTCGGTGACTTTACGCCCTTTCTAAAGAAAGAGAACGTTGATCTGAAGGACTTCTACGGGCCCGCGGTGAAAGCGGGACGCTACCAAGATATACTGTACGGCATCCCCTATTCAATGAATACTACTTTGCTTTCCTATAACGCAGATAGGGTAAGCGAAGCCGGCCTGGTGCGTCCGGGGAAATGGGGAGATGATAGCTGGACTTGGGAGCGCTATGCTATCTATGCCCAAAAGATGACGAAAGACACGAATTCCGACGGCCAGCCGGATCTGTATGGTGGTACGCCCTACCCACAACGGTTGATCGACATCCCTTGGATGTTTGGGAGCGGCTGGGTATCAAGGGACCTTTCGCGCATCATTGTCGATGAACCCGCCGGCATTCGGTCATTCCAATTCGTACATGACCTCATCTATGGTCTTCGCGTGTCACCAACTCTTGACCGAATGGGCGGAATCGAAACTGGACGAGTAGCAATGAGCTCAATCGGTACCTGGAACGTTCCTACCTTTGTCCGCTCCATCAAAGGGTTTGACTGGAACATTGCCGCGATGCCTATTGGTACAAGTCTTCCTGAGGACGGCGGGTATGCCATCCCATCGTATCCGGACGGTTTCATCCTGTTTGATACCAAGAAGAAAGAAGCCAGTTGGAGGTGGGTCAAGTTTATTGTCTTCGATGACGAAAACCTGAGGTATTTCGCCACAAACGTTATTCATCAGCTACCTCCGGTTCGCAGACTCGTGCCGTCTTATGTGAGCGAGTTGATTCGCATGAAGCCCAACCTGGACCTGCAAACGCTCTTAGCTGCTCCTGACTGTGCGCAGATCCAACGGCTTTTCCTGAACCCCAATATGACCGACATCTTGGTAGAGGCAGACAAGCGCATAGCCGCCATGCTGAGCAATCCCAATGCGAACGTGGACAGCGAAGTTAAGCAGATGGCAAAGGCCATCCAGCAGCTCTGGAATCGTTGAAGGCGGCAAGTTGGCTTTTGGGTGCAGGAGTCGTTCATAGGTAGCGTCGCTCTCCGGAGGCCAAAGCTGCCGAAAAGCAACGGCGCCACCTGGTAAGAAACGCAAGGGAGGCGTTGGGTCATGAAAGGGCTTGTGGCTTTGCCCAAGCAAGGTCTCCGCCGGTCGTTCTCTAGGTTTTCAAGGTTTAGCTCGCCGGTTTTGTGTTTCGGGACCGGTATGATCCTGTTTCTTCTGCTCTGGCTCCTCTGCGGGATCACGAGTGCGAAGACAACCATCGTTTACTGGATATGGGACCTGAATCAGAAGCCGGCTACTGAACAATTGATCCAGATGTATCACAAGGCCCACACGGACATCCAGGTGCGGCTCGAGGTTATACCATACGGGGAGTACTGGAACAAGCTGCCCGTCGCTTTGGCCGGCGACGCGGGTCCAGACGTCTTTTGGGTTAACCCGAACAACTACGCTTCGTTGGTAATGCAAGGCGCGTTACTTGACTTAACTCCCTTCCTGAATCAAGACCCGGATGCGATGGCCAATTTCCGCAGGATGCTCCCTCTCCTGCAGAGGTTATACACCTTTGATGATCGTGTTTATGCGATACCCCGCGACTTTGATACTATTGCCGTCGTCTACAACGCCGATGCGGTGGAAGAAGCCGGTCTTGAGGCTCCGGCCAAAGTCGAAGCGACCTGGGACTGGAACACCTTCGCGACCTACGCTCAAAAGCTTACCAAGTGGAAAGGGGATCAGATGGTCCGGGCCGGATACATGTTGGCGGTCTGGGCGCAGGGAATATATTACAATCCGATCTGGTCAAACAAAGGTGAAATCTTCTCTGAGGACGGCAAGCGCTGTACTCTCAGCAGTCCCGCCGTGGTGCAGGCCGTTCAGTGGCTGGCGGATTTGCAGCTAAAGCTGCGTGTCGCCTCCGGGGCGTATATACCTACCGGCAAGTCGGCCATGGAAACTAATGGTAGCTGGATCATGAGGTTGTACCGCCAGCAGATCAAGTTTAAGTGGGATGTGGCAGAACTTCCGCTCTCACCGCACACCAAAACGCGCGGCAGCAGTCTGAACGGGTTGGCAAACTCGGTCAACGCTCGTAGCAAGAACGTGGAGGCGGCGGTAGACTTTGTCAAGTTCCTGGGGTCGAAGGAAGCCGCACTGGTGCTGGGGACGACCGGCACGGTGATCCCGTCCCACCTCGACGCGGTCATGTCGTACTTCAAACCCGGTGTCTTACCTGCCAACCAAGCCGCCTTCGCGCGTGCTGCGGCTTACGGTCATCTGCTACCGGTTAACCGGTACATAGGAGCCGGTTTCGAAGCCAGAATCGATGCTGCTATGACGGATATCCTTGACGGCAAGGTAGGCGTAGAGAAGGCTCTAAAAGAGGCGGAGGACGACATCAACGCCATGATCAAAGCCGCTCTTTCGAGGGCCGAAAAAAAGGAGTAGCACGTGTCGTAGCACGTAGCGGCCGGTGAATGGGTACCTCGAAAAGACCGGCAAAGAGGGTGTGAACATTGCCAATCTACGTCCGGAGCGCGGCCCCCGTGAGCGGGGCGATTCTCGTGACCTTGACGGCTTTTCTGAGCTTAGCCACGTTGAGCGGGCTAGTGCGGTTCGGCGTCGCGGAAGCGGGCGCGCCGGCCTCCTCCTCGTCGGATGCCGTTATGGCAGGGGCGTTCGATGCGATCGGATCGATCCGGGACCTGCGCCCTCTTAACCCGAACCAGATACCGATAGAGTGCCCGGTAGAGGTGACCACCGGCGGCCCGCCGTTTCTCATGGCCGACAACCCCGAGTGGATTAAAGAGCCGGGGCTACATTCGCTGGCCACGTTCACCGGGAAGGCTCGCTTCTTCTGGTTCATCGTGAACCACACGCCTCCCGCGGGCGGCCCGCTATACGTGACGCTGGTGGGGGAAAACCGGGGCATGCAGCCGGCCCGGGTGCAGGTGAACCGGGTAGGATACATGTACGGTGCCGACTCGGAGCTGGCCGGCCAGGAGGCGCTCTACCAGTACCTTGCGGGTACGCCTGCTACGCGCCCGGTGGTGATCCCGCCGGGGGGGCGGGAGTTTGTGGTGCCGGAGCTCAACCGGCGGTGGCTCTACAAGGGGTGGGTGTCGGTTCTCTACCTGGAGGTGGAGACCGACCAGCCGGTCACGTTCTACGTGGAAGCGGTTCACCGGCCGACGACCGAGGTGGCTGCGCTTACGCGGCTGAAGCCGGAAGGGCCAAAAGAGCTGGAGGGAGTTCAGCTGCTCGACCTCCGGGGGACGTTCCCGGCCTCGGAGCGGGAAATGCACTTCGTTATCGATCGCCTGCCGGCAAGAGTGCTGATCGCGGCGGATCAGTTTCACCCGGCGCAGCGCTGGCTTGATCCGCCGTTGATCGGGGTGGACGAAATGACGGGCTGGCGCACCGTCGACGACGGCAACTACGGGATGCTCTACCGGTTGCACTTCACGATTACCGCCGCCACCGAACGGCCGGTGGGCATTTACTTCTCGCCGGTGCCGACCAGCGGGCTGGCGACGGTGGCGCGGGTGGTTTCTCCATATCAAGCGCTGGAACGGCTGCCAAGGCAGAAGGGAAGTCGGGTGGAGTCGCCGGACGACGGGGTACTGGTGGCGGTGATCCCGCCTACGGTGACCACCGCGGCGGCCACTACGGCAACGGCGGGATCGCCGGCGAACCAGGTTCAGCCGCAGGAGATCGTGTTAGAGACATTTCCGCCGGCCGGCTCGTGTGCCATCGTCCCCGTTCTGATCGCCCCGCTGGAGTAAGATTGGAAGGCCTAGAGCAGGAAGCCTTACGGGATCACTTCCACGTCGAGCCGCCGGTAGCTCCAGGTGACCCCTCCGGACACCATGGCTAGGTATAGACGATACCGGCCCGGGCAGAGGGGGGCGGTCGCGGTAACAACGATGTTACTGGAGTTACCAAGCGGCACCGGCAGGGAGATACGTGAGGCCGGCAAGGAGGCCACCGGCTTCCGGCCCTTGCCGGAGGGGTTGATAGCCTGATACCACCGGCATACGAGGGTGGACGAGGATACGCCGGTCTCGCCGCTCGTTCTGATCCGGGTCGGGATTCTGCCCGTGATCGTCACCGGGATCTCCAGTCGTTCACCGGCATGCACCATCATGTCCACGCCTGGGGACACCGGGACGACGGCGAGGGCCAGGAAAAGGTCCTGGTTTGCTTCGCGGACCCGATCGAGGCCGGGTTTGGGTGAGCGATCGTAGTGATAAAGGCCGGCGAGTTCCTGCTCGATGTCATAGAGTTCGGTGACGACATACCCGGCGGCCCCGGAAAGCCGGATGGCGTTGGCTTGCCAGAGGAACTGCCAGGCCCGTTCCGGGGCGGTCGTTCCTACCCCGAACTCGCTGCACAGTACCGGTTGTCCTGAATACTCCTCGCCGGGGACGAAGAGCGTGCGCCGGCCGTCGTAAAGGGGTAGGGGTTGTCCTTGCCCCAGGGCGGTGTGAAGCTGGACGAAGCGTTCCGGGGCACCCTCATACAAGTGATAATCCGCAATATCGGTCTGTACGTGATTCCAGCCGGAGTTGTCCACTACCGGGCGCGTCCCATCCCAAGACCTGGCCAGGGTGTAAAGTTCTCTTACGATTTGTTGCCGGTCGGGTTGCTGGTGAAGTCTTTGGGAGGCTGCACCCCGTAGCTCCGGTTCATTCAGGCCCCACTCTTCGTTGAAGATACCCCAGATCACAATGGAGGGGTGGTTGGCGTCCCGTTCTACCATGGTGTTGAGCAGGTGGCGCGTGCCGGCGATGACCTGCGGGGCATAGGAAGAAGCCGACGGGAGCTCCTCCCAGACCAGCATTCCGAGCCGGTCGGCCCAGTAGAGAAAGCGGGGGTCCTCGAGCTTCAGGTGTTTACGAACCAGGTTAAACCCAAGGCGTTTGGCAGTGAGAAGATCGCGGCGTATGGCCGCGTCATCCGGCGGAGCATACAAGGTTTCCGGCCAGAACCCTTGGTCGAGCACACCCTTCAGGAAGATCGGTTCACCGTTCAACAGGACACGACGGCCGGAAACCGATACGGTTCGAAGGCCGATGTACGAGTCCACGTGATCGACAACCCGGCCATCCTGCCGGTCGTCCGAGGGTAGGCCGGCATCCCGCAGGATGAACTCGACCGGGTAAAGATGGGGATTTTCCGGGGACCATAAACTGATCACCTCAGCCGGTAGTTCAACCGTAACCGCGGCAACGAACACCCGTTCACCGGTGCACAGTGATGGGGAAGCGGGTTCGCAGCCGGCGGTGGCTCGCCAGCCGGGTGCTTCCGGTGAACGGGGATCGTGAATCACCATCGTTACTTCAAGGTCGCCGATCTCGGCGTTGCCGGTCTCGGTATGAGCCTGCGGGTCGGGAGGCGCGAACAGCCGCCCGTAAACCCGGGCCGTGATCGTCCGGTCTTGCGGATTCCAGAAAAACCGGCAACGGTCGAGGCGGGATCGGCCGGTAGCCTCGAGCCATACCGGTTGCCAGATGCCGCCGCACCGGGTGAAGGCGCAGTCGTCGTAGGGGAAGGCAGGGGGGCAACTGCGCTGCTTTCCATGGAGGAGATGCCGCCGGTCCGCCGGCGCCGTGACGGCAACCAGAATCTCGAGCTCGGGGGCGACCGGCTCCCCGGCCGTGAGCGCGGGGGCCGGCAGGATGAAGCAGAAGGGCTCGTAGCCCCCTACGTGCTCTCCCAAGTCGACTCCGTTGACCCACACCCGGGCGGATTCGATCACCCCGCCAAACCAGAGCGTCACCATGCGGTCTCGCCAGCCGGTTGGGACGGTGACCCGGCGCCGGTATAGAGCGTATTCGAGGCCGGGATCGCGCTGGCCCGAAGCCGGCGCCGGCCACGGGTAAGGTACCCGGATGCGCTCCCACTTGCGCCCGGCCATCGACCCGCCGGAAAGGAAGGCGGCGGGAGAAGCGGCCAGGGGAGCGTCGAGGGGAAGGAAGTCCCACCATCCATCCAGCGATAACCAGGTCCGGTGGGAAAAGTCAGGTCGAGGGGGTACGCCGTGCTCGGGCCGCAAAGAACGAAGCATACTTCAGAGTTTTCCTCCTCAAGTTTTGTCTGTCCCCGCTGGCGTGTTCTCAAGAGTTCGAATCTGGCGGCGGAGGTATGCGACCGCGGCGGACCACCAAGCGGTTTCCGGCCGTCACGGTCAGGGCGATCTCACCATGGGCGGGGTCGGAGAGGACGAGTCCTGCCCATTGGTCCGGCCACACCGTGGCCAGGACCGGGAAAGCGGAGCTCCATGAGAGGCCACCGTCGAGACTGTATACGTACTTCACGTCCGTGAACTGGTCGCCCGACGCCAGCCGGTTGTCCTCGTCGGTTTGGAAGGCGACTACGAGGATAGAAGGCCCGTCAGGACCGGCCAGGGCCACCAGTGCGGGGGCACTGGCCCGCTTGCGGGAGTCCGCCGGGCGGTAGACCAGATGTGGTTCTGACCACGTAAGGCCGCCGTCATTAGAATGGATCATCCGTATGGCGAATGGGTTACCCTGATCCGTTGCTTCATAGGCGAGGTAGACACTTTCGCCAACCACCGCCCAGGCGGCCATACCATCCCGCGAACGAGGATTCCGGGTTACCAGTTCTTCGGGCTCCCAGTTCACGCCGCCATCTCGTGAGCGTCGCAGGCAGATGGCTTGAGGGTACAGCGGGGCCCGCTCTTCGCTACTATAAAACACCCATAGCTCGTCCTTCACCCAGCCAATAGCCGGTTCCCAGAGGCCACGGGTGCCGGTGGCCACCGTGGACAAAGGGCGGAAGCTCCGGCCCCCGTCGCGGCTTACGGAGAGCTTGATTTCGTAGTGCCCCGGGCGGACCAGCCGGTAAGCGAGGAACACCGATCCATCGGGGCCGAGGGCCAGGGAGGGATTGGCGGCATCGGCCACCTCGTGGCCGAAGGAAGCCACCGCGAGCGGCCGCCAGCTGTGCCCTTGATCATTGCTCTCCGCGACCTGGATCAGAGTGTGGCCGTGGGCTGCTCCGATGTTCGTGTCGTAAGCGGCAAGCCACCGGCCGTCCGGCAGGATGAGGAGCCGCGGGTACCACGCCCCCCGCCCGGGGGGAGCCTGGACGATGGTTGACATGCCGTCCTCCCACGCGACCATGCCCTCCGGGGAAGCGGCCAGGCCAGGTAGTGCCGCAGTGGTCAGCGCAAGAAGGAGGACGACGGTGGCCGAGTGATCCAAGAAGTAACGTGGCACGGGTCAGTTGAGCCTCCCATAAGCCATAGTTTTTAGGTGGCAGGTAGGGGGAAGGGGCGCCGCTCCCGGCAGCCCCCTTGCGCCCCCTACCCGTTGCTCGTTGCTACCGTCCGGTCGACTGGCCCAGGTTCTTGGCGAAAAGGCTCTGCAAGCGCTTGATCTGGCCGGGTAGCACCTGGGCTGCCAGGGCTTTGCCCGTATAGATGTCTGGGAGTATTTCTTGGGTGAGTACGTTCCACCACGTATCGTCGGTCGTGTAGTACCATGGGTGCACCCGCCCGTACGTGGTGATGATGTCGATAAAGACCTTCCGGTTGAACGGCGGCTTGTTCATCTTGACGAACTCCGGCAGAAGGTCGATCCGATTCGGGACCATTTGCCCGAGTTCGTACAGCTTGGCTTGGGCTTCTTTATCCATCGTCAGGTACTTGACGAGTTCGTAGGCCAACTGGGGGTTCTTGGTGTTGGCCGCGACCCCTATTCCCATCGAACCCAGCCACGTACGGGACTCCTTGGTACGGGGACTGGCGGGCCAGGGGGCGATGTCCCAACGGAATTTGAGGTTGTTCCAGAAGAAGGCTTGATCCCAGGGACCCATGTAGAACGTGGCGATCTTACCTTGCAGCCACCAATTCCAGTTGTCGGAAAGCGGCGGCGTAGCTACTTTCTCTACCAGCGAGAGGTTGGCGACCCATTGTACGGCTTCGGTGAACTCCGGGGTGTCCACGGTCACCCGGGTCAGGTCGGGGCTAAGGTAGTCAGCCCCGTTCGACCAGATGGCTCCTTCGACCGGGAAGCCCAGTGGCCAGCCGGCCATGCCCCAGACGTCCGGTGTGCCATCACCATTTTTGTCTCGCGTCAGTTTCCTCCAAAGTGAGACTGCTTCTGGCCACAGCAAGGGCTTATCCGCAGGCGGGGCCTTGACTCCGGCCTCGTCGTAGAGATCCGCGTTGTAGACCATGGCCCACGGCCCCAGATCCTTGGGCATGGCCAGGAGCTGGTTGCCGCGCCCTACCCGCTGGCCGTCGAAACGGTAAAGGTTGATGCCCATCGGCCAGATAGTCTTCAGAGGTAACTCCCGATCCTTTTCTGCATACGGAACCAGATCCAACAGCACGCCACCCGCCGCGGCCCAGTCGGCGAAACGGTCGAGCGGCACGTAGAAGACATCAGGAGCGGTGCCGGCCGCGATCATGGAGACCAGCCGGTTCGTGAAATCGGCGGGATCGACGTATTGGACATCCACTTCCACGCCGGGATGCTCCCGTTCGAACTGCTGGATGACACTTTCGTAGATCTCGCGTTCGAGATGACCGCTCCAACCCATGAAAACCAGCTTGGTGGCCGCCTGCGCTTGACCGGCAGCGAGTACGAGGATCAGCGTGAGCGCGGCGGCGACCGGAGCCGTCTTGACCATCTTTACTAATCTAGCTGCCAACATTGCCGAACCCTCCTCATGTGAGATACCCGTGGCGAGCAACCTGGTGCCATTCCCGGCTTGACGACCCATCGGAGTTAGTTAGATCACCTCTCTCCCCCCCTCGTCTCTCTCCCCCCTCGTCCGCCTCCCCCCCGGCCGGCCGAAACTCTCAAGCTCCTCGACTTGCCACGCCCCGAAGACTGCTTTCTCTTACCACCAACTCCGGTTTGAGCTTTAAGTGGGCGACCGGCTTTTCGCCCGGGGAATCCTCCTCCGCGAGCATCCGGAGTAACAGGTCACAGGCCTCTTTGCCGAGCTCGACCGCGGGCAGGTCCACCGATGTCAGGCTGGGGGTCACGTATGAGCCCATCTCGACGTTGTCATAGCCAACTACCGCGACGTCGCCGGGTACCGAGATCCGTCTTTCCGCCAGGGCCCGCAGGGCTCCGATCGCCATCAAATCGTTGAAAGCGAATATCCCGTCGATCCCTTCTTCTTCGAACGGAAGCGATCGGGCAAGCGTATAGCCCAGTTCGAGGTCACCCGCAGTCGCCCGCTGGCGGATGATGCGGGGACGGCCTCTTCCGAACTCCTGAAGCGCCCGCTCGTATCCGCGTGCTCGCAGCCTTGCAGGAAGACTGTAAACGGCGGGGGCGAGCATGACGACATGACGACATCCCTGTTCGAGAAGATGCCGGGTGGCGAGGTACCCGCCCAGGTCGTCCTGGCACATGATGGAAGGCACGGTAGGGTCGGAGACTTCGGTGCCGACCAGAACGAACGGTATGTGGTGTTCGGATAGGATCGCCAGGTAGCTGTCGCTGGTCTCCCGGGGGAAGATCAGCACACCGTCTACCTGGTTTTTGATCAGCAGTTGAGCGGCGGACGCGTCGGCCCCGGGAGTGCGGTGGCTGTTCACCACGAGAACGCCGATCCCCTTCGCCCGGAGGCGCTCCTGGATTTCCGAGATCACCGCGGCATGAAAGGGGTTGTGGCTGTCGGGAACGATGACCCCGAACGTGTCGGAACGGCGGGAAACAAGCCCCCGCGCCAGCGAGTTGGGAACGTAGTGGAGTTCGCGGGCAATGGCCAGGATTTTTTCCCGGGTCTCCGGCCGGATTTCGCCTCTCTCGGCCAGGGCACGAGAGACGGTGTTCGCCGAGACTCCGGCCCGCTGGGCAATGTCGCGAATGGTTACCTTCCTGGCGCTCATGCTCTTCACCCGGCCTCCACGTGTTGATCCGATCGCACAGGACGCGGCGGGTAGCCGGATTCCCGAGCGATCTGCGGGGTCGTTACCGGTCACGTTAACGTTAACGATAACGTTGAGGTATTCGCTACCGGAGCCAAAATCCCTTCCACCCAGAAACCCTTTGTTCCCTGCCTTGCCAGGCTGGGGAAACCGTGAGAAACTGCTGGTGAGCGCTTTCTCGGGGCAGTTCATGGAGCTAGTTCATGGACTAAGGAGGCCGATAGTTAATGGCAGAAACGGTGGAATCAGAGAGTGCAGTAGACCGGCGGGCAGACGAGGAACAGGGACATCGGGCCCATACCAAGGCCGCGCGGCTCGTGCCCGGGCAGCGGGAAGGCCGCCGCATCAAAGTGGTAATGCTGGGGGCGGGCAGCGGGTTCACCCAACCGCTGGTTACCGACATCCTCAACATCCCGTCAATTCCCGGCGGCGAGATTGCCCTGGTCGACATCGACGAGGAACGGCTGGAACTTGCCCACCAGCTGGTCGACAAGCTCATCGAGGTAATGGGGAAGACCGGTAAGTGGTCGGTAACGGCCACCACCGACCGGCGCCGCGCTTTTCCGGACGCCGACTACCTGATCAACTGCATAGAAGTCTCGGGCACGAAGGCAGTTCGATTTGACTACGAGATTCCGCTCAAGTACGGGGTAGACCAGTGTATCGGCGACACCATCGGACCGGGCGGGCTGATGAAGGCGCTGCGTACCATTCCTACCTGGGTGAAAGTGCTGGAGGACGCGGAGGAGCTTTGCCCGCAGGCGCTGGTTCTCAACTACACCAACCCCATGAGCATGATGTGCCTGGCCGCGTCGAAGGTTACCCGGAAGCTGCAGGTAGTCGGTCTTTGTCACAGCGTCCAGGGAACGAGTCGTCTGCTGGCCCGTCACGCCGGAGTTCCCTATAACGAAATGCAGTGGAAGTGTGCGGGGATCAACCACCTGGCCTGGTTCACGGAGCTTACCCACCATGGGCGTGACCTCTACCCGATCTTGTTCGAAAAAGCCCGTGACCATAGTAGCGAGTTCTACCAGGGCGACCCCGTACGCTGTGATATAATGCTCCATTTCGGGGCGTTTGTCACCGAATCCAGCGGCCACCTCAGCGAGTACTTGCCGTACTACCGCAAACGCAAGGACCTCATGGAGAAGTACATCCGCAGCGGCTACCGGGGCGAGAGCGGCTTTTATGCCCGCAACTGGCCGGAGTGGCGCCGTGGTACCGACGAACACCGGCGCAAGGTTATCCGCGGCGAGGTGGAGATCAAGACGGAGCGAAGCTGGGAGTATGCGAGCTGGATCATCGAAGCGCATCAGACGAACGTGCCCTTCGTCATCCACGGCAACGTGATCAACCACGGCCTTATCGACAACTTGCCCCAGGGCCAGTGCGTGGAGGTGGCCGTCGTAGTGGACGGAAACGGGTTCAACCCGTGCCGCTTTGGTGAACTGCCTCCCCACATGGCCGCCATCTGCCGGAGCAACATGGCCATGTTCGAGTTGGGGGTGATCGCCGCGCTGGAGAGTAGCCGGGAGGCGGCTGCCCACGCTCTGATGCTCGACCCGCTGACGGCCGCGGTGTTATCGCCGGCCGAGATCAAACAGATGACAGAGGAGCTCATCAACGCCGAGATTGACCTGTTGCCGGGGTTCCAAAAGGGGTAAGGGGCCGCTTAACCAAAGTCAGAGGGCCCGGGCTGCCACGGCCTTATCGGCCGCTCGCCCAGGCCGAGTCCCAGTTTGAGGAGGCGGTCCGGGCGGGGTCTATAGCAGCGACTGCAGAAGGGCCCAGCTGACCCCCCGGAAGTCGGGGCGCACGAGATCGGCGCCGGCAGCGGTGAGCTTCGCGGGCGGTTCACTGGTGGCCACCGCCAAGCAGCGCATGCCGGCGCGCTTTGCTGCCTGTACCCCTGCACAGGCATCCTCCAGGACGATACAGCGTGCCGGCGGTACCCCCAGCCGTTCGGCCGCCATCAGATAGATGGTGGGATCGGGCTTGGCCCGGGCGACGTCGGCCCCCGTCACCACGGCGGCGAAGGCTTCTTCTAGCTGGAAGCGGCCGATGATAAAGCGAGCGTTCTCCGGCGGGCCGGAGGTAACGAGGGCCAGGGCGACCAGCTCCGAGAGGGGCGGGGAGGAGAGCTCGTGAATCAACTCCAGCACGCCGGGGACGGGCGGGAGGTGGGGGGCGAACCGTTCACGATAAAAAGCTTCTTTTTCTGCTCCTACCCGCGCTAACTCTTCTTTGCTGAAGCGCCCGGGGAAGAGCTCGGCGAGGGCCTCCTCGTTCTTGCGGCCCGAAATCGATCGGAAGAACATCTCCGCGGTGATCTCAACCCCCAGCTTTTCCCGGGCAAAGAGCTGCCAGGCCTCGAGGTGCGCGGGGTTACTCAGCACGAGCACCCCATCCATGTCGAAGAGGACCGCGGCTTGCGGCGAGCGCTTTGACGATTTCGAGCATTTTGATGATTCAACCGCGTCGAGCTGCATGACTCTTCTCTCATACCCGTCCGGGCCGGGTTATGTCAAGCTGTGGAAACGTCTCCCACCGGCGCATGGGGAGGAAAGGGCCCGACGGGGCGAGCTACAGGCAAAACAACGAAACCTGTGAACGGGTTTCTGCGGTTCCCACCGTCGTGCTCCGAGCTGCCCACACCACCGGCCGGAGTACGGCCAGGGCGGACTTTTCCAGGGTGAACTCGGCCGGCAGTTGCCCGATCACCTCGCCGTCAGCGTGGATACTCAGGTGGGGTGGGCCTTCGACCCGCAGATGCCGGCAGCGAAAGAGCTTTACTTGGGGGTCCTTGAGGTGTTCTCCCGAAAAGAGGGTCGGCAAGAGCCGGAGGACGTGCAGCCGGTGGAGGTCGCCTGCCACCACCACGTCGAACGCCCCGTCGTCCATTTCCGCGTGCGGGCACATCTGGAGCCCGCCTGCATAGCAGCGCCCGTTGCCGACCGCCACCAGCAACGCTTTCTGCGCGAGCTCGCCGGTCTCCCAGGTGAGCGAGAGGGGGGCGTTTCGATAGCGGATAAGTTCATACAAGATGCCGGCGAGGTAAAGGGCCGGCCCGGGGACCCGGAACGGGATGCGGTCACGGTTCCGGTTCAACAGCGCAGCTACCTCGGCATCGAAGCCGATACCGGCCACATTGATGAAGGGCCTGCCATTGACCCGGGCGAGATCCACCTGGTGAACCTCCGCGGCCAGCAAGGCCCGCAGCGCCTGCCGCGGTTCGGTGGGTAGACCGAGACCCCGGGCGAAGTCGTTGCCCGTGCCCAGGGGCAGAACGCCGAGGGCCGTGTCGGCCTGGGCCCCTGCCTGAACCAGGCCCCGAACCACCTCTTGACAGGTACCGTCGCCGCCCACGGCCACTATCCGTCCGTAGGAGCGGCAGTAGGCCGCGGCCAGTTCCAGCGCATGCCCCGGCCTCTCGGTGTGGACGACGTCATACTTCACGCCCTGGGTTTGCAGTTCCGCCGCCACCGCCGGCCAGGAACGCAGCGCCCGGCCGCCACCGGCGATAGGGTTGAGGATGAAAAGCCACTTCGGTTTGTCCCGCTCCAAATGCCCCACCCATCTCCGCAGGAAATCCGCTAAGACTTAGCCACGCTCAGGGCACTTTCCTGCTTACCATTGGGGGCGACCAGCGGAACCGCACCATTTCTCGTGGTCAAGAAGGTCTTGATTCTTTCCGCTACCATTTCCGCCTGGTCGTGGGGAAGATATGGCGAAATAGGCAAGGAGAGAACCTCCCGGGTGGCGCGGCGGGCTTCGGGGAGCGGGCCGGTCCGGAAGGGATACCTGGCGTTCCGGTAGGCTGGCTGGTCGGGGAGCAGGACCGGGTAGTAGACATCGGTTTCCACTCCGCAGTCGGCCAGGAAGCGGCGTAGCTCGTCCCGGTACGGGGTGCGGATCGTGTACTGATGGTAAATGTGGGTAGCCTGCGGGTGAACATAAGGTGGGCAAACCCCGGCCACCGCGGCCAGGCCGGCGTCGTAGATGGCTGCCACGAGGTGGCGCTTCGCGTTCAAGTCGGCAAGATGCGGGAGTTTGACGCGAAGGATCGCGGCCTGCAGTTCGTCCAGGCGGCTATTGATGCCCATCAGTTCGTGATGGTAGCGCAGCCCATCAACACCCTGCTGGCGCAGGATGCGGACCCTTCTGGCCAGCTCCGGATGGTTCGTAGTCACCAGGCCGGCATCGCCGCAAGCCCCCAGATTCTTAGTCGGGTAAAAGCTGAAGGCGGCCAGGTCCCCGAACGTACCCACCGGCTGCCCCGCCCAGCGGGCGGCGAAAGCCTGGGCAGCGTCCTCGATCAGAAGCAGCCCGTGCTCGTCCGCCAGCCGGCGGAACTCGGTCATGTCTGCCGCCTGGCCAAAGAGGTGCACGGGGATAATGGCACGCGTACGTGAGGTGATGAGTTCGGCCACCCGGGCCGGATCCAGGTTGAAGGTACGGGGATCGATGTCGGCAAAGACCGGCGTCGCGCCCACCCGGCTGATGGTGGCCGCCGTGGCGAAAAAGCTAAAAGGAGAAGTGATCACCTCGTCCCCGGGCCCGATTTCGCAAGCGAGCAGGGAAAGAAGCAAAGCATCCGTGCCGCTGTTACAGCCGATGGCATACCGGACCCCCAGGTAGGCAGCGGCTTCGGCTTCGAATGCCTCGACCTCGCTCGCGAGTATGTAGCGTCCGGAAGCGAGTACGCGGGCAACGGCGGCCTGGATCTCTTCGGCAAAGTGTGCGTATTCTTGTGCGAGAGCTTCCTTCTTCACGAGCATTCTCCTTGCTTTGCGCCCATCGTGGTCGTCGCTTCACCCATCGGCCTGGGACGGACCGCTACTGGCCCCTGCTGAACCCGGGCTGCATTCTACTCCCACCCGCCCCCTACTGGACTATACCCCGTTCCGACTGACGTAAAAAGGCAATCAAATGTTGAACCAGCGGCGAACCAGAGAATTCCGCCGCCAGCTCGTCGATGCTTTCGGCCAGGGGGCGATCACTGCGGTAGAGGACCTTGAAGGCACGCTTGAGGGTGGCCCGGTCTTCGGGGGATACATCGTGCCGGCGCAGGCCGACCACGTTGATCCCGTGGACTTGCGGCGGGTTGCCGGCCACCATGAGATAGGGCGGGACGTCGGCAAAGATGCCGGTCAGGGCTCCTACCATGGCCAGCCGGCCAATGCGGACCCCCGGGCCGATCTCGGTGAGCCCGCTGATGACGGCGTCGTCCTCCACGGTAACCCCGTCGCTCAGGTGGGTGGCGTGGGTGATCACGACACCGTTTCCGATCTGGCAACCGGCGCCGACCTGAACGTAGCCCATGATGAAATTACGATCGCCCAGACAGGTCGGCCGGTTCGGGTCGCGACCGGGACGCAAGAGAGCATATTCACGGATGATGTTACCCGCGCCGATTCTGAGTTCTCCAGCTTGCGGCTGGTCCGGGGTATCGAATTCGGCCGGCTCGGCCACGCCGACCACGGCACCGGCGTAAATACGGGTGTGGGGCCCGATGAACGTCTTGCCGGTCACCGTCGCATGGGGGCCGATGCGGCACCCTTCGCGAATGACCACTTCGGGCCCGATCACCGCGTAAGGACCGACCTCGACGTCGGGGGCAAGGCGAGCCAGCGGGCTCACCTGAGCCGTCGGATGGATCCTGCTTCGACGCTGGAGTCCCAACACCTTGCCTTTTGCCAACCAGCCTTCGCTCCCCCAGCGCCAGGCGTCTTGCGGAAGGGAGTTCGTTTCCGGGCGAGGAATTCCTCCTTGCAAACTTGCGAAGGAGGTGCAACCATGCGTTGCCCCGGCTGCGGCCAGGAGGCTGGCTGGCTCGAGCGCTGTCCGTATTGCGGAACTCTCCTGCCCCGGGTTGGCAGCGCCGCCGCCACGGCCGGTTCTCGCCGGGACCGGCGTTCCACCTGGCAGGCAACCTTCCGGGGAAAGCAGAGCCGAAACGATGGCCGGCCCCGCGACGGCGGCAGTTCCGCCGGGCCGGGGCGGCGTGACCGGCCGGGGCGATCGTTCTGGCGCAACCTCCTTGCCGCGCTGGCCGTGGCCTACATCCTCATGCCGTTCGACCTGCGGCCCGATCTGATCCCGGTCCTCGGTTGGCTCGACGATTTCCTCGTGGGCCTGCTGGCATGGTACCTTTGGCGCGGGCGCGGGCAGGGCCGCTGACCGGGTAACGTTCGGGATTGCCGGTCCCCTTGTTATCCTTTACCTTCTCTGCCCCCGGGCTCGTACGTCGCTTCCCCACCGGCATCCTTGGGCCGAAAGGTGACGCAACAAGTATCATTGGTGTTCCGGGCATGGCGACGGGTACCCGCCGTAGCGGTAGTGCCCGGCTCCGTTCCGGCCTCCATGTCCCCTTTCCCGTAGGGTAGGGTGTCGACCCCCTGTACTGCGACCTCGATGGTAGAGGCGTTGCAATAGTCATTCTTCCAAAAGACACAGTTGCTTACCGTGCACTTTACCTGCGGCAAAGCCACCATCCCCATTCCGTTGGAAGTATTCGGTTCGACCCGCGAGGCTCAAGAAGACCGGCGGATCGATCACCAACGTGTAGTCTGGAATGACAAGACCCAGGGCATGCGTCGGAATTCGGAGGGGAGGTCGAGCCAGTCCGAGGACTCTGGGTTCATGTAGGGGCCGTGAAGATTGTCTAGGGCCCGCATCTATTCAGATCGACAGACTCCCCATGCGGGCGGTGGTAGAGTGACGGTACAGCTGCTGGTAAACGCACACCGGGCCCCGAGACGCCGGCGAGCCAGGAGTGAGTAAGACCATGGCCTCCCTCGAGCTTCCAAGCTACCACCGGGTTCGTCCTTTGCCGCGAGGCGGTTCTCCCCCGAGGCGGAGTCTCCTGGAAGCCCGGGGGAGGCCGTGGTCTAACCTGGTGCGGGGCCTTTCCGTCCTGGCCGCCGGTCTCACCGGCTGGCTCCTTTCCCTCGCCCATTGGGATCGGGTGGCTCCCTTTGGTTATGCTTGGTATGTCGCGAGTTTTTTAACCGCGCCCTTTGCCGCCCGCACGGCCTCGGGTCCGGCGTTGCCCGGACGGGCAGCGGGAGACACCCTGCTGCCCGCCATGGCGTTGGTCGGCGCCTCCCTCGGCCATCTCCGGATGGGCGGTGCCTTCATGATAGCCACGCTTTTGGCTGGCTCTGCCATCTGGTTCGGTCGAAACCTCCTCCTTTTCCGGCGCCGGGGAGAGCAGCCCGGCGGGCGGACGGAGGCCCGAATGGTTGTCATGTCGGGGGTGGCCAGCTTCTTGTTGGTTCTAAGCCACGGGGCGGTGGCGGCCGCCCGGGGCAGCTTGGCTTTTGCAGCGCCTCTTCTGGCAATCAGCGGTTCCTTGGCCTTTTCCGGGACCCTTCTGTTGCGGCCTGTCTGGCGAGTGCTCTGGTATCGCAAAAACGGGTTTTATCCCGCCCGGTTGGATCGCTCCGAGCAGGCCGGCTTTCTCCTGGTCGCGGCGTTGGCCGTTAGTGCTTCTGCCCAACTGGGACTGGAACTGGGGCCAGTTCGGATTTCCCTGGTTCTGGCCTTTGGTACCAGTCTCCTCGCGGCTGCGGCCGGGGGTGCCGGCGCGGCCACCGCGGCCGCGGCCGCCCTGGGTCTCGCCGAAAGCGCGGTTTCCCATCAAGCGGCCTCGGTAGTCATCTGCACCACCGGGGCACTTTTTGCCGGCCTTTTTCCTGCTCGGAGGCGGATGGGAATCGTGGCCTGGTATGCAATGGGTATGGCCGCGGCTGCTACAGCCCTGCTGGCCGGGGAAGGGATGAATCTCGGGGATGAGGTTTTCCCCATGGCCTATGCAGCATCGTTCCTGGTAGCTGCCCTTGCCTTCGTCGCGGGTCCCGCCTTCTGGGTCGAGTGGGTTCGCTTGCTCTTCCAACCCCGTGACGATGCCACCTCCGACGAGGTGGAAGCCTTCCACCTGCGTCACCAGATGACCGCGCGGTTAATCGGGGTGCGGGAAGTGCTGGAACAAGTGGCGGCCGTCTTCGAACAGGCCCCGGCCGGCAGCCCGGCCGGCGTACCCGTCGATCTTTCCCGTTTACTCCGCAACCCGGTCGCAGGCATGGCCCTCTTCTTGCGAGAGGTCGACGAGGACTGCTGCCGGGGGTGCCCTGCCCGGCGATCGTGTTGGCAGGAAAAGTCCCAGGAAACGTACTGGGCGTTGGTGGACCTCCTTGCCTCCGGCGAACGGGGAGAGCAGGTACGGTTCGAGGACATGCCCCTTTCGTTGCGGCGGCGTTGTCTGCGGGCGCGCCGGCTGGTGGCTGCCATCAACCGGTTCCTGCGGGTTTCGCGCCTTCTAGCCCACTGGCGCCGAAAGGTATGGGAGAGCCGGCGCCTGGTGGGGGGTGAGTTGCGGGGGCTTGCTCAGCTGATGGAGGTCCTGGCCGCCGAGATGCAGGCGGAGGTGCAGGTCAACTCTGGCCTGTCAGCCCGGCTGGAGGCTGAACTCCTGGGGAGAGGGTTTCCCCCCGCCCGGGTTACCGTGCTTATGCTGGGAGCAGGTGAGACCGATTCTAACCGATATCAGGTCGAGATCACCCTTTGGCTCGCGAGGCGGGAGGAGGCCGAGGGCTGGGCGGAGCGGCTGGCGGAGGTGATGTCCGGGGCGGTCGGCCGCCGTCTCGATGGTGAACTGCTGCGGGTGACGCTATCTTCCTCTCCCACCCCCGGGGCGGCCGCCGCCGACCTTCCGCCGCCCTTTCCTCCCGCGGGAAGCGGGTGCCTCCCATTCCGGGCGGTCTATCGTCTCCTGCCCGCGCAGGAATTCCGGGTCCGCTGGGGGGTGGCCGCGACCGCCAAGACCGGGGCGGCGATCTCGGGCGACGCCGTCATCCGCTTCCCCCTCGGAGACGAGCAAGAGGTAATCGCGCTCATCGACGGCATGGGAAGCGGTTCTCCCGCGGCCGACGAGAGCCAGACCGCCATGGAGATGCTGCGCCGGCTGCTGATCGCCGGCTTCAGCCCCGAGTTTGCCGTCCGTACCCTCAATGCGGCTCTCTTGCTCCGGTCCGAAGAGAGGTTTGCCGCTCTCGATCTCGTCACGCTGGATTTGCATCGCGGGATGGCCGAACTCATCAAGATCGGATCGCCCCCCAGCTTCCTGGTGCGACGTAACAAGATCAGCACCGTAAGTTCGTCCACTCTTCCCGTGGGGATACTGGCTGGTATTCCCGTGGAACCGCAGCGGCTCCGCCTTCTCCCCGGCGATCTCCTGGTGCTTTGTACCGACGGGGTGCTGGAGGCCGGGGCGCATACCGGCCAAGAGGTCGCCACGGTGACGGATTGGATCACCCGTGCCCTTGCGGGCGGTATTCGGGAGCCCCGGCGGTTGGCGGATGAACTCTTTTCGGCTGCTTTGAGTTCAGCGGGGGGTGAATTTCCCGATGATACCACGGTGGTAGTCATCATGCTGGAGGAAGGACGCTCCTCGCGTTCCAACGGCACCCCGCCGGGATGGGGGACGGAGGCACGCGAATACGTCCGGTTGCCGGCGCAAGTTTTGCCGCCCATCGGCAGCGAGGGAAAGGATGGACTAGAATCCCAAATTAGCATAATATGAAGCGGGAGTCCTGCAGGTGTCACCGGGAAGGCGAAAGGAGCGGACCCGTGATGACGTGGCAGGCGTGGGTCAACATCATCCTCGGCCTCTGGCTGATCGTATCGCCGTGGGTACTGAAGTTCAGCGATCAGTCGACGCCGATGTGGAACAGTATCATCGTTGGAATCGTGGTGGCCATCCTTTCCTACCTGCAGAGCACGCAGCAGAACAAGTCGTAGTGTCAGGCTCGGTTGAGTATAATATCGGACTCGTTAGCTGGACTCGAGGCCCCGACTCGTGGGCCAGCCTGGTCTTCGTGGGTGTGAGGCGCGATTGATCCTGGTTGGGGACGATGCCCCTACGATTACCAGCCCGCCCGGTGACACCTGCCTCCCGCCTCCCCGGTCACGGGGAGGCTTTTCGTAGTCTTCGGATAGTCTTCGGAAGGCAGTAGTCAGGGGCGAGTCGGCGCAAGACCAGTGGTCAGAGGACAGTTGGATAGATGGGAAGGGGGAAAGAGGGCTGGCAGACATTCTGGCCGAGCTCTTCGCGCGGGTACGATCAGAGATCGTGACCCGAAAGCTTATCCTGCCGCGACAGAGAGTATTGGTTGCCCTCTCAGGGGGGCCGGATTCTTCTGTTCTCCTCCACCTCCTTTGGCGCCTGGCTCGAGAAGAGGAATGGCAATGGGAACTGGCCTCGGCCCATCTCAATCACTGCTTGCGGGGGGAGGAGGCCAGAGCCGACGAGGAGAAGGCGCGCCGGTTGGCCGAAACACTAGCAGTTCCCTTTTATGTGGAAAGGGTCGAGGTGGCAGCCCTGGCCCGGGAGCGCGGTATCTCGTTGGAGGCGGCCGGGAGGCTCGCGCGTTACCGGTTCTTTGATCAACTGGCCACCCGGCTCGGTTGCGATCGGGTAGCCCTGGGCCACCACCTGGACGACCAGGCCGAGACGATCCTTCTTCACCTGCTGCAAGGTACAGGTCTAAGGGGTTTGACCGGGATGAGCTGGCTGCGAGAGAACCGGTACGTCCGGCCACTCCTCTCCACGCGACGCCAGGAGATCGAAGATTACCTGGCGGCCTGGGGATGGGAACCGGCAAGGGACCGATCCAATACCGAGGTGACCTGGTTGCGCAACCGGATACGCCAGGAGTTGCTGCCGCTACTGGAGCAAGAGTATAGCCCGGCGATCCGGGTGAACCTGGTGCGTCTTGCTGAAGTCGCCAGGGAAGAGGACGAGTTTCTGGAAGCCACCGCTCGGCACGCTCTTACCCGGTTGGAGGTTAGCTGCGAAGGCCGGCCGGCCCCTGACCCCGGCGCCGTCTCGTGGCGGCTCCTGCCCTTCGCGGAACTACCGGTAGCTTTGCAGCGCCGGGTCCTTCGCCAGCTGGTCCGGCGTCTCCTGGAGGGAAGGATGCCGCGGGACTGGGGCTTTACCACGACGGAACGCTGGCGTCTTGCCCTGCTCGCGCCAGTTGCAGGTGACGCCGTCGTCAGAGATCGGGGCGATGGTGAGGACGGTATCGCTTACCTTCGCGGCGACCTTCCGGGAGGGCTCAGGTGGGAACTCAAGGGAGAGCGGGTCAGGCTGTGGCGGGTGGCCCGGGAGGAAGAGGGCCAGGTGGGAGAGGAGGCACTTGATCTTCCGGTTCCGGGAAGCGTTTCCTGGGGAGTGAGGGGTGAAACGATCATACGAGCCTCCCTCGAAGGGGTCGAAGCGACCGGAAGCGGCTCCGGTGGTCAAACGGCGGGCCTGCCGCCGCGGGGACGCTGGGAAGCCCTGCTCGACGCCGACCTGGTAGCCGGAGGACTCCGGGTACGTTCCTGGCGGCCGGGCGATCGGGTGGCACCGCCGGGGATGGCGGGACATAAGAAGCTGCAGGATCTGTTCGTCGACGCCAAGATTCCCCGGGAGTGGCGGTCGAACTGGCCGGTGGTGGTAGACGAGGTGGGGATCGTCTGGGTTCCCGGTCTGGCCGTCGACCGGAGGGTGGTGGCTATGCCCGGGAGCCGGCGGGTGGTCCGGCTCCGCTGGTCGGGACCGCAGGGGGACGTGCCCACCCGGTATCTCCCCCTGCGGGAAGGTTGAGGGGCACGGGAGAACATCGCATGCTATAATGGAAGCGATTGTGAAGAAGTACTCGCGTGGAGCCGTGGACGGAAGTGGGCCCGCGAGGGGAGGTCCTTATTTGAACAAGCTGGCGCGCAACCTCAGCCTGTATATGCTCATCGCCATCCTGGCTCTATCGGTGGGCCGGATGTTAATGTCGAAAGAGCCTGCGGTGGAGCGTCCCAACTTCACCCAATTCATGGAGTATGTGAATAAGGGTGAAGTCAGCCGGGTACGAATCATTGGCGAACAGACCGTGGTGGGTCAGCTGCGTAATGGGCAGCACTTTCAGACCGTCATTCCGCCCGGCCTGGCGGGACAGCTCTCCCTGGAGCTGGCAAGCCGGGGAGTCGCGGTCGACCCGCAAGAGGTCAAACAGCCCTGGTGGGTGGCGGTGCTGCCCTCCGTCATCGGGCTCGTGATCTTTGCCGGATTCTTCCTTTTCATACTCAACCAGATGCAAGGGGGCAACAACCGGGCTCTCTCCTTCGCCAAAGCCCGGGCCCACCTTTATTCGGAAGAGAAGGCGAAGGTAACCTTCGACGACGTCGCCGGGGTGGACGAGGCCAAGCAGGAGCTGGGTGAGATCGTCGAGTTCCTCAAGCATCCCAAGCGGTTCATGGAGATGGGGGCGAAGATCCCGAAGGGCGTGCTATTGGTGGGGCCGCCGGGAACGGGAAAGACGCTCCTGGCCAAGGCGGTGGCGGGGGAAGCCGGGGTACCTTTCTTTAGCATCAGCGGTTCCGACTTCGTCGAGATGTTCGTCGGGGTGGGCGCCGCCCGGGTCCGGGACCTGTTCGATACTGCGAAGAAGAATAGCCCTTGCATAGTGTTCATCGACGAGCTGGACGCGGTGGGCCGGCACCGGGGGGCGGGGCTCGGCGGCGGCCACGACGAACGGGAGCAGACCCTCAACCAGCTCCTGGTGGAGATGGACGGTTTCGAGGCCAATACCGGAGTGATCGTTATGGCGGCCACCAACCGGCCGGACGTGCTCGACCCGGCGCTCCTGCGCCCGGGGCGCTTCGACCGGCGGGTCGTGGTGGACCGGCCGGATGTGGTAGGCCGGGAGGAAATCCTGCGCATTCACGCCCGCAACAAGCCTCTGGCCGCCGACGTAGACCTCAAGACCGTAGCCCGCATGACCCCGGGGTTCGTCGGAGCCGACCTTGAGAATCTGATGAACGAGGCTGCCATCCTGGCCGCTCGCTGGGGCAAGAAGCGAATAACTATGGCGGAGATCGAGGAAGCCGTAGACCGGGTGTTGATCGGACCGGAGCGCAAACGCCGGGTGATGACGGAGCGGGAAAAGAGGCTGACTGCCTTCCACGAGGCGGGACATGCCGTGGTGGCGTACTTCCTGCCGCATGCGGATCCGGTTCACAAGGTGACCATTGTGGGACGGGGGCTGGCGGGTGGGTATACCTTGACCCTGCCGGAAGAGGACCGCTGGTACGAGACCCGTACGGAGTTGGAGGAAAGACTTGCCCAAATGCTGGGAGGCCGGGCGGCGGAGGAGCTCGCCCTGGGCGAGGTTAGCACCGGGGCTCACAACGATCTTGAACAGGCAACCAAGGTAGCCCGGCGGATGGTGACCGAGTACGGGATGAGCGAAGAGCTGGGGCCGCTCACCTTCGGACGCCAAAACGAAGACCTGATTTTCCTCGGGCGTGACATCGCCCGGGACCGGAACTACAGTGAAAAGGTAGCGGCGGCCATCGACAAGGAAGTGCGCCGGCTGGTAGAGACGGCCCACGCCCGGGCCAAGGCCATTCTGGAGGAGCATCGGGCGGAGCTCTCGCGGGTGGCGGAGGCCCTCCTGGAACGCGAGACGTTAAGCCGCGAGGAGTTTGCGGCGCTGATGCGGGGCGAAGCGTTGGTCGAAGCAGCCGGTCACGAAGCTCAGGCGGTTGCCCCGGAGCGAGCCGGAGAGGCGGTGGGCGAAGGCCGGGAGAAGGAGCGCGGCGCCGAGGTGGGACTACCGCTGGGCGCGGGGGCCAAGCCGAAACCGGCGGTGGGGCTCCAGTAAGGTGCTCGACTCCAAGGGGCTGGGCAGGGTGGATCGGCTCACGTTGAGGAACATGGTCTTCCGCGGCCGCCACGGGGTGCTCCCCGCCGAACAGGAGGTTGCGCACCTTTTTGAGGTGGATGTGGACCTTTTCCTGAATCTGCAGGCGGCCGGGGAGACCGACGACCTGGGACGGGCACTGGATTACCGGCGCGTGTACGAGCTTGTCCGGGAACAGGTCGAAGAAAGACGCTTCCACCTGGTGGAGGCACTGGCGGAGGCGATTGCCCGGGCGCTCAGGAACGAGCTGGGAGCAACGGGGCTCGAGAAGCTGACGGTCCGCGTCCGTAAACCGCAGGTGCCCCTGCCGGGGGTTCTGGATCACGTCGAGGTAGAGATCAACCGGCCGGTCGAGAAAGAAGCGAGCCAGTAGGGCGGGAAGCGAACCTTCAGGTTCCGGTTCCAGTACGTCGGGTCTGCTCGAGGAAACCTTCCAGCAGTTCGCGTCCGGCCTGTAAGGATGCTACGAAGGTCAGCCCGGGGTTTCGGTCGGGAGGGAGCAGGCCGGTGGCCAATCCAAAAAGCCGGCCGTCCTCGTGAAGGACCGGAGCGCCCGGAGGTAGGAAGCCCGGGAGGTCGGTAGCGGGCTGGCCGGAGCTGGCCGGCGCGAGGCGCAGCGGTATGAGCCCGCCGGAGGGACGTAACTCCTCCAGGATGGGGTCAAAAAGCAACAGCGGTTCGCGGGAGGAGTTCGACCGGTCGGGAGAGGGGGGGCCGGCAGCGGGCAGGTGAGATGTCACCAGCGCCGGGAGCTCTTGGAGGGTAGCGGAGTCAATCCTGCCCCCGGGCAGAGGAACCAGCACCTTGACCGGCCAGTTCGTGTCGGGGGGCGGTTCAGTCGGTGCCGCCTCCCACAAGTCCAAGGCGGGAAGAATGCTGGCAGCCTCCGGGACCGCCGGGGAGCCGGCGGCGCCGGCGGCCGGTCGGGTCTCCAAGGCCAGCAAGGCCAGATCGTGAAGGGGATCGACGGCCATCAGCCGGGCCGAGTATACGCCCTCGGGAGTCCCGGCCCGGCCGGTGCTGGAACTAATCCTCACGGTGATCCGCTGCTGATCTCCGAAGAAGCCTACGAGGTGTTGAGTGGTGAGGACGTAGCCGCGCGGATCGACCAGGAGTCCGAGTCCTTCGCGATGCAACACTCGCGGCTTGCGAGGATACGCCCAAGGCGTACGGACCCAATCTTCGGCAAAAAAGGCGTCGGTGGGAGAACGAGGGAAGACGGGTTCGGGAGAGACGGCAGGGAAGTCGGCGGTGATGGCGACTATGAAAGGGAACGGGTTGGCAGAGGCGGCATGGCCAATGCCCTCAACCATACCAAGGAGAGCGGCGACGATGACCGTGCCAACGCCGGCGGGAGACGGCCTCCCCCGGTGGCCGCTGGCAGAGGGGACCGGTAAGAGCGCCCGGGCCAGGTGGGTTGCGGCAGCAACCACGGAGGAGGGCCGGTGACGGCATGCGCAAGAGCGAGTACGGAACACCAGGCCGGCCTCCTTCCCTGCCTTTCGTGATGCGGCCCTTTTCCACTTATCGGCGTCTGCCTCTCTTTCTTTTGCCATTATACCACCGGCTGGGGCAACGATGGGAACGCGCCAGATCTGGCTCGAGACGGTAGACTCGACCAACCGGGTGGCCTGGCGTCTCTGGGAAGGAGGTTGCCGGGAGAGGCTCTGGGTGGCAGCACGCCGGCAAGAAGCCGGGGTCGGGCGCCGGGGGACCCCCTGGGCGTCACCTCCGGGGGGGCTTTGGGCCAGCCTTCTATTGCCGTTCTCACCACCCCTCGCACCGCGCCCCTCGGCCTGGTTGGGGCTGGTGACCGCGCTGGCGGTGGTAAGGACGGTAGAGAGGGTGGCCCGCGTCGCGGCCCGGGTGAAGTGGCCGAACGACGTGGTCGTCCGGGGCCGCAAGCTGGCGGGCGTGCTGGCCGAAACCCGGGGGATCGCAGGCGAGACCCGGGTGGCAGTAATCGGGGTGGGGCTTGATGCGGAAGTGCCGGTGTCGAGTCTACCGGAGAACGTGCGTCCCACCGCCACCAGCCTGCTGGAGGAGACCGGGGAGAAGTTCTCGCCCCGGGCCCTGCTTCCCGTCCTCGACCGAACTCTCCAGCCCATGATCTCTCTGCTCCGGTCGGGAGCATACCGGCTGGTGGCTGAGGAAGTACGGCAGTACCTGGAATTCCTAGGGCAGCCGGCAATGGTCGAGGCTGAGGGTTCACGTTACGAGGGATACTTCGCCGGCATAGATGACGAAGGGAGACTGGTCCTGGCGACGCTTGGCAGAAGCGTTGCCTTTGACCCGGCGAAGGCCCATCTTCTCTTTCCGGTTCCTCCACCCGGGCACGGGCCGTGCGGGGACGGTAGCGGCATCGCGGGAATCCCGCGTGGAAAAGGAATCAGACGTGGAAGCGGAAGTTGATGATGTCCCCGTCCTGCACGACATAATCCTTGCCCTCCAACCGGAGCCGGCCGTGGGAGCGGGCGTTGGCCAAAGTCCCCGCGGCCAGCAGGTCAGGATAGGCAATGACCTCGGCGCGTATAAAGCCGCGAGCAATGTCGCTGTGAATCTTGCCGGCGGCGGCGCGAGCGGTTGTTCCCCGCCGGATGGTCCAGGCTCTTACTTCATCCTCACCCACGGTGAAGAAAGAGATCAGGCCAAGATGGGCGTAGGTGGTCCGGGCGAGGCGATCGGCGCCGGTCTCTTCGATCCCGAGTTCGGCGGCGAAGGCCGCGCGATCCCGCGGAGGTAGCTCGCTGATCTCCTTCTCCAGTAGCCCGGCGATGGGCAGGAGAGGGAAGCCGTACTCGGCGGATTTCTTGGCCAGTTCAGCTTGACCGGGGTATTCACCGGTGCGCCACTCGTCTTCGTCCAGGTTGGGAACGGCGATCACCGGGCGGAAGGTGAAAAAATCAAAGCTGCGCAGGAGACGTTCCTCGTCTTCCTGCAGGCTCAGGGTGCGCAGCGGCCTTCCTTGTTCCAGACAGGCGCTACACCGGGAGAGCAGGGCCGCTTCCGTCGCCAGGGAAGGGTTGGCCGCGGCCGCCGCTCGCGGCTTACCCGTCTTCGCGAGCCGTTCCAGCCGGCTTTGCAGCACCTGATAGTCGGAGAGTTGGAACTCCTCCTGGAGCAGGGACAGCTCGCGAGCGGGATCGATCTCGTCCAAGGGCGGGGGAACCGCCGGGTTGCGGAACGCGCGAACCACCTGGATCAGGGCATCGACGTCCCTAACTCTCTCGAAAAAGGTGCGACGGTCGGCCGGAGTGGGAGGAGGCTGGCTGCCGTTGATTCCGGGGAGCGGGTAGGGGTCGAGGTCGACCAGTTCGAGCTGGGCGTAGGTAGTTTTGCGGGGGCGGAAGAGAGAACTTAGCTTGTCTACCCGTTCATCAGGAACGAGCGCGACCCCGATCTTCCCCGCACTACCTGTCAAGGCCTGGAATACGGTGCTCTTGCCAACCAGAGGCAATCCAATGATGCCGATCTTCATGTGCACTATTATAGTTCTGAAGAGCGACGGATAAAGGGCAATCTCCAGCGACGGCCCTAGCTACGGGAGGCGCTAGCGCCGCCCGGGGGCGAGGTTCGCACCGGAAAGGGGGAAGATCCATGGGAACGATCCGGGTGGGTACGTGCGCGTGGGCGGATCATGCCAATTTTTACCCGCCGGAGTTGAAGCCGCGGGAACGGCTTCCCTTTTACGCGAGGCACTTCAATCTGGTGGAGGTGGATTCGTCGTTTTACGCTCTGCAACCGCCCCGTAACTTCCGGCTCTGGGCCGAAGTTACTCCGCCCGGCTTCCGGTTCCACGTCAAGGCTTACCGGGCGCTTACCCGCCACGATCGGATTCCCAAACCGGGCGAAGAAGATCTGGGCGAGGTCGCCGACCGGTTTCGTAAGAGTATTATGCCCCTGGTGGAGAGCGGGAAACTGACCGCGCTCCATTTCCAGTTCCCGCCCTGGTTCGTGCGGCGATCCGAAAACCTGGCCTACCTGGGTTGGATACGGGAGCAGTTTGCCTCTTACCTGGTAGCGATCGAGTTTCGTCATCGCAGCTGGTTCCAGAGTGCCGCGGTGAGCGGTGAGACTCTGGCCTTCCTTCGAGATCAGGAGTTCGCCCACACGATCGTGGACGAACCCCAGATCGGATCCGGGAGTATACCCTCGGTGGTTGCCGTAACCAACCCGCGTCTTGCCGTCATCCGTTTCCACGGCCGGAATCGAGAAACCTGGTATGCCCGGGGGCTCGCCACCAGCGGCGACCGCTTCAAGTACCTCTACTCAGAAGATGAACTGCGTCCTTGGGCTGAGAAAGCGCGCGAGCTGGCGGAGGAGGCGGAGGCTGTTCACTTGTTGATGAACAACAACTTCGGCGATTACGCGGTCCGGAACGCCCAGCAAATGCTGGATCTCATCTTCAACGTTGACGGGGAGGGGGCGAACGGGTTACCATACCAATAGTTGTCTATCGTGGCACGCATTGTTACCTGGCGGATCGTTTGGCGGCCGGGGGAGGCACTATGCGTGTAGACAGGGGCTCCTGGCGGACCGCTCCGGCGATCCCGGGGCGATGGACCAAGCGGGCAGGCGGCGCGGCCGGTGCCGTCGCACGGGTGACTGGTGCTTTGCTGCTGGTGGCTCTGGTTGCTACCCTGCTGGCGGCGATGCCCTGGCCGGCGGTTTGCTGGCGCGTGGAAGCGGCCGCTACCGGAAACGCCACTATCGTTCTGGTTGCCCGTAGCTACTCTTTCATCTGGGTGGTGAACCCTGAGATCACGTTGACTCCGACGCAGGCCGACATGGAGCGGGACTGGGTGGCCGCCGAGGGCGAGTCCGGCATTCACCTTTGGGCACTTACGCTGGATCGGGAGGGCATGACTCTGTTCGTGAAGGGAGAGCCCGGTTCGCCCCCGGGGATCTCGCGCGACCAGGTGGCAGTCAAGTCGTCGACCGCCGGCTCTCTGGTCCGGGACTATCAGCCTTTGACCGGCGACGTGCCGCTGTGGCGCTGTAATAAGTGGGGTATCTACCCGGTCACGGTGGACGTCAAAGTAAGTAACCTGTGGCAGCTCAGTGAAGGGACCTGGCAGTTCACGCTGGTCTTCATCGCCGCCTCCAACTGAAGACGGCTCGCAAGGAGCGCTTCCGGAGCGCGACACCGGCCGGTGCTAGCGGCGCGGGTCGTTACGGCCGGGCGTACCGGCAAGTAGCAGTTCACCGACGGTCAGGAGTTCATAGCCCTCGGCACGTAGCTTTTGGATGATCTCCCGCAAGGCCAGGTGGATCTGGCGGGAGGAGTCGCTGGCATGCATCAGGATGATCGCGCCGTTGAAGACCTGTTGCATCACCCGCCGCACCATGTAGTCAGGCCCCGGGTTCTTCCAATCCAAAGTGTCAATAGCCCATAGCACGGTTTCATAGCCCAGACTCCGGGCGGTCTCGATCACGACGTCATCATAATCGCCGTTGGGGGGGCGAAAGAAGCGGGGCTCCTGGCCGGAGACGGCCCTGAGGTCGGTATCGGCCTTCTGGATGTTGCGGGCGACTTCGGCCCGGCTGTGGCGGCTCAGGTTGACGTGACGGTCGCCGTGGCTGCCGATCTCGTGGCCGTCGTCTACGATGCGGTGTACGAGATCGGGGTGGCGACGGGCCCAGGGGCCGGAGAGGAAGAAGGTGGCACGCACCCCTTCTTGTTTCAGGATATCGAGCACCCTGGGGACGGTGTTCCTTCCCCAGCTGATGTCGAAGGTGAGGGCGACCTTCTTTTGATCGGTCTTGACGTAGAAGACCGGCCACTGGGTATGGGCGACGGCCGGGATGTAGTTGTCGAACTCTTCTACCGGCCATTCCCAGTGGCGGTAGGCATTTGCCGCCAGGCCGGCGGCAGCAGCAACTACCAGGATGAGGATCGCTCCCACCACCGTACGGGCGCGGACGAAGAGCATAAGATACGCCACCCCCGGGCGAGCGAGTTGGGTCTTGTGGTTTCCGGGGCCAGTTCTTCTGAACGTTATGAACGAAAGGGCCCGGCTAGAAGGGGGCTGTAGCTCAGGGAGGTCAGACTGTCAAGCCGTCTGAAGAGTAGGAGCGACCGGCTCTCGTCGAATGCCGGCCGTTCCCGGAGCCCAGGATCAAGGGCGAGGGGGCCAGGGGAAGCGGGTAAGCCCTGAGCCGTTCCACCGGGAGGCGAGCGCCGGAGGCGACGTCGTACACGACGGTCCGGACGTCGCCGGAGGGGAAGAGTATGTCGGTGAGGAGGTAGCGACCGTCCGCGCTCCAGCGGATCTCCAGCGCATCGCCTTCGAAATAGAGATCGAGACCACGCACCTTCCCCGTTACGTCGGCGAGACCCAGGAATCCGTGTACACCGCCGGTAGCGAAAGCGAAAAGACGAGGGTCGGTGGGGGAGATGGCAAGCGGGCCGAAGCGGTCAGGTCCCACCCCGAACCGGATCTCCGGCGCGGCCCCGGCCGGCGTGAACTCGGCCGGCAAGTCCGTGAGTCGTAGCACCGGCTGCGGGGAGCCCGGCGGTGAACCCGTGGGCGAGCCGTTGGGGTAGTTATATTCGAGCGCGGTACCGTCTCTGGTCGCCTCCAGTATGTACCGCGGGCCGAAGCGAGCGCCGGTTATCCGCCATTCACCTCCAACCCGTCCCCAGGTGAGATATTCTTCACGGTAGCTGGCAAACGGTTGGCCGGTGTAGCCCTGATGGGCTACCACCGTCACCACCGGGCCGCTCCAGCCCCGGGTAGCGAAGTATGTCCAGTGAGGGTTGGAGACGCCGGCCAGAGGCTCCCCGGCATCGGTGAATTGCCGGCGCGCGCCGGCCGCAAGGAAGCGCCGGGCGGCCGGCTCGTCACGGCGCAACCGGGCGTCGAGGAAGGCCTCTAGAGCGAGATGGAGGGCGGGACGACCGGTAACCGTGGCCGTATGCCAGCCTCCCCAGGCGATCAGACCGAGAACGGCCAGAGGGATTAGCCAACGGATAGCTCGAACGGCGATGTCGCCTCCTCCTTTCATACGCCACGCTTATCGTCGGCGAACGTGTGGCCTGCGCCTGGCGGGCGCCGCGCGGATGCGGACCGGAGGGCGTGCAGTCGCCTGGTGCATGCCCGCCCGGTGCAGGAGTCATGCCTGGCTTTTCCCGGCCGGCGCCAGGCTCATCCCCTGGCACCTGACTAGTGTTTCCTGGCGCCTGGTGCGCTGCTCTTTGGAGTCTACCACGCGCCGCGGTATCTCCACTGGGTAACATCCATGAGCCATTTCCGCACCGATCGCGTCGCGACAGCCCATACTACCCCATACTACCAGGGTGAATCGGCGAATCCTTGCCCCGGGGAGGGCTTGCGTATGCCGGCAGGAAAGGCGGAGAATTCGCAGACGCCAAAGGGTCGGCCTCATCGTGCCACCCTGCTCGCTTTGTGCGTGGTGCCTTTCATTATGGTCCTCGGGAACTCCCTGCTCATCCCGGTACTGCCCGAACTCCAGAAGGCGCTCGAGGTGAGGCTGGCCAGGATCGGCATCCTCATCACGCTCTTTTCGGTGCCGGCCGGCCTGGTGATTCCTTTTTCTGGCATGCTCTCCGATCGCGTGGGACGCAAGGCGGTCATGGTCCCGGCTCTGATCCTGTACGGGAGCGGGGGCATCGTGGCCGGCCTCGCTTCGGTGCTGGCGCCCCACCCCTGGCCGTGGATACTGGCCGGACGGGTGCTCCAGGGCATAGGCGCCGGGGGGACGTACCAGCTGGCCATGGCGATGGCCGGCGACCTCTACCCCGGTCCCGACCGTTCGAGTGCCCTGGGCCTTCTCGAAGCCGCCAACGGCCTGGGCAAAGTGGTGGCGCCCCTCGCCGGGGCGGCCGTGGCATTGATTACCTGGTACGCTCCGTTCTTCCTCTATGGCCTTCTGGCGCTGCCCGCCGCCGCCCTGGTCTGGTGGGGGGCCAAAGAGCCTCCCGAGCCGCCGCAGCGCTCTTCCCTCGGCCGGTACTGGCAGACGCTAGGCAGCATAGGCCGGAAGAAGGGCACCTCCTTTCTAATCACCGGCTTCGCGGGGTTTTTCGTACTCGGCAACCTCTTTGGCTCCCTCAGCTTCGTTTCTGACCTGCTGGAGCGGGAGCACGGCCTGGGAGTCTTTACCCGTGGCCTCCTGCTGGCCATTCCGGTCCTCGTCATGGCCATCGTGGCCTACACGATCGGAACCGCCGCCCAAGCCCATTTGGTTCGCTGGGTCCGCTGGACCGTGCCTGCCGGTCTTCTGCTTTCGGCCGCCGGCCTCGCAGCCTTACTCCTTTTCGACTCCTGGGGAGCCCGTCTGGCCGCGGTGAGCGCGGGTGTCGGCCTGGGAACCGGCCTCACCCTTCCCTCCGTCAACGTGCTGGTGACGAGCACCGCCTCCCGGACCGAGCGAGGAATCGTTACCGGGATCTACGGCAGCATGCGTTTCTTCGGGGTGGCCGCCGGCCCGCCCCTGTTCGGCCTGGCTTCGGATCATGGCCGGACGGCCCTGCTCTTCCTCGCAGTAGGGTTACTGGTGCTCTTGGCTTGGCTGCAAGTAGTGGTGGTCCGCCACGAGGTACTGTTACCGCCAGCCCTCCAGCAGCAGGGCGGCCAGCCCGGCGGCCACTAGCGGTCCGGCCGGCACCCCGCCGAGAAGCGACACGCCCAGGACCGAACCGACCACGAGGGGGATCATGACGGTGGGCTCGCCCTGGAGCAGGCGGACGCCGCGGGCCGCGAGGTAGCTTGCCACCGCTCCCACGCCCACGACCAGGAAACCGGGGGGCGAAGTGAGGGAACGATAAAGATGACCCCACGTGATGGCTCCCTGGGTGAACGGGGCGAGTACGGCCACGAGCAGGAAGAACACACCCAGCTGCACACTATGTTGGGCCAGCAGTTCACCGGCCCGCCGGAAGCCCCCCAGGTGAACCGCCAGCAGTAGCAAGGCCGCCGCCGCCAGCGGTTGGTGGCGAATCGCGAGGCCAACCAGTACCAGGGCTACTAGTACTAGGAAGCCGGAAAACACGGGCCCACCTCCGGGGGATGGATATGCGGGCGAGGCGCCGGGGAAGAAGCGGAGGGTGTCGGATGAGGGAACGGGTCGAGGGAGAGGCCGTCGAGTGAGAGGCCATCGAAGTTAAGGACCGAGGAGGACAAGCCTGAATGGATGGATCTTTCTGGCTGCGGGCCGCGACCGTGGTCGGCCGGAGCATCTTTTTCTACTTTCTACTCCTCGCGGGCTTGCGGATCAGCGGGAAGCGGGAGGTGGGGAAGCTTTCGCCCATGGACCTGGTGGTCGCCATCATGGTGGCCGAAGGGTCGGTGATGACCATATCCAACCTCCGGCTTCCGGTCTGGGATGGCGTGCTGTTGATCGCTACCCTGATCGGGCTCGAGATCCTTCTTTCCTGGGCTTCGATCAAGAGCCTTAAGGTACGAACCTGGGTGGCGGGCCATCCCAGCGTGGTGGTGCGTAACGGCGAGATAATCGAAGACGAGCTTCGCAAGCTCAACTATAACGTCAACGATCTCCTGGCCCAGCTACGTGGTAAGGGGTATGCGAACGTTCGGGACGTGGAATTCGCGATCCTGGAAACCTCCGGTGAACTCTCCGTCTTCCCGGTGGCCCAAAAACGCCCGTTACAGCCGGCGGACGTGGGGGTGCCCACCCAGTACGAAGGGCTACCCCTCCCGCTGGTGGTGGATGGCCAGATCCTTTACGAGAGCCTCAAGCGGGCCAACCTGGACCTGGGGTGGCTGAAGGGAGCGCTGGCCGCCCAGGGGATCGCCCGGGTCGAGGACGTTTTCTTTGCTTCCCTGGACACCCAGGGGCAATTACACGTGCAAAAACGGATGCCGCTGGTACGGCCGCTGTGGCAGGCTCTGCTCCACCGGGATCGTCCCAAACCGCCCGGTGAAGCCAGGGAAGATTGACCGCCCGGGGAGGGGACCTCATCCACCCGCAGGTCCGGCAGGCCCGGCGACCCGGCGGGAGAGATTGACGGCCCGGCCGGGCGTCAGCCACCGAAGTAGCGGGCCAGGCCCCGAGCGATGCCGAGGGCGATGCGGCGCTGGTAGACGGGGTCACGCAAGCGGGCATCGTCGGCCGGGGTGGTGATGAACCCGGCTTCCACCAGCACCGCCGGCATGCGGGTATGGCGCAGGACGTAGAATGAACGCCGGACGGTGCCGTTGTCCACGGCCCCCAGGCTCTGAACGAGTTCGGCCTGGACATCCCGGGCCAGGCGTCTCGAGTTGCCCAGGCCGTAGTAGTATGTGGTCGGGCCGGTCTTGGTCCGGTCCGGGTTACTGTCGTTGTGGATGCTGACGAATACGTCGGCGCGGCTCCGATTGGCAAGCCAAACCCGCGCCTTCAGCTGGTCGAGTTCGCCGATACCCGGTGCCTGCCATCCGGTGCGGGTCATCACTACGTGCGCTCCGGCTTTTTCTAATTCCGCTTGCAGGTAGCGGGCGATGGCTAAGGTATTATCCGCCTCGGCCGTGCCCGACGGCCCGTGGGCGCCGGGGTTCGCGCCGCCGTGGCCCGGGTCGACCGCAATGATCCTGCCGGCCAGGACCGAGAGGTCCCGGGGCGGGAGCGCGCCGAGCGGTGGCAACTCGGCCGCCGGTTCGATGACCCCGGTGGATGGGGGTACACTCCATTCGCCTGATCCCGGGCCGGCGCCCCTTCCCCCGGGTGCGCCGAGCAGAAGAAACACGGCCAGCAGGAGAGAGAGCCAGTTGTTCAGCATGTTGAACAAAGTTCTTCACAATATACGCTTATCCTTCTGAAAAATTAGCCTGTAATTGGCCGCCGGCGGGACGCAGGGAAGGAGTTCCCGCCGGCGGGAAGAATGAGTTCAGTACGTCTACGAAAAGGCGGGTGGCGGCATGAAAGCACGCAACGCAGGGCGCAGGCGGTTCATCATGACTATCCTTGTACTGCTGGTAGCAGTCGGGGTGGTCACCGGGGGCCGGGCGGTCGTGCCCTTCACCATACCGGTGATACCGGTGGCCCGGGCTACTCCCGCATCCAGCGATGCCGCCGGCAAGCTGGTAGAGAAGGCGGTGGCGTTTCTGGAGGAGGCCAGGGATGCCAGCGTGACGGTAACGGTCGTCCAGTTCGACCCCAAGTCCGGGCGCGAGGTAGGACGGATGAAAAGCCAGGTCCAGGTAACGGCCAAGCCGCCGGTGGTGCGGGTGCTCTTCCTGGAACCGGCCGCGCTCGAGGGACAGCTGGTGATCCTGGACGGGGAGAAGGACCGGGCCTATTTATACTCTCCCGTAACCGAGGAAGTGGTGGTCCAATCGGTAGCGATGGCCGCGCGCCAGCTGGGACTGCCGGCGATGCCGGGGACGGGGGCGGGGAGCGGCGCGGGTGGCTTCGGTGTGGAGGGCCTGCTCGGCATAGTACCCAAGGAGGGGGCAGGGAAGCCCGGGGAGCTCGCGTACACTGCCCGGCTCGTACGCTACGAGAAGTGGAGGAGCGCTGAAAGCGCCGCCGTGGTCGACGTCTTTTCCACCGCCTTCCCCCTGGGTAAGCAGCGGTTATGGAT
The DNA here is from genome assembly GCA_012839805.1 of Bacillota bacterium. Lineage (GTDB taxonomy): Bacteria > Bacillota > Limnochordia > Limnochordales > DUMU01 > DUMU01. Next base: position 17,911 of record DUMU01000048.1, on the reverse strand, counting down.
CCTGCAGGAGAGCGGGCAAGTCGTTCAGGTCGAAACCTACGATGAGCAGGACCGGTTGATGGTCCGGGTGGTGCTGGATTCCTTCCAGAAAAACCTCGGCTTGCGGGCCGAGCAATTGCTGCAGCTTCCCAAAGGGGCCCGCATAGTTCAGTAGCCGGCAGTCCGGGGAGTCCGGCAGAACTGCAACCACAGAGTAAGAGTAGGAGGCAGCCGTTGTGGGACTGGCGCGCCTTGCGATCAACCGGCCGACGCTCATGCTGATGGTCGGCCTCGCGGTGGTCGTCTTCAGCGTGGTGGCCGTGCCCCGGCTTGGATTGGATCTACTTCCCAGATTGCAGCTCCCGGTGCTCGCCATTCTAACCGTCTACCCGAATGCCGACCCGAACACCGTAGAAGAGTCAGTGTCGCGTCCTATCGAGGGAGTCGTGCGTACCATCGGCGGCTTGAACCGGGTCACCTCCGTGGCGGCCGAGAACGTTTCCATCACTATAGCCGAGTTCCACTGGGGAACGAGCCTCGACGCCGCCGTTCAGGAGCTTGGCGATCGACTCCGCCAGGTGAGGCTCCGGCTGCCGGAGTCAGTGGAGGACCCGCTGATCCTGCGGCTCGATCCGGCGCAGCTCCCCATGATGATGGTCGGGGTTTCTGCCGATCTACCCGCCGGCGAGTTGACCCGGCGGGTACAGGAACGGGTTATGCCGCGGCTCGAGCAAACCCCCGGAGTAGCGCAAGTAAGGGCGGTTGGTGCTTCTCGCCGGGAAGTCCAGGTGCTCTATGACCCGGAGCGTCTTGAAGAGCAGGGATTGAGTGCGGCCACCCTGGCTCAGGTGATCCAGTATCAGAACATGTCAGTTCCCATCGGCACGGTGGTTCAGGATGGCAAGGAATACCCGGCGCGGGTGGGAAGCCGCTTCACCTCGGTGGACCAGGTGCGGGAGCTCGTCATCGGGCAGCGGCGGCTGCCGGAAAGCGCGGGAGGCGAGGGTACTCCGGTGATGACCGGAGGAGCCCCCGGTTTGGGACTATTCGGGCTCATGGTTCCCCAGTTTCTCACCGTAGGTGACGTAGCGGAGGTACGCGAGGCGTACGAAAGCACCGAAGGCTACACCCGTGTGAACGGCTTGCCGGCCATTTTACTCACGATCGACAAGGAATCAGGCACGAACACGGTGATTGCGGCCCGGGCCGTTCACGACACGCTGCGCCGGCTGGCCGTAGAGGAACCCCGGCTCCGGCTGGTGACGGTCTTCGATCAGTCCGACTTCATCCGGCTTTCCATCCGGGATGTAAGCCAAAGTGCACTGATTGGCGGCATCCTGGCCGTAGTGGTCCTCTTTCTCTTCCTCGCCGATGTATGGAGCACGCTGGTGATCGCCTTGGCGATCCCCTTCTCGGTGCTGGTTACCGGAGTGGCCATGTACTTCGGCGGTCTGACCCTCAACCTCATGTCTTTGGGGGGTCTGGCTCTCGGTATTGGAATGCTGGTAGACAACTCCATCGTAGTGCTCGAGAGTATCTTCCGTCATCGCGAAATGGGGGAGGACCCGGCGACGGCGGCCGTGCGAGGCACGGGAGAAGTGCTCCTGGCCATCACCGCCTCTACGTTGACGACGCTGGCGGTCTTCCTGCCGGTGGTATTCGTCGGGGGGCTCGCGGGGGAGCTCTTCCGGGAGCTGGCTCTTACCGTATCCATGGCCCTCGCCTCCTCCCTGGCCGTCTCCGCCACTTTCGTTCCGCTCCTCGCGTCGCTGCGACGAGGAAGTTCGACCGGGGAGAGGCCCGGCTCCAGGGTCGGCTGGTTTCTCCGGTTACGGGAGGCATATGGCCAGGGGCTTAGGTGGTCCTTGCACCATCGGGGCTGGATCATGGCCGGCGCGGCGGTACTGGTGCTGGCTACGGCCGCGGTGGTGCCGTTCATGGCCACGGAGTTCATTCCGGCGATAGACATGGGCGAGTTCAGCATCACGGTTAAGCTACCTCCGGGCACCCCTGCCCGGGATACTGATCGGGTAATACGGGAGATCGAAGAAGTGGTGAAAAAGCTTCCCGAGAAGGAGTCGTTCTCCACCCAGGTGGGTTCGGGAGGCGGCACGGACTTCATCAGCCAGGTAACGGGCACGGCCGGAAACCAGGGGACCATCACCGTGGTTTTGAAGCGCAAGGCCGAACGCCGGCGCACCGCGGCCGAGGTCGTGGCCGCGGTGCGTGAAGAGCTGAGGCCGGTCCAGGAGCGCTATCCCCAGGCTACGATCAGGGTGAGCGACGAGGCCATGGTGGCCGGGGCGCTCAGCAGCTACCTGAGCCGCCAGGTGACGGTGGAAATCCGGGGAGAAGATGCCGCCGCAATCGCGCAGACCAGCCAAGAGGTGGTGAAACGCCTGCGGCAGCTGCCCGGTTTGCGGGACGTCAGCTCGTCGCTGGAGGAAGCCCGGCCCATGGTGGTGCTTGATCCCAATCGGACCAGGCTCTTGCTGGGCGGACTGACCGCTGCCCAGCTGGGCTTGGGGGTACGGGAAGCCCTGGTGGGCCAGGAGGTCGGAAGCGTCTTGCTGGATGGACAAGAGGTGCCGGTGGTAGTAAAGGCGGCCCTGCCGGAGCGCTCGGTGGACGCCGTCGGCCGGTTGGGTATTCCCGGAATGAACGTCATGCGTATGGCCCCCCCCACCGCTGCCGGTGGAGCCGGTGCAGCTCAGGCCACGGCGGCGCCGGGCGGTGTCCCGAGCTACGTGCGGGTAAGGGCGGTAGTCGAGGAAAAGAAGGTACAAAGCCCGTTGACGGTAGAGCGGCAGGACGGGCAGAGAATGGTCACCGTCACCGCGGTCCCGGTCGACGGTAACCTCGGGGCAGCGAGCAACCGGGTGGAGAAGGCACTGCGGGAGATGCCGTTGCCGCCAGGGGTTTCGGTCAGGCTGGGAGGCCTCACGGAGATCATGCGCAACTCCTTTGCCGACCTCCGGCTCGCTCTGGTACTGGCGGTCATACTGGTCTACATGGTGATGGCGGCCCAGTTCGAATCCCTCCGGCATCCTTTGGTCATCATGCTGACCGTTCCCCTGGCCGCCGCCGGGGCGATCCTGGCCACTTGGGCCGGAGGGCAGGCGATCAGTATCATTTCGCTGGTCGGCCTCATTGTGCTGGGTGGCATTGCGGTCAACAACGGGATTGTTCTGGTAGACTTCGCCAATCAGTTGCGGCGGCAGGGCATGGAGGCCCGGGAAGCGGCGGCGCAGGCGGGCCGGGTGCGCCTGCGACCGGTGCTGATGACGTCGATCACTACGATCGTGGGATTGATCCCGTTGGCCTTCAGCCGGGGCGAGGGGGCGGAGATCGACCGGCCCCTGGCTTTGTCCATCATGGGAGGCCTGACGGTGGCAATGTTCCTCACCCTGTTCGTGATCCCGGTGGCCTGGAGCTGGGTCGAAGGCCGGCGGGCCGGCGAGCGCGGCGGCGGTGATCACCTTGACGTGCCGTGCCCTCAAGCTTGACCTCGCCCTCGTGAACGGCGGCCTGCAAGGCATACTGCTGCAACTCCCGGTCGCTCGGCAGGACGGCCCGCACTTTGGCCTCGATTTTCTCGTCAAGGCCGAGCCGCTGGTTGCGGGCCAGATCCTGGTCCCGGTCGTTACGTCCCGTTCCCGACTCGGGTGTGAGCTGCGAGCGGGGGCGGTCGTAGCGGGTGGGTGCGTCCAGGTTGATGTTCTTGCCGGATGACAAAGGGTATCACTCCTTGGTTCGGTGATAGTTCCTCTCCGCAATAATCGATCGAGCAGTCAGCCTGGCGGGATCACCTCCAGAAGTATGCGCATCGCGTCCAGCACTATCCAGCCCGGTGATCGGGGCGGGAAATAACGAGAGACGGCGGTTAAGTGACGCCTTTGGCTGCGCCGCCGCCCTTGGCCTTGATCGGATGCCAGATTATGTATACATTGGTTGCGACAGGTTTGCTCGACGCGTGAACCGGAAAGGAAAGTGAATGGGACCTGTGAATGAAATGCAAGGAAGCAGATTGAAGTCGCTGGTGTACGAGAAGCGTTTCCCTCTCATTGTGAGCCTCGCGGCCAACGATCCCGAGCTGGCCCGGGCGGCTCAGGAAGCCGGGGCAGACGCGGTAAAATTGCATTTGAACACCGTTCACGAGATCACCGGCAGCCGTTTCGGTAGCTGGGAAGAAGAGAGGGAAGGCATTCTGGCGGTGCTGGCCGCCGTAGACCTACCGGTCGGGGTTGTCCCCGGACAGGGTGACGCGATGGCCGATGAGCGTGCCTTCGAGGAGATGGCCGCAGCCGGAGTGGACTTTATTGACGCACCCTGGTTTGCTCTTCCCGGCGCGGCGTTGAGGCGAAGCCTGCAGGAGGGCCGGCCCGCGGTGATGGCGGCCCTCTCCCATGCCGACCTGGTGGCCACTGCTTACCTGGTGGCCGACCCGGCCAATGCCGGCCCGGCACCTAACCACGTCCACGCCCTGCCCGTGCACCACGTGCCCCCACTTCTACCGTGCTTGACTCGACTGCCCGGAATCGACCTGGTGGAGGCGGCCGTGGCCGCGCCCGGTGAAGTGGGACGCCCCTTGACCGCAGCCACCCTGGTCAGATACGCGCAGGTCTGTCAGGATTCGCGACTGCCGGTGATAGTTCCGTCGCAGCTAGTTTTCAGCCCCCAGGACCTCCGGTTGCTGGCAGCAGTGGGGGTGGCCGGAGTTCTGCTCGGCCCGCTGGTGATCGGTCGAACGGTATCCGAGATCGGCCGGCAGTTGCCCCGGTTCCGGCAGGTTCGGGATTCCCTGTGATGAACATTGGTTATGGGAGGCCTGCAGGAATCGGCCGGCCGGGAGCCGGCCGGGAAGCGAAACGCCGGCTGGGAGGAGCAGGTAGTTCACCATGACTTATTCCAGTGTGGCACGACCGGATGGGACTTTCCCGTCGCTCCGACCGATCACGGGGACGTGGTTCGACTTTCGCCATCGCAACCCGATTGCGGCCTGGAGTGAGGCGGCGGCCGCTTTCACGGATGACCAGTGGCGTTACAAGGTTTGGGAGATGGTCGACGCCGGCATGGATACGCTGATTGCCTCCTGTGTCAGCCTGCACGGGAAGGCGTTCTGGCCGTCCCGAGTAATACCCGATCGCTGGCCCGTGGCCGCGGCCGACCCGGTGGAGGCAGTGCTGGCGGCGGCCGATGAGAGAGAAGCCCGTGTATTCCTGGGGCTCGGCTTTTTCGGAGTCGATGTCTCCGATGACCACCGGGCCACGCCTGCCGAACGGGAATTGCGGCGGCTCGTTCCCGCCGAGTTACTGGACCGGTACGGCCACCACCCGTCGCTCGCCGGCTGGTATCTGCCGGCCGAATGCGGTATCAGCGGCTACTTTGCTCCCGTATACATCGAATACACCCGGGAATTCGCCGCTATTTGCAAACAGCTGGACCGCTCTCGCCAGATACTTATCTCACCCTACGGAACCCGCTCGGCAGCAGGGGATGAGGAGTACACCCGCCAGTTGCGGGAACTGGCCGTCGACATCGTGGCCTACCAGGACGAAGTGGGGGTGCGCAAGACGCGGGTAGAGGAATTGCCGGCCATCTTCCGGCGCCTGGCCGCCGCGCACCGGCAGGCGCAGATTCCCCTCTGGGCCAACGTGGAGGTCTTCGACTACCACGGTCAACCCTACCGCGATCCCCCCATCGCTGCTCCCTTTGCCCGGGTGGAACGGCAGATTGCCGCCGTCTCGCCGCATGTCGAGAAGGTTATCTGCTATCAGTATTTTGGCCTCATGAACGACCCCGACTCGCGGGCGCCGGCTCGGGTCGAGGGTGCTGAGAAGCTCTGGGCGGATTATCGCCGGTGGCGCAAGGATAAAGGAGTATGAGTCAGTCTTACCGCTGCGTCTCTTGATACCACCGGTACTGAGCGAGCAGGCCCTCCTGCAGGGGGGTGACCGGTTGCCACCCCAACATGGTCCTGGTCCGCTCTACGTTGGCCAGTGTGGCACTAACGTCGCCGGGGGCGGCCGGCGCGGTGGCAATGCGGGGAGCGCGCCCGACCACCCGGCCGATGGCTTCGATGAGCTCTCTTATCGTAACCGAAGTGCCGCTGCCTACGTTGAGGACTTCGCCGTTCACGTTCGCCGTGGCCGGAGGACGAGAACCGCACCCGGCGTTCGACAGAGCCTGCCAGGCAGCGATATTGGCCTGGACGACGTCATCTACGTAGGTGAAGTCACGGGTCTGGTTGCCGTCCCCGTACACCCGGACCTCGCGGCCGTGGGCGATGGCATCGATAAAGTTATAGACGGCCATGTCCCGGCGTTGGCGGGGTCCGTAGACGGTGAAATAGCGCAGGCTCACCGTCGCCAGGCCGAAGTTTTCGTGGTAGGCCCGGACCAGGTGTTCGCCGGCCAGTTTGGTTACTCCGTAAGGCGAGTAGGGGCGGGGAAGCATTCCTTCATGGAGCGGAAGGGTGGGCTGCTTGCCATACACCGAAGAGGACGAGGCATAGACAAACTTCTTGATCTGATGCCTGACGGCCAGGCCCAGCAGTACCTGGGTCGCCAGCACGTTGTTGTGCAGATACGCCGGGAAGTTTCCACCCCAGCTCTCACGCACACCCGCGAGCGCGGCCTGGTGGAAGATCACGTCCGCACCGGCTGCGACCTGTCCAAGGTCCAGGCGTACCAGGTCGCCCAGCAGCCCGGTGAACCCGTCCCGAGCTCGCAGCCGGTCCCAGTTGTCTTGTTTTTGATGGATACAGTAGTTGGGTAAGAAAGCGTCGATGCCAACCACTTCATGCCCTTGCTCGAGCAACTTCTCGGCCAGGGTCGACCCGATGAACCCGGCTGCCCCGGTCACGATGGCTTTAGCCATGTTCGCCAGCCTCCCTCGGGGACGCCGGAAACTGCCCTCGCCCGGGGGCGAGGTAGGTGAAGCCCAGACCGGCCAGCCGGGCCTCATCCAGGCACAGGCGGGCGTCCAGCACTACGCGGCCGGTCATGAGTGCTCGGATGCGCGCCCAATCAAGCTGAGGGAATTCCGCCCAGTCGGTCAGCACTGCCACTGCTTGCGCCCCGCGAACGGCTTCGTACGCTTCCGGGAAGATGGCGAGGGAGCCGCCCGGGTCTGGTATCGCCGCCCGGGCTTTCACGATCGCCAGCTCGCGGGCCGGCTCGCGAGCCGGTGCGCGGGCTAACCCGCGGGCGAGGTCAGGTGCGGGAGCGTGGGCCGGATCGTAAGCCCGGACCCGAGCTCCAGCCTGAAGCAGCTGCCGTACCACCTCCAGGGCTGGCGAGGAGCGCAAGTCGTCGGTTCCGCCCTTAAAGCTCAGTCCCAGAACCGCGACCACCCTGCCCGCCAGCCGGCCTCCCAGCGCCTGCCTCAGCCTGGCCACCGCCTTACCGGGGCGGGCGGCGTTGACTGCGGCCACGGCCCCCAGAAGCACGGGAGCTATACCCAGGTCGGCCGCCATGTGGAGCAGCCCGGCCACATCCTTGGGCAGGCACGAACCGCCGTACCCCAGGCCCGCCTTCAGGTAGTGCGGGCCGATCCGGGGGTCAAGGCCCAGGCAGTGGGCCACCTGGACGACGTCGGCCCCCATGGCCTCGGCCAGATCGGCCAGTTCGTTCAGGAAGGAGAGCCGGGTGGCCAGGAAGGCATTGGCCGCGTACTTGCTGAGCTCGGCCGTCTGCCAGTCGGTGACGACGGTGGGTGCGTCTACCGGTGCATACAACTCCCTGAGGATCTCTGCCGCCTCGGGCTCCCGGACGCCGATGACGATGCGGTGCGGATGGAGCGCATCTTCAAGCGCTGTTCCTTCTCGCAGAAACTCGGGGTTGCTGGCGACCAGCACCCGATCCGACAGCCCGTACGCTTCGATCCTGGCGGCCAGCGCCCGGGCCGTACCGACGGGGACCGTACTCTTGGTGACGAGGACAACCTTTCTGTTAGTCCCCCGCAGCCACGGAAGCAGGGAGTCCACCGCCTCTTCCAGCTGGCTCAGGTCGACGCCGCCGGCAGAAGCGGGAGGTGTACCGACGCAGAGCATCACTATCTGCGAACTGCCGGGCATGCCGGCGGTGCCGGTGATCCCGGCCTGTTCATCCAGGTGAAGGAACTGCAACCGCCCGCTTTCCATCTCTTCTGGCAGCGCTTCTTGCAGCCCTGCTTCCCAGAAGGGTGAACGCCCCCGGCGCAGGAGCTCTACGCGTTCGGCGTCCTTTTCGAGACCGACCACTCGATGCCCCAGACGGGCTAGGGCCACCGCCATGACCAGCCCCACCCGGCCTGCTCCTACCACCAGTACCGTCATGGCTGCCCCTCCCCTTCGAGCTGGGCGTAGATGGCCAGCAGTTCACCGGCGACCCGTTCCCAGTTGAACCGCTCTTCTACGAGCTTTCTCCCGGATCGCCCCATCGTATCGGCCAGCTCCTGCTTTTCCAGCAGCAGCGCCAGGTGGGTGCCGATGACGACGGGGTCGTCGTAGTCGTCGATCACCCAGCCGTTACCCAGCCCCTCGACCACCTCGGGGTTTCCCCCCCGCCGGGTGGTGATGATGGGTAGCCCCGCCGCCATCGCTTCGTAGTGGACGCGAGCCAGGGGCTCCGCCCACTGGGAGACGCAGGCGAAAATGTCGGCGGAACTGTAATACATGGGGACCTCCGCCGGCGGGACGAAACCGGTCAGGATGACCCGTCCCCCGTACGGCGCCGCCAGCTTCAGCAGGTACAGGCCATACTCGTCCCACTCCGTCTGCCCGTACCACTTACTACCCACGATGATCAGTACCGCATCGGGAAACCTCTCATGAACCGTCTCCATCGCCTGGATAATAATGTGAGTTCCTTTTTTCGGTGACAGGCGGCCCACATTGAGAATTACCGGCGCGTCAGGGTCGAACCCCAGCCGGCGGGCGAGCTTGGCTCGCAAGGAACGGGCACGGGGGTGCCAGCGGGGCAGGTAAAGATCGGGGTCGACTCCCGAATAGATTACGCTGGTCTTCTGCTCGGCCTGGGGATACCGGGCGGCCACACTGCCGGCGAGGAAATGGCTGACCGTGACCAGGCGATCAACCGCCTCGAGGCAGGTAGTGGCGTTTTCGGCCGAGATCTTGTCGGGTTGAAACATCTCGTTGTGCAGGCTCAAGATCAGCCGTGCCCCCGGTTGGGCCTCGGCGAAGGAGGCCACCCAGGCGGGCCGGTTGAAGATGTGCAGCACGTCAAACTCGGCCTCCCGCAGAGCCTGGGCTACGTTGTGATGGTACCGGGTGCCGGGCAGACGGATCACCTTCGCACCGCCTAGCGTCGACTCGGCGGGTAGTTCAGGGTCGGTGACACTGTACACGGTGATATCGTGGTAACGGGTTAGGAAAGGAATAATTCCGTCGATGTATATTTGGATGGCGCCACCCCTCACCGGGGGCACGGGCAGCTTCTCCGTAGGTACCAGCGCGATACGCACTCGACTCACCTCAGTTTTGGTAGCCAAACCGTCAGAGTGTCGGCCTTTTCGCGTTCGAACCGGCAGGCACGTTCCATACGGTCGGGTTTCTCAGGCTTGTTCTTCTTAAACCAGTTCTTGGCAGAGTCGTGGAATACATTAGGAAACATAAGATCGATGCCAAGAAGATGGAGATGCTCGGCTGCAAGCGGGTTGATCTTGGTATACCAACCCAGCACTTCGTCGATGATGTCACTTCTCCAGCCGCCCTTGCTTTGCATGAGCTCGCCCATGAGCTTGCGCAGGTTCCGGGCGGGAAACTCCAGGGTAACCGTATCAAGATCCAGCAAATACGGGCCAGTGCCGGTCATAATGATGTTACTTGGCCCGAAGTCTTGATGGACAAGGGTATCACCAGGCCAGGTACGCTGAACGAGCACGTCATAGGGCGAAGTCGCCAGCGCGGCCCGGGCCCGGGCGGCCAGCTCGAGAGCGGTATCCACTCCCGCCAGGAAATGGGCGTGGAACCTGACCTCCGGCTGCTGCTCGGCTTGTACCTTCCATTTTTGCAGCCGCTCCTCCATCTCGGCATAATGGTCCGGCCAGCGGCCCAGTTTGGTAAAAACCTTTACACCCGCCGGGACCGTAAACCCCCGGGAGGCGCCGTGAAGACGAGCCAGAGCCTCGACACTCGCCTGGAGGTCGTCCCGATTCTCCCAGCGGACGCTGCGGCCAGAGATCCACTGGTAGACCACGTACACCTGGCCGGCGCTCTCGACGGCAAAGGTCCCGTCCCGGGCGGGAATCAACCTGGGTACCGGGGCACCGTGGGCGGCCAGGTGAAGCTGGGCGGCAATGCTGAAGGCCATCCGGTCGGCCGGTTGCCCGGTTCGCTTCAGGCAGACGGTACCGCGGTCGGTCTCGACCTGCCAGACACCCTTGCCTGAGTCTGCCTCGACCTGGACCGGTATCACCCGATGCGTTTTGAACTGGTACCTGCCCAGCACGTCCGGTAGCTGCTGCCGGTGCGGCAGCTGGAGGTGCGGCGAGAGGAGCGGAGGTGCCGGGCGCGGGGGCGGCGGCGGGGACGACGAGCCAGGTCTACGCATCCGGTAGTCCTCCTTCACTGGCCCTGCTGGTACGCAAGGGGAGAGAGGGGAGTAGCTCCTGAGAAGTGAGTGCCTGCGCCTTGGTCTCCTCGAACCTGACTAATTCCCAGAGCTTGCGCAGGAATTTCTGTTCACTCCAGTCGGGTGCCCGCTCCCGAACGTATTTGTCTACTAGGCCCGCGTAGAGGTGGGGGAACATCAGGTCAATCGCCACCACCTCATAGTAGGGCCGGGGGAGAGGATAGACCTGGTGGTAGTGACCAAGCAAAGCACAGGCCTGAGGATGGTCCCAGGCAGGCTTCTTTTTCAGCATCTTCAACAGGACCTTACGCAGGTCCCGGGCCGGGATCTCGACACTCAGCGAGTCGACGTCCAGCACATGGAGTCTCCCGGCCTGGTCGATCAGGAGATTCCCCGGAGCAAAGTCCTGGTGAACTAATCCGCCTTCCCGCTCCACTTCCGCCACCCATTGGGCGTACACTGACTGCAGCAGACGCCGGCGGGCGAAATGGCCGATCTCGAGAAAGCGCGGCCGGTATTTCGCAGCTTCGCTACCGAAAGGCCCGCGGAGCTCTGCCTTGGCCATCCTTTCGAGATGATCGGCATACTGTTCCGGCCAACTGCCCAGCTGGACATGGGCTTGCGCCCGGGCGGACCAGCGCAGGCCGCGAGAGGCCCGGTGGAACGCGGCCAGGCCCTGTAAGATCCGCCTGCGGTCGCTTTCCTTTTCATAGTCCGGGTTTCTGCCCTTGACGAACTCAGTCAGGATATAAGTGCTGCCGTCCGCCTCTACGAACTCACGACCATCGACGGTAGTAAAGACCCCGGGGATATGGATGCCTTGGTTGCGCAGGTGAGCGATGGCATCGAGCACGAACCGGAGCCGGCCGGGACTCAAGGGGAGCTTTTTCAGTACCCTTGTTTGGCCTGCGTGGCTCACGTACCAGACGCCTTTTTTCTCTTTGTAGTTTTCCGCGGTCACGGAGGCGTCCGCCAGGTCGTAAGCTGCCAGCACGGCGGGCGGGGGAAGAATGGAAGGCGGAGACACGCTGACCCCTCCCTGCTTGGATATAGCATTGTATGCCGGTGATATCGGCCGTGCTCAGCTTAGGAATGCTCTTACAGGCCTGTTTCGTGCCTCGATCTCGTCGCATAGATTGCTCGGGAACCTGGCAGGAAAGGGGGGTTAAAGAGTATGAAGTGGAAGGAGGAGGGCATCGGGTCCCGCAAGGAATTGGTTGGTTATCTCAATGCTCTCGCCGGCAAGCTCCTGACCGGAGCTCTGGCGGTCGAGGACCAGCACGTGCCGGTTCCCGAGAGCGACCTGCGCTACACGCTCAAGTACAAGGAGGAGGGGACCGCAGGTACCCTCTCGTTGAAAGTCGAATGGGGCGAGGAACCGGAAGAAGACGAGCTGGAAGAGGAAAAGGTGAATTAGCACCTGCCGGCGCCAGCCGTGGCGGGGAGGGGTGTTCCCTCCCCGTCTTTTTTGCAGGTCGAGGCGGCCAATCGCCGCCGCCCGCCTGATGGGGGGTGGAGATCAGGAAGAACCTCTCCCCGGCTGCGGCATATCATGAAGCAGAAGTATCAGGCAGGTTTGAAAACCTCGCCCTTCATCCCTGAGGAAATGGGGTAGTGCAGATGCATGAAGCGGAGAAGGCGGCAAACCCTGCGGGAGCGGCTCTGGTCGAGACGGTCTTAAGGGCTGTTTATGGTCGCGGCAGCGCGACCGTAGAACGGGTGTACGAGATTGAGGTGCAGAACCCTACCGGTGGGCTGGTAGAGGTACTGGGGACCCACACTGCCAACGCGGTAGTAAACGACGTGGCCGTTATCCCCGACAGCGGGGGGGGCAAGAAAGTCAAGGTCACCGGCAGCTTTGATCTCTTTCTGTGGTGCAAGGGTGCTAGCGACACCTATGTTACAAAGAAGACACTCCATTTCGCCGAGGATATCCCCGTAAAGGGCCTGGCGGGAGCAGCCTATCGGAACGAGGAGGCGTCGGCCCGGATCGTCGAGTACCCGGTCTGCGGGCGGGCGGCGGTTACGAGCCGCGGTCACGGTTACACCGTCAAGGTTCCGGTCACGTTGGCGCTGGCCGGGGAGGTTGTGGGCGACGCCCGGGTTCTGGTTTATGCTCGGCCCTGGAACCCGGACAAGAGCTCCGGTACCCAGGCGTCCGAGAACCCCTCCTGGCTCCAGCTCGAGGGAAACGATGACGACTGAGGGTAGGGACTAAAGCGGAGCCGGGCGTTACTCGGAACGGCTGGACCGGCACAGGGATAGCAGTCTCTTCCCTTGCGTTGTCGGCTGCCGGTCGGAGCTCTCTCCCGGGAGCCGTGGCACCGGACGTATATGAGCACGTCTAGGAGTTTCTCCGGCCTTCTTCGGGAAAGCCCCGCGCCAATACGAGCTGGCGCCCGTCCCAGCCGATGAGGCCCGAGTCCTGGAGGTCGGCGAGCACGCGGGTGACGGTTTCCCGGGAGGTGCCCACCATTTGGGCTAGCTCTTGATGGGTGAGCCTCAGGTCGATCCGGAGGCCGGCCGGGTGCGGCTTTCCGTGGCTCCCGGCCAGGGCGAGCAAAGTTTTGATCACTCGTGAACGGACATCGAGAAAAACGGCGTCCAGCAGCTGTTCGTTGGTCGCCCGCAGGCGCCGGCTGAGCCCTTTGATCACGGCGCGGGCCAGGCCCGGGTGGTCCGATAGGAGACGCTCGAAATCGCGGCGGTAAAGAACCAGGAGCGTGGTGGTGTCGAGGGCCTCCGCGGTAGCCGAACGGGGTTGGTCGTCGACCAGGGCCATTTCGCCGAAGAAGTCGCCATCGGACAGCACCGCCAGGGTTTTCACCCGGCCATCCTGGGCCAGGCAGGAAATCCGCACCAGCCCGGACTGGATGAGGTAGAGGGCGTCGCCGGGGTCGTTCTCGAGAAAGATCACGCTTCCCCGGGCGCAGGAGCGGGTTACGATGAGGGGTATAATGGCCCGCAGTTCCTCATCGGTAAACGCGGCGAAAAGGGTGATTCTCCGCAAGGTGGCAACCGGCAGTTCCGTGCCTATCACCGGCCGCTACTCCGGCCGTTACGGAAGTGGCAAACCAAAACCTGCGAGCAAGCCTTGCAGTGAACTCTCTTCGTCGCCGGCTACGGCCGTTCCTTCGTCTTCCCCGTCCCCATTATGGTCGCCCGGATCATTCCCCGGTCCGGCGTCCGGCGGGCGTCCCGATCCACGTCCCGGAGGGTGGCCACGGGTGCCGTTCCCCTCATGGTCGTCGCCCCCGTTTCCGGGCTGATCGTTGCCTTGGCCGGCGTTCGAATCAGGGCCATGGCCCGGGGGCGGGCCGGGCCGGTCGCCCTGGGATCCCTCGTCCGAAGGGGCGTTGTCGCCCGGACCATCGGTCGGACCATCGGTGAGGGAATGGAGCAGGTCGTTCAACTCGTCAACGGTCTCTTCGAGCTGTTCCCGGCGGCCCTCTTGCTCCTCACTACCCTTACCCTGGTTTCCGTCCTTTCCGTGGTCGTCGAACTCGTCTAGCTTATCCAGCTGGCGTTTTAATGCGTCCAGGCGGCGCTCGAGCCAGCGGAGGGCCGCCTCGCGGTTTTGGTCCAGCAGCCGGTCCACCGGTCCGGGGAGCGCTGGCGGTGAACCCGGGGCGACGACCGTGCCCCTTCCTCCGGTAACCAATACTGAACCTTCCGCCGCCGCCACTTCCACCGCACCGCGGTAGACGGCGACCGTGGTGGTTCCGTCCGGGGCGACCCGTACCAGGAAGACCGTGCCCCGCACACCGACGATGGCCGTGGGTGTCTCCACCGAGAAATCGAAAACCCGTGACAGGCTCTTATTTACCTGCACCCAAATCGTGCCTATCCTTATCGAGAGGGCAGGCGAAGGAGACGATGACTTAACGATCAGGCCGGCCGTCGCCCCGGTCCTCCCGCCTCCCGGGCCGATGATCACGTGGGTCTGCGCTTCCAGGCGGACCTCGGCTCGTTCACCGAAAGCGATCACCGCGAAAGACCCCTTGCCGGTCCGGACTTCGTCTTCCGGTTCGAGGCGGAGATTCGGGAAGGCGGCGACCCAGCGTCCCTGGACCTTGCGAAAGACCTGGACGTCTCCCCCGAACTCGGTCAGATAGACGGGAGTACCTGCAGGTCCGGCTGCGCCTTCCTCTCCCCCCGGCGCCGATGCCGGCTCCGAGGAAAGGGCGCGCTGCGAAAGAACTACCACTCCCGGCAAAACAAGTACCACCGCCAGCATCAGCAGGAGGGCGCTGACCTTGACCGGCTTGGGGAATTCACCTCGATCTGTGCCGCCCATGACCTGTCCCCTTCCTTCCCATACCAGCAGAACGTTGACTGGAAGCCTCCGCAGTGATGCCGATCACGGTTATAATTCATAGACCCATACCGGTGAAGCTCGCCCCTTAACTGTGACCGGACGAGGAGCAACCCCCTCGGCTTCCAACCGGGCGGCCGTGCTCGTTCCCCGGACCGCTTCGACGCTGGCGAGGATCTGACCGGGAGCGGCCAGGGATTCCAGGCGGGAGGCTACGTTTACCACATCCCCCACCGCCGTATACTCGAGGCGCCGGCTCGTGCCCACATGTCCCACCATGGCCTCCCCCGCGTGAACTCCTATCCCGATCTGCGGTGCTTCGACGCCTTCCGGCAGGAGGTGGCCGGCAAGCAGTTCACCACGGAGCCGGTCTATCCGGGAACGCATGGCGCAAGCTGCCGCCAGGGCCCGCTCCCGATGGTCGGGCCTGGTCACCGGTGCCCCGAACAAAGCCATGATTCCATCCCCCAGGTACTTGTCCACCGTACCCTGCTCGGCGAAGACGGCGGCACTCATCCCCTCTAGATATCGGTTGAGTAGTGTAAAAACCGTCTCGGCCGGGAGGGACTCGGCGAGGGCGGTAAAGCCCCGCACGTCGGCGAAAAGCACCGCCACTTCCCGCTTTTCGCCGGCGAGCCGGACGAGATCCGGATGGCGGAGTATTTCACGGACCACCGAATCGGGAACATAGCGGGAAAAGGTTTCCCGCAGGAAACGGTTTTGCCTTTCCACGCCCCGCTGGGCCGCGACCACAAAGGCGGCTTCGGTGAGAAGCGCCGCCCCCAGAGGAGCGGCGGTATCCACCCACAGGTTGAAGTGCTGGAAGATCATCTGGGTGACGGCCAGGTAAGCCACCACGAAAAGCAGGAGCTCGGCAAGGCGCCGGGCAAGGGAGGGCCCGGGCGAGACCCAGGGAAGGGCGACGAGGAAAACCACGGCGACGACCAGGGCGAGGGCGGCCACCCGGCCGGTGCGGCGCAGGAAATCCGAGTAAAGGAGGCTGCGCACGGCGGCCGCCTGCAGATACACTCCGGGAACGGGGCCCAGGGCACGAAGGGGGGTCAGCGCCTCGTCGCGCCGCAGTCCCAGGGCGCTCACCCCTACCAGGGCCACGTACCCCCGCAGGTCAGGTAGCGAGTCGGGCAAGGGGCGCCCTTCTGCGGCAAGCAAGTCGGCGGCCGAGAGCGTTCGTTGCAGGCGCCGGGTACTGACGAGATCCCCGGAGGCCAGGTAGGACCGGAAGAAGAGAAGCAGGTCCGTTGCCCGGAGGGGCGGAGGAGGAACGGGAGGAGCAACGGGAGACCCGGGGCTCCGACGCCGGCCGGCGACGGCCAGGGCGAAGGCCGGCCGGGATTGGAAGTAAAGGGGGAGACGCCGGACCACCCCGTCCCGGTCGACGGTCACGTGGATATGGCCGGTGCCAGCGGCGGCGGCACGGAGGGGAGACGGGGAGGTAATCGGTTCACCCCGGGGAGAGAACGCTTCCGCCAGGATGACGTTGCCGGCCCGCCGGACACTTTCGACCAGTTCCGGGCTGCTTCGTTCGATGATGATGTCAAAGCCGATGACGGAAGCCCCGGCTCGGGTCAGGGCATCGATCAGCCGGGCATATTGTTCGGGCGGCCAGGGCCAGGGGCCGATCTCCGCCAGGCTCCGGTCATCGATGGCTACGACCACGATCTGGTCGTCGGAAAGCTGTGGCTCTTGCCAGAGGAAACGTAGCAGGGTGCGCGCGTCGTATAGAGCAAGCTCCAGCGGCTCAAAGACTCCTGCGGCCGTCAGCACCGCCAGCATCGCGGCCGAGATGGCCGCCATGCCCCCCACCGTATGCCAGCGCATGGGATCAAACTCCCCCTGGCAGAGGATTCGCAACTACCGGCCTCGCTCCTGCGCCGGTTTTCGCATTCGGAGAGAGGTGACATTGGGCCGTCAGCAAGGGACCGAAAGCCACGGCCAGCAAGATAGGGCGTAGGGCCGCGAGAAAGGCCGCCGGCAGGGTGTTGTGGAGGCTGTTCAAGTAAGAGAAAAGGGAGAGTATGGCTGTAACAAAAGCGGCAGGCAACGTCAGCGCAAGCCTAAGGTTGAGGGACCAGCTTTGGCGTGTAGCGGATACCTTGCAGGGCTCTATGGACGGGGTGGCGTACAAGCACGGGGTCCTGGCCTGATCTTCCTCAAGTACATCTCCGACGCCTTTGATGAGCTCAGGGCCCGCCTCGAGGCGGAATGCCACCTGGGCGTGGAGCCTGAGAACTCCGACGAGTACCGGGCCTAGAACGTGATCTAAGTGCCGTCCGAGGTCCACCCCCCACCACGCTTAGAGGAAGGCTATGCCAGTCGAAACTCCCTCCTCCTGCAACGAACCTGGCAATTCCGGGGCGGCAATAGCGCAGCTCAGCATGCTACTGCACCTTGTGTCGGCTAAAAGTCTGTTTTTGCGTTCGCATCTCGCATTGACATAGGAGGAGGTCGCAGGTATTCGTCGAATAAGAACATTGTAACAGCTATGACTTCTAGCAGCGCATTTATGCGGACGTTTTTGGCCGTGCTCAAGCCCAGCTTAGCCTAATTAACCTCGTTTGTGCAGGGATTCCTGCAAGGCGGAGGTTTCAATGGGCATAACGACACCGTCAAGAAACGCTGAGTCGGCGAGTAATTGCGCCGGGGCTTGCCGGCCCCCGCTTGGTAGAGAGGCTTTAGCGGTTTCGCGCCGCCTGCGGGCCGCGATGGCATCGTCACTGAGGCCCTGGCGCTTGCCGGGCCTGCGAGACAGCTTCGCAGCTGCCCTGGGGCGGGGTAAAGGGCGCTGCCGGGGCCCACGCAGCCGGAGCACTATCTTGACCTTACCCGGTGCGCTCCTTTTCCTCTTAAGCTTAAGCCTGAGCTTGAGCTTCGAGGCGAACGTCGCCCGTTCGGCCGCCGCAGGCAGCGCCAATCTTGGAGCTCCGGCTCAGCCCGGCTCGGCCGGTTTGCTTGATCCGGGATTGGTTGATCCGGGAGCAGATTTCCCCCGGGTGTCCCTTGAAGCCAGTTCACAGGACGTGCG
>DUMU01000012.1 GCA_012839805.1 Bacillota bacterium | reverse complement strand
GAGTATCCCAATGCTATTGGAAGAACTCCATGACATCACCGAGCTAACCCTGCTCTACCCTGGCCCCCGGGTGGTGAGGAAAATAGCTCGCATGTCGGCCGTACAGACCCGCCTCTGGGAGCTCTTCGAACTGGACAAATACCAGGTACCTGGTTAGATACACTTTCCGCGTCTCCCTAAGCCCAGCAACGGCAGGACTTCCGCCTACAAGTGGCGAAAGTCGGGTCTACGAATGAAGCGCCAAGAGGGGTGACAGTCTTCCAATGGCGAGCGGTGGCGCGTTGGGGATCCACAAGGAGCTCCCTATCGCCCATATCACGCACCTCCTGGTGTGCACTGTCCCACGCATCCAGGATAACCCACGTAGCGTGAAGCGGAGCCGGCCTCGTTCCTTATGACTAAGCTAGGCCGCAACGCACCCGCGAGATCTATACAGCAGCAATCAGGGGCACCGGCCCAAGGACCGTTGGGGCAAAGCTCATATCCACTTTGTCCGCTGGGCTTAATAGCGGTGGGGATTGCGGGAGGCCCGGGCGACCCGGAGCCTCCCGTCATGTGGCGAGCCACGGCCATGGCCTTCCGCAGCTTCTCACGCCTCAGCCCCGCTGAAACCCGGGCAAGAGGTCTAGCTGTGCCTCGATCAGCTCTTCGGTCATCTGCTTGATCTCGGCCAGCGACAGAACCGCAGCCGTCAGCGGATCAAGCATCAACGCGTGGGCCGCCGCTTCCCGGCTGCTTTCCAGCGCTGTGCGTCGGCGTTCGTCCGATTCCTGCCGCCATCTTGAGCGGGATCTCGTAGTCGAACCTCACGGCCTTCGTTCCGGACACCTCAATGCAGTTGATGAGGTAATCCGCACCCTTGAGTGCCTGCCGCCTTTGCGATGTGGCGGAGGCGGTCCAACTGCCTTGCTTGCCCATAACTTCGATGAGCTTGATTACGAGCTTGTGCGTTAGTTCTAACCGCTCAGCGTCAATATCGACCAAGGCAATCTCCCCGCCGGGGACATCGGGTATGTTGAGGATGTCTGTCACGAACGCCTGGCTGAACCGGCTCCCCGCGCCAAGGAGCACCACTTTGATGTGACGACCTTGCCTCTCACCGGGCAACAACCGTGCCGGCTGCGTGTGGACCTGCGGGTGTTGCTTCGCCATGCCGGTTTCGCTGTCCCGCGCCTGCGCTTGTCCCTCTGCTTCCTCTCGTCTGCAATCCGTCCGTGTATCAGCCATCAATCGCACCTCCACGACAACAACTGCTTATCACAGTCCCTGCAACGCCTGCACGACCCTTCCCAGGCCGACCATGTAAGCCGCCCGCCGCATGTCAACACCTTTCTCTTGATGCACGGTGTATACCTGATTGAACGCCCGAGCCATCACTTGCTCCAGGCGGGTACGGACCTCCTCTTCCGACCAATAAAGGCCTGTACGGTTTTGTATCCATTCGAAGTAGGATACCGTTACGCCACCGGCATTGGTTAGTATATCTGGCAACACCAGGATGCCCTTATCCACAAGGATGTCATTGGCAGCCGACGTGGTAGGGCCGTTCGCAGCTTCTGCCACGATCTTGGCGCGGACGTCATTGGCATTCTGTGACGTGATTTGATGTTCGATCGCAGCCGGTATCAAGATGTCGCAATCCAAAGCAAAGAGTTCACTATTGGTAAGCGACTGACCTCCGGGAAAACCGCGTACGGTACCAACCTGACGGCTGTAATCCAGGAGGGCGCGAATGTCTATACCGGATTCGTTATATACACCTCCCATCACGTCGGTGACCCCTATCACCCGCAAACCTTTCTCGTATAGAAGTCGAGCTGCGTTGGATCCCACGTTGCCAAAGCCCTGGATAGCCACGGTCGCTCCTGACAAATCCAACCCGATCAGCTGGGCCGCCGTTTCGATCACGATTACACAACCACGGGCCGTAGCCTCTTCCCTTCCGAGTGATCCTCCTAGAGCAACGGGCTTGCCGGTGAATGCGCCCAGCACCGGTTTGCCAGCCAGACGGCTGTACTCATCGACCATCCAGGCCATCACGCGGGCATTGGTATGAACATCGGGCGCCGGTATGTCGACGTCCGGACCGATCACCGGGAAGATTCCTCGTACATAACCCCTGCTCAACTGTTCCAGCTCCCGCAAGGATAGCTGCTGCGGGTCACATGTTACTCCACCTTTCGCTCCTCCGTAGGGTAGACCCACGACGCCACACTTCAGGGTCATCCACATGGCCAGCGCCTTGACTTCGTCCAAAGTAACATCCGGATGGAATCTGATTCCTCCTTTGGCCGGGCCCAATGTCAACGTGTGCTGCGCCCGATACCCGGTAAAGATCCGCAGCGAGCCATCGTCCATCAAAACAGGAATGGATATCTCGATAACCCTCTCGGGATGTAACAGCCTCTCTACTATCCCATCAGCTACCCCCAACATTCTGGCAGTCCAGGCAATCTCTTCACAGACTGCCACGAACGGATTTGCTTCCTCCGACCCCAGACATGTTCGTTGGCTCGGGCCAGTATTCACGGTGCTCCCCCTCCCGTGCATATCGGGGCTGTTGCCGGATGTTCGTGACGCTCATATTGACGAGTCCGAAGAACTGACTCTTACTGCGCCCAATTTGCTGATGTACCGGTCAAGCGCCATACGGGCAGCGCCGAAGAGAGGATTGCTACTGCCGTAGCGAGGTTCGCGAATCCTTACGTTAGTAACCACGTGTGACAGGGCCCGCTGCCGCGCTTCCTCCTCTATGAGTGTCCGGAAGTATTCCCTGCCCTCACGTATACCTAAGTCAAGGACCAGCTCCTTTGGGTTGAACAGGTTGAGGACGGTCGCCAGGGCAACGCCCACATACTGAGACGTGCGCCGGACCACTGCCCCCGCTACCGGATCCCCTTTTTCTGCACTCGAGAACACCGCTTCCGCCCGCCGGGCCAGTGGTACGCTGTCGTCCCATCCGGCGGCCAGATGACCCCCGGATTCCCTGTATGCTTTCACAACCGCCCCGAAGGCCGCCTCGGCCTCGAGACAACCGCGGTTCCCGCATGCGCACACCGCCCCGTTTGGATTCACGGTGATGTGGCCCAACTCACCTGCCGCCTGAGCCGCTCCCCGATAGACAGCCCTCTCATTGACGAGACAACAACCAATTCCAGTCCCGTAGGACACATAGCAGAGGGGCTGATCTTCGCTGTATATGGGATTTACTTCCGCCCAGGCAGCCGCGAACATCTTGTTTTCCACAATTACGTTCCGGCCACACTCCGTAGATGCAAGCGTCGCGAAGTCTACTTCCTTCCATCCCAGATGCGACGAGTACCTGACTGCCCCCGACTCGTCGACAATGCCCGGAACTGCCACCACTACCTCTCCCGTTCCCCACTGCGAGCTGTCATGCGCCAGTAACCGGCCCACCGCGTCGCATAAGGCTCGAGCCGTGTTCTCTGGTGAACTGGTATCAGTCCGGATGGTGATGCGCAGCAACTCGTCGCCGCGTGCGTTTACCAGCAGTGCGTCTACCTGTCCCAAGCTGATCAGTGCGCCTATGGCACTGAAAGCACCCGGGTTGAGCTGCAACAATGTGCGTCGACGCCCGCTCGAATCCCTTACCTCTTCGCCAATTTCTCTGACAATGCCAAGTTGCAAGAACTCGCCAACTATATTGCTAATGGTGGCGCGAGTAAGCCGGCTATGGCTTGCTAAGGCAACTCGAGTCACGGTCTCCTGAGCCTGGAGCAAGTGAAGAATGACGGTTCGGTTATGGGCACGCGCCCAGACCAGGTTCCGCCCTTGAAGCATTCTCAACCCGCCTCTTTCTTCCTAATGCTGACCCTGTCAACTTGCGAGGCAGACTCACCGGTCCCTCAACGATGCGTAAAGAAGTGCCAGGTCCCAATCTGCGGGGGATCACCGGGATCGTCCTTCAACAGGCTCCGGTAGTGAGTAGCCACCTTGCGG
>DUMU01000047.1 GCA_012839805.1 Bacillota bacterium | reverse complement strand
TCAAGATGACGGCGACGGAGGCGCTCAAGCACCTCTCTCGGATCAGGTCAGCCCATATCGAGATCAAGGGAACGATGTATCGCCTGCGCTCCGAGGCGTCTCCGGAGGCGGTCACCATCTTCCAGGCCCTGGGATACCGCATTCCACCACGCATCGAGCCCCTGGCGAAGGACAACCGTGATGCCAAAACGGAGGATTCGCGCGCCCAAAACGCCCTTGTATAGCCATTTCTTTGCATTACGGGTGTCAAAGTGCTGTCCGGCTCTCGGCGTCGTTGGGATCCGTCACTTTCGCCTCCACGGTGATGCCGTTTGGCGAGACATATTTGGCGCTTGCCGTGGTCGTGGTAGCCTGCCCTTTGACGGTGTACGTGGCTGAGCCTTCGATGCCGGTGAACCCGCCCAAGTTAACTTTGGCCTTCAGACCGACCTCTGTCGTTCGATCACCGGTCGTGGGCTGCGTAATCTTGAGACTCGGCGTCAGTGCATCGATGACACCAGCCACCGGTCCTATCTCCCGGGAAACCGATATGCTGGTGGAATCATTGGCTATCGACCCGCTTACGGAGAAACCGGCGAGCTTCGTACCCAAGGTCAGTTTGCTCGACTGGTGGCTGCTGTTGTCGGACTTTTGGACGTACGTATCTAGCTCAAGGGAGACGTCCACCGGGTTATCCGGGAACACCGTGGTGGAGGCAGTCAACTTGAAGCCTCTTTGGTCCCGCTGACCATAGATAGGGTTGCTACTCGAATCCTTTAAGGCCGCCCACGGTACGAAGTCTTTGTCGATGTTTCGGTAGGCCAGCGACAGAGAGAGCGGCTTGGTGGCCATCACCTTGTCCAGAATGTCCAGGTCGGTCGACGCGGTGAGCGTCCGGAAACCGGCCGTGAAATTCTGGTTGGGCTTGCTGTCGGCTGGCCGAGGGTCGACCACGACCTGGCGTCCCCACTGCCCGGACAGGTTGATCCCAGCCAACTTATACGCGGCCTCCACCGCGTAGATGGCTTCGCGGTAGGGTTTTATCATGGTGCTCAGGTCGACCGGGTTGTTGGCGCTGTCCAGGATCTGGACGGTGCTTCCGACCGGACAATTATCCTTAAGCCAAGTCGCTTTGGACTCATGACCCGCAAGAACATAAGCGTACGCAGTACTGTTATTCGGTCCGGTGGGCACGGGGCCTGTCCCCGCCGGACGGACCTCGAGGACCTTCATATCCTTGTCGAGCAATACGTAGGTCCACCATATATTGGTTACTTCGTTCGGGCGTTTTGAAGCTTCCCTGGTAAAAAGCAACAACTGGTTGGATGACATGGAGACAGGATTGACTGCCGTCAGGGTCTGAGTGTTGCCGTTCGCAGCTTTCACGGTTTTCGGCGTTACAAGTAGCAGATTCCCTTGACGCACTGCCCCGAAGAGATCGACTTTTACTCCCCGCAAGTTCGCCACGTTGACCGCTCCGCCGTAGACCAGGGTTGACCGGGCCGGGTCCACTGGTGGCAACGGCGGAGATGACGAGGGAGTCTTGGAGTATTTGGGCCAACCGAAGTAGCCCGATAGCTTTACGCCCTGGTAAGACAGATCCGAAACGAGGACTCCTCGGATCTGTCTTGCCGGCGGCCACGCCGTGTCACCAGCAATGTAACTGGGACCAAGCATGTCGAAATCCCCGAGCTTGGTAGTAACCGTCGGGCCATTCTTCCACCACGGACCGCTTGCTGTGAGGGTCATGGAGTAGGGATAATACGTCCCGGAGTCGAGCTTAGGATGGGATTCCCAGATCTTCCTGGTAGCATCATAGTAAGCGAGGCTCAGGGACAGCTTGCCGCTGGATGTGGAGGCCCCGAACTGGACTTGCGTCTGTGCACTAAAGCTGTCTTCAGGAGTATAGTTGACCTTGGTCTCGACGAAGCCGCTGATACCGAGGTTGGCTGCATAGGCAGCTGCCGCGTGTACAGCGGCTACGACGAAAAGAAGCGCGAAAAAGGCCAGCAGACGTCGCACTTGGCATACCTCCCTCATTATGGGTGTGGCGCGTATTTCGCCATGGGCCGGTAGATTCCTTCCAAGGAGCCGCCGGCTTGTCAAAAATGGGTTCCGGCACGTTCGGACAAAGCTCGGGGGGGCGGTCTCTATCATGGATCTGCGTCTCGTTCGGGGACTTAAGTCAGAGGAGCTGGGCCGCGCGCTGGTCCTTGAGTGGTCTGGGGGGGTCATAACTAAGGTCGCGGAGGCAACCGGCCCGATCGAGAGCGATCTTTCAGTAGTGCTTCCTGGTTTGGTCGACCTCCAAGTTAATGGTTTCGCCGACTACGACGTCAACGACCCGGCCGTCACGCCGGCTACCATTGTGGGCATGGCCAGGGCCCTGTGGGCGACGGGCGTGACCTCGTTTTGCCCTACCATAACCACCCAGTCGTTTGAACGGATGCTGCGCTCGGTGCGGGCGGTGGCCGAGGCTTGTAACCACGCCGCCGTCGAGCCCGTCGCCCCCGCCGCCGTCGGTCCTGCCCCGGCCCCCCCTGTTGCCTCTAGCCCCGTCGACCCTGCCCTCCTCAACCACTCCATCCTCGGCATCCATCTCGAAGGGCCTTACGTGAGCGGCGAGGACGGGCCTCGGGGCGCACATCCGGCTGAGTGGGTGCGTGATCCGGATTGGGATGAGTTCCAGCGCTGGCAAGAAGCGGCGGAGGGCCGCATCCGGCTGGTCACGCTGGCGCCGGAGCGCCCGGGCGCGATTCAGTTCATACGTAAGCTGGTTTCTACCGGCGTCGTGGTGGCCATCGGCCATACGGCGGCGACGACCGACCAGATCCGGGCGGCCATCGACGCCGGGGCGACGCTTTCCACCCATCTTGGCAACGGCGCCCACGCGCTCATTCGCCGCCACCCCAACTACATCTGGGATCAACTGGCTGCCGATGAACTCTCGGCCGGCCTCATCGTCGACGGCCACCACCTGCCTCCCGCCGTGGTGAAGGTCTTCTGGCGGGCCAAAGGTGAGGAGCGCCTCTTTTTGGTGAGTGATGCCGTAGCCATCGCCGGCCTGCCGCCCGGCCGCTACACTGCCCTGGGGCAGCAGGTCGAGCTCACGCCGGAAGGCCGGGTCAACCTGCTCGGCACCGAATACCTGGCCGGGTCGGCGCTGCAACTCCGCCGGGCCGTCATGAACTTCATGCAGTTCACCGGCGTCCCCTTCGCCCGGGCCTGGGCCCTGGCCAGCACCCGCCCCGCCGCGCTCCTCGGCCGCGGCCGCGACCTCGGGCAGCTTGCGCCCGGCTACCGGGCCGATTTTGTCCTAATCGACCGGGAAGCCCTGGCCAGCCGGGGCGAGGTCCGCGTCCTTGCCACCTTCGTCGCCGGCGAAAAGGTCTACGAAGCCGGAGCGCAGTAGCCCGCCAGCCTGCCGGCCGCAGAAGACGGCTCCCTCGGCACGTCCGTGAGCTGTTAGGCAACGTTGTCGCTTGCCCGGGGGATCGGCCGGCAAAGACCCGGGCTGCCCGGCGGTTAAACGACCCCAGGGGCGGAAAAGATGTCTCGACGGGGAGGGGGTGCCGGCGCCGGGGCTGGGCGCGGCGATCGTCAACATGCGAGTGTTACACGTCGTAAGGCCGGCGGCGGGAGGGATGGTTCGACACCTGGAGCTGCTCCTGCCGAGGCTTGCCGGCGCAGTTCTGGGGCCGGCCCGGGCAGATCTGGGGCCGGCCGGCGCAGGTCTGGAACTGCTGGTAGCAGCTCCGGCGGACCTGGCGGATAGGCTCATGGACATCCAAACGCCGGCGATCCAGTTCTCACCACTCCCCTGGTCCGGGCCGCTGTGGCGCCGGCCATGGTTGGTGCCGGGACTGCGCCGGCGGCTCCGCGCGATCGTGGAGGCGTTTCAGCCAGATGTAGTTCACCTGCACGGGTTGGAGGCCGCCCTGCTGGCCCTGCCCGTCTTAGTCCGGGACACCACCCGTTCGGGCGGCCGGCCCGGGGTATGCGTCACCCTGCACAACGCATTGCCGGCCTTGCCTCGGCAGACTCCCGGGTGGCTCCTGCGACGGCTGGAGCAGGCGGACGCCCTGATTATGGTGTCGCCCGCGATGTCCTTTCCATCACCAAAAGCGATCTTTATCCCTAACGGGATCGATCTGGCAGAAAACCCGCCGGAGCCATTCGGTCCGGCCGCCGGGCCCCTGCGGGTTGCCGTCCTTTCCCGCCTCAGCCGGGAAAAGGGGCTGGACTTGATCGCCCCGGCTCTGAGAGGATGGAATCAACAAGAGCGACCGCTGGAGATACGCATCGCCGGAGACGGCCCTCTGCTGAACCGGCTGCGGAACGAGATGGAGCGAAGCCGCCTGGGCGATATGGTTCATTTCTTGGGTTTCCTGCCCCCGCCCGCGGTTCGGCGGCTCCTGGCCTGGTCCGAGCTCCTGCTGCTCCCGAGCCGATCCGAAGGCCTGCCCCTGGCGGTGCTGGAGGCCATGGCCGCCGCCCGGCCTGTAATCGCTACCCGCGTGGGTGGTCTACCATGGCTGGTGAACGCGGGTGCGGGCTGGCTCATAGAGCCGAATTGCCCGGCCGCTTTGCGGGAGGCCCTGGTCGAAGCCTGGGCCCGCCGCCACGAACTGGAAACCATGGGGCAGCGGGCGCGGCAGCGGGTGGCCGTGGGCTATAATGTTGATGAGATGGTCGCCAGGACGCTCGCCGTCTACCGGGCGCTGCAAACCGGGGAGCCCGGCTAGCAGTTCAACCAGGATCGAACAGCCAGGAACAGCCAGGAACGGTCGGGAACAGTCAGGAACAGGCAGGGGGAGAAGCGGCGTGGCCGTAGAAGAAAGCGGGCTCGTAAAAAAGCGCGGCAGGTGTGCAAAGCAAGACAAAGAACAGGAGGAAGAACTCAGGCGATCCCTCTGGCAGCGGCTAGAAACAGTTCTTGCCAACTACCTGACCCCTGACGAACTGCATGCGTTGCGCGACCTCACCGGCAGCAGGTGCAAACTACCTTTTCAATACGATCCTGAGAGCCGGCGTTTCGAGATCGGCGATTCCTGGCTCGTGGATCTGACGGAATGGGAGGAATTGGGCGAGGCGACGGGCGGGCTCGATCCGCTTTTTTCCGAGAGTGCGATGGATGCGGCGGTGGATCTCTTGTGCCGGGCGTGCGACGTGCTGAACGAACATCAGGAAGAGATCGAGGTGGATCTCTTTCGCCGGCCGGCGGAGGGCGGGGAGTTCACCTTCCGGTTCGTATTCTCGGCGGGCGAAGACAAGCGTGATTCGTCACGGCGGGACGAGAAAACCGGCCTCCGGTTTGAACAGCTGGTGCGGCAGGCAGCTCGTTTGGGGCGGGCAGGGGAGGCAAGGTCGATAGGTGAGGCGGGGCCGGCAGGGGGGGCAAGGTCGGCCGGAGAGGCCGGGCCGGCGCCAGGGGGGAAAGCCGGTTTCGACGGCCGTCGCCGGGATTGGAAGGTAGAGACCGAAACTCACGCTGGTGAACGGGTTGTGCTGGTAACGGTGTATTTCCGGACGGAAGAAGAATTCGGTTCACAAAAAGATGAACTTTATTGGTTGCTGGATTTGGCAGAACGGCAGCAGCACAACCGGCCGTTCGTTGCCCGGAGGGTGTGGTGAGTTGAGATTTTGGCGTGGTAGCGGGGGCGGGCGGGGACGCGGCCGGCCGGCGGCGCCGCCGGCCGACGGGCAGGTCAAGGGCGGCATGAGCTGGCCCATGTATGTGATATGGATTGCGGCCCTGCTGCTCCTCATGTGGCGGGTGAAGCAGCCGCTGCCCACCTTTGACCCGATGGGAGGGCAGCCCGGGGCGGGCAAGCCCGGGCAGCCGGGCCTGCCGGCCATCACCGCCGGCACGGTACTGCAGGTACTGACCTCAGACGACGCCGCGTTTCTTGCCGAACTGCGCCGGTTGGCCTCCTCCTCGTCGCTCGCGTCCCGGTACGCCAACTGGAGTGACTGGTTCGATGCCTATTACCAGGGGGCGGGCGGCACAGCGCCATTTGAAAAGCTCGCCGGCGAGCTCAAGGAGTCCAAGGGGACCATTCAGCTGGTGGTAAGCCCTGCCCCGCGAGCAAGCCTCACCTACGAGCAAATCCACAACCTGGTGGTCAAGCGTTCGGCGAAGGCCCCCGACCTCGTGCTGGTTGAACCGGAAGTGTACCGGAAGCTCCTGGCTGCCGGCGACTTGCTGCCCATCCGTGAAGAGGTGAGCGCCTCTGGCGCCAGCGCGAGTGGCAGCAGCAGTACCGGTAGCAGTAGCGGCGCTGGTCCGAACAGCGGCGGCGGCAGCAGCGACGTATACGGTATTCCAGACACCCGTTCAGCACAGCTAGCGCTGCGGCGGGCTTACGCCGCCCGTCGTCAGGCGGACTCTCGAGCCCGGCCGGGTGAGACGGCAGCTTTAACGACGGCAGTTGAACCGGAGATGCTTGTTATCTTGAAGACGACGCCCTACCCGCGGGCGGCGCGGGAGGTTGCCGAGCGTTTCGGGCAGCTGGTGGGGGAGATGAACTCGGCGCGCGACCATGCCTGGTCGAGTCTGATCGACAAGGCGCGGGAAGCGGGCTCGCCGATCCCCACGGCGGCCGAATTGGAGCGGCTGTAGAAACGGCCGGTTGACCCCCGGGCGAGACGTGATAGAATTAGAAACGATTCGACGGCCCCGTAGCTCAGTGGATAGAGCAGCGGTTTCCTAAACCGCGTGTCGGAGGTTCGATTCCTCTCGGGGCCGCCAGGATTTAAGGGCTTTTTCAGAGACGTGGCGGGGACGGCGGGTTGTTGTCCCCGCCGTCTGTCTCCACCAATTACTCCTCGTCCAGCTTGAGGTGCTTCTCCAGGCGTTGAGTAGCGTCCCGCAAGTCGTTCAGAAGGGCTTGAGCGTAGCACTTCAGCGTGAAGCGGGGGTCGTGGCGACCTACAACCTCGCTCACAGCCGGGGGGCGGGCTGTAGCCTGCCGAAACCTTAAGGAAGCCCGGCCGGGAGGCCGGGCGGAAGACGGGCCGGGGCCTCTCTACGGCGGGTTCAGGACAACACATGTCGCGACGGGCCCATCTTCTAGACTCCGACCTGGCCAAGTAGAGCTGCGAGCAAGGCGCGGATCTCGCACGCGTCGGCTTCGAACAACCGGCGCGCCTCCGCGTTCACGTTCCGGTAGGGCTGCCTCCACGGTGGAAGGCCGCTCCATGCCCTGTACTGGCCCGCCAGCCACAGGTAGCGGTCCAGCTCGCGGGCGGTCACGGGGAAGTCAAGTGATTCCTTGAGGCGTGTAAAAGCCGCTACAAACGCGTGGTAGGGAACCTCTGCTCGGGGCCTGCCTTCCAGGTGGTAGGTCACCATCCTGAGAGCGTACGCGTCGTAGATCGGGAACCTCTCGGAGTCAATGAAGAAGTGGGCGAATTTAGCGGCGAAGCTGGACAATCGCCTCTTCACATGAGGAACCGTTGCCAGGCGGTCGAAAAGATGCATTTCGGTGGGTCCTGCGCCATCTCGCAGTACCCCATGCACATGCCTGGCCACCGATACCACACCGTAGATCTGGGTACCATAGAGCGCGTTCAGCGCCGCCACTTTGAGCACACACGCCCTCAGGTCGAAATCCGGAAACGCCAGGGCAAGTGACTCGAGCGCTTCGTCTGCTGCCCGCCAGTCCCTGCAGTGGTCGTGGTACAGCCGGGCTGCCGCTTCCACCTGCGCCCTCGCCAGGGGGACGGCCAGCTCCTTTTTCCCCGGCACCATCTACGCCTCCCTTCGCCACCGAAGCAACCCCAAGATCGAATGGCCGCGCCCAGTGGGGCTGTCCCGCACTAGCCGCGGGGACGCCGAACGCGGCGATCGCTGCCCGGCCAGGCAACATTGTTACCAGAGCCCAGGCCGCCACGGCTGGGAGTCGGCGGGAGCGCATCGCGTTGTTTCGGCCATCCACGGCCGCCGGGTCACCCTCCTGCTGGAGGTCCGTCGTGACCGGCGGCCCCGCCTGGCCCGTCCCGCCTGGGCCCAGTATACTGCAGGAGACTTCGCTTGGCCTGTTCCGCCTCCCGCCAGGGCGAGTCGCTGCCGGCACGAGAACTGGGGGGGCAAAGAGAGAGCTTCGCACGCCTTGCTGATTGCTGAGCCGGAATGGTCGGCAGAGCACGTGTCAGTGGGGGAAGATCCCACGCCCCAGTGATCCAGGCTCTCGAGACATTACGAGGAGTAGCGGGGGTCACTGCGGTCACATTGGCCAAGTCGGGAGCCCCGAACACTGCGTGATCGGCGACAGCTATGTATGCTTGTCACTTCTTGACGCTGGCTGGCGGCCCGGTTATACTTTACTAAACCGATCGGAATTACTGAGATTGGAGGCGGGTGGGATGCGGAAATCGGTGTGGGCGTTGATACGCGCGGCTTTCGTCCTTCTTGTTCTGGCGCGGCCGGTTGCGCCGGGTTACGTGGCAGCGGCTGAACCGGTAAGAGTGGGCTATGTCCATGTTTTCGACGATGCACCGGTACTGGTGGCGAGGGATGGCGGGTTTTACGAGCGGTACGGATTGAACGTCGATGTACAGGCCTTTACCAGTGGTCCAACCCTTGCCAAGGCCCTGGTCGCCAATCGCCTCGACATCGGGGTAATGGGGTTTACCAACGCTCTAACCTGGGCCGCCCAGGGAGCGGAGTTGTACATTGTGGGAAAGGTCCAAAACGGG
This sequence comes from Bacillota bacterium, assembly GCA_012839805.1. GTDB lineage: Bacteria > Bacillota > Limnochordia > Limnochordales > DUMU01 > DUMU01. The sequence continues at coordinate 7,375 of DUMU01000047.1, read as the reverse complement.
TACCATTCACTGGTAACCCGGGCCGATTCCGGTATTAAGGACCTGGACGACTTGAAGGGGAAACGCATTGCGTCCCAGGGCGCCGGCAGTACCGCTGATATAGTCCTGAAAGGGGTTGTCCTGCCGGCAGGAGGTCTTAAAGCTAGCGATGTACAGTTGTTGTATACCGATCCGTCAACGGCCTTGCAGTCGCTGCTGGCGGGACGGGTGGACGCAGCCTTCCTGTTTGAACCGTTCGACCGCATGTTCCGTTACCAAACCCGTGCCCGGGAGATCTACGAGGTGGGCACTAAGTGGCCGTTCCCCTGCATGGTCATAGTTGTGTCCGGGAAGTTCATGCGCGAAAACCCCACGGGTTTGTCCCGGTTTTTGCAGGCCAACCAAGCCAGTATCGAGTTTATGAATAAACGACCTGAAGAAGCGGCGGCGCTTCTGGCACCCCAGTTCATCCCGGAAGGATACATCGAAAGCCCCAATGGCCGGGTGCCGGCGGTGCAGATAATCCGCGAAGCTTTAGCTACCCAGGTCTTCGACTGGAGGATCACCAGCTCAGACGTTAGCAGAATGCAGGAGCTAATGGAGATCATGTTGGTCCAGGGACTGCTCAAAGAGCGCGTGGACATCGGCAAGATCGTGGCTGTTACGGGGGAGGCAAACCGCAAATAACAGGTTATTGGGGAGACAAAACATGAAAAAGCTCGCCGGGCTCACTGGCGGCCGCGAGCGTTGGCTTTCGACGGCTGCGGCCGCCCTTACGATAGCACTTATATGGGAAGTCGTTGCTCGGTTCTACCCTGATTACCTCATGCCATCGTTGGGTCCCGTGTTCATGCGGCTGGGGAGGCAGGCGGTTTCAGCATCTTTCTTGGCAACAGTTGGAGTCAGCCTTTCGCGGCTGGCCGTTGGGTATCTGCTGGCCTGTGGCGTCGGATTGACCATGGGCTTGCTGGCAGCCCCTGTGCGAGCTTTTCGTTTGTATCTTCGGGCGTTGGTCGGCATTATCCAATCGGTTCCGCCCGTTGCCTGGATACCGCTGTTGGTCATCATTTTGGGATTTGGTGAGGTTCCCCTTCTAGTGGTCATATTGGTCGCCAGCTTTTCTCCCATTGTGTTGAGTGTGATCAATGCCACGGAGATGGTGGATCAGAACCGGCTATGGGTGGCCAGACAACTCGGCGCGTCCAATATCCAGCTGGTCACCAAGGTTTATGCTCCAGAGGTGTTGCCGGCCGTGATGAACGGAGCGCAAATTGCGTTTGGCAATGCCTGGAGATCCTTGATTGCTGCGGAAATGGTTGGCGGGGTCAACACCGGGTTGGGATGGTCCATCACCCTCGCGGGGGAGATCGCCGATATGCCGGGAGTGGTGTTGGGCATCGTGGTGATCGGGACACTGGCTACCATAATCGAGCGCTTGCTGCTCGACCGGGTGAAGGGCCGGCTGCTGAGATGGAGGGAGAGCCAGTGAGCGGGATTGATATCAAAAACCTGACAAAGCGGTACGGAGCGCTCACCGTTCTCAAGGACATCAACCTGACGGTTAGAGCAGGAGAATTCGTGGCCATCGTTGGTCCTAGTGGCTGTGGCAAGAGCACATTACTGAAGATCATAGCCGGCCTTGAGAAAGGCTCCGGGGATGTGTTAGTTGGGGGACGACCTGTCCAAGGGCCGGATAGCCGGCATATTCTTGTTCTCCAAGAGCACGCCCTGTACCCCTGGAGAACCGTGGAAGAGAACATATCCTTAGGGCCCGAGATTCAGGGGTGGCCGGAGGCGAAACGGAAGGAGCGGGTCAACCAGCTGATCGAGGCCGTAGGCCTGTCAGGCTTCAATCATTACTACCCCCATCAGATCTCCGGGGGGATGTGCCAGCGGGTATCACTGGCCAGGGCGTTCATTATGGAGCCCGAAGTGCTCTTGCTAGACGAGCCGTTCGGAGCCCTGGATGCTCTGACCCGGATGGATCTCCAGCAACAGCTTCTGCGGTTGTGGCAAATGCGGTCCGCGACCGTCGTACTGGTCACTCACGACGTGGAAGAAGCACTGCTCTTGGCCGATACGGTCATGGTGATGGAGGGACATCCGGGACGGTTCGCCGGCCGGTTTGCAATCAGTCTGCCCCGTCCTGAGAGACGCCGCGCATCCGAGATAGTCAATCTAAAGAGCGAGATCCTGGACTTGCTTTGCCGTCCCAACGCGGCGATGTTAACGGCGCAAGCATGTTGAGATGGGTTTGGCGTAGGCAAGTCAAGCTTGGTTGAGTGAGGTGGTTGTTGTGCGTGTGGCTAGGGATATTACGGAACTTATTGGCAGAACTCCCATCGTTCGCCTGAACCGGGTGGTTTCAGAAGATGTAGGCGAGGTGTTCCTCAAGCTTGAGTCGTTCAATCCCGGTGGCAGTGTAAAAGACCGCCCGGCGTTTAATATGGTTTTGCAGGCGGAAAAGGCAGGGCTATTGAAAAAGGACTCCGTAATTGTTGAGCCTACCAGTGGGAATACAGGCATTGGTCTGGCCATGGTTTCCGCGGTCAAAGGATACCGTTGTATCATTGTTCTTCCGGAGACAGCCAGCCAAGAGCGGGTGAAGTTGTTGAAAGCCTACGGTGCCACCGTCGTTCAGACGCCAGGAGAAAAGGGAATGATAGGCGCCGTCGAAAAGGCCAAGGAACTTGCTGCAGAGCTCAAGGCCTTCATGCCCTGTCAGTTTGACAACCCCCACAACCCCGAAGCGCACCGGACAAGTACTGCCGTCGAGATTCTGGAACAGATGGACGGGCAGATAGATGGGTTCGTCTCCTCGGCAGGTACAGGCGGTACTATCACCGGGACTGGGGAAGTCCTGCGTCAAGCCATACCGGGGATTCATATTGCCGTTGTCGAGCCGGCTGCTTCGCCGGTTCTGTCCGGCGGGCAACCTGGATGTCATAAGATCCCCGGGATGGGGCCGGGCTTTATACCATCGGTCCTCAACCAAAGGATCTACGATGAGATTATACAGGTGACCGACGAGCAGGCATGGGAGACTACCCGGCGCCTGGCACGGGAAGAGGGGCTCTTGTGCGGACCTTCTACCGGAGCGGTGGTCTTCGGCGCGCTCAAGTTAGCGACGAAACTAGGCAGGGGCAAGCGTATCGTCGGAATCGCCCCGGACACCGGGGAGCGCTACCTGTCCACAGGAGTATTCGACGTGTAGGGTCTCTTTCGAGCGGAGGCGGCCCCTGCGGCCATCCACGCTCACCGAGTAGAGGTTATATCCCTTTGAAGTTCCCTTACTACGGCTTGGAGATTGCCCAGGCAGCAAGAACCTTGTGGATTGTTCACATCACACCCGCACCGTCCAGCCTTGATGTGCTCTGCCACGTGGAAGACCGCGGTACTCTTGCCCGTAGCCGTGATCTCGTCAGCGATGCGGCGGCGGGTCCAGCCGAAGCAGTAGCAGACAGGGACATCGGGACCTGAATCCTTTTGGAAAACGGGGACCTTGAGATCAGCCGTCGTGAAAATGCTTTCATCGCTAAAGTATACCACGGAGCAATCAGGGGTAGGGCAAAAGGCATATCTGCTTTTGGGCTGAAGGCGCTCGAGCGCCCGGGGGGCGAGTAGGCTCTTCAGAGTAATCGTGCCCACCTCGCGTCCCCGGCCACCGCATCGAGGGCACAAGATAGCCCGACGAAGCTTCGAAGATGGTTCTGGTTGAGCACTACGGCAGCAGTCCAACATCTTCCCCTCTTCATCCGCGATCCCATCGTAAACCTTATACTTGATTCAATGTCAAGGGGCCACCTGGTCCACCGTTCCACCATCAGCTCCTCTGCCCCGGCAGGAACAACGCCGTCGTCGTGGCCCAGAGTTCTTATGATTGTTTTATTTAGTTCTCATCCCCCTTTCAGGAAACTTCTCTACGCTGAACACGAAGCGAGGCCGGCCCGCCGGCCCGATTCCCATTTGCCGCCGGGCGCTCCCCGGGGTGGTCCGGCGGGTGCCGAAGCAGGGCGGGCTGGCGAAGTCAACCGGGGGGAGGGTTCACGCTCTATGCATATGCATTCGGGAAATCATGCCGGTACGGGTAAGGCTGTGCTTGTCGACGAGGAGAGTGTCGGCCGCACACGGGTTCACGCTCCGCCAGCCAAGCGGCTTGCCGAAAGCTTTCGGGCTGGGGCTGGTGCCCACGAAGAGGAAGCCGATCACGAGACGGCGGCCCATATGAATGAGTACAGGAGATTGATGGCCAAGTTCTGGTTCGCGGCCGTCATCTCAATACCGACAATCCTTGTGGCCTATCCTAATATCACTTACCTGTACGCACCTTATCTCTTGACTGATGCAGTTTCCGAGGGCATCATACGCCTTCTTTGGCTCCTTTCCGGTGCCCTTACTCTGCCTGTGATGTTCTACTCAGGAAGACAGTTCTTCACCGGGGCCTGGAGCGCCTACAAGCATCACTCGGCGGATATGAACACGCTCATAGCTCTAGGAACCAGCGCAGCCTGGATCTACTCTACTGTGGCAGTGCTCTTTCCGGGCATCTTCCCGGAAGGTACGGCAGAACCGTTCTATGACGTCACCGCCGTGGTCACTGCCCTGGTGGTACTGGGGCAAGCGTTGGAGGTAAGGGCCAAAGGCCAGACCAGCCAGGCCATCCGCAAGCTGATCGGTTTGCAGGCGAAGACGGCCCGGGTTATGCGCCATGGTGTCGAGGTGGAGATTCCCGTTGAGGAGGTGGAAGTCGGGGATATCGTGGTTGTTCGCCCGGGCGAGAAGATTCCGGTAGACGGTGTGATCGTCGAAGGGTTCTCGGCCGTGGATGAGTCGATGATCACCGGCGAGAGCCTACCGGTCGACAAAAAGGTGGGCGACGAAGTGGTCGGTGCCACGATGAACACTACCGGGAGCTTTAAGTTCCGTGCCACGAAGGTGGGCAAGGATACGGCTCTGGCGCAGATCGTCAAGATGGTGCAGGACGCCATGGGCAGCAAAGCACCGATCGCCCGGATGGTGGACGTGGTGTCGAGCTACTTCGTGCCCGCCGTCATGATAGTCTCCATCCTGACGTTCCTGGCTTGGCTAAACTTTGGCCCCAGCCCGGCGCTCGCGTTCGCTATCGTGACCGCGGTTACAGTGTTGATCATCGCCTGCCCTTGCGCTATTGGAATGGCGGTCCCGATGAGTCTGGTAGCCGGCTTGGGCAAGGCAGCCGAGCATGGCGTACTGATCCGCAACGGTGAGGCATTGCAACTGGCATCCCAGCTCAAGACGGTGGTTCTCGACAAGACAGGCACCATCACCAAGGGCAAACCTGAGCTGACTGATGTCATCCCGGCGCCGGGGTTTGACCACAAGACGGTCCTGCAGCTCGCGGCCAGCGCTGACAAGCCTTCGGAGCACCCGCTCGCTCAGGCCATCGTGCAAGGCGCTCAGGTCCGTGGCGTTGAAGTACTCGACCCGAGCTCGTTCAACGCTATTCCCGGCCACGGCGTCGAGACAGAGGTTGACGGGCGGCGGGTATTGGTTGGTAACAGCAAGCTGATGCGCAGGGAAGGCATCGAGACAGGTAGCCTCGAGGCAGAAGTCACCCGCCTGCAGGGTGAAGGCAAGACGGTCATGTACGTAGCGGTGGACGGCCGGGCTGCCGGGGTGGTGGCGGTCGCCGACACGATCAAGGAAGACTCCGTCGAGGCCATCCGGGTGATGAAGGAGATGGGCCTCGAGGTGATCATGCTGACGGGTGACAACGAGCGCACCGCGAGAGCAATAGCCCGGCAGGTGGGAATAGACCGGGTGCTGGCCGAAGTTCTGCCCGAGGATAAGGCTCATCAAGTTCACCTGCTGAAGGCGGAAGGAAAGAAAGTCGGCATGGTGGGCGACGGTATCAACGACGCCCCTGCCCTGGTGGAGGCCGATGTGGGATTTGCCATCGGCACCGGCACGGATGTGGCGATCGAAGCGGCCGACGTCACCCTGATGAGCGGGAGTCTGAAGGGTGTCGCCTACGCCATCGAAACGTCCAGGGCCACCATCCGGAATGCAAAGCAGAGTCTCTTCGGAGCCTTCGTCTACAACACTCTGGGCATTCCGATCGCAGCAGGCATCCTCTATCCGGCATTCGGTATCCTGCTTTCGCCCATCCTCGCCGGAGCCGCCATGGCGATGTCCAGCGTGACCGTGGTATCAAACGCCAACCGCTTGCGCTTCTTCAAGGCCAAGAGCTTTGCTGAGGCGGGACGAAGCCGTAGTATGGAGGTGTCCGTGTCGTGAGTACAAGTCAACTGATCATCAACTTGATCGGGTTAGCGGCGATCGTTTGGATCATCTGGTATTTCTGGCTCTACCGCAAGCAAGGGGTTCAGGTGAACGAGGTCGGCGGCGTGCAGCAGGTGCACGTCACCGTGAAGGGCGGCTACGACCCGGACGTGATCGTTGTGAAGAAGGGCAGGCCGGTAAGGCTCCTCTTCACCAGGCAGGAGTCGTCGCTCTGCAGCGAGATGGTGATCTTCGATTCGATTGGCAAGTCCGCCAAGCTGCCGGAAGGGGAGACGGTGGCGGTCGAGTTCACCCCTGACAAGACGGGCGAGATCGGATTCCAGTGCCAGATGGGTATGCTGCGAGGCAAGGTGATCGTTCAAGACTAGGCCAGAGCAAGCCGGCTGATAGATCCGTTGTTACGGCACCGCACCGCTTGGCGGTAACCGCTGCCACTCTGTGGCAGGTGCGGTAGGTGCGATGAAGGGATGGGGGCGCCTTTCCTTCGGGGAAGGTGCTCTTGTCGCGTACATCCGTCGTCCCGTCCGTCGGGTAAGCTCGCATCAACTCGTGCAGAGACGCTAATAATACCACCCGACCGACACCTGAGGGGGTAAGAGGAATGCACGAGCGCTACCAGTCCTGCATTGATGCCTGCGAGATGTGTGCAGTCGAATGCGAGCATTGTGCCACCGCCTGCCTCCAGGAACCGGATGCGGCGGCGCGTTCTCACTGCCTCATGCTGCTGCGCGATTGTGCCGACATCTGTGCGCTCGCTACGCGCTGGATGGCCCGAGGCAGTGAGTACGCGAACGAGATTTGCGGGCTGTGTGCCAGGATCTGCGACGCGTGCGCAGCGGAGTGCGCAAGGTTCAAGGACGAGCACTGCCGGCGTTGCGCCGATGCCTGCCGCAAGTGCGCGCAGGAATGTCGCACGATGGCCGGTGCTGCCATGGCTCATGTGTGAAGGAAGAGCTAACTGGCGTGTGGCGGGTCACCCTCACTTAGGGAGAGCGCTGAAAAAATCATGGTTCTCAAGGGAAGCAGCAGGAGTTGACCCAGGCAGCAGCCAATTTCCTCCAGCAGGTGGTGCGCGGAGGGCTGTTGTCTGTGAGACCAGTAGGTGCAAGCCAGT
>DUMU01000046.1 GCA_012839805.1 Bacillota bacterium | reverse complement strand
GGGGCGGGTATCCGCCCGCCCCACCGCGGAGGCCGTGATGCCAAAGGAGGCGTAACCCCGTGCCCATGCACCTGAATACACCGTTACCCCCGCTTACGGGAGCTACCGAATGGCTCAACGGCGGGCCGATCCAGGCCGGCGACCTGGAGGGTAAGCCGGTGCTGGTTCATTTCTGGGCGGTCAGCTGCCATCTATGCAAAGAAACCATGCCTACGGTGAACTCCTGGCGTGACCGTTATTCCCCTCTGGGCTTGCAGGTAGTGGCGGTGCACATGCCCCGTGGGCCAGAGGATCTGGACGCCGCCAAAGTCAAGGAAGTCGTCGCCCGCCTGGGTCTTACCCAGCCGGTGGCGGTGGACAACTCCCACGCGCTGCGCAAGGAGTTCGGCAACGAGTACGTGCCGGCCTTTTACGTATTCGACAAGGAGGGTAAGCTGCGGCACTTCCAGGCAGGGGATCGGGGCCTGCGTATCGTAGAACGTAGGATTCGCATAGCCCTTGCCGGGGCGTTGTGCCGACCGTAATGAAAGGTAGCAAGCAGGAGGATTACCCCCATGGCCGCGGTTTCGGTGCCAAGCACGCCGAGCATCTGGTTCGACCTGGAACACGCCCGCCGGGTTGGTTTTACCGTTGCTCCCCCCCGCAAGGTCGACGTGCCCCTCATCGATGTTCACACCCACGCCGGCCGGCGCCCCGACACCGTGCTCCTGCTGGATGCTGCCCGCCGTTACGGGGTGACCAGGCTGGTGACCATCGCGCCGCTGGACGAGTGCCTGTGGCTCCAAGAACGGTACCCGGACCGGATCATCCCCGCCACTACCCTTACTTACGACCACCGGGACGATCCGGCCCGCCTGGCCGCCGAAAACCTCGCCCTGCTGGAGCGGGCGGTGGCGGCGGGGCTGAAAGTGGTCAAGTTCTGGTTCAAGCCGCGCTTCAACGCGGATACCGGTCTCAAGCTCGACGATGCGCGCCTTGCTCCCATCTTCCGTTTCCTGGGCCGGCACCGGATGGTGGCTCTGGTTCACATTGCCGACCCGGACGCCTGGTGGCAGAAGTATTACACCGACCCGACCCGCTACGACAGCAAGGAGGCGACCTACCTCCAGGCCGAACGAGCCATGGCCGCCTATCCCGAGGTCCGGTTCATCCTGGCGCACCTGGGCGGCGATCCGGAGCACCTCGACCACCTCGACCGGCTGCTGTCCACCTACCCCAATCTTTACCTCGATACCAGCGCCACCAAATGGTTGGTGAGAGAGCTCGGCCGCCAGCCGGAAACCGCCCGGGCATTCTTCCAGCGCTGGCCCGACCGGATTCTCTTCGGTACGGACCAGGTAGTGCGGGTCCGAACTGAACCCGCCTGCTACACTTCCCGGTACTGGGTTCACCAGATCTTCTGGGAGACTGGCATCGTTTGCCCCTCCCCCATCCCGGACGCGGACAGTGACGGTCCCCCCATGATCCACGGGCTCAACCTCCCCGCCGAGGTGCTGCGATCGGTTTACTACGAGAATGCGGTTCATCTGCTGTTCGATTGACCGCTAACCCGGCGTTTCGATCCTATCCCGGTCCCGGGTTCCGCTATCCCCCTTCCCCTTGCCGCCCCGGCCCGGGTATGCTATAAGTGTATCGGTATACCCCCAGGGGTATTGACCGCCGGTGAACGGTGCGCAGAAAGGGGGCTAACCGGTGAAGAACGTTACTACGCCCGTAGAGGTCGAACGGCTGATCGCGGCGATGAAACGCATCGAGGGTCAGGCCCGCGGGATACAGCGCATGCTTCAGGAGGGTCGCCACTGCGAGGAGATCGTCACCCAGCTGGTGGCCATGCGGGAGGCTTTGGCGCGAGTGGCCATGCAGCTGATCGGTGGGCATCTCGAACAGTGCTTGCGGGAAGATATGGACATGGACGAGGCAATGAAAAAGGCGACCGAGTTGATGATCCGCCTTAGCTAGGCAGGCCCGAGACAAATGCTGCACGGCCCCGGTGGGGGAAGCAGCGGAGGACGAAAGCGACCGGAGGAGGAAGGAAAGTGGCCTTTTTGCGTGAAAGTGACCGTAAAGAAGTAGAGCGTCGCCTGGGCGGGCTGGACTCCCCCGTCAAGCTGCTGCTTTTCGTGGAGAAAAGCTCACCGCTGATTCTTCCGGGAAGAGAGAGTTCACGCTGCGAGTATTGCCGGGAGATCCAGCAACTACTGGAGGAAGTGGTAGGGCTCTCTCCTCAATTGTCGCTCGAGGTAGTAGACTGGAAAGAGGAACCGGACCGGGCTCCGGTGTACGGCGTTGACAAAGTTCCGGCTCTGGTCCTCCTCAAGGGGGATGGAAGCGACACCCGGATCCGGTTCTACGGGATCCCGGCCGGGTATGAGTTCGCCACGCTCATCGAGGACATTCTGGATGTGGGCCGGGGCAGGACCGGGCTCCAAGAAGAAACCAAGGAGTTCCTGCGGGGTCTTGAGGAGCCGCTCCACCTGCAGGTATTCGTGACGCCGACCTGCCCCTACTGCCCGCAGGCGGTGCGGCTCGCCCACCAGATGGCCCTCGAGAGCGAAAAGGTGCGGGGCGACATGATCGAAGCCATGGAATTCCCGGAGCTCGCCGAGGAGTACGGGGTCATGGGAGTGCCGCGCACGGTGATCAATGGTGAGCAGTATTTGGAGGGCGCGGTTCCGGAGGGCGTGCTGGTTCAGGCTTTGCAGAGTATCGTAAAGGTGAAGGCCGAGGACCGGGCGACCGAAGGCGAAGCCGCAATGGAAGCACAAGCGCAAGCCGGAGTCGATAAGCAGGAGAGGAGCTGAAAGAAGGTTAACGAAAGAGCCGAGGCACCCAAGCCCGCCGGCCAGGAGAGCAATGCCAATGCCGGTGGGGAGTCATCCGGAGCCTGCCGCTCCCCCGGCGCTGGCTCCCGGTGGACCACCGCCTGGATGATCAGGTTCGGCGCCGGGACCGCATTGCTCTTCGCCGGGCTGTTGCAGCTCACCAACGCCCTGGCTTTGGTGTTACACGGGTCGGTCTCTACTGCCCCCTGGCAGCTTCTCCTGGGCCTCGGCGGGCGAGTGTTCTGGAGCGGGGCACCGGACTCGGCTTTATGGGTTGAGGCTTGGCTGCGGCTGGGTATGGGGGCGCTTTTGGTGTGGCCCGGACTCTACCTCTTGCGATCGACGAAAGGAAAGGGGTTGGGCAAGGATGGCCGCTGAGGCGGAGCTGGATGGGTCGAAGCCGGGTGGGCCGGAGCTCTCCGTGAAGCTCGAGCTCGTACCGATCGAAAAACCGGCGGAGACCAACTTCATTCTGGGGCAATCGCACTTCATCAAGACGGTGGAGGACCTGTACGAAGCGATCGTCAACGTGGGCGGGCAGATCCGCTTTGGCCTTGCGTTCTGTGAAGCGTCGGGCCCTCGCCTGGTGCGTTTCACCGGCAACGATGACCGGCTAATCGAGCTGGCGGTGAAGAACGCACGGCGCATAGGCGCCGGCCACTCCTTCATCATCTTCCTCGAGAATGGTTACCCAATCAACGTTATTCCCGCGATCCGGCAGGTCCCCGAAGTGGTCGGGCTCTTTTGCGCGAGCGCCAACCCGGTGCAGGTCGTCGTCGCCGTAAGCGGGCAAGGACGTGGGATCCTCGGTGTCATCGATGGTGAACCACCGCTCGGAGTCGAAGGGGAGGCCGACCAGAAGGCCCGCCACGACCTGCTGCGGCGGTTTGGGTATAAACAGTAAGACGTGGCCGGCGGGAACGGGCACGGCGGTCAGCCGGCCGAAGCCTCCCGGCGACGTTCCAGTTCGGCTCTAAACTGCTCCTCGTAAAGGCGCCGGTAGAGGCCGCCTCGGGCGAGCAATTCCTGGTGCGTGCCCCGTTCGACGATGGTGCCGTTCTCGAGGACGAGGATCTGGTCGGCTTTGAGAATGGTGGAGAGGCGATGGGCGATGACCAGACTCGTCCGCCCGGCCAGAAGCCGTTCTAGCGCCTGCTGGACCAGGGCCTCCGCTTCTGAATCGAGGGAGGAAGTTGCCTCGTCCAGGATCAAGATGCGGGGGTCGGCCAGAATGGCCCGGGCGATGGCCAGGCGCTGCTTCTCGCCGCCCGAAAGTTTGAAACCCCGTTCACCCACGATGGTGTCGAGCTTTTGCGGCAGCCGCTCCACCACGTCGGCGACGTTGGCAGCGCGGAGAGCGGCTTCAAGTTCAGCGGAGGAAGCGCTCGGCTTCCCGTAGAGCAGATTCTCCCGCACCGAGGCGTGAAAGAGGAAGGTCTCCTGGGTAACCACGCCGATCTGGCGCCGCAACGAGCTGAGCTGAACTTGCCGCAGGTCGACCCCATCTATGAGGATTCGGCCTTGCTGCGGATCGAAGAAGCGCATGACGAGGTAGGTGAGGGTGGTCTTGCCGGAGCCGCTCGGGCCGACCAGGGCGACCAATTGGCCGGGCTCGACGACGAAGGATATCTCACGCAGGACCGGGCGGTCCGGATCGTATCCGAAAGTAACGTTCTCGGCGCGTATCTCCCCCCGAATCGGGCCCAGGACGACCGGCCCGTCTTTTACTTCCGGCTCAAGGTCCAAGTACTGGTAGATTCGCTCGAAAAGCGCCATGGAGGTCATCAAGTCCACGTGAACGTTGGCCAATGAGGAGCTCGGGCCGTAGAGACGCCCGAGGTAGGCTACGAAAGCCACCAGAGCTCCCACGGTCAATTCGCCCCGCATAACGAGATGGCCGCCGGCCAGGTAGATGAGGGCCGGGCCTATGGTGCCGAAAAGCCCGAGCACCGCGAAGAACCAGCGGCCGGCGAGACGAGAACGAACGTTGAGCCGCATGATGTCTTCGTTGAGGCGGTCGAAGCGCTGTTCGACCTCGCTTTCCCGGGCAAAAGCCTGGATGACCAGGTGGCCGCTGACCGAGAGGGCCTCCTGCATGAGGGCGTTCAGTTCGGCCAGGCGTTGCTGGGCCAGGCTCGTCACCCGCCACCGGAAACGGCCCACGGAGCGGGTAGGAATGACGAAGAGAGGCAGGATGGCGACGGCGATCAGCGCGAGTTGCCAGTGCCAGGCGAAGATGACCGTGAGCGTCCAGGCGATCGTGATCACGTTGGTGACCACCGCCACCAGTGTACCGGAGACTACACCCTCGATCCCGGCGACGTCACTGGTGACCCGGGACATGATCTCACCGGTGCGCGACTCGGTGAAAAAGCCGAGCGACATGCGCTGGAGCTTCCGGAAAAGCTGGCCTCGCAGGTCGAAGATGATACGCTGGGCCATCCAGGCGGTGAGGTAGTTTTGCGCCACCCCGACGAGGGCGCCGGCGCCGGCCGTTCCGATGGCGGCCAAAACCAGCAGGACGAGAAGGCGGGAGTCGGCCCGGGGGATGGCGCGGTCGATCACTTGTGCCCAGATGAGGGGAGGCAGAGTGCCAAGGCCGACGTTAAGCAAGATAATGACGAATACCGCCAGCCATCGGGCCCAGTACGGGCGCAGGAGCGCCAGCATCCGGCGAAGGTAATAGCCAAAAGGGCGGGAGAGGCGGGGCGGTTCGCCGTAGTGCCGTATGCCGTGGAAACCGCCGCCCAGGCCGCCGCCACCGCCTCCCATGCCCCCTACAACGCCGCCTATAACGCCAGTACTCATACCGCTGGTATCACCGGCGCCACCACCAACCCCTCCCGAATAGCACCCTCTTCGAACGAGTTTCGTAGCGCAGAACCGGATCCCTGCTGGCCGGTGACCGCCTTTCGGCACGAGCGCGAATTCGCCAAGTCGGCTATGCTAAGAAAAGAAACTGAAAAAGACTCGGCAAGGCCGAAGTCCGGAAGGGGGAAAGGCCCGGCAGGGGAACTCTCGCCATCGGGTCGCCAGGCAGGTTTCCCCGCACCGCCGACGTGTATGAACCGCAAATGGTACTGGCTCGCTACCTTTGCCGCCGCGCTGGCCATCGCCGCCGCCGTCTGGTTCTTCCGGAGCCACCCGCTCGCACCCGGGGGTGAGCCGCCGGTCGTCGACGTATACTTCGTTCGCTTCGATCGGGCTACCAACGAGATACGCCTGGCCCGCCGTGAACGCCCCGTCTCCCGAAAGCTCGTCACCACCGGGCCTGCGGGAGGCGCCCCTACGGTGGAGCAGCTGAGGGTTGCCCTGGAGGAGCTGCTCCAAGGACCGACACCGCAGGAAAAAAGAGATGGGCTGGAGTCCGAAATACCGGTTGGAACCAAGCTCCGCAACCTGCGGGTGAGCCGCCGGGTTGCTTTCGTCGACCTAGACTCGACTTTCGAGTCGGGCGGGGGTACGGCCAGCGTGCGGGCACGAGTCGCTCAGCTGGTGTACACGGCAACCCAATATCCGGAGATTGCGGATAAGGTCCGGATCATGATCGACGGGCAAATGCCGGAAGCCATAACCGGAGAGGGGTACATCGTCGAAGAGCCCCTCACTCGCCAGGACGTAGGCGACCGGTTCTAGAGGTAGAGGTCGGGGCGGGCGAACCTCCCGGGGTACCTCGGGCGTTGGTGGGTGCATTTTCGTACCGACCTTCAGAGCTTTGCCAGTGCAAAAACGCCCCATTTCGGCCTTCCTTGGGCTCGCGAGGTATAGGACCGCGGCAGGCCCGCTCACCGGCGCATCAAGCCGCCCGGGTGGAAAAGGGTGGCTGGTAGCAGGAGTTTTTCGGGATTCATGTAACTTTCTATACGACGAGGTGGTGCCCGGGTGGCGGTGGTCACGATCTCCCGGCAGCTCGGCAGCGGTGGCGATTGGATCGCCCGGCGGCTGGCCGAGGAGACCGGTTACCTTTTGCTCGATCGTCCGAAACTGCTTTTCCTCCTTAGCGAAAAAGTCCGTAATCCCGGCCGGGTGCATCTGCTCGAAGAACGAGCTCCCGCCTTCCTAGAACACCTGCAGCGGGCCCGAAGCAAGCTGGATGAACTGGCCGAACTCGCTTTGCGGGAACTCGCTTCCCGCCACGACCTCATCATCGTTGGCCGCGGCGGTCAGGTCTTGTACGCCGATCTCCCCGGCGCGCTCCATGTACGGATCGTCGCCCCCTTGCCGGAACGGGTCGCCCGCCTCATGGCCGACCAGGGTCTGTCCGCCGAAGAAGCCCGTGCCCGTATCGAAAAAAGCGACCGGGACCGGGCAGCCTTCCTGCGGACCCGCTTCGGCGTAGAGGCGGACGACCCGAGTCTATACCACCTGATCGTTAACACCGGGCGCGTGCCGCCGGAGGCAGCCGTTCGCCTACTGGTTCAGCTCCTGGAGGCGCTGCCCCGGGAGGCGGAAGCCATCCCGGTGGAAAGCATTCCGAGTTCAAGCCCGGGTAGGGCTGCGGAGCCGGGTGGCGCCGTGAGTGCGTCCGCTGCCCCGACCACCACTACCAAGCCCAACCCCCCGACCGCGATGGAGGCCGCCGCACGGGCGGTGGCAGCTCGTGCTGCTCGGGGACTGGCAGGGCCGCCGGTACTTCCCTGGCCTCATCAAACCATCCTGGGGAAAGACGGCAAGCCCGTCTTCGCCCACCCCAGCGAAGCCGAATTCGCCCGGGTGCTGGATTTCTACGGGGTACGCTGGGAGTATGAGCCGGTAACCTTCTCGCTGGCATGGACGGAAGACGGGCGGGTGCTGGAGGCTTTCACGCCCGATTTTTACCTGCCCGACATTCAGCTTTTCGTTGAACTGACTACCATGAAGCAGTCGCTCGTCACCAAGAAGAACCACAAAGTCCGGCGTCTTCGGGAACTCTACCCCGATCTCTCCATCAAGGTTTTCTACAGCCGTGACTACCGGATGCTGCTGCGCAAGTTTGGTCAGGATTCGCCGGCCCCCGGACCGGTCCCCGGACCGAGCGGGATGGCGGCCACATCTGCCTCAGCCTGAGGATGGTACAGCAGAAAGAGAGGGTTGGAGCTGAATCATGCGTGCGCCAGGACCGATCCTCATCTCTCAAGAGCAGCTGGCCGTCCGTAACCAGGAGCTCGGCGCGCAGATCAGCGCCGATTATGACCGGACCACCCCGGTCCTGATCAGCGTGTTGCGGGGAGCCCTCTATTTCCTTGCCGATCTGACGCGAGAGATAAGCATCCCCATTCACTTGGATCTTCTTGCCATTTCCCGTTACGGCGAGGTCTCCGACACCACCGGTATTGTGAAGATCACCAAGGATCTCGACATCAACATCACCGGCCGTGACGTGCTGGTGGTGGAAGACATAATCGACACGGGGCTTACCCTGAGTTACCTCTTGAACTACCTGGAACGGCGCCGGCCGAAGTCGCTATACGTATGTACCCTCCTCGACAACCGCGCGCGACGGCTGGTGGATTTGCCCATCCGCTATACGGGTTTCCAGATCCCTGACAAGTTCGTCGTTGGGTACGGGCTCGACTGGCACGAGGAGTACCGGCATCTCCCGTATATCGCGGTGCTGGAGGACGGCCCGGGTCAACTGCGTTAGGTGTCAAAGCGTCCCGAAAAAGCGTTCGATCTCGATCGCGGCCGTCTCCGGCGCGTCCGAAGCGTGAACGATGTTATGCAGGGAATCCAGAGCGAAGTCTCCCCGGATGGTACCGGGAGCAGCCTCGAGCGGGTTGGTTGCCCCGATGAGGAGCCGCCCGACGCGGACCGCGTTCTCCCCTTCGAACACCGCGAAGACCACGGGCCCGGCGGTGATCGCACGGATCAGGTCAGGGAAAAAGGGCTTGCCGGCGTGATGGCCGTAGTGGACGCGGGCTACTTCTTCGCTCACCCGGCCCATGCGCAGGGCAACCAGGCGCAGGCCCTTGCGCTCGAACCGGGAGATGATCTCACCCGTGAGCCCCCGGGCCACACCCTCGGGTTTGACGATGATCAAGGTCCGTTCTACTGCTCCGGTTGCCATGGGGGAAACCTCGACTCCTTTCGTTTCGCATAGCTAGAAGACTTAGAAGACTCCGATAATCTCGCCTTCCGGTGTTACCCGCACCCGTTCGGCGGCCGGTTCGGCCGGCAGGCCCGGCATGGTCAGGATCTCCCCCGCCAGGGCCACTACGAAGCCGGCACCCAGCGAGGGCCGTATTTCCCGTACGGTCAGCCGCCATCCCCGGGGTGCGCCGCGAAGCCGCGGGTTGTCGGAGAGGGACGACTGGGTCTTGGCCACGCAGACGGGCAGGCGCTCGTATCCCAGCCCGGCCAGGTCCTCGAGGGACGCCTCCGCCTCGGGCAAGTAGTCTACACCATCGGCGCCATAGAGGGTACGGGCGATCCGATCCACCTTTTCCCGAATAGGGAGGTCGGCCGGGAAAAGCGGGTGGAAATCGCCGCGCCCGATCTCAGCCAGGACCTTCTCCGCCAGAGCTACTCCGCCCTGCCCTCCTTCGGCCACTACGTCTGAGATCGCCGCCGGTACTTGCAGATCCTGCTGGCAGTGGGATTCGATAGCAGAGAGTTCAGCCGGGGAATCGGAAGCGAAGCGGTTGATGGCGACCACCACCGGCAACCCGAACTGGCGCAGGTTTTCCACGTGTTTGTCCAGGTTGGCGAACCCTTTGACCAGCGCCTTTTCGTTGGGCTCCGCGAGGCGGCTCCTGGGCGCGCCGCCGTGGTGGTGGAGGGCTCGCACCGAGGCGACGAGCACGGCCACCTCGGGGCGAAAGCCGGTGAGGGGCGCGACAATGTCGAAGAACTTCTCTGCTCCCAGTTCGGAGGCAAAGCCACCCTCGGTGACGACATAGTCGGCCAGGCGGAGCGCGAGGCCGGTGGCGATGATGCTGTTGTTGCCGTGAGCGATGTTGGCGAAAGGCCCGCCGTGGATGAAAGCGGGCTGGCCCTCCAGCGTCTGAACCAGGTTCGGCTTGATGGCATCCCGCAGGAGTGCCGTCATCGCCCCGGTCACTTTGAGGTCCCGAGCGTAGACGGGCGCCCCTTCGTACGTGTAAGCCACCAGCATGCGGCCGAGCCGTTCCTCCAGGTCGACCAGGTCACGGGCCAGGCACAGGATCGCCATCACCTCGGAGGCGACGGTGATATCGAAGCCGGTCTCCCGGGGAACGCCGTTGGCCGGGCCGCCCAGGCCGACCACGATCTGGCGGAGCTGGCGATCGTTCATGTCCATGACCCGGCGCCAGAGAACCCGGCGGGGATCGATCCCCAGGCGGTTACCCTGGTGGATGTGGTTGTCAATCACCGCGGCCAGGAGGTTGTGGGCGCTGCCGACCGCGTGGATGTCACCGGTGAAATGCAGGTTTATCTCTTCGGCCGGAACTACCTGCGCCCGCCCGCCGCCCGTCGCCCCGCCCTTGACGCCGAAGGTCGGCCCGAGGGAAGGTTCCCGAAGGCAGAGAGCAACTCGCTTCCCCAGGCGGCCCAGGGCCTGGGTGAGGCCTATGGCCGTGGTGGTTTTCCCTTCACCGGCGGGGGTGGGAGTGATGGCAGTAACGTAGATGAGCTTGCCCTGGGGCCGCTCGGCGAGACGGTACTTCTCCCAAACCGAAAGGCGAACCTTGGCTTTGTAAGGGCCGTAGTACTCCAGGTCGTCTTCGCTCAAGCCCAGCCCGGCCGCGACCTGGCCCACGGGCCGGAGAGGTGGCGGGGAAGACGTACTCAGACCATCGACGTTCCGGCGGCGGACGCTGGTGTCGTCAACCATAGGTAAGCGCTGACTCCTTCCCCGGTGGTGGCACTGGTTAGGTTGCGCGTCGGTGGGCGCTCTGTCCCTGTCCCCTGTCCTCAATCTTGTCCCTTAGAGGGAAAGGTGCAGCCGGGCGGCTGCCCGCTTGGCCGGCGCTCGCCGCCCGGCTGCTGCCCACCCTTTCCTCATCCTCGGAGCTATTATCCCTAAGATCGCACGTTATTTCTGCTGACCTGACGTAGCAGACGCAGCAAGGATTGTACGAAGCTTGTCATCGAGAGTGGCAAGGACTTCGGAGACGCTCTTACCAGCGACAAGATCCTTATCTGCGTTCACGATTGCCGAGCGGATGTCTGTATACTTCGGGTGTACGATCTCAAGGCGAGCATACTGGAACTCCTGCAAGAACGGAACGAGATTCGGTTCTTGTTTGACAACTTCGGTGAGCCACGGTCCTGCGCCAGGGCAGAAAATCTGGGCCTTGGTGAACCATTGGCTGGCATGGTCGATGGTGAAGAACTTCGCTACCTGCCAGGCCTCTTTTTGGTGCTTGGAGCTGGCCAACACGAAATTGCCATAGCCGTAGGCAACAGTTGAGCGACGTCCCCCTTCGAGGTAGGGGTTAGCTGCACTCTTAACCGTGAACGGCGCCTGTTGCCGCTTCCAGTCGGCGATCATATACGATACTCCAGCATGGTATGCCGCCTTGCCGGAAGCGAATATCGCGCCGAAATCGCGTCCCGGAGTTGGATCTAGTACTTGCAGGCGCAGATACAGGTCCTGGTAGTACTGCATGGCTTCACGAACTTTCGGATCGCTGAACCCGGGTTTCCCATCGGGAGTGACCCAGTCTCCCCCCGCTTGACGGGCGAAGGTCAGGAAGGTGAAGTACGGCCAGATCCAAGTCCGCGGGATGGTAAGGCCCCAGCGCGTCCAGGCACCGGAGGGGTCCTTCTGGATGAACTTTTTGCTTTCTGCTGCCAATTTCTGCCAAGTGGCTCCGGGCTTGTCGAGACCTGCGTTCATCAGCATCTCTTCGTTGTAGAAAAGTCCAAAGACGCTGATCTCCGCCGGGAACCAGTAATAATCGTTCCCTATTGAACGCAGGATTCCCTGCATACCGGGAACAAAAAGCTTCAAGAAGCTTTGCTCGTCCTTGACCCCGATGGCGGCAAAATCGATAGGTGCGAGGTAACCCTGGGCTTGAAATGCGGGGGCCGTACGCGTGCTAAGTGTAACAACATCCGGTGCGATGTCAGAGGCCAGAGCAACCTGAAGCTTCGTCTCGATCGCGTCCGTGATGTACTGTACATCAACGTCGATGTCGGGGTGTGCCTTCTCGAAAGCTTCTTCCAATCCTTCCTGGGCCGAGCGATACGTCTGCAGACCCGTGCCGATGGTCCAGTAGACAATCTTGGTTTTCGCCTCGCCTGCGCCCGCGAACACCGCCGCCAGCACGAAGACGGAAATCGCCAGCGAAAGAGCGCCGGGAGCCCAACGACGGAAAGCTGACATGAGGCTAACCTCCTTTTCGAGTAGTTCCCCCTAGAGGATAATGTCCTCGGGGATAATGTCCTTGTTGACACTTCGCCACGGAAGCGACGTTCCCTCCGTGGCGCCCCTCGTTCGGAAGTCCGATCCGGAAGAATTCAGGACTGAGGAGGTGGTTGGTTGCCAGGCGGAATTGGTCCGTCGAGGCGGGTGGCCCGGGGCGCGGTCATAGCGGCGGCCTACGTCGCCCTGGTTTTCGCTTTCGCCTTTGCTAGCTTCGGCGCCATCCAGCTGAGGGTGGCGGAAGCGCTCACCGTACTGCCCCTCTTCTACCCGGAGGCAGTGCCCGCACTGTGGATCGGCTGCTTGCTCGCCAATATCCTAGGGGGGCTCGGCCCCTGGGACATATTCGGGGGGAGCGCGGTGACGGGGCTCGCCGCCCTGCTTACCTGGCTTTTGCGGCGACGACCGCTCCTTGCCCTGGCGAGCCCCGTCTTACTCAACGCGTTCCTGGTCAGTCTCTATCTCGCACCGATCCTCAAGGTCCCCTACTGGCCGCTGGTGGGCTCTATAGGCACTAGCGAAGCTATCGTTGTCTACGGGCTGGGGTGGCCGCTCGCCCGGTGGTGGCGGCGACGAATGGAGGAGAGTTCACTGTAGGCCTCATTCCGGTAGGCCTCATTCTGGCAACGGCTCGAGTTCCTGGCGGTCGGTTCCGGCCACGGCGGCCGAGAGCAGCGCCTCTACGTCTACCTCCTGCTCCATCGCTCTCTCGGCCGCCTCGGCCTCCTCCAGCCGGGGCCGGGTCTTCGGGTGAACGGGCGTGAAGATGGTGCAGCAATCCTCATAGGGGCGGACCGAGATGTCGAAAGTGCCGATCTCGCGAGCCCGGGCCACGGTTTCCATCTTGTCGAACATGGCCAAAGGACGCAAAACGGGCAGGCGTGTCACCGCCTCGATCACCCCGAGACTCTCCAGGGTTTGGCTCGCTACCTGCCCGACATTCTCTCCCGTTACGATAGCCAGAGCACCTTCGGCGGCGGCAATCCGCTCCGCGATACGAAACATCATTCGCCGCATGATGGTGATACGCAACTCTTCGGGCACGTAACGCTGGATCGCCTTTTGGAGTTCGGTAAAAGGGCAGACCCGCAAGACGAATGAACCATCCCCGTAGCGCGCCAGTACTCGCCCCAGATCCTCGGCTTTGCGACGGGCTTCTTCACTGGTGAAGGGGTACGAGTGAAAGTGGAGCCCGATCAGCTCCACCCCGCGTCGCATGCTCATCCAGCCCGCCACCGGCGAATCGATCCCGCCCGAAAGCAGGAGGACCGCCCGGCCGCTCACCCCCACCGGAAGCCCCCCCGGACCCGGGATCTCCTCAGTGGATACATAAATCCCCTCTTGCCGGACCTCCACTCCCACTACCACGTCCGGTTGGTGAACGTCGACCCTCATTCCGATCCCCTGCCGCAGCAGCGCCGCCCCCACCTGCTGGTTGATCTCGAGGGAGTTCAGCGGAAACTGCTTGAACGGCCGGCGTGCTTCTACTTTAAATGTCCTGGCGGCGGCCAGGGCGGCAGTGTCCGAGCCTGATGCCCCCGGGACGGTAGACTTTAGCAAGGCCAAAGCCGCCCGGGCGATAGCCGGAATCGGATCCTCGAGGTCGAGAGGGAGCCGGACCGCGGGGGAAAACGAGACCACACCGAAGACCCGGCTCAAGGCCCTGATCGCCCGGCCCAGGGTAGGGCTCCCCGGTTCGTATCCTGGGGCTAGCTCTACGACCAGCCGGCCGTAAGCCCGGCGAACCCGGCCGGGTCCGAGGGGCACGCCGGCCCGGGTGAGCGCCCGTTCTACGGCCTGCTGCAACCGGCCTTCGAACTGGGGACGGTTCTTCCCCTTCAGCGCGATTTCTCCGTAGCGGATGAGAATGGTGACCCCATCCAAGCTCAGTCGTCCCTGCCTTTCCAACCCGTGAGGCTCCGTACCTCGGCCACGACTTCACGCAGGATGGCGACGGCCTCACGAATCTCCGCTTCGGTATTCTCCCACGACAGGCTGAACCGGAGCGAGGCCTGGATCTCATCCGGGCGCAGGCCCATGGCCCCCAGCACGTGGCTGGGCTCCGGCCGCCGGCTGTGGCACGCCGATCCGGTGGCTACGTGCACACCCCGCTCGGAAAGATATCGTACCAGTACTTCGCCACGAGTTCCGGGAAAGCCAACGTTGAGGATGTGAGGGGCTACCGCGCCGGTATCCGGCCCGGGCCCGTGCAGCCTCGCCCCGGGTATGGATTCCCGAATACCGTCCCAGAGCAAGGACCGTAGCCGGCGCAGGTACGAGGCCTCGGGGTCGGCGGCCAGCCGTTCTCGAGCCTCCTGGCAGGCGACGCCAAGACCGGCAATGCCGGGAAGGTTCTCCGTACCCGACCGGAGCCCCCGCTCCTGTCCACCGCCCCAAACCAGAGGCTGGAGGCGGACGGTGCGCCGCACGTAGAGCGCCCCCACCCCCTTGGGCCCGTGCATTTTGTGACCGCTCAGGCTAAGGAGGTCAATACCGAGTTCACGAGGGGAAACCGGGAGCTTGCCGAGTGCCTGTACCGCATCGACGTGCCATAACGGCCGCCTGCCCTGGGTCTTCTCGAACTGGATGAGCACCTCTCTTATGCCTTGTAGCGGATGAACCACACCCGTTTCGTTATTGACCCACATCGTGCTCAGGAGAACGGTTTCGGGCTTCAAGGCCCGGCTGAGCGCGGCCAGGTCGAGCTGACCTTGCCTGTCCACTGCGACGTAGGTTACCTCCCAGCCCTCGTCTTCGAGGCGGCGAAAAGGTTCAAGGACGGAGGGATGTTCCACCGCCGTGGTAATGAGGTGCGGCCGCGACTCAGCCCCGGCCGCTTTGCCTTCCCGCTCTTTTCGTTCCCGATCGTCATAGCTACTCAGGGGCAGTGCCCGGGCGGCGCGGGCGACTCCCAGGATGGCGAGGTTATTGGCTTCGGTGGCGCCCGATGTGAAAACGATTTCCTCCGGACTCACCCCCAGCAGTAGAGCCACTCGCGTGCGGCTTTCGTCCAGAAGCCTCCGGGCGGCTACCCCCAGCCGGTGCGCCGACGAAGGATTGCCGTACTGAACCGTGAGCGCCTCCTCGACGGCTCGAACCACCGATGGCGCCGGCCGGGTCGTCGCACTGTTGTCCAGGTAGATTGACATCTCCGCTCTCGCCCCTATATGACTTCCTTCCTCCTCCGGCCGGTCCCTGAGCAGCCGGCCTCGGAGCGGCCGGTAAACCACCCGGTCGCGCGTATTATGATATCAACCTGATACCAATCTGCCACCGAGCCCCGGTCGCAACGTGAGACCGCGACGCGCTGACACCGGTCAGGCGAGGTCGTGAGGCGGCGGCGCCGGTTCAGTAAGGTCGCAAGGCGGGGTTTAGCGCCTGGCAGGAGGAAATGTCCCCGTGCCGAAGAGGGGGATGGACCGGGCACGATAGCTCTTATAAGGAGGCCGCAACGCATGACCCGCATTCCTGACCGTGACCGCCGTTGGTTCGCCTTTCCGGCGATCCTTGTTCTTGCCACGGGTTTAACGCTCTATGCCGCCCGTGTTTACCGCAGCCGTGCCGTACCCCCGGCGCAACCCCCGGCCGCGCCTTCCGTGGACGAGCTCATCCGGACCATGTCCGTCGAAGAGAAAGTGGGCCAGCTCTTCATGGTCGGTTTCCCCGGCCAGATCATGGGTTATGAAGCCAGCACGCTGGTCAAGGACTACCATGTCGGAGGCGTGATCCTTTTTGCCCGTAACGTGGATTCACCGGGCCAGGTCGCTTACCTCACCAACCAGCTCCAGAAGGCGGCCACCGAAAACGGTGCCAAGATACCTCTCCTGGTCGCGGCCGACCAAGAAGGAGGTCTTGTCAACCGGCTGGGGCCGCAGGCGACCAGCTTCCCCGGTAACATGGCTCTGGGGGCGACCGGATCGGCCGATCTCGCCCGTCGCCAGGGCGAGATCACCGGCCGGGAGCTTCGTGCGGTGGGCATTAACGTCAACTTCGCTCCGGTGGTGGATGTCAACAACAACCCGAAGAACCCGGTGATCGGCATTCGTTCCCTGGGTGAAGACCCGCAGGCGGTGGCCCGTCTTGCCAGCGCTTACATCCAGGGGTTACAGTCGGCAGGGGTCATAGCCACCGCCAAGCACTTTCCCGGTCACGGCGATACTGCCGTCGACTCCCACATCGGCCTGCCGGTCGTGGAGCATCCACGTTCCCGGCTCGATCGGGTAGAGTTCGTGCCCTTCCGGGCGGCCATCGAAGCAGGGGTTCAGGCGATCATGACCGCACACATCGTCTTCCCGGCCATCGACCCCACCCCCGGCTTGCCGGCCACCCTCTCCTCCAAGGTTCTGACCGGCCTGCTCCGTCAAGAGATGGGCTTCACCGGGCTCATCTTCACCGACGCTTTGGAGATGGGGGCGATCACCAAGACCTACGGCTTGGGCGAGGCCGCGGTGAAGGCCTTGCAGGCCGGCGCCGACCAGTTGCTCATCGCCTGGCCCCAGGACTGGTATGATGCCGTGCGAGCGATCCAAAGGGTCACCCAGGCAGTCAAGCAAGGCGAAATCAGCATGGACCGGGTGAATTCCTCGGTGCGGCGGATCCTGGCCGCCAAAGAGAAGCTCGGCCTTTTCAAGAACAGCCAGGTTGACCAGACCCGGGCCAAAGAGATGGTCGGCCGCCCGGAAAACCAGGCCGTCGGGATGGAGATCGCGCGGCGTAGCATTACAGTGGTGAAGAACGAGGCCCGCATACTGCCCTTGAAGCCGGGCTACGCAGGCCGCCTCCTGGTCATCGGCCCGCAAGAGTCGACGCTTACCCAGGTGGAAGAGCTTGGCGGGGCCTCAAGTACGCTGGGCAAGGCGCTTCGAAGCGGCGCCAAGAACGTAACCGAATACTTGTACCCGGTCAGCCGCAACGGCTATTTCGACCTCGACACCATGGTTAGCCGGGCCCGGCAGGCCGACCTGGTGGTAGTGGGAACCTACCGTGCCACCACCGACCGCCGCCAGGCCCAGCTGGTCCGTTCCCTGCTGGGGCTCGGAAAACCGGTAATCGTGGTAGCCCTGCGCGAGCCCTACGACATCCTGGAGTTTCCCGAGGCTACCACCTACGTCGTCACCTACGGTAGCACCCCGGTCTCCCTGTCGGCCCTGGGGGACGTGCTCTTCGGCCGTATCAAGCCTTCCGGTAAGCTCCCGGTGAGTATTCCCGGCGTCGCCCCCGCCGGCACCGGGATCACCTGGTAGAGCCGGTTATGAGGCGAGGGTAGAGCCGGCCGGGCTCACCTGGTCGCCGCGGGCGATGGCGTCTTCAAGACCTCCTGCCCCATGAGGGTGCGGGCGATGGGGTCATTACGATCAATAACCAGGGTGGTCTTGTCCTTGAGCCCATCCCGCAAGGTCTGCAGCCGGATCCAGAAGGCGTAGAAGCCCGGGTCGCGCCCGTACGCCTCGGCGTAGATGCGCGTGGCTTCGGCATCGGCCTTACCCATAATCTCCTGAGCCTTGCGGTTCGCCTCGGCGACCATCACGGCCACCTCGCGGTCGGTCTCCGCCCGGATTCGGGTCGCCTCGGCGTTACCGGTGGCCCGCTCCTGCTGGGCTATGCGATCCCGTTCCGAGCGCATCCGGTCGAAGACCGCCTGCTGATTCTGCTGCGGAAGCTCGAGCCGCACGAACTCCACGTCCAGGAGATCGATGCCGTACGCGGTAAGCTTGGGCGAAGCGTCCTTGACGATGCGGTCCGTGAGCTCTTTACGGGCGACGATCAGTTCATCGAAGGGCGTGCGGCTGATCTCCTGTCGCACGGAACTGAAGACTACGTCATCCAGGCGAATCAGGGCCTGCGAGACCGTCCCCATGGTACGGACGAACTTCAGGGCGTCGTTGATCCGCCAGACCACGTAGTAGTCGGCGATTATCGTACGCTTATCCTGAGAGATCGCATCCTCCGGCTCAGCATTGAGAAAGAGTACCGTCTTGGGTAGCTTTTGCACGCTCTGGATGAACGGTATCCGCAGGTGCGGCCCCGGCTTGGTTACGGCCCGCACCGGTTCACCGAATTGCAGTACCACCGCCTGAACCCGCGGGTTGAGCGTGAAAATGCTCGACGCCAGGGAAATAACCACGAGAAGGGCTACCGCTATCGTTATCCACCTCTTCATGTCAATCCCCCTTCTCCCCCAGCTTCAGCTGCTGCAACACCCCGCTACTATCGGTGATGTAGATCTCTTTTACCCCGGGGAGGACCTGCTGCAGCATTTCGTTGTAGAGCCGTTCCCGGGTCACTTCCGGCGATTTCCGGTACTCCTGGTATAACTGGGTGAACCGGGCGGCGTCACCCTGAGCCCGATTGACCCGTTCGGCGGCGTATGCCTCAGCCTGGGCCAGAATCTGGGCCACTTTGCCCTGGGCCTCGGCCAGCTGCGCATTCTGATAGGCCTGGGCCTGGTTGATCAGCGTGGCCCGAGCCTCGATCGCGTTCTGTACCTCGGCGAACGCGCTCTGCACCGGCTCGGGCGGAACGACCGATTGAAGCTGCACGTTCAGCACCTGCACGCCGCTGTCTACGGCCGCGAGGAGCGTTTGCAGGTGCGATTGGGCCTCTTGCTGCACGATATCCTTTTGGGTGGTCAGCACCTCATCCACCGTATGGGTGGCCACCGTAGCCCGCATGGCAGCCTCCGCCGCCCCCCGCAAAAGCGGCTCGAAGGTCTCGATGTTCTCCCAGTGCTTCCAGCTCTCCGGATACGTGTACTGAACTGCATACTCCACGTGAATCATATTCTGGTCCCGGGTTAGTACGTAGTCTACCTCCGAGGTATACGTGAGCTGCCGTTCACCGGAGGCCGGTGGCACGGTTTGAAAACCGACCTGAACGGTATCCACCCTGGTGTGCGGGAACAGGCGTATCGTCTGGAAGGGCGCCGGTAGCTTGAAGTGCAGCCCCGGGTCGGCGATCGCCCCCGGCGCACCCAGGGTGTACACCCTTGCCTGTTCGGCGGCGGGAACGGTGTACCAGATACCTCGCCCGGGGAAGATCAGCCAGATGATGACTATGATCAATATGACCAACGGCCGGTTACCCCAGCGTGTTCCCCGCCAAAACGGTACCCGCTCCGGCCTGCCTCCCCCAGCCTCGAAAACCCGTCCTTCGAAGTCGCCCACGGCGGCTTCCCCCTTTAACCGTTTGCTGTTGCCGGCTTCGTCGCTGCACCCGGCCTCGCCCCGCTCGGCCGGTCGTAGCGCCGGCCCGGCGCCCGTGCCCCGCTACCCGCTCGCCCGGCCGGTTCAAGAGAGCAGGTATCCCTTTGGCTCTTTCGGCCCGCGGACCTGATCTCCTCCAGGCTGAGCGCCTCTTTTTCCGCCTGGACTGGCAGAGAATGGTGCGGATCCGAACGCGTGCCTCAAGGGCGAATGATGACCAGGGCACCATCGGGCACGGTCTCGTAGAGCCAGCGTGCCCCCTCAAGGCTGAGGCGCACGCAACCGTGGCTCGCGGGATAGCCCAGGCGCCGCTCCTCGGCTTCAAGGATGCGCCCGTCCCCATCGACGGGAACCGAGTGGATCAGGTAGTTGCCAAAAAGGCGCATCCAGAAGAACCCGCCCTCCTGGTATCGCTCCGACCAGAAAAAGCGACCGCGGTCCTGGATCCGGTAAACTCCGAGCGGGGTATCGTCCCCCGGTCTCCCGGTAGAAGCCCGCCAGGCCCGGACCAGCTCGCGCCCCCGGTACACCCGCAGTGCCAAGGGGCGTTCGGAGACGGAAAGATCCAGCCAGTACTCCTCGGCAAGATCAACCACCTGGAAGTACCACCGCAGAACCGTCAGGGCCCGCCCTCCTCGGCCTA
This sequence comes from Bacillota bacterium, assembly GCA_012839805.1. Lineage (GTDB taxonomy): Bacteria > Bacillota > Limnochordia > Limnochordales > DUMU01 > DUMU01. The sequence goes on along the minus strand of DUMU01000046.1, from coordinate 22,419 downwards.
CTGCCTCGGTGGTTACCCGGTACGTCATCCCGGGGGTGAGGACATGAATGGGAGTGAACGTCACCAGACGGCCCGCGACCCGTACCGTGCCGGCCGCCGGCCTCCCCTCTTCATCCGTCACCGTGACGGAGGCGTCCTCGAGGTTTTCGCCGGCCTCGGCCGCGATCAGGAGAAACGGTGGTACACCCCTTGCCCCGTCCGCCGGGACCTGGCGGCTCCAACCGGGAGGAAGCTGAGAAGCGGGGGCAAGCGGACGACGTTGCCAGATTTCTCCGACCGCGCACCAGACCAGCGACCAAACGCCCATGAACACGAGCACGGCGAAGACGCGTCCCGGCAGCCCGGCTGCCGGCGCGCCCACCCGTGGTATGAGCCCCAAGGCGATTCCTCCTCCTCATCGACCTTATGAGGGATGAGAGAAGAATCTGCCTTCGCGGGCGTCGTTCACCGGGGGCCTCGACCCGGCGCCCAACCGGCTGTTCGGCCGGCGCCGGCCGCCGGCTCCGTCGATACGTTACTTCTCCCGGGAAACCACCTGGTCCAACAACTGGCCCAGCAATTGGGCCGCCTCGTTTTGAGGTAACCGGGCGAGCCGCTCACGAGCCGCTCTGATATAGGCCACCGCCCGGCTACGGGTGTAAGCTGGACTACTGCTATTGCGCACCGCCTGGACGATAGCTTCGACGGTCTCCGCGGTCGGTTCGGCCTCGAGAAGCGGGAGTAGCCGGGACCGTTCCTTTTCCTGTGCCAGCAGATGTAGCACCGGGAGCGTCACGACGCCCTCGCGCAGGTCGCCCCCCACGGGCTTGCCCATCTTTTCGGGGTCACCGGTGATATCCAGCAAGTCGTCGATCATCTGGAAGGCCATGCCCAAGTTCAGACCGTACTCCGCGCAAAGCCGGATCTGCGCCTCCGGCGCCCCCGCGAGCGTCGCCCCCGCTTCGCAGCAAGCGCTGAAAAAGCGGGCGGTTTTCTTTTCGATGCGCAGGAAGTACGTCTCTTCACTCTGGCGCCAATCACCCTTGTGCCGGTGCTGGTCCACTTCTCCCTCGCACATGTCATAGACCATGCGGGCCATCATGCCGAGCACGGAAGGCGGCGCGTGCTCGGCGATGAGAACCAGGGCCCGGGCCAGCAAGGCGTCCCCGGCGAGAACCGCCATGCGACTGCCCCAAAGGGTGTGGATCGTGGGATGGCCCCGGCGAACGGGTGCCTCGTCCAGCACATCGTCGTGAACCAGGGTCGCCATGTGGACCAGCTCGGTTGCCACGGCGACCGGAAGCACGGAAGGGGGCTCGGGGCCAAAAAGGCGAGCGGTGAGTAGCGTCAAGAGGGGGCGGATGCGTTTACCCCCGCTTTGCGCCAGATGCCCGGCAAGATCGGCCACCGCGTCGCGGGAATCCAGGACCTCCCGGAGTTCCCGTTCTACCATTCCGGTTAACTCTTCTACGGCTACCGTGCTCGAGCCCGCTCCCCCGCGCGCCCGCACCTCCGGTATCGGTCCGATCTGCAAGAAAATGCCTCCCTAACGACAACCTTCGTTACTTGATCGTACCTTTTGACGGCGGCAAGGACAAGAACGCCCTTTCAGCGATCCAAATAGTAGGCGAGGCACTGCAACTCCCCGCTCAGGTCGGCCGTGGCCACGTGAACGCCCGGCGGCACCTTTAGTTTGACGGGAGCAAAGTTGAGAATGGCCTTCACTCCCGCCGCGGCCAGCCGGTCGGCCACCCCTTGAGCGGCCTCGGCCGGAACGGCGATCATCGCCATCCGTATACCCAGGCGATCGACGAGGACCGGCAGCTCGCCAAGGGAAGAAATGGGCACACCATCTACGACCTCACCTATCTTGCGCGGGTCGGTATCGAATAACGCGACAATGTGGAGGTTAAAGTCAGGCTCGATCAGATAACGCCGCCGGTGGTAGCGGGCGAGCGCCATGCCCAGGCTTCCCACCCCCACCAGCGCTATCCTGATCTCCTTGTCCAGGTGCAGGATACGCCGGAGCTCGCTGCGGAGGTAGTGAACGTCGTAGCCCACCCCCTGCTTGCCGAACTCCCCAAACCAGGCCAGGTCCTTGCGCACCAGCGCCGGCGTCACCCCCGCCCGCTCTCCCAATTCTTGGGAGGAAAGAAGCTTCGTTTGACCTGCCTCGGCCAACTCGTCCAGAACCCGCAGATACAACGGGAGCCTGCGTACCACCGCCTCGCTGATCTTGCCCGGACGAGCCATAACCATACCATCTTCCTCTCTTGCGCCATAGCCCCAGGCGGCTATACGTACACTTCGACATGACCCATTGCATCCCTTGCGGCTTTGTTCTCTTCAGCACAATCTCGACCCGCCGCCTCCTTCCCCGCCGCCCTTCCCGGCTCTCCGCCGCCGGCCGCGAACGATTGACCGCCGGCAAGGGGAGAGGGCATGCTCTTCGATGGAGTCGAAAGGGGGCGAAGGGAGTGCCGGTCAGACGGATCCTGGTAGTGACCGTGGGACCGGTGCGGTCGTTCTACCGCGAAGGGGTCGATGAGTACCGGCGCCGGCTTGTTCCCTACTGTTCCGTCCAGCTCGCGTCGGTCAAACCGGAGCCCTTGCCCGCCCGGTTGACGGAAGCCGAGGTCCAGACGGTGCGGGAGCGGGAAGGAGAGCGCTTGTTGGCGGCAGCCGCCGGTCACGGGCTGCTTTTGGCCCTGGACCGGTCGGGACGATCATTCTCGTCCGAGGCGTTTGCTCACGCGCTGGAGCAATGGTGGGCCGCGGCCGGGGCGCGCCTGGTATTCGTGGTCGGCGGCACGCTGGGGTTGTCGCAGGCAGTTCAACAAGAAGCTGCCCAACTGCTTTCGCTATCTTCTCTTACTTTCCCTCATGAACTGGCTGCTCTCGTCCTGCTCGAGCAGCTTTACCGGGCGTTTCGGATCTTGCGCGGCGAGCCCTATCACTACTGACCCCGTCGCTACTGACCCCTCCCTGCCCCCCGGTCGTTCTCCAACCCCACCCGCAGCAGCAGGTACGACGCCGCGACCCGAACGGCCGCAAACGCCAGCATGGCCACGACAAAGCCGAACCGCTCGTAGACGGCCATGCCCACCAGCGGCGAGATTACCGCCGCCAGCTGCACCACGGTGTTCAAGTACGCCATATCGGTGGGACGCCGCTTCGGATCGGCAATGTCAAGCCACTGGTTGAACAGGGCGAGGTTGAACCCACCTACCACGATCCCACCGAAGCCATCCAGAATCGCACTGACCGGGAGGCTTTTCGCGAACAAGACCCAGACTACCGGGATCAGGGTGAGCCCGAAGGCGTTCCAGCCCACCACCCACCCGTTTCCCTTAAGGCTACACTGGCGGGACCAATGCCGGTAGGTGAGGATCGAGCCCAGGGTGCTGGTTACCGAATAAAGGCTCATCCAGGTGTTGTTGGCGTGAAGGGTCTCTAGTTTGTAGACGGTGAAGACCGGCCACAGGGCCATCCAGGCAAAATGAAAGAAGAAGACGACCCCCACATACCGGAGATAGTGCGGGCGGGCCTGGAGTCGCCGCCACTCGGACACCGCCGCCCCCCGCAGGCTTGGTGCCACCGCCCGTGGTTTCGCCGCGCCGGGCTCCAGGGCAATCCGAAATTGCGACAGGTAATAGGTTTCGATGATGCCGAAGAACCCGGAGAGCAAGAAGATCAGCTGGTAACCGAAGGGGTACGGAAGGGAATCGATGGCCACACCTGCCCCCAGCACGGCGGCCAGCCCCGTCCACCCCATCCACCGGGCGCGGATCGCGAAGGCTTCCGCCCGCGCCGCGGCCGGAAACAGGTCGCCCATCAACGATTGCCAGGCCACGGTCACTACCGTGCCGGGGACGGCGGCGAGAGCCACGATGAGCACAACGAAAAGGGGTGGTATCGCGCCGGGGAGATAAGGAGCGGCCAGCAGGGCCACCACCAGCAGGCGGGCAAGCAGAAGAAGCGGAACGATCAGGCGTCGTTTATCCGCGACCCGTTCCACCCAGCCGGCGGAGGGCAGGGCCAGGAGGGCCATCATGACCGCGGGCAGCGACGTGAGCAAGGCAATCTGGAAATTCGTCGCCCCGAGGCGTTCGGCATAGATGGCATAGAAGGGTACGCTTAGGTTGATGGCCACCATGGCCGCCATGCCGTTTAGCACGTTGAGGCGGTGATTGGCAGCGAGTACGGGATCGTCCGACTGCAGCAGACGAAACGAAAAAACGCCCGGCCCAGAGGAGCGCCACGACCCCCAGCCAGGCAGAATCCTCGTCATAACCGGCCTGGTTAACACCGGCTGCCTCCTGCCTCCCGCTCCACGCTTGAACTGAGCGGCGACGCGCCAGAGATTCTACTACGACGCGCCCCGAATAGCAACCGGGCGCCTCCCCCGAGCCAGCGCGCCTCGCGCTGCTCGTTGCCGCCCGGCGCGGCCGGCGCTCCCCGTGTACGAAGCTAGAGCGTGACCGTTACGGAACGACGTTCACCCCGGCGGTAGAAACCGATCTCCAGCCGGGCATCGAAACCGGCCTCTCGCACGGCAGCTACCAGTTCCTCCATGGTATCTATCCGCTTGCCGCCCGCCAGCACGATGATGTCGCTCGGCTGCAAACCGGCCTTTTCCGCGGGTGAGCCGGGTATGATCTCGACGACGTACGCCCCTCGTGTGGTGGGCAGCTTTTGCCCGGTGATGCTTTCCAGAGCCCGGGCGATCTCGGCGGTGAGGCTTCCTCCCACCACCCCCAGGCGGAGCACGCGGCCGCGCTCCAGCAGTTGCCGGGTAACCTCCGCCGCACGGTTGATGGGAATCGCGAAACCAATGTTGGGCGTGATGCCTTGAATAGGCTGAAGGATGGCGGTGTTTATGCCTATGACCCGACCCGAAGTGTCGACGAGGGGGCCACCGCTGTTACCCGGGTTGATGGAAGCATCGGTCTGGATCAGACCTTCCAGATAAACCGGTACCGACCCGGTCGTCGTCCCGACGTCTGTCATCCCCGGTCCGGCTTGCGGCCCGGGTCCTGGACCGGGCGCCGGCTCCGGCGCAGGCGTACCCGCTCCTTCGGGTACCACCGGCAAAGTTCGCTGCAGGGCGCTGACGACTCCCAAGGTCACCGAATGGTCAAACCGGAAGGGGTTACCGATCGCCACCACAAATTGACCCACTTCGAGCCGGTCAGAGTCGCCGAAATCGGCCGTGGGTAATTTTTCGCGCACGATCTTCCCCGAAGAATCCCGGTGCTCCACTCCTTCCATCTCGACCACGGCCAGGTCGCTCCAAGGATCGGCTCCCCGTACCCGTCCCCGGAAATGCCGGCCGTCGGGAAGGAAGACGTCAATCCGCTTGGCCCCGGCGATCACGTGGTTATTGGTCAAGACGAGCCCCCGCTGATCGAAGATCACCCCCGACCCCACGCCCTGGGTCTCCTGGGGAATGCGAAAGAAAAAGTTCTCCACCGCCGTCTCTTCGGTGGTGGTGATCTTGACCACCGCCGGCCCCACCCGCCGGGCCACCGCCTTGATCCGGTTTTCCAGTGAGTTGCCGTTGCTCCGCCAGGAGGCGGGGGACCTCGGAAGAGAAAGCCGGGCGGAGATCCCGAGTTCCTGCCAGGCAGTGCTGGGTAGGCTGAGGAAGAGCGTTGCCGCGAGTAAAAAGCCTCCCAGAACGGCTGCGCTCAACTGAAGACCCCGCAAGGTCGGAAGCCGGCGTTTGTTGTTTCCTTTCATGTAGCTCCACTCCCTTTGTTTGCCACCCTGCTGCTCCACGGCCCCGTCCCTCGCAGTACCCACTCGCCAGGACTCTGCTCGGCTGGGGCGGTTCTGCTCTCCTAGTTTGGCCAAAGCTCGAACCGGTGATGGCGGTAGCGTGGGGTGTGCCCGGTCTTGCCCGGTGGTAGAATCACCAGGGGTCGAATACGAGCTAGTGCCAACCGGGGAGGTCCAACGGTGAAGCCGGCAGGAAGCGAGACGGAGTTCGACGTCGATCCGCACGCCCTGGCGCTCCACTACCGCGCCCGGGTGGTTGACGCCCATGCCGACACGCTGCTGCAGGTAGTAAGGGGTCGCCGGCACCTGGGTGAACTCTCTTCTGAAGGCCACGTGGACCTGCCGCGCCTTCTGGCAGGCGGCGTGGATCTCCAGGTGTTCGCCGTCTGGGTCGATCCTTCGCACCGGGGTGGTGAAGCCCTGCTCCAGGTGGTACGTGCTCTTACCACCTTCCGGCGGGAACTGGTGGCCGAGCCCCGGCTCCAACTGGTGCGGAGCCGCTCCGACCTAGAACGGGTCGGACAAACCCCGGGTAGAGTATGTGCACTCCTCGCACTGGAAGGGGCGGAAGCTTTGTGCGGCGGCACCGGCGCCGAACTCGATGTCCTGGAAACCCTCTACGTTCTGGGGGTGCGGGCCGCCGGCCTTACCTGGAACGGGCGCAATGCCCTGGCCGACGGGGTTGAGGAAGGTGACTCCGGAGGCGGGCTGACGCGAGCCGGTCGAGCCGTCGTTCGAGCTATGAACCGGCTGGGCATGATCGTCGACATTGCTCATCTTGCCCCCGCGGGTGTCCGCGACGTCCTCGAACTCTCGGCCGGCCCGGTGATCGCTTCCCACGCGAATTGTCGCGCGCTCTGCGACCACCCCCGGAACCTAACGGATGCCCAGATACTGGCCCTGGCCGCCCGGGGCGGGGTGCTGGGCATCTCTTTCGTTCCCGAATTCCTGCGGGATTCTCCTCCGGGGGCAGTTCACCTGGAGGACGTGGTGGCCCATATAGATCACGCGGTCCAGTTGGCAGGTCCCGAGCACGTGGGGCTGGGAAGTGATTTCGACGGTACCGCCCAAACCCCGGTGGAACTGCCTGACGTGCGTTTCCTTCCCCGGCTCACGGAGGCGCTGCTCCGGCGAGGCTATCCCGAGCCGGCGGTGGAAGCCATCTTGGGGGGGAATTTCCTGCGAGTTTTCCAGCAGATCCTGTGACCACCCCTTCTCTCATGAAAGCGCCCCGGTCACGGGCGTACCTGTGGCCGGTGGCATTACGAAGACCTGGGGCCTCCCGGTAGAACGGTTGGTTTCTACGAAGACGGGAGTTCCGTAGATCTCTTCCAGTAGCGACGGCTCAAGAACGTGTTCCGGCCTGCCTTCCCTCACCACGACCCCCGCGGAGAGCAGGATCAGGCGGTCGCACCAGGCCGCGGCCAGGTTGAGGTCGTGCATGACCACCAGAATCGCCTTGGCCGCCCGCGGTCGTCCCCCCCGGTCCGGCCCGGGCCGGCGCAGGGCATCAAGAAGGGCCATGATCTCTACTTGGTAGTTGAGGTCGAGATGGGCGGTGGGCTCATCGAGGAGCAGAAACGGCGCCTCCTGGGCCAGCGCTTGGGCCAGTACCACGCGCTGCGCTTCCCCACCGCTCAGCGTGGTCACCGGCCGGTTGCCATACCCTTCCAGGCCGGTATAGGCCAGCGCTCGGGCCACTGCCTCCCGGTCGCCGGGTCGCTCACCTCCCCACCAGGACTGGTGAGCATAGCGTCCGAGCGCCACTACGCCGGCCACGGTCAGCTCGAAGCGGAAGTCGGGGGCCTGGGGTACGAACGCTACCCGCCGGGAGAGCTGCCGCCGGGAGAGCTTATCAAGGGAGACCCCGCCCACCCGAACCTCGCCACCGGCGAGCGGTAAAAGCCCCGCCAGGGTCCGCAGCAGCGTGGACTTCCCGGCCCCGTTGGGGCCTATGATGGCAACCAGTTCACCCGGGGCGATAGAGAGCGATACGCCGTGCAAGATAGGGCGGCCACCCAACACCGTTTTCACGCCGATTGCCTCCAGTACCGGTGCGGCACTCTCTCCGGCTGAACCGCCTGCCCCGCCCGGTGCACCGAGTACGGTAGGCCCCCGTTCACCGCAGGCCAGCAGCGGTCGGTCGGCTCGAACCGGTGGCATGACTCCTGCCTGGCGACCTGGTAGCCCGGGTACTCTCCCTGCTCGTGCGCTCGAGTCCGGGCGACCGGCCTGCCGCAGCAACCAGAGGAAGAAGGGCGCGCCGGCCAGGGCGGTGATGACACCGAGGGGCAGTTCCCGGGGGGCAACCACCAGCCGGGACAGGGTGTCCGCCGCGAGCAGGAACGCTGCCCCGAGCGCGCTCGCTACCGGCAGGAGACGGCGGTGCTCCGGCCCGACCAGTAGCCGGGCCGCGTGCGGGATGATCAGTCCCACGAAGCCGACCACACCGCCGGTGGCGACCGCGGCCGCCGACAGCAGAGCGCCCGCGGTCAGAAGCAGGAGCTTGGCCCGTTCCACCGATAGCCCCGTACTCTCTGCCCGCTCTTCTCCCAGGAGGAAGAGATCAAGGGGGCGTGCTGCCGCCACCACCACGGCGCCTCCGATCAGCAGGAACGGCAGGATCGAGCGCACCGCGGTCCAGCTGCTCCCGCTGAGCGAGCCCATGGTCCAGAAGACCACCTGTTTCATCCAATCGCCCGTAAAAAGCAGGATGATGGAGACCAGAGCACTGGCAAGGGCGCTGACCGCCACTCCGGCGAGCAGGAGCGAGGTGAGGGGCATCCGCCCCGCGGAACGGGCTAATCCGTATACCAGGAGCGTGTTTCCGAGCGCGCCGGCGAACGCGCAGATGGGGACGAGTGCCCCGCCCCCGGGTCCGGATGGCCCGGACAGCCCGGGCCATCCCAGGCCCACCTGCCCGGCGAAAGCCAGAGTGGCCCCAAGAGCCGCTCCTGACGAGACCCCCAGGATGTAGGGGTCGGCCAGAGGGTTGCGGAAGACCCCCTGGTAGGTGGCGCCGGCTAGGGCGAGAGCGGCTCCAATCTCGAGGGCAAGCAAGATTCGGGGGAGGCGGATTTCCCAGAGGATGGTCCTGTAGACCTGGTCCTGGCCTCCCCATACCCCCGCCGGGCCGGGTAACTGCGCCCCGCCCGAGGCTTCGCCGCCCGGGCCGGCCAGGAGAAGCACGAGGAGCTGGCGCGCGGGGACGCGCACCGGCCCGAGTAGCATCGCCACGGCAGCCAGGCCCAACGTCCCCGCGACCAGGCCGAGAAGAAGCCCTCGCCAATGACGACGAACCATGGCCATTCCCGATCGCTCCTACGGGTTCGTCCCTTTCGCCCTTCCCTGAGCCGGCGGGGCGTTACCATCCCCAAAAAGCTCCGGGTGGAGCAGACGGGCCAACTGCTCGAGCCCGTCGACCAGGCGCGGCCCGGTACGGACCAAGGGGTCCGGGACGACCTCGTAGACCCGGTCCTGCCGCACCGCGGCCAAGGCGCTCCAACCCGGGCGTTTCACCACTTCCTGGCGGTTTCGCAGGGTCAGGATGAGCACCTCGGGGTTTTGGGCCACCACCCATTCCGGGTTCACCTGCGGCCAGGCTTGCCCCGTTCCGGCCGCTATGTTCTGGCCGCCAGCCAGCCCGATGAGTTCATCGATGAAGCTGCCGGGGCCGGCCGTCATCAACGGATCGTTCCAGATTTCTACAAAGACCCGGGGGCGGCGGGAGGCCGGGAGTTTAGCCGTCTTCTCCCGTACCGCCGCGATCCGCTGCTCCAAACCGGCCACCAGCTGCCGGGCCTCTGCCTCCCGTCCGGTCAACCGGCCCAGAGTGGTCAGGGTGGCCAGCACTTCCTCCAACGAATGGGGGGCAACCACGAACACGCTCACCCCGAGTCGCCGTAGCTCCTGGATGGCTTTCGCCTGCAGGTTCTCGTCCGCGATCACCAGCTCCGGCCGCAACGCCAGGAGGGCCTCATAGTTGATGGCAAAGGCATCGCCCACTACCGGCTTTTCTTTCGCCTCGGGCGGATAATCGCTAAACGCCGCCACGCCCACCACTTGTGGCCCGAGTCCGAGGGCATATAGCATCTCGGTCACGCTGGGGGCAAGGGCGACGATCCGCCGCGGGGCGGTCGTGGGAACCATCTTGGTACCGGTCGCATCCTGAATTTCCACGGCGGCGCTGCTCGCTCCCGCGGCGACCGTACCGGGGACCCTCACTACAACGCCCAACGCTGTTACCGTTAAGACAATGAGCATGGCTATGGTGAACCAGCAGCGTACCCTCGCCCCATGCAGGCGTCTCTCCCGTCTCTCAAACATGGAGTCTTACCCCCTTACTGGAACATTTCCAGCCGCACGGCTACCGGCAATTAACGGCAACCAGCAACGTCTACTAACGATTACCAACGAAAAGGTCCACCCGGAGGGTGGACCAGCAAAAGACGCGCTCAAACGGCGGTCGTACCGGTGCACCATCCCCTTTCCGCGAAGGTTGGTGACAGGCGGAAGGCAGGTCTCCTGGCTCCGGGTCATCGTCCTGGCGTCGCCTTCCCCACGCGCCGGCGCGTGAGTGGCTTGCCGGCCAGAACTCGCCGGGTACAGTGGCGGGACCGCGGGGTTTTACCGGCCCGGGTGACGGGTGACGGCGAACGCCATCAAACCCTCCCCACATATCCGGCCGGTGGCCCTCTTCCCTATTCTCCTCACGGCTACCCTTCGGGTAGCCCGAGGCACCTCCCACCTCACGTGGCCGCTATTCGGTTGTGGAACGGGAAGCAGAATTCGCCGCCGGAGTTCCCACTCCTCTTCGACGTTGAAGTAGCCGGTGTTGCTCGATCCGGTAGTCAGCCCCTTCGACTACCAACACCTTGCTGGTTCCCAAGAGGCGTGAAGACACCCTTTCACCAAGGGCGCGCTGAAGAGCCTCCAGGTCCAGGTTGGTAGTGACGATGAGCGGTCGCCGATCGAGATAGCGGGCATTGATTAACTCGCCCAGGACCGATCGAGCCCACTCGGTCTGGTACTCCTGTCCCAGGTCGTCCAGCACCAGTAGTTCTGCCGCCTTGGCAGCTTCGAGCAAGGAGCCGGCGGGCTGGCCTTCCGCCACCGTATTCCTCATCTCGTTCAGTAGTTCGGACACGTCCACCTTCAGCAGGCCGGCAACCTGCCGCTGGCGCAGGTGGTTAAGGATGGCGCTGGCCAGGTGCGATTTGCCGGTGCCGACAGGTCCCAAGATAATGAGCCCGTGGTCGGTCTCTCCCGGCCGGTACGAGGTGGCGTACTCGAGACAGGCGCGAAAAGCCGCCCGGTTGCTGGCCAAGACGCGGAAGGTGGCAAACGTTTGACCAAGATCGCTACGGCGAAGCCGCGCCGAACGGATGGCCGCCTGAAGCAGCTGTTGCTGCCGGCGCTCGAGCTCTCGCGCGCAAGGCGAGACGGCAAAGGCCGGCTCGCCGTACAGCTGGATACCCTTTACGTGGAGACGGATCGGATACCCAGGGGTCAACGCCCGGCACTCGGTTCGCCCCCGGCAGTCCCGGCACGCCTGGGCATCGTGCCAGAGCATTTCGAAGTCGGCACGGTAGGCCCGGTATGCCTCTTCCGGGAAATCCCACTGCTTGAGCTCGGGCAGTCTCTCCTCGAACAGCGCCTTCAGCCCTTCTTCGCCGGCCATGCCGCCTCCTCGTCCCCTTCATCGTCGGCTTCGCTCTTCGCCTCGTCCGGCCGCAACCCTTCTTCCATGCCCACCAGGCGATAATAAGCACCCCAGTAGTCCTGAACCCGCCTTCGCTCCTCTTCTACCCCCATCGCTCGTCCCGAGCCTCTTGCGCTTCCGCTTCCCCGGGGCCGGACGGAAGCGGCCGGTGCCCGCCCGGATCCGGGCTGCCCTGGCCCTTTGGCGGCCCGGGCTGCCCGCCGTTCTTCTACGTCCGCCATCGTTCTCACCCCGTGAGCCCGCCACTCCCCCAGGACGGCGTCGATGTAGGCAAAGGTAGGAGTGGCAGCGTGAACCGTCTCCGCACAGGCCGCGAGGATGATCTCGTCCGAGAAACCCCATTCCTCTGCCCATTTGTCACACAGTGCCATCTCATCTTCGGTAAGGTTACGGGAGAGGTTGAGTTTGCGCGCCAGCGCCCGGTAACGGCGCCAGCGTTCGTTTTCCAGCCGGTTGATCCGGGCGACGTCGGCCTCCGTCCGGATCCCGCGTCTGAACCAAGACTCCGCCACCTTCTGCATATACCGGGGATGGACCTTTCCTCGCCGTACGCACTCCTCGATGATCAGCTGGATGACTCCTGGCGAGAAGTGGAAAGATCCCTCCTCGGCCCAGCCAACGATCATGTCTACTTGTTCGGCGGTGAACCCCGGGCCGATCTGCTGGTAAGCGTACGCCAGCACCTTCTCCAGCTGGTACTTCTGAACTCTTTGCTCCAGCGTCAACAGCCGGTCCGGCACGCCCGACCACGGTGCCGGGCCATCTTTATGACCCACAGGTACAGGCCGCGGAGGGCTAGGGCTTCCCACCGCGTTGCCATCGTCGGCGGACGGGCCCATGGCCGCGCCGGCGGGTGTACCCGCGGCCGCAGTAGCCCGAGGCGGGGCAGATCCGGCGCGGGCCGCTACCCCGAACCAGCGTGAACCAACCAGCGTCCAGTCCACCTCATCCAAGGGAACCAGGAAAAAGTGGCATTCCTCCGGTTCGTTCTCCACGTTGCCGCCGATCGCGGAGACGACACGCGAAGCCACAGTCTTGATGAGTCCATTATCTTCCAATTCGTTACAGGCGGTTTGCCCGACTTCGCGGTCCAGCCCCAAGTCGGTTGCCAATTCACCCAGGTTGACCCATCCCTGACCCTGGCCGCTTGCCGCCACCTGCAGCAGATGAAGGTACAAGAGGCGGGCGGCAGGGCTTAGTCGCTTGGCGTACAGAATGGACAAAGGGACCTTGGCCAACGCCGGAACTGCCTTGACCGCACCCACCACCAGTACCTCCCCCCAATTCCCGGCCACAGCCCAGCAGCCTGAACACACCGTTCACCCTACTTCCGCCCTACCCCCGGTGTCAAACTCCGTGCCCTGAGGACAGGACCGGCTGGCTTAGAACGCCTCCCTCGCTAGAAACTTTGCGCCCGCTGCCGCCGCCGCTCGCCCTTCGCTGAGGAAATGCTAAGGGCGCCCCGCCGAAAGCCGGGGCAAACAACCGCGAGGAGGTATGAGTCGGCATGGCAAAGCGGAACCGTTACGCGGCGCAGAACTTGCGCCCGCCCCAGGCTGCTCCTCGCCCCGAGGTAGAGAGCGGCCAGCAGGATCTGGCCCGCTTCTATGAGTTCGGCGCCGAGCCGGGAGCGATCAACCCGGGGGTCGCGGGCCGGGCGGGCCAGCTTTCCCAGACCGCAGCCCGCTCGGTTCAGGTGAGCACCCAGTACTCGGGAGCCCGGGCGCCGATGGGAATGCAGGCCGGGGCCGGCCGCGCCGACCAGGAGGCGGGAACGATCGGAGCCACTGGTACTGCGGGTAGCCCGTCATACCAGAAGGCCGGACAGCAAGGCGCCGCCGAGGTGCAGCGGTTCCAAAAGACCAAGCAGAACCTGGGTGGGACGAACCCGCAGTAGTCCCGCCCTTCTGCTGGCCTGTCTCGCCACCTCGTGGCCGCAGGGAGGGTAGTTACTGCCCTCCCTGTACGCTTTCAAGGACGGCGAGGGGGTTCCCCAGTTGCGGGTCGAGCCCCAGATGCCAGCGAGCGGCAAGCACCGTGTTTTCCAGCAGCATCGCAATGGTCATAGGTCCGACACCGCCCGGCACCGGGGTGATCCAACCGGCCACCTCCCGAGCCTTCGTGAACTCCACGTCTCCCACAATCCCGTTATCGGTCCGGTTGATCCCGACGTCCACCACCGCCGCTCCCGGCCGAATAGCCTCGGCCCGGATGAACTGCGGTCGACCGATGGCCACCACCAGGACGTCCGCGCTGCGACATAACTCCGGGAGATCTCGGGTGCGCGAGTGTGCGACGGTAACCGTGGCATGCTCCCGCAGGAGTAGGAGCGCTGCTGGTTTACCTACGATGTTGCTGCGTCCCACCACCACCGCCCGCTGTCCGGCCAGGGGAACATTTGCATGGCGAAGCAAGGCGATAATGCCGGTGGGAGTACACGGAAGAAACCCGGCCACTCCCGCCAGGAGCCTTCCCCCGTTGACCGGATGGAAGCCGTCGACGTCCTTTTCCGGCAAAATGGCCTGTAGTACCTCGGTTTCCATGGCCGGCTCCGGGAGCGGAAGCTGAACGAGAATACCGTCCACGGCCGGATCGGCATTCAGTTCGCCTACAGTATCGAGAAGTTGGTTTAGGCTCACTGAAGCCGGCAAACGCCGGGCAAAAGAGCGGATCCCCGCTTCCTGACATGCCTTTTCCTTGTTGGATACGTAGATGTGAGAAGCCGGGTCGTCTCCGGCCAGGACCACCGCCAATCCGGGCGGCCGCCCCCCGCGGCGAACCACGTCCTCGACCTGCTTTTTGACGGTGGCTCGTATGCGGCGGGCAAGCGCTCGCCCATCCAGGAGTCGTGCTTCTCCGGCCAATTATTTGCACCCCCATCACAGAAAGGTAGTTCCAGCAAGGAAAGCCCATGCCATCGCCGAAAAGTACGGGGACATCGCAAGTGTGGCTGCTGCCGTAGCCACCGTCACCGCCGCTGCCGGCTCCGGCTACCGCCGTGCCGCCACCGGTGACCGGCGCCGCCCCCGTGGCACCACCTGTGACGATGGCAGAACCAGGAGGGATCAAACCTTGTGGTCAGACCAGCGCCCCCGCTGTTTCCGCATCCGTCCCCAGGCTACGCTTCCCGGGAGCCGGTCCTGGGGAGAGAGGCTGGCCCGCCGGCTGGTCCTGGTCGGGGTACGTGCTGACGACCGTCCCCGTCGTCCCGTGGCCTTCTGGGATGTGGACGGGCGGGGCCGCTATCGCCTGCACCGTATTACCCGCATCCGCCGCGACTGGTTCGACGGCTGGCGCAACCACTGCTACGAAGTGGAGGCCGACGGCCGCGTCTATTATCTCATCCGCCATCTGGCTTTGAGCCGAACGCGCTACGGCCGCGCGTACTGGCTGCTCGTCTACGAAAAGGCCCCGCCCTCTCTTTGACGTTCGTTACGTCCACCAGGGCTTCGCCGGGGGGTCGGCCAGAACGGCCTCCCTCAGGACCTCCACCGCTTTGCGGAATCCTTCCTCGATGGAGGCCATCGCATCTTCGTGTTCGATGCTAAGGACTCCGTCGTACCCTACCGTACGCAGAGCACTGACTATGTCCCTCCAAACCTTGGTCCCGTGTCCATACCCTACCGTGCGGAATGTCCACGAC
The DNA here is from genome assembly GCA_012839805.1 of Bacillota bacterium. Taxonomy (GTDB): domain Bacteria; phylum Bacillota; class Limnochordia; order Limnochordales; family DUMU01; genus DUMU01. Next base: position 7,294 of record DUMU01000046.1, on the reverse strand, counting down.
CGATGGATGATGTCCTGGTAGGGCCGGGCATCTAGCGTACCGTCGACGGCGGTGTTGTAGGGGTCGACGTAGGTATCTTTGGCATGGAAGTGGTAGATCGCGCCTGCTTCACCCAGCTTGCGTATGGCTGCGACCACGTCCACTCCCTGCCAGAAGAGGTGGCTCGGGTCGATATTGGCGCCAATGATCGGGCCTACCGCTTCCCGTAACTTGAGCAAGGTGTAGGGGTTGTAGACACAGAAACCGGGGTGCATCTCGAATGCGATACGTTCCACGCCGTGATCGGCGGCAAACTTAGCCTCTGCCTGCCAGTAGGGGATGAGCTTTTCGTTCCATTGCCATTCGAGGACCTGCAGGTAATCGGGAGGCCAGGCGCAGGTCACCCAGTTGGGCTGCCGGGCCTGGTCGGAGTCGCCAGGACAACCAGAAAAACCCACGATAGTCTTTACTCCCAGCTTCTCGGCGAGCAGCACCGCCTGGCGCCAGTCTTCGTGGAAGCGGCGAGCGATCTCCGGCTGGGGATGGAGCGGATTGCCGTGGCAGCTCAAGGCGGAGAGCTCAAGGCCGGAGTCGCGCAGTTGCGAGCGCCAGGTGTCGAGCTTGCCGGGGTTGGCCAGCAGCTCGGCCGGATCACAGTGAGCCTTGCCGGGATAGCCACCGCAGCCGATCTCTACTGCCTCTAGCCCATAGGATTTGACCTTCTGCAGCATTTCCGGGAAGGGAATGTTCGCGAACAGGACTGTGAACACGCCGATCTTCATGGCCTCTACATGCTCCTTCCTTGGTTTGGTTCTACCCTGCCCCTACGCAGCTTCCGCCAATCAGCAGGGAACGGCGGTCTCGCCTTTCGTGCGCCCGGCCAGCATGGATCCAACCTCGAGCAGGGCTCCCAACCGTTCGCCCGCCCGTTCCAGCAAAGCCGGGGTCGCGGCCATGGCCTCGGACAACGTGATCGGTTCGGTGAGGATGCTTAAGGCAGGCAACCGTTCCGAAGCCGAAGCGAGCGACAGGTCCCGGTCGATACTGCCCACCACCGCCACCACCGGGCGTCCCCGGGCCCGCGCCCGGTGGGCTACGCCGTACGGCACTTTCCCGAAAGCAGTCTGAGCGTCCAGTCTACCCTCCCCGGTGATTACGAGGTCCGCCCACTCGATCGCCTCCTCCAGCCCGACCGCCTCTGCCACCAGATCGACCCCGCGCTCCAGTCGCGCAAGAGGTGAAATCGCGAGCAAAGCAAAGCCTACCCCACCTGCTGCCCCTGTTCCCGGCAAGTCGCGTACCCGGCGCCCGGTAGCAGCTTCCAGACGGTCTGCGAATACCTCAAGACCCTTCTCCAGGATCTCCACCTCGTCGGGGCTGGCCCCCTTTTGAGGGGCAAACACCCGGGCCGCCCCTTGCGGGCCCAGGAGCGGGTTGGCCACGTCACACGCAATACGAAAAGGCACGGAGCCAAGGCGAGGGTCGAGCGCCGAAAGGTCGACCACCGAGAGCTTCGCGAGCTCTCCTCCGCTCCCGCGCAAAGTATTGCCGTTCTTGTCAACGAGCCGGGCACCGAGCGCACTCAACATGCCACTGCCGCCGTCCACCGTGGCCGACCCCCCGATGCCGAGAAGGATCTCCTCGCATCCGGCGGAAAGCGCGGCCCGGATGAGCTCACCCAAGCCATAGGACGAAGTCTCGAGGGGCCTGCGTTCACCGGGAGTCAGGAGCGCCAACCCGGTACTGGCGGCCATCTCGATTACGGCAGTCCGGCCGGCCGGTCCGATGCGGCCGAAACGGGCACGCCGGCGCCGGCCGAGCGGGTCCGAGACCTCGACCTCCACCCACGAACCGTTCGCTGCCCGGACTATGGCCTCTGCCGTTCCCTCCCCACCATCCGCCATGGGCAGAAGGCGAAACTCGGCTTGCGGCCATATCCGGGCGAGTCCCCGTGCCAGTGCCGCGGCGACCTCTGCCGCCGAGGCCGATCCTTTGAACTTGTCGGGAGCGATGAGGATGCGCAAAACGAGAGCCCTCCGCCGTCTCTTTCGCCACCTGCTACTGGATCCCTTTCAGGGCGATCGCAGACGAAAAACCTGCCCGCGCGAGCGGGCAGGCCGGAAAAGAATGGTGCGCCTAGCAGGATTCGAACCTGCGCACCCGGCTCCGGAGGCCGGCGCTCTGTCCCCTGAGCTATAGGCGCACGCAAAACACTATCCTGGAGCTGGCGGAGGGACTCGAACCCTCGACCTGTGCATTACGAGTGCACTGCTCTACCACTGAGCTACGCCAGCCAAAAAGCAATGGAGCGGATGACGGGGTTCGAACCCGCGACCCTCGGCTTGGGAAGCCGATGCTCTACCGCTGAGCTACATCCGCCCGCCGCTCTCGAAGCTCACCCGTGGTGGGCGCAGCAGGACTCGAACCTGCGACCTCTACGATGTGAACGTAGCGCTCTGACCAACTGAGCTATGCGCCCGTCACCCGGTGACAACATGATAACGCCGGTTCCACCGGAGTGTCAAGGAGTCGCAGCCCGGCGAGAACCCTCATGGTACCGCCAACGGGATTCGAACCCGTGTTTTCGCCTTGAAAGGGCGATGTCCTAGGCCCCTAGACGATGGCGGCCCGCGCTTCGACTACCTACCGAGTTTAGCAGAAGGGCAGGCCCAGCGTCAACCGCACCAGCGGGTTCCCGCCCGCGCCGGGCGTGCCGCCTGCGCTCCCCTGCTAAAAGCGTCACTCCCGCCCAAAACGGCAGAAAAGTGCGGCCCGCCGGCCTGGGAAGTATTACCCGCGAGTCATGTAGGCGACGAGCGTACCGCCCATTCCCGTGGTATTCTAGGAGCGGCAGGGCCGGAGGCGGGCGAAGAGCCCCGGGTTCGTGGCTCGTCCAGCGCACCATAATCTGAGGAGGGCCTGGTCTTGGAAATAGCGGTTTCGAGCTGGAGCCTGCGCAGTCACATCAACCGTGAGTTCCCCGTCGAGGAGTTCGGGCGTGTGGTTCACGAGCGCTTTGGCGTCTCGGCGGTGGAACTCTGCCAGATGCACGTCCCCCGCCAGGACGCCTGGTTCTTGGACCGGATCCTGGAAGCTTACAATGCCGCCGGAGTCCACGTGGTAAACATGCCCATTGATGTGGGGAACATATCCCGCCTGGACGATAAGGGACGCCGCCACGACGTGCGCATCATCGAAGGCTGGCTGGAGGTGGCGCATTACCTGGGGTCGCCCTGCGCCCGGGTCAATCTGGGGAGCAACCCTAAAAACGACCTCGCAGTTACTATCGAGTCCCTGCAGGAGCTCGCAGCGTATGCTGGAAAGCTCGGAATGACCCTGCTGGTCGAAAACCACGGCGGGCTTTCCTCCAACCCCGACCACCTGCTTTCGGTCACCCACGCGGTGGGCACCCAGCATTTTGCGTTGCTGCCCGATTTTGGCAACTTCCCGGCCGAGATCCGCTACGCCGCCCTGGCCCAGATCGCGCCGCTGGCGGCGGTAGTTCATGCCAAGACCTACGATTTCGACGAGAGAGGCGAGTTACCCCAGTTTGACTTCGCCCGATGCCTCCGCATAGTAAAAGACGCTGGCTTCGACGGCCCTGTTTCCGTGGAGTTCGAAGGCCAGGGCGACCAGTACGCCGGCGTCGAGCAGACCATCCGGCTGATACGGCAGCACTGGGGCTAAAGTCCACCGGAAGGCAGTTCACAAAAGGAGCAGGTCGGGGCGGACTACTATCGTCTCGTCCCGATCGTACCCCACCGACACCAGGGCGATCGGAGCCCCACATAGGTCGGCCAGTGCCTCAAGGTAACGCTGAGCAGCCGCGGGGAGCTCGGAAAAGGTACGAGCCCCGCGGGTCTGCTCCCATCCCGGCAGTTCCTCGTATACCGGCTGGGATTGGGCAAGAAGCCGCAGGTCGGTGGGAAGGGTGCGACGCACCTGGCCCCCGTACCGGTAGCCGACGCAGATCCTGACCTTTTCGAAGCCGTCCAGCACGTCCAGTTTGGTGATGGCCAGTCCCGTTATGCCGTTCACCCGGACCGCGAAACGGCCCACTACGGCGTCGAACCAGCCGCAACGGCGCGGGCGGCCGGTCGTCGTACCGAACTCCTGGCCGCGCTGGCGTAGACGTGCCCCCAGTTCACCCTTTTCCTCGGAAGGGAACGGGCCCTCTCCCACCCGGGTGGCATACGCTTTCGCCACCCCGAGCACACCCTGCAGCCGGGTCGGGCCGAGCCCCGAACCCACCGAGACGCCCCCGGCCGTGGGCGAAGAGGATGTAACGAACGGATATGTACCGTAATCGATGTCAAGGAGCGTGCCCTGAGCTCCTTCGAAAAGGATCCGTTTACCCGCCTCGGCGGCCTCGTTCACCAGCGTCACGGTGTCGACGATACGCCCCCGCAGGCGCTCACCATACGCCAGGAATTGGTTGAGCAGGACCTCTTTCTCGAATCCGGGGTGGTGGAACACCTGCCGTAAGAGACGGTTCTTGATGGGAAGTACCCGATCCAGGGCCTCGGCCAGCGAAGCTCGATCGAGCAGGTCGATCATGCGGATCCCGTACCGGGCCACCTTGTCGGCGTAGCAGGGCCCGATTCCCCGGCCCGTCGTCCCGAGGCGCCGGTCCCCCCGCACCTCTTCTTCCAGGCGATCCTGCTCTTTGTGGTAGGGCATGATCACCTGAGCCCGGTCGCTGATGAAAAGAGAGCGGGTGTCTATGCCTCGCGCTTCGAGTTCGTCGATCTCCTGCAGCAAATGCTCGGGGTCGACCACCACCCCGTTACCGATCAGGCAGATGGTACCAGGATAGAAGATGCCGGACGGGACGTGATGCAGCCGGAACGTCTCGCCCCGGAAGACCACCGTGTGCCCGGCGTTGGCTCCTCCCTGGTAACGGACCACCATGTCCGCCCGCGCGGCCAGATAGTCCGTAACCTTCCCTTTTCCCTCATCGCCCCACTGGGCTCCTACGATTGCCAACGTCGGCATGGCGTCTCCCCTCCGCTTCGCACGCTTGTCCGGTGCTCACCTGAACCACTCCATTTTAGCAAACGCGGGCGGAAGCGAGGGGTTGGTAATCTCCTTGAGCTTTTGTCGATGGCCCGGCGGCCCGTGCCGGCACCTGGAAGCGGCGGCAGTGATCCGGCCGGCCGAGAGGGGGATGCCACCCCGAGTGTTCCCGGCCATGGGTCGCATCGCATGGATTGGAGACGAGTGTGATATGATGATCAGCGGCCCGGGGGCCAAGACGGCCCAAAGACGCGAGGGAGGAGGCGTGCGGCTATCATGCAGGCGATCGTGCCCGTCGCGGGGGTGGGTACGCGACTTCGTCCGCACACGCATACCGTTCCCAAGGCGCTGGTTTCCGTGGCGGGAAAACCGATCCTGGGCCACATCCTGGACCAGCTGCTGCCGTTGGGAATCACCGAGGTGGTACTCGTCGTTGGCTACCTGGGCGATAAGATCGTGCAGTACGTAAGTTCCCACTACGACGTACACGTTCGTTACGTCGAGCAGGAGGAACGCCTCGGTCTGGGGCACGCCATATACCTGACTCGTGAAGCAGTGCGTGGTGACGAACCGGTTCTGATCGTTCTAGGCGATACGATTTTCCGTGCCGATCTCAGACCGGTCCTTGCCGGAACCACCAATGCCTTGGGGGTAAAAGAGGTGCCCAACCCCCAAAGCTTTGGAGTGGTAGAACTCGATCCCAACCGGACCAACCGGGTCCGGCGTCTGGTGGAAAAGCCGGCAAACCCCCCGAGCAACCTGGCCATCGTGGGCCTGTATTACCTGCAGCGGCCCGCGCTACTTTTCGAGGCCCTCGCGGAAGTGATCCGCCGCGACCAGCGCGTCAAGGGAGAGTATCAGCTGACCGACGGCCTCCAGTACATGCTGGAGGCAGGTGAGGAATTTTCCACTTTCGCGGTGAACGATTGGTTCGACTGCGGGAACCCCAAGACGCTGCTGGAGACCAACCATGTCCTGCTATCTGAAAACGGCACGCCCTACAGCAGCCCGGATTCGGTCGTCATTCCTCCCGTCTCAATTGCCCCGTCGGCCCGCCTCCACCACGCCGTGGTGGGTCCGTACGTCTCGGTGGGCGAAGAGGCCGAGATCATCCACGCCGTCGTGAAGGAAAGCATCATCAACGAAGGAGCCCGAGTCGCCAACGTCGTGCTGAGCGACTCGGTGGTGGGCGAACATGCCGTGGTGGAAGGCACTTTCACCAGCCTTAACATCGGTGACTCCTCCGAGATCCATATCGGCCGCTAGTCTCGAGCCCCGGCCGACGGATCAAGGCGGAAGAACACCCGGGCCACCTCCGTCGTACTGCGGGCAACCTCCCCGAGCGACAAACCCCGGATCTCGGCCAGCTTGCGGGCAACATCGGCAACGCGGGCCGGCTCGTTCCTTCGTCCTCGGTTGGGCTCAGGCGTGAGGTAAGGCGAGTCTGTCTCTACCATCAGCCGGTCCATGGGTACGCTGGCCACCACGGCCCTTAACCCGTCGAGCTTGCGGAAGGTGATCGGTCCCGCGACCGAAAGAAAACAACCGAGCTCCAGCGCCCGCGTGGCATACGGCAAGCTGCCCATGAAGCAATGGAGGACGACCCGGGGGCCTCCGGTCGCGCCTACCCCGGACGCCTGCAGGATCTCCAGCGTCTCTGCCTCCGCTTCCCGGCTATGAACTATCACCGGCAGCCCCAGCTCCGCTCCGAGGGCGAGATGCCGCCGGAAAGCGTCCACCTGGGCTGCCCGCGGCGAGTGGTCATAGTGGAAGTCCAGACCGGTCTCGCCGATGGCCACCACTCCGGGGTGACGGGCGAGGGTTCGGACTTCCGCCTCCTCTTGTCGTCCGAACCCGCGCGCCTCGTGGGGATGAACGCCGACTGCAGCATGCAGTCGCACCGGCCCTCTTCCCATGCTGGCGAGCATGGCTACGGCCCGGCGGGACGAGGTTAGGTCGTAACCGGGCACCACGACGTCGGTCACGCCTTGCTCCGCCGCCCGCCTGAGGACATCGCCGGAGTCCCCGGAAAAAGTGTCGTCGTTGAGATGGCAATGCGAGTCAATCAGCACAGCTTCCTTTGCCTCCCGGGTGAACTGCCGGGAAAAGTTTTCCTGTCGGAGTTCATTTTAGCCTCCCCGCTCCGCCCCGTCAAGCGGTCGCCTGGAAAGAGTGTCTGTCAAGTACCTGTGGGCGAACCCCCGATCGTCTAAAGGCTGGCAGCATGTGCCAGATCGAAAAGCACGCGAGAGAGACCTCCAGACCGTCCACGACCTGCGTCAAGGATGGGCGGGTGACT
>DUMU01000045.1 GCA_012839805.1 Bacillota bacterium | reverse complement strand
GCCGGAGAGGTCCGAGACGTCGTCCTGGCCTGGCCCGGTCGCTATCGGGAAGTGGCCGAGAACCTCAGGGTGAAGGAGGTCCGGGTCGAGGACCGTCGTTACATCGTCTGCTTCAATCCTATCGAGGCTGAATACGACCGCCAGACCCGGGAGTCCATCGTGGAGGAGCTTCGGGCCGAGCTGGAAGGCCTCGACCCCTGGTCACGCAAGGCTGCCAGGCTCTACTCCCACCCGGGGAAGGGCCGGTATCTCATGCGTCTCGATGACGGCCGTATCTGCTTGGACGAAGCCCGGATCCAGGAAGAAGCCCGTTATGACGGCAAGTACGTGATCCGAACCAGCTACGAGCAGCTTGACAACACGGAGGTGGCTAAAGCCTACCGGGATCTCCAAACGATTGAGCGTTCCTTCCGGAGTCTGAAGAGCTTGGAAGAGATCAATCCCGTGTATCACTGGCGGGAGCGTCGTATCAGGGCGCACGTGCATGTCTGCGTGCTGGCCCACCTCCTGGAGCGCTATCTGGAGAAGAAGCTTCATGCGAAAGGGATCAAGATGACGGCGGCGGAGGCACTCAAGCACCTCTCTCGGATCAAGTCAGCCCATATGGACATCAAGGGAACGATGTATCGCCTGCGCTCCGAGGCATCCCCGGAGGCGGTCACCATCTTCCAGGCGCTGGGATACCGCATTCCACCACGCATCGAGCCCTTGGCGAAGGACGACCGTGATGCCAAAACGGAGGTTTCGCGCGCCCAAAACGCCCTTGTATAGCCACTTCTTTGCATTACAGGTGTCAAAGTGCTGCCCGACACCGGTTACTGTTTCTCCGCTCTCACCCCCCCTGTGGATGGTGGCGGTACGCCGAAGATGCCGGCCCGCTTCTTTTCCCGTAGCCGGTAGCTTTAACCCCGGATGTTGAGCACGTGGCTGTGGTGAAGCAACCGATCGAGAATGGCAGTGGCAATGACCGGATCCCCCAGCACCTCGCCCCACTCACCGAAGCCTTTGTTCGACGTGAGGATGATGCTGCCGCGCTCGTACCGCGCGGAGATGAGCGCAAACAGGGCGGTTGCAGCCGACCGATCGTAAGGCCAGACACCGAATTCATCGATGATAAGCACCTTAGGCGCCAGATAAACCCGCATGCGGCGGTCAAGACAGTGCTCTTCCTGGGCCCGGCGCAGTCTTCGAACAGGTCGTATGCCCGAACGAAGTAGACCGCGTGACCGGCCTCGATCGCCTTGATACCCAAAGCGACCACCAGATGGGTCTTGCCCACTCCCGGTGGGCCAAAACGGCAGGTGCGCCAGGCGAGTTCTCGTGCGCAAATAGCGTTCCCGGCGTGCAGCTGCTTCGATCTCCATAAGGTCAGCAAGGAAGTCAGCGTCAGGCAGTTCCTTTTGGGCCGCCACTTCCAGACGGCTTTCCAGTACGGACCTGCTTGTGCCAGCCCCGTTGCTCCAAGTACGAGCGGGCCTTCTCCAGCGCAATCATTCGTTTCTCACCGTCCCAATCAGCGACTCATAAACCGCCAGGGGACGCTGCGCCACCTCGACCGAGCTCACCTGGAACGCCACCGGTTCCCGCCGGCGATTGTCGCCGGCTGACGGCACCCCAGCCCATTGAGCGGGATGGGTGAATCGCTGCCCGGATCGGGTAGCCCTGGGGTACACGGCCAGCAGGCGGTCGCCTGTCCACAACTGGATGATCTCAGCCCCCGGTTGCACCTTACCGAGGATTCCAGACCGGCCGGCCGGCATCGTCTGCTTCCAGCGCCACCAGTTTCGTCGAGTCGTAGAGGCACTTCTCCGGTACGCCGCCAAAGTACGTAAAGGCGTTCACGTGGCAGCGCATAAACGTAGGAGTATCAGCCCGGTTAACAAACTCCACGTAGATAGCTCTTGACCAGCTCAGTACCATGGTGAAGCACCACTTTCGCCGCACCGTGCCGTCTGAGAACACCACCGCACAACTGCCGACAAACGAACGGTAACTTTGGGCTGGTGTTGATGCCCCAATGGTTTGACGAAGTCCTTGAGTATCGTATAGCCGCCCGCATATCCGCGGGCTTGGAGTTCCCGCAGGAGAACCTTGCAGTTCGTCACTCCCTCCGCCCATCGTTGCATGATAAACTCCTTGTAGGGATCCAGCTTCGAGGGTCTCTTCTGTCGAGGAGCTCGCCAGGGCACTTCTGAGGCCCTCAAATACTTGCGAACCGTGTTACGCGAGATTCCCAGGGTCCTGGCGATGCCTCGGATGGAGTACCTCTCGCCTTTGAATTCATAGAGCTTTTTCACTTTCCCGCCTCCCAGCATGGCAGTTTGGACACCTCCGACTCGTGGTGGAATCGGCGATGTCTTTCGCTGGGGGCGGGTCATTTTCATTCCGGCGCTACTGGGTCAGTTTACATCCGGCGCTGACAATTGGCAGGGGAGATGTCATGGGTCCGGAAGTCAAAAAGGCAGAGCCGCTGCACGAGAATCATGTCCCCCTCTTGTCTTGGCAACAACGGCAGAAGGCGTTAATACTCTAGTGGCAGTTGTGTTTCTTCTCAGGCTTCCTGACCGCTTCCTTGTTGGATTGGTTAAACGGGGGATGGCCTTCTGCCTCCTCCTCGTTGTCGGTATTCCTCTCCTTTCGTCTGGACACAGAGTGGCATGGACCATCACCGAGTCTGAAGCTCGTTGACGAGTCAATTGTGCGTGAGTTTGCTCAGACTATTTCGAGACAATCCTGATACATTTTCGGGGGCAGGCGCGCGATTCTGCTATTGAAAGCTCACCGGCCACGGACGTCTAGTCTGCTACCCCCTCAGCACGTCGATGGGTGAAGCCAGCCCACGCGGGTGGATCTGCCCGGAGAGACTCAACCGGTGCACGTCTACCAGTACAACAGCCGCGGGCTGAAGACGAAGGAAGACGCGGGGCGCCCGGAAGAGATCCGCTGGACGTATGATGTTGCCGGGCGGGTCAAACGGGTTGAGTACCCGAACGGCACCAGCGTCGACTACACGTATAATGGGGACGGGATGAGCTACATCACCACCGCCTCGCTCCTTGAAAACGGAACCCTTTCGAAGGTGGAGGTCCGGAAGAACCTGCGGGGCTGGGTAACGCTGCAGGCCTGGGAGATAGACGGAGTGCGCTACGAGATCCGCCATGCCTACGACGATCCCGGGAACCGCACCAGCATGACGTACCCGGACGGGACGACGGTGAGCTTTGGATACAACGAACGCAACCGGCTCGTCCGGATTCCGGGCTTTTCCGAAGGCCCGGTGGCAGGGGCTTGGACGGACAATGCGGGCTTCCGTTACGACGCCAACGGCTTCCTGATCGGCATGCGCTCGGTGAACGGGATCGAGACGACGTTCCAGCCGGGCAGCACTTTGACACCTGTAATGCAAAGAAGTGGCTATGTAAGGGCGTTTTGGGCGCGCGAAGCCCCCGTTTTGGCATCACGGTCGTCCTTCGCCAAGGGTTCGAGGCGTGGTGGAATGCGGTATCCCAGGGCCTGGAAGATGGTGACCGCCTCCGGCGACGCCTCGGAGCGCAGGCGATACGTCGCTCCCTTGATCTCGATATGGGCTGACCTGATCCGAGAGAGGTGCTTGAGCGCCTCCGCCGCTGTCATCTTGATCCTTGTTGCGCGCCATTATTTGCCATCCCGCCTAAGCCGCGGCGAGTTCGGCTAGTGCTCGCTCTATAGCGTCAATTATCTTGCGGTGCGACTCGTATAGCTGCAGCTTTAGCCGGCGCTTGCCGGTAACGTAGTCCCCTACAGCAATGACCATACGGCGGATTGCTCTAAGCACGGACGAGGTGGATAGCAGTGATGAGATGGGCCCGGGTAGCGGTTACTCTTGGGGTTGTTGGCAGTGTCCTGGTCGTCGGCACGGCGGCCTGGATTTACCACTTCGGAGCTGTCGCGCAGCCCAAACCGTCCGATTGTATCCTCATACTCGGCTGCGGATTGTATGGCTCCTTTCCCAGCCCTTTCTTACGTGACCGGCTCGAACGGGGACTGCAGCTCTATCGGGAAGGCTATGGTGCAAAGATCATCGTATCCGGTGGCCAGGGACCTGGTGAGACCATAACCGAAGCGGAAGCCATGCAGAGATTCCTGCTTCGCAACGGAGTGCCGCCGGCGGACATCGTCATCGAGGACCGGTCGACCTCCACCGCCACTAACTTGAGGTATTCGCTGGAAAAGATGCAGGAGCACGGCCTGCAGAGCGCGGTCATAGTGTCCAATCGGTTCCACCTGGCCCGCGTGGCGATACTGGCGGCGAGGTTCGGGTTAGACGCCACCTTCTCCGGGACTTACGCCCCCGAATACTGGACCGCAGAGACAGCAGGGCTCTTGCGCGAAGTGGCCGCGTTTTGGTGGGTCTTGGCAACAGTCCATGACACCTCCCTGTAACCGATCCGTCGCCTCGGCGCTAAGTACTAGCCCTGTACCGCAACGCAAGAGAAATCCATTGTGATCCAAGCGTGCACAGTAGCAGCCGCATGGATAACAGTTGCCCTTTGAACGCTGGACGCCCGCCGGATCGGCGTTGGCCGGCGCCTGCCGGCGGGCATGCTCTGGGGAACATAAGCCTTCCGGCCTCAAAGAACCAGGATGGCCGGGCGAGGAATCGACTGGCCGTTCACCTGAACGTTGATGGTGGGCCAGCCGGTACCCCCGGCACTCAGGAGCTCCAGGCCGCCGGCGGTGAGGAGGAAAGTGTCCTCGGTTTTAGTCCCGGTGATGCTCGGATTCCACGCTACGGCTTGCATGGAGTGGAGCACCTGAGAACTGCCAGGCAAGGCCAGGTAGTCACGGTTCAGGTAGCCGATGGCGCCGCCCTGGTGATGTAGCTTCTCTTCACCGGGGTACCCCTGGGCCGCATACGCTTGAACTGCCGTCTGGTAAAGCTCCCCCATGGTGACGCCGGGACGAGAGGCAGCCAGCAGGGCGGCTTCAACCTGCACGACGGCCTGGTGGCGGGATTCCAGATCGGCGGGAGGACGCCCGAGTTGTACCAGCCGGGTGGCCGCAATGGTGAGCCCGAAGTAGCGGGCGCAGGTGACCAGCATGGCACGGGTGAGCATGCGCAAACCCGTGGGGATGGGATGGCGGAACAGCCGGATCCGATCGTCCACCGCCACCAGGGTGACGGTTGGTTCGAGCCCCCGCTCCTCGAGACGCCGGTCCAGGTCGGCCGCGATCTCGAGTTCGCTTTGACCCCGGCGGACCGCTCGGGCCGCCTCTTCCAGGGCCCGCCCGACCAGCCGGCCCGCTTGCCGATACCGTTCTACCTCGGCCGGAGTAAGCTCGTAGCGGAGCTCGTCTACCTCATTGCCGGCATACCTGACGGCCGCCCCCGGCCAGCCCGCTGAGCCCGCCGGGCTTCCCCCACCCGCCTGGTCCGCCGAGCCCATCGCTTCGGCCAGAGCGGCGTCGTCCGTGATCAGCTTCGCCTTGGGGTTGAGCGAGGCCACCTGCTGGGGCAAACCCTGGGTCCACGGGCGTGCCACCAGCTGCCAGGCGGGCGAACCGGCTACCGGTGCGAACTCTTCCCGCTCGAGACGCGGGGCCTCGATGGCCGTGGTCAACACCGCGATGCGGTCATGGGAAATGAGGAGAGCGGCAACCCCGTTCTCCTCCTTGGCTACATGGACATCAGCACCGCCTGTAAACCAGGACACATTGACACGCCGGGCAAGTAACAAGGCATCTGCTTCCTGGCGTTCAAGAAGGTGACGTACTCGTTTCCATTTCTCTTCCCATTCCACCTGGGCTGCCTGCATCATCCCTGAATCCCCTCCCTGGTTAGCTTGTGACTATCTTACCACGCTCATCCCGATCTCCTGAGGCGTGCCCGACACGCCCGGCGCGCCGGTCCGGACCGGATCGGCAAGGAAGGCCGCGCGGGCAAGCCCGCACCGGCCAGGCCGGGCCGGTCAGGCTGCCGTACCTAGCCCTGGCCTTGGCCCTGGCCCTGGCCCTCACCGGGCACGGCACGACCATGCTGGGGCACACTATCGCCGGTGGTTTTATGTCATTCCGCTGGAACTGGGACTGGTTGCTCCCGCTCCTCGGGGCCGGCCTGGCGGGGGCGTTGATGCCGGTTCAGGGGGCGGCCAATTCGTGGCTCGCCCGCCGCAGCAGCCTGGCCCTGGCCACCTTCTGGGTGCACGCCACGGCGGTGGTAGCCATGGGACTCACCCTCCTGTTTCTCCCCTCCGCCCGCCATCTCCCCGCCTGGCGGGCCCTTCTTCACTCCCCCCTTCCGGCACTCCTGGGCGGCCTGATGGGTGTCGCCATAACCTGGCTCGTCGCCTCTGCCGTCGCCCCGCTGGGTATGGTGGCCGCCACCACCGGCATCCTGGTCGCCCAGGTCACCACCGCGGCCGTGCTGGATCACTTCGGCCTGCTCGGCCTGGATCGAGCACCCTTTGACTGGACGAAGGCAGCCGGCGCCGCCCTGCTCGTCGCCGGCGCGTGGCTTCTGCTTCGTCGTTAGCCCGAGCCGGAGGAGCTGATGGCTGACGGTACAGTTGTTACCGTCCCGCTCCGGCCGGGATGCAACCCGACTTCCCGACTCAGATCTGCGTCTCGATCAGGGCCGTGCTTCTCGCATCCAGCGCCCGGTAATCCTCGATTTCGTACCGGTTGCCGTCCACGTCCTTGATCACGAGGTGATTCCGCCCTATGAACCGCATGTCCCGCCGGTCCCGCACCTCGAACGCGCGCGGTCCCCGATCGGTCTCCACCCGCCAGGTGGTGATTCCGAACTGCTCTTCGATGGCCAGGACCCGAGTAATCCGGGGAATGAAATACGCCCTGGCCAGATACTCTTCCGCCAGCCGGCGGGAGTGGCTCTCAAGCTCGTCTAGATCCTTAATGATGCCGATCTCGTGCCCCTCGGCGTCCGAGAGCACGAGATACTGGCGTCGCCGGGTGAGGGGCATCGCAAGCGCGATCTTCACTCCCTTCCATTCCTCGAACCCATACCGCAAGCTAAGGCCCGCCGCCGGGTCTTGGTAGAAGAAGACCGCCCGCGGATCGAGAAGATTGAGCCGGAGCGTATCTATGGCCTCGACATCGCACATTCGCGAACCACCCTCGTAAACGGGACAACCCGTACTTCCATTCACACCGCGTGGATCTTCGCGATCTCCGACTGCATCCGCACCAGGCGCGCGAACACCCCGTCTTCTTTGGCAAGCAGTTCATCATGGGTCCCGATCTCTACTATCCGCCCTTCCTCCAGCACGACGATGCGGTCGGCGTTCTTCAGGGTTGACAGCCGGTGGGCGATGGCGATGGTGGTTCGGCCTTTGACCAGGCGGTTGATGGCCTCCTGGATCAGGCGCTCCGTCTCCGTGTCCACCGCCGACGTCGCCTCGTCCAGGATGAGGATCCGGGGGTTCATCAGGATCGCGCGAGCAATGGAAATGCGCTGTTTCTGGCCTCCGGACAAGCCTACCCCCCGCTCGCCGAGGCGGGTATCGTAGCCGTCCGGGAATCCCATGATGAACTCATGGGCGTTCGCCATCTTCGCCGCCCAGATGATCTCCTCCATCGTAGCGCCGGGCCGCCCGTAGGCGATGTTTTCGGCGATGGTCGCATGGAAGAGGAAGGGCTCCTGCGGTACGATGCTTACCTGCTCGCGCAGCGCCCGCAAAGAGATCTGCCGAATGTCGACGCCGTCGATCCGGATCGCCCCGCAGGTCACGTCGTAGAAGCGGGCGAGCAGGTTGATGAGCGTGGTCTTGCCGGCGCCGCTTGCCCCTACTACTCCGATCATCTCCCCCGCCTCGATGGTAAGGGAGACATCTCGCAAGACCGGCTCGCCCTTTTCATATTCGAAGCTCACGTGGTCGAACTCGATATTACCCTTGATTTCCAGTTGAACCGGCTGCGCCGCCTCGCGCACTTCCGGCTGCGTGTCGAGCACTTCGAACACTCGTTCCGCGGAGGTGATGGCCTCCTGGAACATCCCGCTCAGGTGGCTCAGCTGCTGAACCGGCCCGTACAGCCGCCACATGTAGCCGATGAAGGCCAGAAGATCGCCGAGCGTGAGACCCAGGGAGGCCGCCGGGGGCAACCCCGCCGCCCCCGAAGAGAGTGCCGAGGAAAGCGCCGTAGCCCGGATCACCTGGTAGCCGCCGTAGCCCCAAATCACGGCGGAGCCCAGGATCATGATGTAGCCCATCGCAGGGTAGAAGCGGGTGGCGAGGCGGGTGGCGGCCAGGTGACTGTCGACCACCTCGGCCTGCTTGGCAGCGAATCTCTCCACTTCTGCCTCCTCCCGCCCAAAAGCCCTGACCACCCGCACGCCCGGAATCGTATCCCCGAGAATCGCGTTCGCCTCCGAGACCCGGCGCCAGATGCGGCGGTAGACGGGCCGGGCCCGGGCGATGAAGCGGACGGTGGCGTAAGCAACGATCGGACCGGGAAAGAGGGCGAGGAGGGCCAGCCGCCAGTTCATGAGGAGAACGATGACGGTGATGAAGACAATGGTGAGGATCTGCAGGATGGTATCCTGCAAACCGGAGACGATGAACCCCTGCAGACGCCCGACGTCGCTCGTTACCCTGGTCATGATCGCCCCGGTCTGGCGCTTGTCATAAAAGCTCATCGAGAGTTTTTGCAGGTGCGCATACACCTCGGTACTCAGGTCGTACGTGATTTTCTGGCCCATATAGGACATCAGGTACCAACGCAGCGCGCCAAACACGGCGTTGGCCCCATGGACTGCCAGTATGGCCACCACGATCCAGGCAAGGAGCCGGAGGTTCCCCTTCCCGATGGCTTCGTCGACCAGGACTTTTTGAAGGAGCGGATCGATAAGGCCAAGGCCGGTCACGGCCAGGGAGAGGGCGAAGCTCGTGATCGCGACGAGCGTGTACGGGCGAAGATAACCGAGGAGTCGCACCACAACCTTCTTTTTCTCAGTACAGAAAGGACACCTGTCACTCCCGGACGGCAGGCTCCTTCCGCAACGAGGGCACTTGGCGTAATCGGAAGCCGGACCGGTGCGGGAGCGAGCTTCGCCGGCGAACGGGGTGGGGCCGGGCAAAGTCCGGTTAGCCTCGCAGGCGGCGCTAGCGAGGGTGTTGATCGCGACGGCGGCGCGTTCGAAGTCGGGGGCCAGGGTACGGGAGAACCGGGCCAGATCGAAGGCGCAGCCGCTGGTTCGGACCTCCAGGGTGCCGCTGCCGTAGAAGTGGCGGACCTCGACGTTGCGAACATCGGCCAGGGCGACGTTGAGGACAGGAGTGACAGACTCGGTAAAGCCGTCGGAACTGCCTAGGAGCAGGATCTGGCGGTTGGTCACCACCAGCCAGTGGTCGGCATACCTGCCGTCCAGGCTCAGGTCAGAACGTACCGCCAGCTGGACTTCTTCGTCCGGGAACCGACCCTTCAGATACTTATGAACTGCAGCCGGCACGGAAACGCCCGCCGGACCGTCCACGATGGAGAATGCGGAGAAGGGTGCTGCAACTCGACCCCGTTCCGCCCGGTTTCTTCGCCGTCCTGAGCCCATGCGTGCCAGAATATTCATTGGGATAACCTCCCGCCTGAACCCTCTGGTGTGAAACCTCCCGTACAACGCGGACCGCCGGTGCGAAGCCCGCTCGTCTCGCCGGACTCCGGTCTCCGCCGGTCTCGCCCTGGGTTCGCCTCGCCTGACCCCGGTGCAAGGCAAGGGCTGGCCCGGGGCGCGACCGTGGCCCGGCCGTTAAGCCAGCAGGACTCTACATGCAGACGGGTATCACACGGGAGTGGGGCAGAACGCGAAAGTGCGGAGAAGGCAGAGCATGGTTTTCTCGCGGATCGCTTCCTGGTACACCTTAGGACCCCCCCACCTGCTCGGGGTTTTCGGATGACCAGCCTGCGCGCAGTTTACACCCTTCCCCAACCTTTGCCGAACCCCTCAAAACCCATTGCCGGTCCACCGGCACTCATGCCGGCCTTGCTCAATCGTTTATCCCTTGTTATCTCCGCTTTCGGCCGCATTCCTCCCGGTACCGCCCGCGCACGCATGCGGGCGCGGCACGGCAGCCGCACGGGGTGTGTCCGGCCGCCCCGCAGGACCAGCCTGGCGCGCCGAAGCAACCCGGTGCCGGCGGATCGCTATTCCGGCATCGGCGCCGAGGTGAAAACACGGTGAAGACCGTTGGCGGAACTCTAGAGAGATGGTTCGGCCCGTTCAGGAAACATCGCGATAATCAGGACCTGCTCTGCTCGGTCGGAGGAACGAAAGCTGCTTGATGCAAGCCGTCCTGGAATGAAAGCCCCCGGTTGCTCAGCCCAAAGTGATCTCACGTTTTGGCCAACCCCCCACGGCAGACCGCCTGGTTGGGGCACCCAGAACGATTCGGAGCTGTCTGCTGAACTCGTTATCTCCGGGCGGCCGGAACATCGGCAGTTCGAACCCGAATCGTTCCAGTCTTGACTTAGCCTATGGCAGGGTTACACTTGAGGGCAAGTAATCGGTGACGGGTGGAACGCCGTCCCAAAGGAGCATTTCCATGCCCAGGCTGCCGTGGATCACGAAAGACGGCTATCTCGATTGGCGTAAGGTGCCCATCGACGATCTGCTGCGGAGAAGTCTATCCGAGGACTTTAGCGAAATGAGGAGCGCCTGCGGGGTGCTGGGCGCGATGGAGGTTAACGGGCGGACGGAAGCAGGTGTGTACCTGGTAGGGCTATTCCATTACGTCCGGGATGACCTCGAGCGGCTGAGCGAGGTCGTGAAAGTCCTCCCGAAGAACCGCCAGACGGCACAGCTGCTATTTGAGGAATTTTACCGCGTCAAGAGTTCCAATACCACCCGGCGCTACCTTAACACGGTGCTCAAGAGTCTGGCCGAGTTTCCGCCATCACTGGTGGAAGACGGCTTCGAACGGCTCTGCCATGACAAGACCTTTTCCGTTCGCATGAGGGCAAAGTTTGAGTACTATCTCGAACAAGTCCGAGTAGGGGCGGGGAACTTCTGGGCCTAGAAACGCCCGCGCCTGCCCGGGCCGGTCCTTCAACTCGCCTCGCAGGACCGCGCTGCTGCGTGTCGAAGGAACTGAGTATCCCACGCCGCTCTCAGGAGGAGAATAATGCCCGCAAGTACTCCGGTAAACCTGTGGTTCAGCGAGCAGTTCTCATGGCTATCGGGGTGGGTGCGGGAGACGGTTATCACCGTGTTGCTCGTGGTGATGGCCTTCGCCCTGGCCCGCCTGGTCCGAGGGCTGTGGCGTCGCGTCCTTCTACCGGTAGCACGCAAGACGCCCACCCAGCTCGACATAACCTTGCTCTCCGCCACCGAAGTGCCACTCAGCCGTGCCGTCTTTTACCTCGCGCTCTACGTGGCGGCCGGTCGCTTGGCGGTCGAGCCCCCGCTGGCCGGGAGTGTTTTCGGGCGCATACTCGATGGGGTCTTCTTCGCCCTGGTCGTTGCGGCGACCAGCCGGCTTGCGGTGGCAGCTGCCGGCGGCCTCACCCGGTGGTACCTGGCCGAGGTGGCCCGGCGCACCCGCTCCCCGCTGGACGAGCAATTCGTACCCATTATCAGCAAGGTACTGGTTCTCGTCATCTATTTCATCGGGGCGACGGTGGTACTTGCCCGCTTCAACATCAATGTCACCGCTCTGGTGACCACCGCCGGGGTAGCATCTCTTGCCATAGCTCTCGCGGCCCAGGCAACATTATCCAATATGTTCGCCGGGTTCACCATCATGATCGACCGCTCCTACCGGGTGGGTGACCGCATACAACTGCCCGACGGCACTATGGGCGACGTATATGACATAGGATTGCGTGCCACCAAGATCCTCTCGTTCGACAACGAGCTGATCATCATTCCCAACCGGGAGATGGTCGCCTCCCGCATCATCAACCAGACTTACCCGGACCTTAGAGTAAAGGTCCGCATACGGGTCGGCGTTTCGTACGCAACGGATATAGATCGCGCCAAACAGGTGCTCCTCGAGACCTGTCTCGCCCATCCCAAAGTGCTAAAGGACCCCGCCCCGGGCGTCTATTTTACCGACTTCGGCGACTCCTCGCTCAATCTCCTCGCCATTTGCTGGGTCGAGGATTACCGGGACCGATTCAGCGTTCAAGACGAGCTCAACACGGCGGTCAAGAAGCGGTTCGACGAAGAGGGGATCGAGATTCCCTTCCCGCAACGGGATCTTCACCTGCGCGACATCCCGCCCGAGCTCGCCGGAAGGGTGGCACGCGCGGGAGCGGTACCGGCCGGTCCCGCTCCACCGCCTGGGAGTCCGCAGGGATAGACTGACACTAACGGCGCGGAGGCGGCCCCAAAACAAAATCCTCAACTTGCGGGCAGAGCGGAAGGAATTGTACAGAGCGTGGCGAATCAAGATTCCGAACTTAGTTCGGTCGCCGACCGAACTACCGGCCGGGCAAGTTCCGGTGCACGAGCCGCCCCGGGAGGCAAGGAAGTGAGAAGCATGTTGACCGGAGATCGCCAGCTTATTAAAGAGCTTAATGTCACCGCCGTGATCACCGCGATCCGTGAACACCAGCCGATCTCCCGGGTCGGCATCGCTGAACTTACCGGCCTCAGCAAGTCGACTGTTACCGCCATCACCCAGCTTCTTCTCGACGCCGACCTAGTCCGGGAGACAGGCAGTGGCAATTCGCGTGGCGGCCGCCGCCCGACTCTCCTCCAACTGAACCCCACGGCCCGCCTGGTGGTGGGGGTAAAGATCGCGCCCCAGCAGGTAACCGCGGCCCTCATTTCCCTCACCGGTCAGATCTTGAATAAAGAGGTCGAGCCCCTTCCCGACCGGGTAGCCGAGATCGTGACCACTACAGACCGGCTCGTGCGGCGCGTAGTCAACGACGCCGGCTTTGCCTTCTCTCCCGATCGTCTCCTTGGCGTAGGTGTAGGTCTCCCGGGAATCGTTGACCCTGCTACGGGTTCCTCCATATCTTCGCACTTCCTGCACTGGCAAGACGTTCCCATCAAGCGCCTGCTGGAAGAACGCCTGGGTCTGTCCGTATACCCCGAGAATGATGCGAACTGCTTTGCTCTCGGTGAGTACTGGTACGGGGCCGGACGGGGAGCCTCCTCGCTTCTTGGGGTCACCGTTGGCATCGGCATTGGGGCAGGTCTGATACTGGATGGCCGGATCTATCGCGGCCCGTTGTTCGGGGCCGGAGAGATCGGGCACATGATCGTACAGCGGGACGGCCCTGGTTGTGCTTGCGGCCGCCATGGTTGTTTGGAGGCGGTGGCCGGTGATGCAGCCATTGTTCAATACGCCCGCCTCTACAAAGGGGAGCCGGCCGCCTACCCGGGGGGTCGGGAGGACGTGGTAAGAGCAGCCATAGCTCAAGACCCGCACGCCCGTCACTCCCTGGCAGAGGCCGGCGAGTGGATCGGACTGGGGCTCGCCAACCTCGTCAATACGGTTAGTACTGATTTCATCGTCGTCGGGGGAGAAGCAGCCACCCAGGCCGGTGAACTGCTGCTGGACCCGATACGCTCAAGCCTCCAGCGTCATGTTTTCCCGTCCCTCGCCGACCGGGTACGCATCGTCCCGGCCGCCCTCGGCGATGAGGTGTGGCTGATTGGAGCCACCGTCCTGGCGCTGCAACGTTTCTTCCGCGCTCCCCTAGCCGCGGCCGGGACACGAGCAAGGACGCGGGCACAAGGAGGTGAGACGGGCTGGATGGAGCAACTCGGCCGCGTTCGCTGAACTCGCCGTGACTACCGTTGTCCAAGCTGGCAGGGTTGGGTGGAGAGACCTCTTCGGGCTTTTGCAACCCGGTCCGGTGTCAGGGTCTACGCCCCGGACGGGGCAAGACACTGACGAGATGTGATAGGCAGAAGGAGGTGAGAAATAAAAGCCTAGCCGCACGCTTTTGTGCACACGTGTTCCCGACCATACTCAAGAACCGAGGAGGGGATAGAATGTCGCTGCCAAGGTTGCGATCGGTTCGACTTGCACTCAAAGGGTTGCTAGTGGGAATGGTCACGGGGCTGCTTGTCATCGGCTCTTGGTCTTCCGGAGTGTGGGCAGAAACGGCGATTACGGTGTTGACTCCTGAAGCAGAAAATCCGCAGGCGATCGAATGGTACCAGAAGGTGCTAAAGCCTGCTTTTGAGCAGGCCACGGGCATCAAACTCGATATGCAAGTCACTTCCTGGGAAGGGTACGTCGATAAACTCGCCGTGCTCTTTGCTTCCGGCAAGGCACCGGATGTCTTTACCATAGGGGGAGAACTCCTCAGCAGCTACGTGCAAGCGAACATGGTTCAGCCCCTCGACCAATGGGCAGCTGGGTGGGAGGACCGCGATGACTATCCTGCCGCCGCTTTGCGCGATGTTACGGTCAACGGCAAGCTGTACGCCATACCTTATCGGTTGGACCAGCGAACCCTGCTATACCGCAAAGACTTTTTCGAGGTCGTAGGGCTCGACCCCAATCACCCGCCTGCCACCTGGGATGAGTTGGTCCAGTACGGAAAGAAGCTAGTCATTCGGGATAGCAATGGGGAGTTCAAACGGGATGCCCTGAATCTGTATCCGGCCGGTGACTTCGTTGGAATCTTCATCTTCCAAAACGGGGGACGTCTCGTCACACCGGACGGAATGAAGGCAGCCTTCGACTCTCGTCCGGCCGTCGAAGCAATCCAATTCGTCATCGACCTATCTCAGCGTTACCAGATCGGCAGTCCGGCAGGTTCACCATGGAAAGGTGCCAATTCGGTGATAACCGGTGCATCGGCCATGGAGTACGCCGGTGCATGGGTCTTGTCTCCTTCCACACTTGCTCTTCTTACCGACCAACGCTCTTTGGGTGCAGCACTGCCACCCAAGAAAGTCAACCGGTCTGGCTGGCTATACGTCAACAAATGGGGTATTTCCAGTACTTCCAGGCATCCAGACGCAGCCTGGCGGTTCGTCGAATTTGTCACCAAGGCAGAGAACATGGCTGAGATCTCGCGTCTCAACGGGCACCTACCCGCACGTTTCTCGGTGGTCAAGGGTTTCGCGCCTTGGAAAGATGATGTCCGGTGGGCAACCTTCCTGGCCGCGGCCATCGACACAGTGCCCTTACCTTCCATCGCCAAACTCGGGGAAGTGCTCAGTTCAATACAGCAGATAGTCGTGTCGGTGACCGAAGGAAAAGCGAGCCTGGCGCAGGCAGTAGCAACTCAGGTGGATAAGGTGAACCAGGTGCTGCGAGAATCCCGGTCATAGTGGCTGTAACAGAGTAGCACTGGTGTAATCTTCCCATGTCAGGCGGGGATGACGACTCAGCCAAACTGTAACGAGGGGCGCGAAGCGTCATCCCCGCAACATCAAAGGAGGCACGAACTCCGACCGAGCGCTCTTACAGATGGCGATCCGGGGGAGATCAGATGATCGAAGTCAAACGCAGGCAGATCCTCATTGATGGAAAACCCCAACTCATCATGGCCGGTGAGATCCATTACTATCGGCTCAGGCGCGAGGACTGGCAGGACCGCATCGCTAAGTTGAAAGCCGCCGGGGGCAACGCGGTGGCCACCTATGTACCTTGGCTCTGTCACGAACCGGTCGAGGACCAACTCGACTTAGAGGGCAAAACCCGTCCCGAACTTGATCTTGGCGCCTTCATTGACTTGTGTAAGCAAAACGAC
The DNA here is from genome assembly GCA_012839805.1 of Bacillota bacterium. Taxonomy (GTDB): domain Bacteria; phylum Bacillota; class Limnochordia; order Limnochordales; family DUMU01; genus DUMU01. The sequence continues at coordinate 51,570 of DUMU01000045.1, read as the reverse complement.
CTCTATTTCTTTGTGCGGCCAGGGCCTTTCATTATGGCCGAGATGAAAAACGAGGGAATACCTTACTGGGTGTACAAGAAACATCCTGAGATTGTTCCCGTCTCTTGGGACGGTAAACCGGTACCAACGAAGACCATCGACTATCTCGCCCCAGGCTTCCTCCAGGAAGTGCGCAAGTGGTACGCTGCCGTCATGGGCGTGATTGCACCCCGCCTGTACACGAAGGGTGGCAACATCATTGCTGTTCAACTGGATAACGAGGTCGGGATGCTCTCGTGGGTGAGCAACTGTCCGGATCTTACGGATAACGTCCTGGTTGACTTTACCGCGTGGTTAAAGGAGCACTATAGCCCCGAAGATTTGAAAAAACGTTACCCCTTTGACTTGGACGATGTAGAAGACTGCAAGGTGGGACTCCGCTCGCCGCGGGAGGAGTATGATGTTGAACTGATGCGTGATCTCGGGCAGTACATGAGGAATCGTTTTGCCCGCTATGTGGAGACGCTTCGCTCATACGCTGAGGAGTTTGGCGTTAAAGGCGTCCCCTTCGTGATCAATATTCACGGTACGAGCGGTGGGCGCGGGTTGACTTTTCCCATAGGCATCAGCCAGCTCTATGAATCCTACACGCAAGCGCCGGGATACATCGCCGGGTCTGATATATACCTCGGCAATCTGACGATGGGCAACTTCCAAGATCTCTACTTGATCAACTGCTTCATGGACGCCGTTAACGGCCCCGATCAGCCTACAACGTCGGTAGAATTCGAATGTGGCGACGGTGACTACAATTGTACTTACGGCAACCGTTACGACCCGTCCGCAGCTGACTTCAAAACGAGGATGTGTATCGCCCAAGGCAACCGTATGCTCAACTACTATCTCTTCGCCGGTGGAATCAACTACCTGCTCGATCCGAAGCCAAACGACGGGAACGACCGCATTGCCCTTACCGGCGAGAGGCACGGTTTCGCGGCCCCGGTCAGTCCCGAGGGGGAGTTGAACTACACCTATCCACGGATGGCTCATGCTATCAAGACCATGATGGCGGTCTCCGATAAACTTGCAGTCATGGAGGAGGAGCATGATAGCGTTGCCTTCGCGTTCATCCCCGACTATTACATGACCGAGTATTGCTATCCCGGTAGTACGAGGTGGAAAGAGATCGTCAAGAACCTCGAGGCAAGGCGAACCGGAGCCTGGGAGGTCATGGCACGCGCCATGCTGCTGTCGGGCTACCGCTTTGGCTCCGTAGATGTCCAGAACAAGACCATCGATGCGAAGAGGACTCCCGTGTTGGCACTCGGGTCGGCACGCTATATGGACAGCTATCTGCAACGGAAGCTCGTCAACTACCTGGAGGCAGGGGGTGGTATCCTTCTGTACGGAGAGATTCCGACTTTGGATATGGAAGGCAGACCCTGTACGATTCTTGCAGATGCTCTAGGTGTCAAGCCAGTGGGAGTTCGTCGCGAATCCAGGGATTTCTATCCAACCTTGCGTGCTGAGGGATGGGCTGCGCCTCGCCCTGAAGTTCGTACACATTTCGCACAAGTCTTCGAACTCTGCAGAGGGGTACCTCTCCTAACCCTCCATGGTACTGGTGAAGTATGCGGCTTTGACTCTAGGGTCGGCAAGGGTAGAGCCATCGTGATAGCCACTGCCTACATATGTGATATCCCCTTTTTCAAGACCGCTTTGGAAATGCTGGGTGCAAAGCCAGGCCTGTACCATGACTGTCCTTATCATGGTATATTCATGACGTCCACCGCCACTGACAATGGCGAGCGCTTTCTGCACATACTCAACCTCGATGGGTTTGACAAAGAGTTGCACATATATGACAACGGACAGGTGCTTTTCGGCGGACGCAAGCTCATACTGAAGGCCAGAGATGGCCTTATGCTGCCGGTGAACGTTTTGCTTGGAGACGTGAAGATTGCTTATTCTACCGCTGAAATCGCCAGAGTCGACATCAACGCAATCGAGTTCCGCCTAACACAAAGCGAAGACGTCATCGCGTTGGAAACTGAACGCGAGATCGACCCAAGCGAGGAATATACCGTCGAGAGAGATGGCGATAAATGGCTCGTGGTCTCACGCAAACACGCAGCGATAGCCGACCACTTGACGGTTTGCTTCTGCCCGAGGCGTTGTTGAACCGACCGGGTCAAGCAGAGACCCAGCGTGAGGCCTACCAGGGTGCGCCGGAAGACCCGGCGGGCTCTTAACCGCCGGTCGTTCTGAGGATCGAGTCACGCTCACCGTAACGGCCGGTCTTTCGGAATCGCTCGACCGCCCTGGCCCGGGAAGGGATGAGTTCTCGCGTCTCATCCCGCCATGCCGGTGATAAAGGCGACGGCTGAGATCAGGTCGCCCAGGCCGACGGTAAACAGCGGCTCCGCTACCACCCGGGTCGGAACGAACGCCCCGGCAAACTCGTGGTATGAGAATAGGCCTTCGCCCACATCGCCGCCGGCCAGAGTCTCAACCAACCCGGCGTCGACCAGATCGGTGAGATGGTTGACGCCATGCAGTCCCACTGGAGATATGGGTACCTCGAGCGCCGCCGTTGCCTCCCCGGGATCTTTTACTTCACCGCGCGTTGCCCGTACCGCCGCCAGGGCCGCGGCAAACAGGAGACCCTCCCGGGTCTGCCGGGCGATTTCCAGGAGCTCGGCAGCCTTGCCCGTCCCCGGCCTCTCCTGCGCCTTTGGCCGGACCAAAGCCAGGTAGTAGCCGAGGTTGTGAAGGTGGATACGCCGCAGCCCCGCAACCTCCGCTACCCGGGCCAGAGCTGGTAAGAGCAGCTCGACCGGGGGCGCGGCCACCTGTCCGGCCGCGGCCGCCTTTCCCGCCTCGGCATCCGCTGCCTCCAGTCCCTGCGCCAGTTCATCTTCGCCTAGATCGTGCAAGATCGCGACCAGCTCGACCTCATTGAGCCCCAGGCTATCCACTCGCGGCAGGATTTCCTCCACGACGCCGCGGCGGATGGCCGGGCTGGCGATGGAAGCGAATTCGTAGTGAAGCAGGAGATGGGGATGCCGTGCCCGCAATTGGCAAAGCAATGAGGCCACACCGGCCAAGCATTCCTCGTAGGTCGTGCCGTCCGGGTAGGTTTCTGAGAGAAGGTGGAAACCCGAGACTATGAAGTGGCTGAAGAGCTCCCCGAGTTCGAGGAGACCGGCGGCAAACTCCTGATTGACCCGCAACCGGTTGTTCTCGGGGTTCCACGCGGCGATGAAGCGATTGGCCCGGGGCGTCGCGCTTTTCTCCCAACGTACCCGCCCAAGAGGCATAGGCTCCACCTCTTGGTCGGGAGGGGACTGCGCCAACCCCTCCGCCCCGGACAAGGTCGGACGTAAGAACCCTTCTTCACGGCCGAACTCCAATACCCAGTGGAGGGCTCGAATGGTCGTCTTGCCGTTCTCGGCGGCGGCCTGGCGAGGGGAAACCAACCTGCCCCGGTCGAGGACGAAAAGGTTCGGCCGGTCCACGAATAGGTTTGCCAGTTGCATGGAGAGGGGATGCGCGTATACCAGGACCCGCTCCAGTCCCAAAGGAGCCAGAGCGTTCGCCATGTTGCCCGAAGTGCCGCCCATTCGCAGCCGGTCGTAGCCGATCCTCCTGAGAGCCCACTCGAAAGTGCCCTCGTTTCTGATCATCAGCTGGCGAGCTTTTCCTCGCGCCATGCAATCGAGAAGAGCAGCAAGGAGTTCAGCTGGGGTACGGATCTCCTTCAAGGAGACAACCGGCGCCTCCCGGTGGCCGGCCTCCGGGTCAAGAAGCCTGGCCACCTCCGCGGTCAGCCCCGGTTCAGAATCGAGCCACCGGCGCAACTCCTCCCCGGTCACCCTCTTTAGCCCGTCGATGGTGGAATGAAAGCCCACTACCACGCCGGGAAGGCTCCGAATGCGCCCCGACCCCGCCGCTATGGCTTCGTCATAGAGCCGGTCCCACTCCGCCACGTCTGCTTTGCCTGCCCTGTTGACTCCGTTTGGCATGTCTGGCGTGTCTGCCCTCCTTGACTTGCCGGTCACGTCTACCGATCGTATCACGAGTTCGTCGAGTAAAAAACCTGCCCGGGCCGCAGGATCGAAGCCGGCCTACCAGCCTATAACCTGGGTATCGTCTACGCAAAACCTCCCCCGCGAGAGGCCCGAGCCACCATTTCCTCGATCTCTGGTGGTGCGGCCGGAACCAGAGTGTGGCCGTTCTCAAGGACCAGCACCGTAAGGTCGGAAGCAGACTGAACGGCTGCCCGAACCACGTGGGGATGACAGGTAAATAGAAAGACCTGCACCTCCCGGGCCAGCCGGTGAAGGGCGGTCAGTGCCCCTTTCAGCCGCACCGGATCGAAGTTGACGAAAACGTCGTCAAATAGGACCGGCAGCGCCCCATTCCGCTCGACATACTCTTCTATCAGCGCCAGGCGTAATGCCAGATAAAGTTGCTCGGCCGTGCCGCGGCTTAGCGTTTCCGGAGGACGAAGCTGCCCGTCGTCCCGCTCGACTTGCAAGGGAACGTCACCCGTTCTCCCATGCGGCCCTTGCTCGAGGGGCAGGAACACCCGCCGGTAGCGGCCGCAGGTAATGGACTCCAGGTAGGCCCCGGCCCGGCGCAGGACCGCCGGCTGTCTTTCTGCCTCATACCGGCGCCGGCATTCCGAAAGGAGCCCGCGGGCGATGGCAATGATACTCGCCTCCGCCACCGCCTGCTTCAGCTCTTCGCGCAGATCCTGCTCCCGCTGGCGCAGCTCGACCCGGTTGGCGGCAACCTCCAAAGCCGCGAGGCGTTGCTGGAGCGCCACCAGTTCACCGTGAACCCCTTCCCGTTCTTGCTTTACGGACTGCAGCCGCTCCTCCAGTTCCCTTTTGCTTGCTACCAGGTCCGCCAGCGCCACCCCTGCGAACTCGGTCCGGGCGTAGGAGGCAATCGCAGCCATATCGATGCCCGATGCCGGCCATTCCCCAGCCGCCGCCAACGGTCCGGCCCCAACCTCCTCCTCGCCTGCGTTCGATAGCCCTGGCAGGCTGGTCAACCCCAACGCGGCGCCCAAAGCCAGGGCCTCTTCGCGGGCCCTCTGGGCGGCGCGCCGGTGCCGCTCCACCGTCTCGGCCCGGAGCCTGAAGACCTCGGGCTCGTCCGTTCCCCCGGCCGCCAGAAGCTTTCCTCGCGCCTCGACCATCCGATCCCGACGTACCTTGACTTCTTCCTCGGCCTCCTTGGCCTGGTCGAGCAAAGCCCCGAGCCTGTCCCGTTCGGCAGCCGCCTGCCGGGCGGACTCCAGGCGTTGGAGCCAGCGTGGGAGCTCCTCCCAGCAAGCATCCTCAGTCCCGGCCACCCCGGACTCGTTGGCGGGTAGGGACGCGACCACCGCTTGCTGGAACCGGCGAACGAAACCCTCAAGTTCCGCCTCCACCTGGTCCAGGCGGGCCCGGGCATCGTCTCGCTTGCGTAGCGCCCCCTGAACCGCCTTGACCTGATTCAGGACGCGTCCTGCCGTAGCCGGAGAGAGGGAGGCATCCAGGCCAGTGCGCTCCGCCAATGCCTGCCATCGCCGGCGTACTTGCGCCGCCTCCTGCTCCGCCAGCCGCAGCGCCGAGTAGGCCTGTCCCCGGCGCTGTTTCGCCTCCCGTACCCGGTGCAGCTCGGCTATGGTCTTCTCCAGCTCAGACTCGACCCAGTCCTCGATCGCTTCGTCCGTCGATTCCTGCGCCCCGCCCGGTCCCCCGGCGATCCCTGCCTGCTCCAGTAGCCGGAGAGCTTCGGCTCTCAGCTGGCCGTAACAGGCGGAAGCGCTTTGCACCTCTGCGCGGAGACGTTCACCTTCGGCTGCGAGCTGAACGAGCGGCCGGGCGAGGGTGGCAGCCAGGTGGCGGCGAAGCTCTTCCTCCTTCCTGGCGCCCGCCTTCCTTGTCCAGAGAATGGTAGTCAACAGGACCAGGAAGAGCGCGCTCCCCAGGATGATTGCCCCCACCATGCTCGTAACTCCTGCAAAGAACAAAGCCACTGCCAGCAGCGCCCCGGCCACCACCGTACTGGCGATCACGCCGGCGCTACTGCTCCGGACGGTCCGGCCGGCCGCGCCCTGCTTCCCTCCCGGCTCGCTCCACTCCTTCGCCAACGCCTGGGAACGACGCTCCTCCCGTTCCCATGCTTCGTAGTCACGCCGGGCCGAAGCCAGTTCGCCGGCCGCGGCCCGGGCGGCTTTCCAAGCGTGCCTCGCCTGCCGCAGCAACGTGTACCGCGCTTCGAGCCGGCCTTCGGCGTCCTCCTCGCCTGGTTCGCCGGCCGCTCCCTTCTCAACCCCAACGCCGGTCGTAACGCCGGCAGCCGCGTCGACTGTCTCCGCCCGCCCGGGGGAACTCCCCTGACCTTCGGGATCAGCTTGAACAGCATCTTCGCCTTCCGTGCCGAACAGCCGGAGCTGGCGCTTAGCTTCGCGAATCTGCTCCTCCAACCGCTCGCTCGCGCTCCGGATGATCTCCAGCTCTTCCTCGACTTCCAGCGATATCTCTACCCCTCGGACTCTCTCTTCGCTCCACCCCGGGCCGAGCCGCGCCATTTCCTCTGCCGCTTGCCGGGTAGCAGAAGCGAGATCGAGCTGGAGACGGGCCTTCTCCTCCCGCAGACCCTGCCAGCGGCCCTGCTCCTGCCGCAACCGCTCCCAGCCTTCCGCCGCCCGCAGGATCTCCTCGTCTACCCGAATCGCCGCCAGCTTCTCTTCAAGCTCTTGCCGGGTCCTGGCCTTCCTTTCCCACTCCTCCTGTAATTCGGCAAGCTCCCGCTCCATCGCGTCGAGCCTGGCCACCCCGTCGGCCGGAAAACCCGGCCAATCCGGGCATTCCGCCATTTCCTGCTGAGCCTGGAGCAGCCCCTGCCAGTGGGGCCATGCCTGAATACGCCTTTCTACCTGAACGATGGCCGCCCGGATGCGTTCTTCCTCGGCCTGCAATTCAGCCAGTCTCGCGGCCAGCTCCCCTTCCTTCTCCCGTCCCCGTCGCCATTCGCCCGTCTCCTGCCTGAGTTCCCTCTGCAAGCCGGCTACCTGTCGCAACTCTCCGATGAGAGCGTTAATACGGGCACTGGTTCGCCGGGGAGCGATCAGCCGCTCCAATTCCCCGGTCAGGGTTTCCTCCACGTCAGGAAGCTTCAGCGCCAGCGCCCCCAGCCCCGCCGCCGTGTACAGGGTTGCGCCCAGCTCGATTTCCTTCAGAGTTTCCAGCCTTTCCAACTCGTCGAGGCCAAAGGCGAATACATTAGAGTAGACCTTCTCCTTAATCCGGCCCAAAAGGTCAGCAGGCGTGACTTCCGATGCCCCGTCGTGGCCCTTGGCGGCGCCGGTTCTCCCTGAACCTTCGATCAAAAGAAGCCGGGCTTCCTCCCGCCGGCGCCGGGAATCGCCACCCCGTTCCCACCGTACTCTCGCCCCCGAAGGTGAACTTACTTCTACCCATCCGGCCGGCCGGCTTCCGTCGAGAGGCAAAGCGTCCCGCTGGAAACCGAAGAAGATCTGGCGGAAAAAGCGAAGCAGGCTGCTCTTGCCGGCTTCGTTCAGCCCCCAAATGGCGACGATCCCCTGCTCCGGTAGCTCGGGAGAAACCAGCTGCCGCAAAAAGCCGAACCGCTCGACCCCAAACCGCAAGACTCGCACTTTCCCGGTCGCTCCTTCGTGGGCTGATCCTTCCGGCTCAATCCTTACCCGCCGCCGGCGCGGCCTCTTCCAGCAGATCCAGGAGCCGATCTTCTGCCGCTTCGATCCAGGCCTGCAGCTCCTCGGGAGTCACTGAAGCCAAAATCTCGGCTGCTTCCGGCTTGCCCCGCAGGGCACTCAGCCAGTCGTCCAGGAGAGCCCGAGGCGAAACCCTGGCCCGGCCCATCTCGACCCCGGCGGACTCTGCCACGCCCGGCTCGAAGAGGGTATCACTCGCCGCCGCAGCCGCCTCCTCGCGCCCGCGCCGTACGGTGAGTACTCCCGGCGCCGCTTCCCGGCCGCCGGCAAGGGCGGCTTTCAGCGCCCCGGCCAAACGCACGAGTTCGCCGGCAAAGCTATCCTCCTGTGCCAGCTCCGCCTTATCGATGGGAGGCCTCACCTTTACCTGAAGCCTTGCTGGCCATACCCACGGCCCGGCACCCTCCCGGCCACTGGAGCTGTGCAGGTCTCGGGTCACCCGCAAGAGCTCTTCCTGGGTGTCGGGCCGTCGCAACCAGCCATAAAGAGGTGTTCGCCCGGTGAGCTCGATCTCGAGGATCACGCCGATTGGCAGGTATCCGATCCTGCCCTGCGCCGAAGCCGGTAGCAAGGAATAGGAAGCACGCACCAACCGGACTACTTCTTCCAGGTAACGAGTGACCGCTTCCGCATCGGCTTCCCCACCCGCCTCTTTTTCCCCGGGCCATCCCGGCGGGCTTTCCAGGTTGATCCTCTCGACGTGCCAGACCACGGCCTGTAACGGGACGAAGTCGATCCTCACCCCGCCCGCCCCGCCCTGGCGGCTGCCTGCACTATTCCAGTCGCTCCCGGACTCCTCGCCCACGTATACCAGATAGACGCCTCGCCATCCCGGCTCGGCAAACCCACGGCCCTGGGGATTACCCGGATAGGCCACCACCGGTTCACCGGGGTGCAGGATGCGCCGCTCGTGAACGTGCCCCAAGGCCCAGTATTGGAAGCCGCGCTTCCCGCCGGCTGCCACCAGCTCGCTCAGCCGGCAGGGGGAATACGGGTCCGCCTCCGGTGAACCGTCTACGTTCGCGTGCAACAAAGCAATGTCCCAGGTAGAACTCCCCGCGGCGTCGTCCGGCTCGACCGGCTCGCCCCCGCGTGCAGTAGCGAGCCCACCCCGCGGCTCGCCTTCCGCCGCCGGGCTACCCGCCCGGCCAGCAGCCCGTTGATACCTGATCAGGCGCTCGGCATAATCCTCGCGAACCTGCCGGTGGGGGTAGCTGATCCCGAACACTCGAGCAATCGTCCCGGTGTATCCAGCTCCTTTACCTTGCTCTGGCGCAGGGCTTACCGTCCGGGCGTCCGCCTGGCCGGCAGGAAAGACGTGAAGGTTGGAGGGCCATTCCAGCGGTAGCTGATCATGGCCCAGGTCGTCGTGATTGCCATGAACCAGGAACACTGGAATCCCCACCCGCTCCAGCTCCTCCACCGCCCGGCGAAAGCGGATCTGGGCCCGTAGTCCCCGGTCTGCCTGGTCGTAGACGTCGCCTGCCAAAAGCAGGAAGTCAACTCTCTCCTCCTTGCACAGTTGCACCAGCCGGTCCAGAGTGGTGAGGGTTGCCTCCCGTACCTCCCGGGCGAGCTCGGCCGGCATGCCGGCTGTAACCCCTTCCACGGGACTGTCGAGGTGCAGATCGGCTGCGTGAACGAACCGCATTCCCTCACCCCTCTGTCGCAAACATGGGTTCGGCATCGAGCCCCACTTTCCTCCCGGCTTGAGTAATAAAGTGGACCCGGAGAACCGGGCACCGAACCGGGCCGTTTTAGGCGCTGGATAATTTCGCCACGGTGCTTCCGTGGAAGAACACTGGCTGAGTAGCTGGCGCAATTGCAGCGCGAAGGATGGCGGGTCAACCGTAAGCCTGCTCGGAGCAGCTCAGCCCCGGTTCGACCCGCCGTCGCTTGCTAAGCTTGGTTACTTCCTCGGCCTTGTCACCCGTTCGATGACCCAACCCGCCGGTTCCTTCTTCAGCCAGGCGTCACCTTTCTCCTGCGCCTGCTTCAAAGCCAACCGCGCGGCAACTCCCTTCACCGTGATCGCCGTCTGCATCTCGTCCAGGATGCTCTCGACCCAGGAGGGGAACTCGCCTGGCAGGACTGTGTACGGCAGTTGCTTCACGGTTGTGCGGAAGACGTTGTCCTTCAAGATGGTCGAGTGCGACCAGAGGCTGCGACGAGTCGGGACGGTACCCATGAGCTCGTTTAGCTGGACGAGGAAGTCATCGCTGGAATACAACCATTGGAGGAACTTGAACGTCTCCGCCTTGTCGGCCGCCGGGACATTGTACGGCACCGAGAAACCCAGTGCGACCGCGCTGCGGGCCCGCGCCGGGAAGTTGTCGCCGTCTGTCGTGGGCAGTTGGAATACGTCCCATCTGAGTCCCTTGACTTTCGAATAGCCAACGCGCTTCCAGCCCCAACCGTACTCCATAGCCGCCTTTCCCGCCGCGAAGTCCAGCAGGTGGTTGGGCAGATCGCTGATCCCGTCTCTCAACATGGCGTCGATCAGGTCGATGGCCTTCTGACCCTCCGGCGTGTCCCACGTCACGCCTGTCTTCTTCTCGTTGAACAGGTAGCCGCCCATCTGGTAGTTCAGGTCAGGCCAGAGGTACTTGATCTCCTTGGCAAACGAGAAGCCGGCTACCTTCAGCACCCCGCCGTCTTTCTGGGTGAGCTTCCGAGCAGCCGTACGCAACTCGGCCCAAGTCTGAGGAACATTCCCCATGCCGGCCTCTTCCCAGAGATCCTTGTTGTAGAAGACCAGCGCCGAAAGGAGCCCAACCGGATAGAGGTAGAACTCGCCGTTTACTACGAACCCGGCCGTAAAAGCAAGATTATCGTCCATCTTATCGAGCGGAAACAGATCCTTCGGGAACGGACTCAACATTCCTTCAAAGCTTGAGACCTGCGACGGGTGGTGGATGAACATATCCGGCGGACTTCCACCCGCCATGGACGTGAGGATCTTGCTGAAGTACTCGCCAAACGGCACCGTGGTGAATTTGATCTCCACATCCGGGTGCAGCTTGTGGTACTCGTCGGCCTTTTTCTGGTAGAGGTCCACGCGTTCTTTGACGTAGTCCCAGCCTTCCAGAGTGACTTTCCTGGCCTCGGCATCCTGTGCCGACCAGAGCATGCCGGAGAGCAGGAGTCCTGTCGCCAATCCGCGAGCCAAAGCGGTCCGCCAACAACCTCGCCGAAGCATTCCGCTCCCTCCTCAGATGTTCTCGGAATCCGGACGGCAAACCTCACCATCCTTTCAGCTACCCTCGTACAGGTGCACGCGACTTGTATCCCCTCCCTCCTCGGCGTTATCTCGGGCGTCCCGGCGGTAGTAATCGTTTGCCGAACGGACACGGGTAACCGGACGGCGTTGTTTAGCAGGCGCGGCTCACCGGGATGGCATGATGTCCTGCGTGCGTGTGGAAAACGATTGCTAATCTTCCATTAGATTACCACCGCAGGCTGGGGAAGTCAACAGGTTATCTTACCGCCATGGCTGTCAAGTACTTGCCGGGCAAACCTCCGTTGCTTTCGAACTGAACACTACCCAATGGGGCCTATGACTGTACTCCTCCAGTACCTGCTCTGTCCGCGCCTTCAAGCTCAGCGCGCATCGCCCGGTACTCCTCGGTGCTGATCTCACCCCGGGCGTACCGTTCAGCAAGAATCGCAAGAGCGGTCGAAGTGGGTCGTGATGGCGGGGGCGGTGACTGAACCTGGCCCGACCGGCCTGGCGAGACCCGTACCAGGAGGTAGATGCCGATCGCGATCAGTATCAACGGCAAGGCCATCCAAAGCAGCATCATGATGCCCATGATCCAACCCTATACGCCATCGATTTCCCAGACCGTCCTCGTATCCGACCATGGTGCCGGCAACCACGTCCACCAACGCATGTAACCACCCCGTTCCTCTAGTAAGCGCTACGCATGTCTTGTGTCCGCGGCCGCGAGCAGTTCGTCACGGGCGTGGCGGGCCGCGGCAGCTACGGCTTTGGCCCACTGTGAAGGTTTGCGGCCCTCCATCCACCGGGGCTCAGAGAAGGCATAGATGATGCTCCGGCCGGCGTTGACCAGCGCTCCCAGCCGGGTACCCGGGCAGCACGCCTGAACCGCATCCCGGGCCGTAGCTCCTTGCGTCCCGTATCCGGGCACGAGTATCCACTGGTTGGGCAGGAGTTCTCGAGCCCGGGCCAGGTCCTCGGGGTAAGTCGCCCCCACCACCGCCCCCACCGGCCCGAAGGGCTGCTCTCCGCTCCCCCGGTTCAAGGCCTGCCCTCCGGTTCCCGCCCCGGCCCGCCGGACGCCCGCGTCGTCTACCTCCCCGCCCGGGGTGCCGGCCAGCTCACCCCATTGGCGGACCAACGCCGCCACCTGCTCCCACAGGCGCACCGCCCGCGGCCGGGCGGGGAGACCCGGCGGCCGGGCAGCAGAATCCGGTGGCTGGACGGTGAGATCCTGCAGTTCACCGGCGGAAGGGTTGGAGGTGCGAACCAGCACGAACACACCCCGGCCATGTTGAACTGCCTGCCGCACGAACGGCAGCACTCCGTCGCTACCGAGATAGGGGTTGATGGTGATTGCATCCACATTGAACAGCCCCGCGGTTTTCTCGCCGCCCGGCAATACCACTTCTCCCAGGTGAGCGGCGGCATAAGCCTCGGCGGTGGACGCGATATCACCCCGCTTGACGTCGCCGATCACCATGAGCCCGAGTTCCCGGGCGTAGGCCGCGATTTGCGAGTAGGCCTCAAGCCCCCACCAACCGTACATCTCATAGAATGCTATCTGCAGCTTCACCGCGACGGCAAAGGGGGCCACCGCCTCCACCACGCCCCGGCCGAACCGCAGGAGCGCGTTGGCCGCCCCTTCCCACCAGTGCCCGTACAACCGCCGGCTGGCATCCAGTACCGGCGAGGGAAGCCGATCCAGCCGGGGATCGATTCCCACCACCAGGAAGCTGCCTTTCCGGGTTACGGCAGCCGCTAACCGTTCACCGAAGTTCAGCTCACTCGAGTTCAGCTTGACCAGCCCCCGTTGGCAGCGCCGACTTCAGGTTAAAAAACCGCCGCGAGTGCGGTCGAAACGCAGTTCACCGCCGACGAAAGCGTAGATTACCTGCCCCTTCAACTCCCGCCCCCGGAACGGAGTGTTGCGACCGCGGGAGTAGAATGTGCCGGGTTCGACCACCCATTCGGCCTCGGGGTCGACCAGCACCACGTCGGCGACGGCGCCCGGGCCCAGGGTGCCGGCTCCCCCAGGAAGGCCGAGGACCCGGGCCGGGGCGGCGGCCAGGCGCCACACCGCATCGCTCCAGGTCAACAGGCCGGGGGCGATGAGGTCGGTCACGACCAGGCCCAGGGTGGTTTCCAGGCCCACTATGCCGAAGGGAGCCAGATCGTACTCTACGTTCTTCTCCTCGGACATGTGCGGAGCGTGATCGCTGGCAATACAGTCGATCAGGCCTTCCCGCAGGGCGGCCAGAAGCGCACGGCGGTCGGCTTCCGTGCGCAGCGGAGGGTTCACCTTGGTGTCGGGATCGTATCCGGAACTGGCTACCGCCTCTTCGGTAAGCAGTAGATGGTGGGGAGTGACTTCCGCCGTAACTTGAATGCCCCGGGAACGTGCCCACCGCAGTACCTCCACCGCCCCCGCGGTGGAAACATGGGCGATGTGAAGCCGGGCTCCCGTGCCGGCGAGCTCGGCCAGGAGGCAATCTCGGAAGACGCAGCTCACCTCCCCGGCGGCGGGGATGCCCCGCAGGCCAAGGCGAAGGGCCGTGGGGCCTTCGTTCATCACACCGCCCGCGGAGAGGGTCGGGTCATCGCAGTGCTCGATCACGGGGATGCCGAAGCGCAGGCTGTATTCCAGGGCATGGCGAAGGAGCGCCGCGTCGGCCACCGGGTTACCGTCGTCGGAGATGGCCACCGCGCCGGCCTCGACCATCTCTCCGACGGGCGCAAGCTCCTCACCCCGGCGCCCTTTGGTGATGGCGCCGATGGGGTAGACGCGAGCAGCTCGGGCCGCGGCGGCGCGTTCCCGAACGAAGCGGATGGCGGCGGCGTTATCCAGGGCAGGTTCCGTGTTGGGCATGCAAGCCACGGAGGTGAACCCGCCGGCGAGGGCCGCCCGGGCCCCGGTGGCGATGGTCTCCTTACGCTCCTGCCCGGGTTCGCGCAGGTGAACGTGCATGTCGACCAGCCCCGGCAAGACGAGGAGACCATCTGCGTCCAGCGTCTGGAGGCCGGCTAAAGTCCCGACGGCCGCGCCCAGGGCGGCCCGGAGTTCTTCGTCACCGGCACTCCCGGCCTCGTGGCCGGACCTGCCTCCACCGTCCTCGTTATCAGAGATCGCACCGGCCGAAGCACCGCCGGGACCCCCGCGCCGGGCTTCCTCCACCGGGCGGATGGCGGCGATGCGACCGTCCACGATCCAAACGTCGGCCCGCTCGTCCCGGTCGTGAGCCGGGTCGATCACTCGCCCGCCCCGCAGCCACCAGTTGCGCGGGGAGTTAGTTTCTTTCATCGCTCATCTTCCTTAAGCCCCCCGGTACACCCTTCGGGGTTTTTTGTCCAGGTCCTGTTGCATGCACCATGCCGTTCTGACGCCTTCGCCCCGGCCGAGTCAGAGCCGTCCGTGCGGCTCACCCCGTAACCGTCCCCCCGGCCAGCAGATATAGCACCGCCATCCGCACCGCCACCCCATTGCGAACCTGTTCACGAATGGCGGAACGGTCCGAGTTGGCGAGCTCTTCGCTGATTTCAAGGCCCAGGTTGGCCGGCCCGGGGTGCATGACCACCAGGTCCGGTTTCGCCCCCCACTCTCGCAGTCGCTCGGAGTCGAGGCGGTAGAGCCGGCTGTACTCCTCGACGCTGGGGAAAAGACCCCGCTTTTGCCGTTCGAGTTGCAGCCGGAGTACCACCACCGCGTCCAGCACCGGCAGCACTTCCTTCAGGTCGTAAGCGACCGTTATGGGGGGCTCGGCAGCGTGGACCGGGTTTTTATCCAAAATCCGCTCGATACCGGGAGGCACCAGGGTCGGCGGTCCGATGAGTACTACCTGCGCCCCAAGTTTGGTTAAGCCCCAGATATCAGAACGGGCGACCCGGCTGTGAAGCACGTCGCCGACGATTCCAACCCGCAACCCCTCGATCCGGCCCTTGCGCTGCCGAAGGGTGAACAGGTCAAGAAGTCCCTGGGTTGGGTGTTCGTGTGAACCGTCTCCGGCGTTGATGACCCCCGCCCGCACCCGGCGGGCAAGCCACGCGGGTGCTCCCGAGGAGCTGTGCCGCAGGACGATCCAATCGGCCCCCAGCGCCTCCAGAGTGTGGGCCGTGTCCGCCAGGCTTTCCCCCTTGGTGACCGAGGAAGTCGACACGGCGATATTCACTACGTCAGCACTGAGGGCTTTGGCAGCCAGTTCAAAAGAAGTACGGGTGCGGGTACTCGGCTCGTAGAAGAGGTTGACCATGATGCGTCCCCGCAGGGTGGGGTACTTCTTTACCGGCCGGCTGAAGACCTCCAGCATCGGCCGGGCAGTGTCGAGTATCTCTTCGATCTCGGATCGCGTCAGATCCTCCAGACCGAGCAAGTCCTTCCGTTGAAAGGGCATTTCATCGTCCTCCCCCAGCCTTGTCCGTCCACCCGCCCCCGCCCTTCACACCCGCACCTGCGCTTGCACCTGCGCCTGCGCCCGTGCCCGGGCCTGTGCCCGGACCTGTACCTGCGCCCGGCCTTGGCATTGGCCTGCACCTGGACGTGCGCCTGTCCTTACGCTTCTACCGCCTGGACCTGCGGCGGCGGTGACTCCGGCTGCACTTGACCGGAGGTCCCTTCCTTCGTCTTCTCCCCGGGCATCAGCAGGTTGAGCAGTACCCCGGCCAGAGCGGCCAGCGCCATGCCCTCAAGATGAACGCTACCGATGGTGAGCTTCGCCCCGCCGATACCGAGCACCAGGATGACGGAAGCTATGATGAGATTCCGGCGTTCACCGAAATCGACCTGGTTGTGAATAAGGTTGCGCATGCCGGAGGCCGCGATCGTACCAAAGAGGACGATGCTCATCCCCGTGATCACCGGACTGGGGATGGTGCTCAGGATCGCCCCCATCTTGCCGATGAAAGCCAGGGCAATGGCCATGATGGCGGCCGTACCCACCGCCCACACCGAATATACCCGGGTGACCGCCATGACGCCGATGTTCTCCCCGTAGGTCGTGTTGGGCGGCCCGCCGAGCAGACCGGCGAGGGAGGTGGCCAGGCCGTCGCCCAGGATCGTGCGGTGAAGCCCGGGGTCACGGGTGAAGTCCCGGCCCGTGACGTTGGAAAGCACCAGAACATCACCCAGGTGCTCCGCCAGGGTGACGATGCTCACCGGGACGATGGCCGCCACGGCGGCCCAGCTGAACTGCGGGAATTGGAACGCCGGAACCATCAACCACCGGGCGTTCAGGACGGGCGTGAAGTCAACCGCTCCCCGCAGGAGAGCAAAGGTGTATCCGCTCACGATTCCGATGAGGACCGGGATCAGGCCGAAGAAGCCCCGCAAGAATCCGGTGGCCACCGCCGTCGCGGCCACAGTAAAGAGCGTGATCTGAACGTTGACGTCGGCGAGACTGAGTCCCGGCCGGTTGAGCCCGGCGGCGGCAATCACGCTGCCCGCGAGCCCGAGCCCGATGACCATGATGATCGGGCCCACGACCACCGGGGGGAGAACCCGCTGCAGCCAGCCGGTCCCCACGAACCGGATGACGGCGGCCACCAGGGCGTAAACGAGGCCGACGGCGACCGCCCCTCCCAGGGCGTACGCTGCGCCATACGCCTGCGATACGGCGATGATGGGAGCAATGAAGGCGAAGGATGAACCGAGATAGGCCGGCACCTTCCCCTGCGTGATCAGGATGAAGAGAAGGGTGCCAGCTCCGGCCGTGAAGAGGGCTACTTGCGTGTTCAGGCCCGTCAGGATGGGAACGAGGACTGTGGCGCCAAACATGGCGAAGAGGTGCTGTAAGCCGAGGGGAATCAACCGCCGAACCGGCGGCCGTTCATTAACGTCATAAACTGCCCGCCTGGCCCGCCCGGCAGGAGTCGCCGGCATTGCCCGCCGCCGGTCGTTCGCCGCAATGGCTGCTTTCTTTTTACCCATTGAAAAAGCCTCCTTCTTCGTAGGAGGCTGGCGGTAGAAAGCATACATGAGGTTTCGGTTCATGTTTGCCCTCTTCCCTTTCCAGCCTCACAGGACCGGACTTAAAGGTAAAGGGACTGCTTTTCTCCATCTCGTCCTTGCGCTGCCATTTCTGCCGGGTCACCGTTCACGATGAACGGTCTTCATCTCCACGTTCCCGGCCCGGCGGCCGCTCCAGGATCACCACCCTTTCTTCCCCGTCCGTCTCCCACAGGCGCACCGAGACGATCTCCCGGTGGGAGGTGGGCACGTTCTTCCCCACATAGTCGGGACGGATGGGCAGTTCTCGATGACCGCGGTCGATCAAAACCGCCAGCTGGATCGCCCGCGGCCGCCCCAGATCGATGAGGGCGTCCAGGGCGGCCCTCACCGTGCGGCCGGTGTAGATCACGTCGTCCACGAGCACGATGCGGCAACCTTCGACCGCAAAGGGGACTTTGGTCTCCTTGACCACCGGATGGCGAGCGATGGTGCTGAGGTCATCCCGGTAAAGTGTGATGTCGAGAGTGCCCACCGGCGGTGTGATGCCTTCGATCCGCCCTATCTCACGAGCTAACCGCTGTGCCAGGGGAATACCCCGCGTATGAACTCCTACGAGGCCGAGTCCGGCCACGCCTCGGTTACGCTCGATGATTTCGTGGGCCATGCGGACCAGAGCCCGCCGGATCCCATCTTCATCGAGAATCTGGGCCTTCACCGGGAGGCCCGCCTCGTCGACGGCCGCGGCGCCACCGGTCGCAACGCCGCCGCTCGTAGCGCCGGCGGTCGCAGCACCGGCAGCTGAGCTCGAGCCCTGGCGAGTTTGTCCACTTTGTCCATAAGGTTGATTCACCGGTCCCGGTTCACCCCCGGTCGAGTCTAACACCCCGGTCGGAAACGGGTCAACGTCCCGACGCCGGGCCCGTCACAGCCGGGAAATGTGCCTTCCTTAGCGGTCAAGTCGGCGAGCGAGGTCTCCCGGAAAGATCGTTCCACCATGGCGATGGCCTCGTCCAGCCGTCGGTGGAGTGTACAAAGGCGCTCGCTATGGGCGGGGAGCCCCAGAGGGCAGCGGGTGATGCGCTTTAGCGGATCGACCGCCTGAACCACATCGTAGATGGTTATCTCTTGCGGCGGCCGGGTGAGCCCAAACCCTCCTCCGATTCCGCGTTGCGAAACGACCAGCCCGGCCCGGGCCAGGCTCTGCATGACTTTGGCCAGATAGCCCAGGGGTACTCGGGTAGCGGCAGATATCTCCCGATTGGTCCGGGGGGCAGGGGCCGCTTCGGCCAGGTGAACCATAGCCCGCAGCGCATACTCCACGGTCTGTGAGAACATGAGCCCACCTTTGTCTGCCCGCGGGAGGGCGAAGTACAAATTGGATCTTGACGTCCATTTTACCCGCGCGGTATGCTCTTGTAAACCGGATAAGAAACTCTTCTTGTCCTTAATACCCTACTACCCTCAATCGGGGTCAAGGGCCTGCACCGCGCAGCGGGCGGTCGCCGGAGGCGCCGGGCACGGGCCGTTGCCACATCCGATGAGGATGAGGAGGAGGTCAAGCCATGAGCACCATAAATGAACAGAAGACCGTAGCGGAGCTGGTCACCGAACGGCCCGACCGCACCCGTATCTTCGAGCGGCTGGGCATCGATTACTGTTGCGGCGGCCGCAAGACGCTGGCGCAGGCTTGCCAGGAGAAGGGACTGGACGTTCGCACGGTGGTAGCAACGTTGCAGGCCGTGGAAGAAGCAGCCGAGGCGCAGACAAGGGCAGGAGTAGGGGCAGAGGCGGAGACAGAGGCAGAAGCAGAGGCCGGCGCCACCGGCTGGACCGCGGCTTCCCTAGCCGAGCTTTGTGACCACATCGTAGCCACGCACCACCGGTACCTTTACGAGGAGCTACCGCGTCTTGAAGCCCTCCTCGCCAGGGTGGTGGAAGTCCACGAGGAGAGACATCCTGAACTGCTCGAGGTACAGGGGGTTTTCGGCGGCTTACGGGACGAACTGGTGAGCCATCTGATGAAAGAGGAACAAGTCCTCTTCCCCACCATCCGGGAGCTGGAGACGAGGGGCCAGGAATCTTCGGGATTCCGTTTAGGTTCGCTCGTCAATCCGATCCGGGTCATGGAGATGGAACATGAGTCCGCCGGTCAGGCTCTGGCAAAGATGAGAGAGTTGACCGGCGGCTATGCGCCTCCGGCAGATGCCTGCAACTCCTACCGCGCCTTGCTCACCGCCCTGGCCTGGCTCGAGCAGGACTTGCACATGCACATACATAAAGAGAATAACATCCTCTTCCCGAGAGCTCTTGCCGCCGAACAGGGCCAGTAGAAACTCTCGTCCCCTTGCACTCACCTCTCTCAGGGCGAGGGGGCATAATCGCCTGTGACCGCCCCGAGAAGCCGGCCGACGGTACGGACTCCGGCGGCCGGTACAGGCGCCGGCGCCCGGGGCCGCGCCCGTACCGAGAACGGGCGGCGCAAGGCAGACCGAGGTGACGCCCGAATGAGGGCCTGGAGGTTACATAGCCAGCAGCCGCTGGGAGAGGAGAAGGTGCCGCTCCGCCTTGAAGAAGTGCCGCTACCTGTGCCCGGCCCCGGTGAAGTCAGGCTACGGGTCGAAGCTTGCGGTGTCTGCCACACCGACCTTCACATCGCCGAAGGTGAACTGCCGGCCGCCCACCTCCCCCTAACTCCCGGTCACCAGGTAGTCGGCATCATCGACGCGATCGGCCCAAGAACGCCGGCCGCTGCAGGGGGCGGTGCACCGGCCGCCGCACCGGGCGCTGCGCTCACCGGTGCACCGGCCGCGGCCTCGCTTACTGAGACCGCTGGCGGGCTGGAAATAGGCCGGCGGGTCGGGCTGACCTGGCTTTACTCGGCCTGTGGCGGGTGCCGGTTCTGCCGCTCGGGGCTGGAAAATCTGTGCCAGAACGCCCGTTTTACCGGTCTTCACGTCGATGGCGGCTTTGCCGAGTACGTGATCGCACCCGTGGATTTTGTAATCCCGCTGCCTCCGGAGCTTGGGGCGGCCCCCGAGGTGGCCCCCTTGCTCTGCGCGGGCATGATTGGGTACCGCTCGCTGAAGGTGGCCGGAGTCCGGCCCGGGGAAACCATAGGACTCATCGGCTTCGGCGCCTCCGCCCACCTGGTGATACAGGTGCTTCGCCATTGGGGCTGTACTGTCTTCGTCTTCACCCGCAGCGAAAAGCACCGGCAGCTGGCAAGACGCTTAGGAGCCGCCTGGGCCGGCGGGTTGGACGAAACCCCCGCCGATCGGCCCGGCAGCGCCTGGCCGGCTGGCGGGCGGCCGGGGTGGCCGGGTGGCGACCGGCCGGCGCGCGATCGGCCGGCGGGCGATCGGCGGGGCGGCGGGCTTGACGCCGGTATCTGTGACCGGGTCATCAGCTTCGCACCGGTAGGGGCGGTCATCCCTCGGGCGCTGGCTTTGACCAGGCCGGGGGGCACGGTGGCCATAAATGCAGTTCACCTGGACAAAGTGCCGGAGTTTCCGTACCCGCTCCTGTGGCGAGAACGTACCTTGCGCTCGGTGGCGAACGTCACCCGGCAGGATGCCTATGAGTTCATCGAGCTGGTACGCACTGCTCATCTGCGTGCCGAGGTCGAAGTATTCCCCTTCGAAGCTCTTCCGGAGGCATTGCTGGCCCTGAAGCAGGCCCGCGTCCAGGGCGCACCAGTGCTCCTCGTCGGAGCGAGATAGGTCGGTCGGGGCGACATGGCTGGGCTCACGGGGGCTTCCGACACCCTCACTAGCGGTGGACACGTAGAACGGGGGGCGGAATGCAAGCGTTCGAACTGGGCCTTGAGGAGTACGTCATTACGCACGGAGGTGGGACACCTCGAGTTCAAGGCGAGAGGAGTCCGCCCGTTCAGCAGGAACTATACACGGGGTGCCACCGGGCCTTCATTAGGAGCGGAAATGCTGGAGAAGTCTATGGAGAGTTCAACGAAGTCTATGGAGAGTTCAACCTCGTACGTCCTTGCAGTCGACATAGGTAACTCGCAAACGGTTTTGGCCGTTTACCCGGGTCCCCGCTCGTCGGCGCACGGTTCGTCGCGTTCAGAAGAAGAAGGCCGGGCTGCTTCACTGGAGCACAGCAGGCCTCCATCCGAAGGGCAACCGATAGTAAGCTGGCGCATTGCCACCAGCAGTTCACGCACGGTGGACGAAACCGTAGCGCTCCTGCACTCGCTGTTCTCCCTACGTCACCTTGATCCGGCCCGGGTGCGGGCCGTCGCCATCGGGAGCGTCGTTCCCCCCGTTGAGCCGGCCTTTGCCGCCGCCTGTCGTGAGCTTTTCACCGAAGCGTCCGCGCCCCTCATGGTACGGGCCGAACACGTGTTGCGGGCGGGGGTGCGGATCGATTACCCGCATCCCAACGAGATCGGCATCGACCGGCTGCTCAATAGCGTGGCGGTGCTCCATCGCTTCGGCGCACCGGCGGTGGTGGTTGATTTTGGAACGGCGATCACTTTCGACGTCGTGGCGGGTAAGGGGCGGGAAGGAGCGTTCGTTGGCGGCGTGATCGCCCCGGGGTTGGTTTCCGGGGTGGAAGCGCTCTTCCACAAAACCGCCCGTCTCCCCAAAGTTGAACTTTCTGCTCCCCCCGGCCCCATCGGCCGCTCGACGGTGGAAGCCATCCAGGCCGGAATAGTGCTGGGGGCGGCCGCCCAGGTCGAAGGCATAGTGGCTCGGATCGCCCGGGCGCTGGGACTAAACCACGCGGCCCGCCTGCGGGTGATTGCAACCGGGGGCCTGGCGTCGCTGGTAGCTGCACATACCGGTGTCATCGACACGGTTGAACCGTTCCTTACCCTTGAGGGATTGTACTTGGTTCACCTGGTCAACCAGGCGACCGGTGGCCAGTAGCCGGATAACCGGGAGGGGCAGGACGAATTTGGTGGAGCACGCCGAGACACCGATCACCGGTCCGCCAATGCCGGCGGTTTTTCTACTTCTGGCCGCTTTTTTCGCTCCTCTCGTCTTCGCCACCCCCTGTTCTGCCTTCCTGGTCCCCGGCAATACAAGTATCGGAGCCGGAAGCCGCTGGGAATATGACTCGAACCTCGGTCGAGTGGTCGTGGAGATGCTGGAAAGGACGGAGATCCCGATGGAGGGGGGCTCTTGCCGAACCTTCTACCGGTGGCGTCTCAAGGTCAAAGGGCTTGCCTATGAGGAGTTGCTCGAGCTCGTTCCCGGCCACCTTTTCACCTGGGAGCGTTCATTCGCCGCTTTTGGGGTCATGCGGACCACTTACTCGTATCCCAGGCCCGAATACACCATGCCCTCACCGCTGCCGAAAGCCGGTCGTTGGGCGTGGGAGGGCCTGGTTCGGGACGGCCCGCTCGGGGTCGCGCCCCACACTATGCCCGCACCGTGGCCACCGCCACCGCCAGGGCTTCCCCCGTCTCCAGCAGGAGGGTCTCCCCCGCTCCCGTCCGGCGACCTGAAGTCCCCTGGGGCTGCCAACCCGAGCCCCCGCCAGGCTAACGACCCGAACACCGGGTGGGCCGCCGCTTCTGGATACGTCGTCGGCCTGGAGACGCTGGAAGTCCCCGCCGGTCGCTTCCAGGCGTATCACGTTCACCTCGAGAGAGGCGACGAATTCGGCACGCAAGAGGTGATCGATCTTTGGGTCAATCCAGAAATTGGCGTGATCGCCGCCGAGGGCGAGTTGCTCTGGGGGGGCCTGCCGGGCAAGATACAGCGCCTGATCGGCCTTGACCGCCTCTCGGTTCGCCTTCGCCAGTACGAGCTCAGCAGAAGCTGAGCAGTTCAACGCGGGTACCGCTGATGTCGGCCCCGCCGGGAGGGATCTTCTGGCCCGGGCGGGCAGAAAAACCTGCTAACTTCCCGGCGGGTCGTGCAGGACTCTGGCATGACGATAGAGTATTTCTGTGGTTAATTCATCCGAGCACCCGCAGCATTCTGGTACGAGGCCTTGCAGTGGAGGTTTGAACGACCACGATGGCAGTGCGGTTGAAAGCTAAAGCTAACGAAAAGAATGCGCTGGAGCGTGCCGAACGAAGCAAGGCAGAGGGCAATCTGCCGGCCGTGGACGCGGATACCCTCCTCAAGGTGGATGACTTGCGGACGTACTTTACCCTTGACGGAGGGGTAGTGCGTGCCGTGGATGGAGTGTCGTTTACGGTCGGCCGCCAGCGCGTGCTTGGCCTGGTGGGCGAAAGCGGGTGCGGTAAGAGCGTTACTGCCCTTTCCATCATGCAACTGGTGCCGGGGCCCAAGGGGAAGATCCATTCGGGACGAATTCTGTATAACCGCGGTGAGAAGGGGATCATCGATATTGCCCGTCAAGACCCCAAAGGTTTGGTGATGCGCAACATCAGGGGAAATGAGATCGCAATGATCTTTCAGGAGCCGATGACCTCCCTCAACCCCACGCTCACCGTGGGGTTCCAGATCGCCGAAGCCATCATCCTCCACCAAAAGGTGAGCAAAAAGCAGGCCTGGGAGATTGCCGTCGCGATGCTCGACAAGGTAGGCATACCCAGCCCCGAACAACGGGCCAGGGAATACCCGCATCAGATGAGCGGCGGTATGCGGCAGCGGGCGATGATCGCGACGGCACTCTCATGCAACCCGACGCTCCTGATAGCCGATGAACCCACTACCGCCCTGGACGTGACGATCCAGGCCCAGATCCTCGACCTTATGCGCAAGCTCCAGCAGCAGTATCACATGTCCATTATCATGATCACCCACAACCTGGGCATCGTCGCTCGAATGTGCGACCATGTGGCAGTCATGTATATGGGCAAGATAGTGGAATACGCTGATGTCCGTACCGTCTTCCGCGAGCCGGCCCACCCGTACACGATCGGGCTCCTCAACTCCATCCCCCGGTTGGGTGCCCGCCGAACGCGGCTCGTTCCCATCGAAGGTGTCGTCCCTAACCCTGCCGACCTGCCGCCAGGTTGTAGCTTTGGCCCAAGGTGCCCGCGATTTCACGATCGGTGCCGGGAGGCGCCCCCGGTCGTCAAGTTGAACGGCCAACATGAGGTCAGATGCTGGCTTTACACTTGAAGACTGTTTTGAAAGCCCCTGAGAAGGTATGTTATGTTAGGAAGGGATACTTCGAATGGCCGAAGATTGTAACGCGAAAGCCGATACGTCAGCCTCAGTTGCATCCACGATGCTGGCAAGTCGTATCCCTGCGTCTGAGTCGGATATCTTGCTTGAGGTCAAAGGCCTCAAGAAGTATTTCCCCATTCTCAAGGGAATCTTTCGCAGGCCGATGGGTTGGGTCAAAGCCGTGGATGGAGTGGACTTCTTTCTCCGTAAAGGCGAGACCCTAGGCCTCGTGGGGGAGAGCGGGTGCGGGAAAACCACTACCGGCCAGGCAATTTTGCACCTGATCACCCCCACCGCCGGACAGATCTGGCTCAACCTGGGCGATGAGTGGGTCGAGGTGAACTCGCGAACCGTACCCCGCCTGCGCCGTTACATGCAGATAATCTTCCAGGATCCCTACTCCTCGCTCAATCCGCGCATGCGAATCCGCGATATCGTTGCCGAACCCCTGGAAGCTCAAGGAATGAAGAGCAAGCGCGAGAGGTATGACCGCGTCGAAGAACTCCTCAAGGCAGTCGGACTCGGATCGCACCATATGAACAGGTTCCCCCACGAATTCAGCGGTGGCCAGCGACAGCGGATAGGCATCGCCAGGGCTCTGGCTCTTAACCCCTCATTGGTGATATGCGACGAGCCTGTTTCAGCTCTGGACGTGTCCATCCAAGCCCAGGTGCTGAATCTTCTCGACGACCTCCAAGAGCAATTCGGGCTTACGTACCTCTTCATCGCCCACGACCTCTCGGTCGTCCAGCACATAAGCGATAGAGTGGCCGTGATGTATCTCGGTAAGATCGTAGAGATAGCAGACGTGGACGCTATATTCGACAGCCCTAGACATCCCTATACGGAGGCACTCCTTTCCGCTATACCCGTACCCGACCCCGATATCAAGTTCGAGCAGATTATCCTCGAAGGTGATGTGCCAAGTCCGGCCAACCCGCCTCCTGGTTGTTCTTTCCATCCCCGATGCCGATACGCTCGGGATGTCTGTATACATGTGGCCCCTACTCTTGCCCCTATCAACGGCAACGATCATCTGGTCGCTTGCCACCGTGCTGCGGAGCTAAGCCTGGCCGGTATACCCGTGGAAAAGGGGGCATGACCGGTAGGTTAGCGATATCTGGGCGGAAAGCCTGGAAGAAGAAGGAGGTAGTAGTATGAGGTTCAAGCTGTACATTGCGGTCGTCAGTGCGTTACTGTTGCTCGCGCTGGGGGTACCGGCCTTGGCCGCCGCAACCGACCCGAAGACGTTTGTGTTCGTGACGTTCGGAGACGTAGACTCCCTTGATCCTGCTTATGCGTACGACACGGCTAGCGGCGAAGTGATCCATCAGCTCTACGACAACCTGGTTGCCTACGAAGGCGGCAGCCTCGACAAGATCATTCCCATGCTAGCCACGCAGGTTCCGAGCAAAGCCAACGGTCTGATCTCCCAGGATGGACTCACCGTCAAGTTCCCGATCCGCAAGGGGGTCAAGTTCCATAACGGGGACGTCCTCACCCCCGCCGACGTCGAGTATACCTTCGAGCGGGCCATGCTGGCCGATCCCGCCGGCGGGCCGGTATGGATGTTCTTTGAACCGCTCCTTGGCGTACAAACACTCCGAGAGGTCATCGCGAAGGCTGGTGGCCCGGGGGTGGACGCGAAGGATTTCGATGCCAAGAAGCTCGACGCCAAGGTGGTTCAAAAGGTCTATGACATAATCGACAAGACCGTCGAGGTCGAAGGCGATTACGTCGTGTTCCACCTGGCCAAGCCATACCCGGCATTCCTCCAGATCCTGGCCAAGGGCGGCAGCTGGAGCTCGATTGTAAACAAGAAGTGGATGGTGGAGAACGGCGCCTGGGATGGCAAGGCCACTACCTGGCCCAAGTGGTATGATCAGGCCAAGGAAGAGATGACACTCTACCAGAAAGCCATGGGCACCGGCCCCTTCCGCCTCCTCACCTGGGATAGGAACGCCGGGCAGATCATCCTGAAGAGATTCGATGACTACTGGCGTGGTCCCGCCAAGCTGGAAACGGTCTTCATCAAGTACGTTGAAGAGGCCAACACACGTATGCTGATGCTCCAGACGGGCGAGGCCGATGCTGCGGTCATCCAGCAGCAGTATCTCGACCAGATCAGGAACGTCAAGGGCATCGTCGTCAAGGAGCATCTGCCCTACATCGGCAACACCGCGCTGCTCTTCAACTACACCATCCCCGTGCAGGGCAATGAAGACATAGTCGGCAGCGGCAAACTCGATGGCAACGGTGTACCCCCGGATTTCTTCGCCGACATTCATGTACGCAAAGCATTCAACTACGCGTTCGACTACGAAACCTACATCAAAGAAGTTGCGATGGGTGCGGGCAGCAAGCCCTACGGTCCGGCACCGGCCGTTCTCCCCTTCGTCAATAAGAATAGGCCTTGGTACTCCTTCGATCTGAAGAAAGCAGAGGAGGAGTTCAAGCAAGCTTTTGGCGGCGAGCTCTGGAAGAAGGGGTTCAAGCTCACGATCCTTTACAACACCGGTAACGAGCAGCGCAAGACGGCGGCGGAGATCCTCGAGGCCAACATCGAGTCTATAAACCCGAAGTTCAAGATCGACGTCCAGGGCATGCAGTGGTCCACGTATCTTAGCAAGCTGCGTGCCTCCGCCCTGCCGGTCTTCTTCATGGGCTGGCACATGGACTTCCCCGACGCCCATAACTTCTACATGCCCTACATGCACTCCGCCGGGGCCTTCGCGGGTTATACGGGCCAGGGTATGGTCGACCTTGCCAAGGCCAAGTTCGATGCTCTGATCGAACAGGCCATCAGCACCTATGACAACGCCAAGCGCCAGGAACTCTACTACAAACTTCAGGATCTCGCCTACGAGTACGCGGTGGCGGTCTTCTACATCGAGCCCGAAGAGCACCGGGTCTACAGAGACTGGGTCAAAGGCGTGGTCTACAACCCGGCCTACAGCGCCAACTATGACTTCTATACGATCTACAAGGAAGTCAGGTGATTCTAGCCGCCGCTTTCGCTCAGGTCGAAGATGGTTGTGATTTGGTCTGCTGACGCTCCGATGAGCTAACCGGGGTGAGCTAAGCCGACCGTTGGGTGGGCCTGGCACTGAGTCCCGCCGGGCCCACCCGGTCACACTATGTTTGGCGGGTACTTTTGCTACACTTTGGCCTGGAGGCATTGAGGAGTATATAACTATGTTGACCTACATTGCAAGAAGACTCCTTTTGCTCCCCGTGGTGTTGTTCGGAGTATCAATCTTCATATTTGGGGTTATGTCGTTCCTTTCACCGTATGAGCTTGTAAGCACGTACATCAAGAGCCCGGAGGAGCTAAAGAATCAAAGCCTGGACGCACTGGTAGAGAAGTACGGGCTCAATGATCCCTGGCACCTGCGATATATCCGATGGCTTGGTAATGTCTTACATGGTAACTTGGGATATTCCGAATCTGCCAACATGTATGTTCTAGATGCAATAAAACAGAGGTTTCCTGCTAGTTTGGAACTGGCCCTCTTCGCAGTAGTGCCAGTAGTGTTCGGGGGTATATGGCTTGGCGTGGTCTCGGCGGTCCATCATAATCGCCTGCTCGACCACGCCACCAGGATATTTGCCATAATCGGATGGTCGCTGCCCTCGTTCGTAGCGGGAATACTGGCCCTGATGTTCTTCTACGGCTACCTCGGGTGGTTCCCACCCGGAAGACTTTCGGCCTGGGCCCACGAGATCATAGCTTCCGGTGGCTTTCGCCAGTATACCGGTATGAATACGATCGACGCCATCCTTAACTGGAACTGGCCCATATTTTGGGATGCAGTGCGCCACCTGGTAGCTCCGACGATAACCCTGGCCTGGTTGTGGTGGGCCTTCATATTGAGGATCACCCGCTCCAGCATGCTGGATGTCCTCAACAAGGATTACGTTACCACGGCCAGGGCCAAGGGCCTTCCGGAAAGATTGGTTATCAACCGGCATGCGAAACGTAATGCCATGATCCCCGTAACCACAGTCGCCGGGCTGATGGTCCTGGGGTTACTCGGAGGGATGGCAATAACCGAGACGGTGTTCGACTATAAAGGGATCGGGCTCCTTACCGTCCAAGGCGCGCAGCAGCTCGATTACACCCTCGTGCTCGGTACCGCACTTTTCTACGGCGTTCTGCTCGTAATTGGCAATCTCGTCGTAGACGTTCTGTACGCCATCATTGATCCACGAGTGAGACTGGAGTGACCGAGACATGGTGACAAAGAAGCTCCTGAGAAACCCCATTTCCATGTTGGGGCTCATCATCTTGCTCGGGTTTGTCATTCTCGCCGTTTTCGCACCGTGGATTGCCCCGACCCCCGAACGGTACAAAGATGAACCGTACCGCATCCCGCGGTACGGGTACCGGGCGACCCCGACACCGCCATCTTCCGAACATCCCTTCGGCCTCACCCAGGGTCAGCATGATATCTTCTACGGCATCGTCTGGGGTACCAGAACGGCATTCAGAGTGGGTATCCTCGTGGCAGGTATTAGCTGCCTCATCGGCGTCGTGGTGGGTTCCATATCCGCCTACGTTGGTGGCAGAGTCGACGAATTCCTGATGAGGGTAGTCGACATCTTCATGAGCTTCCCCTTCATCATAGCCGCCATCGTGGTCACGTCAGTCTTTGGCAAGAGCCTTACCAACGTCATGGTGGCTCTCATCTTTTTCTCTTGGATGAACTACGCCCGGCTCATCAGGGGCAACATCCTCCAGGTCAAACAGGAAGAATACGTGATGGCCGCTCGGGCCTCAGGTGTCAGCCACTTCAAGATCATCCTGCGGCATCTACTGCCGAATAGCATCTTCCCTGTCTTGATTCAGGCATCGATGAGCCTCGGTAGTGTCGTACTCACCGTGGCCGGCCTGAGCTTCCTGGGCCTTGGTGCCGAACCGGGGTATGCGGACTGGGGCCAGATGCTGAGTTTCGCCCGCAACTGGCTCATGGGAACGCCCGGCAACCCGCTGGCCTACTGGTACGTGGTTGCTTACCCGGCCGCCGCCATCGTCCTCTTCGTCCTGGCCTGGAATCTCATCGGCGACGCGTTCCGGGACATCCTCGACCCCAGAATCCAGGCTTAGACCCGGCCGCAACCTTCTTTGAAGCACGCCTTGCACCCTGTTGGGGTCATTCCTTGCCTGCTTCTGGGTTGACATCGTCTCCCCATCCCGGTATG
This sequence comes from Bacillota bacterium, assembly GCA_012839805.1. GTDB lineage: Bacteria > Bacillota > Limnochordia > Limnochordales > DUMU01 > DUMU01. Next base: position 22,360 of record DUMU01000045.1, on the reverse strand, counting down.
CTTGACCCGGGCACTGACTGACTGGTCAGTCACCAGCAAGGCTGAGGCTACCTCCTGCTACCACAACCATCCCAACCGCCGCGGGTGCACAAGCCGCCACCCCAACACTTCAGAAAGGGAGGCTAGCGAAAATACAGACGTCGACGACATCGCCTGCGCCTCGCCGATTATCGCCCACCGGCACCACCACTCCCTCGACAGCCAAGCGTGAGCTGATTCTGAATGCTGCTCAGCACGTTTTTGCGGAAGAGGGTTTTCACGTCGCCAAGATGGAAGCCATTGCGCGGCTCGCCGGGATTGCCAAGGGCACCATCTACCTTTACTTCCGCAGCAAAGAAGAAATACTGGTCGCCCTGATAGAGGACCGCTTTGCCCGGCTACGCACCCTGATCCGGAACAAACTCCTGCTAACGTCCGACTCAAGCCAACCGCCTTTCCCCTCCGCCTCCGACCAGGCTCCCGCCTTCGATCTGGACAAGAAGATCGAGGTCCGTGAGAGTATCCGCCGGATCATCGACGCCCACTTTACGTTCTACCGTGAACACCAGGAGTTTATAGCCATACTTTACGGCCAACTCGGCAAGATTGCTCGCAACATGGAAGCTCCTGCCAAATGTTCGGCAGAGGAAATAACGCAACTGATCACTGGGGTGCTCACGAAGGGAGTAGCCTGTGGTGTCCTGCGCCCGGTCGATCCCCGCACCCTAACCCTGGCCCTCCAGGGCATGATCCATGCTGTCGCCTTTGACTGGGCAGTCGGGCAGAACAACCTGCCACCCGATGAGGCAGCAGAGTCGGTTTTCCAGCTCTTTTGGACCGGGGCGGTCCGGGTGCCCTAGGACAGGACTAGCTGCTCATTTCACGGGCGGCCATTCCTGCCCCGCCCCTCCCAACGCGGCGCGGAAAGCGGAGGTGACCGTAATGCCGAAACGAGTTCACCGGCAGCCGGCATCAGGATCACCGGCGGGCACGCTGCTGAGAGCATCGCGGCCTGCACGGGCCGCGGCCTCCCTGCCCTCTACGAGCTCAATGGTCTCTCTGGCAGGACGCCGGGTTCTTATAACCGGAGCCGCGTCGGGCATTGGCCAGGCCATGGCATGTCGTTTCGCCGAAGCCGGTGCGGCACTGATTCTAGTTGACCGTGACCGCCACCGCCTTGAGCAAGTCGCCCGGTTGATATCCACCCAGGACTCCCCAACACCTGCCGCAGGAGCTGCCACCACGCTTGTCCCGGCACCCACGGCCCCAGGACCATCCCCAGCGATAACCACTTACGTCCTCGATCTTGCCGCCACCAACGAGATCACCAGGTTCTGGCAGTCGCTCCCCGACGAACAGCTCCCAGACACTCTGATCAACAACGCGGGCATCTACCCGATGCGGGACTTCCTGCAGACTGACGAAGCCCTGCTTCGCCGCACTCTCAGCGTCAATCTGGAGGCGGTGCTGTGGATGTGCCAGAAGTTCGTGGCCAGGCGCCTCAACCGGGGCGGAGTCATTATCAACGTGTCGTCCATTGAGGCCGTGCTGCCATTTAAAAGTGACATGATTCCTTACACGGTCAGTAAGGCAGGGGTGATCGCCCTCACCCGAGGGCTTGCCCGAGACTATGGGCGACGCGGATTCCGGGTGAACGCCATCCTGCCCGGTGCAATCCGAACGCCAGGAACCAAGGCACTCGTCCGCCTTGCCCTCCGCAAGCTCAAGGTAGACCTCTGGCGCACCGGCTATCATTTCCAGAACCGTCTGGCCCTGGGGCGCTGGGGAGATCCCGACGAAGTGGCCCGGGTGGCCCTTTTTTTGGCGTCAGACCTGGCCAGCTACGTGCAGGGTGCGCTCATCCCCGTCGACGGTGGTTTCTTGTCTTCCTGATGTGCCCCTCATTCAGGCGCACCCCCGAGCCGGGCCTTCCGTGCTTTAACGGTCCGCAGCGCCCGATCATCGCCCCCCGGCAGCATCGTCACCCACCGCCCGCCTTCTTGCCGCCAGCCGTCCCGGGCCGGCAAGGCCAAGGCCGCCGGGGCCGCCGGATCGGGCAACAGCCCCTGGGGCAGTACCACCTTGGCTTGCACGCCGGCGGGCAAGCTGACGTGAAGCCGCCATTCCGTCTCCGTTTCCCACTCCCAGCTGACTTCCACTTCTCCGCGGGGTGTGGGCACCCGCCCTTTGGCCCAACGCAGGCCCGCCGGCTCCGGAGCGACCAGTACCTCCCGGCAGCCTGCCGCCAGCGGCCGCACTCCCAGCTGGTAGGCGGACAGGAAATAGGTGGGGCCGGCCGACCAGGCATGACACCAGCTCCGGGTCCACCGATCACCCGTCGGAGCCGGGAACACTTCCCAGCAGGTGGTCGCCCCGTGGTCCAGCATGAATCCCCAGTGCTCTCGCGTTAGGTCCAAGATGGCCTCAAAGTCGCCTGATCGCGCCAGTGCTTCAAACGTAAAAAACATCATGAACGGGCTTCCCACCCGCACCCATCCTTCCGGCGGTTCCTTTAGATAACGTTCCAGCAGGGGCCGGCGGTCCGGCCAGGCGACGTCGCAAAGATACATGACGGTGTTGGTCTGCTGGCTGATGGTACTCGAGCGAGTGCCATCCGCGTGGATGGAGTCAATAAACGCCTGGTGCTCCTCCGACCAGAGGTGGCGGTTGATCGCTTCCTTGAGCCGGGCGGCCAGTTCCCGAAAATGGCCGGCGTCGGCCAGCAGGAGGTCGCGGGTAAGCGGCCGGCCGGTCGGGTACGGAGGATCAGCCGGATACGGGGGCACACCCCGGATGGCCGTGCGGAAGGTGTCACGGCAGCCTTGCGGTTGCCGTTGCTCCTCCCATCTCTCGGCCAGCGCCTCTGCGAGGGCTGCCGTACGCCGCCAGGCCTCCACCAACCATCCGTTCTGATGGGTTACGACGCCCGCTCCCGGGGTATCCATGGGCGCCCAGTCGAGCATATTCCATGCTTCGATCTCGAACAGACCGTCTTGGTTGAGGTACTTCTCGAAGTTGCGGCCGGTAATGGCCAGCGCCGGGTAGATGGCCGAAAGGAAATCAATGTCCCCGGTGAACTGGTAATGCTCGTGGCAGGCCAGCATCCAAAGGAGACTCCAGGCCGGCAGTACGTTGCGCCAGCCGCTTGGCACCTGCGATTCGGGCAATGGTGAACGGGCCAGTGACTGCGCCACCAGCCGGAGGCACCGGTCCGCCAGGCGACTGTCGCCAAATGCCACCTGTGCCACCAGCGCCTCATTGCGAGAATCTCCCACCCAGAACGTCTGTTCATATGCAGGACAATCCACGAACGTATCTTCCGAGCACAAGCGGGTTGTCCAGGCGCCCATCTTCCAAATCTCGTTCAGCCGGCTATCGCTACAGGTGAACTCACCTCGTTGAGCAAACGGATAAGTATTGAGCAGGCAGCGAACGGTGTACAGACGCACGGGGCGGTGGAAGTTCCGCAAGGTCAGGAGGGCATAGCGAAAGCCTCGCCGCACGATGGAGTGATAGAACTGGTGGCCTTCACTGCAGATGTAACGAAGAACGTTGTTCAGCCCGTCGGTGAAGAGGATGCGCCCCTCCTGGACGCCTTCGAAGAAGTTCCAGTCCAGGATCGTGCCGGCGGGAGCGTCCAGCTCGAACTCGACGAATCCGGCGATCTCTCTGCCGAAATCTAGCCAGAGCTCGACATCGTGTCCGGTGGGCTCGACCACGGTGCAGTTTTGACCGGCGTGCAAGAAACCTTCCGGCTCGAGCACCCGTGGCCCGACTTCGGGCACTTCCTCCTGAGCTACCGTCCTCGCCCAGACATGGTCTGACACCACGTGTTCCCAGGCCACGCGGGAAAAAGGCACGGCCTCCCCTGCCGGCTCCGGCGACTGCTCCGTTCCCGCTTCCCGGCCCTGAACCGCGCCCAACACCTGCCGGGCCGTCTCCACGTCCCGGGCCTCCCACAGGCGCTGGAACTCCGGTCGCTCCTCCGGGCAAGGGCCAAGCACCGTCCAGGGTGACCCTTCCCCGGCGGCAAGCGGTTCAAAGCCGGTTATGGCCTCGTCTCCCGTGCCCGGGCTTGGCCCCGGACCGGACACGATCTTGAACCCAAAGGTGCAAAAGAAGCTGTGATTCCACCCGCTCACATCCAGGACGAAGAGGTTAGCCCCCGGATGAAGCCCGACGCGGGCCACGTCATCCGCAAAGGCCACCTCCTCGCCGTTCACCCGGAGTCGCCGCCCGACGCCCCAGAATCTACGTAACTCGACGTCGAGTTCAACTCCGGCCCGGTTCACCCAGGCGGCGGTCACCAGCCCGTGCAGCACCGAGGGATTAGCCGATCGATCTCCCGGCAGAAGTGACGGCCTGAGGTCGAACGACCAGATAGTGTGGGGTGAGCGTACCGTGCGGGCGCGCACCAGCCGCGCTGGATACACGGGCTCCTCGGTCAAGAACGGGATCGTACGCGGGCTCATGCTCGTCCAGGGCGTCGTACCCACGGGACCGATTTCGACCGCGTCGGCCCAGTCGGCATCATCGAAGCCGGGAGCAGTCCAGCCTCGGGGCTCGAGCCGGCTGTCGAAATGCTCCACCCAGGCCTGTTGGCAGGAAATGCGGGGAGTGCGGCGATCGTAGGCAGAAGCCATCTGTACCTTCCATGTCCTGTCCGTAGCCACCAGCGTGAGCATACCGGCGCTCCCGCCCGCAGCCGGATCGGCGTTCCCGGGACGCACCCCGGCGTCCACTTGTAGTAGCAAACCGGCCCGGCCCAGCACATACTGGAACGTCTCCTCCCCGTAATGCTGAACGAGCACCGCCACCACGTTCTCGCCCGGTCGCAAATGCCTGCCAACGTCGTATACATCGTATTGCTGATCGAACGGCCAGCTCCGTGCCGGCCCCTGGCCAATACGAACCCCGTTCAGGTAGAGCACATAGCGGGAATCGGCGCTTATGCGCAGGCAGGCTAGGCTTAGCCCTCTCGCCAGCGCCTCTCCCAGGTCCGCCGGCACCTGGAAACTGCGCCGTGCATACAAGTACGCATTACGGGGTTGCGGTTCACCCTCGCTCCAGATCCACCGGGCCAGCCAGTCTTTTCCCCGGATCGCTTCGGCGCTGATTTTGCTCGTTGCACGTTCCATATCCTTAAATACCCGCTCCTCCTCGGCCAACCTCCACAACCCGCAGCTACGCTTACTCTCGGCCTTGGCTTACGCTAGCAGTTTCCAGGCAGCACGGCCCCACGACCGGACCGGGCGGCCCGATCGTGGGGCCGTGCCATCATTGCTCGTCCGCTACCGGTTCGGCAGCAGGCTTGGGATTCCTTCACACTTGGTGTGGCTTCGCTGTGGCTGCGCTGGGCTCCGTGCTCATTCCCAGCGGAACAAGGCGGCCGAGATGACCACTCCACCGATGAGAGTTCCGAGCAGCACCGCCACGTTCACCAGGTGGGCCGACCATGGTTCACCAAACCATAAGCCTTTCAGCAGCTGAACACCGTGCGTCAGCGGCAGCACCATCGCCACCGTTTGAACCTTCTTGGGGATCATCTCCCAGGGGAAAGTCGCTCCGGAGAGGAAGACCATGGGGAAGTACGTGGCCATGCCAATAACGGTAGCAACCCGGCCGCTGCGGGCGACGCTCGCAATAATGAATCCCAAAGCAAACAAACTGAGTGTACTGAGAGTAAAAGCCATTACCATGTTGAACAGGCTTCCGCCGAACCGCAACCCGTAAAACAGCCTTCCCACCAGCACCAGGAGCAGCGAGCCCAACGCGGTGACGATGAAGAACACGCCTACCCAGGCCGCGAGCACCGCATGTGGTCGCACCGGCGTCGACCGCAGCCGTCGCAGCACCCCTTTCTCCCGGTCGCTGGCCGCCGACACCGGGATGCTCATCAGCCCCGAGATGGCAACGACCAGCCCGATGTACGCGGGGACGGAGACGTCGATCGTACCCCGGCCGCCGAACTCGGGAACGGGTTCATTGCCAAAGATGCTCCCAAAGGTGATGAGGAGTACCAGCGGGAAAACGACGGTGAAGAAAACTCCTTCTGGCTCCCGCAAGAACAGCTTCAGCTGGATTACTGATAGCTTCCACCAGGCACGCATCACTTCCAATGCGCTCCTTCCTGCGTCAATCCCGCATTTTACGGCCGGTCAGGGCCAAGAAAACGTCGTCCAGCGTGGCCTGCTCCGTGCGCAGGTTTTGAGGGTAGATGCCTGCTGCCCCCAGCCTGGTTACCACCGCTACGATAAAGTCTGTTCCCTGCCCGTGAACGACGACCTCACCTTCCGCGCTCTCGACCTTCGTAACCTGCGGCACTCCTGCCAGGGCTTGTCGAACCCTGTCGACCACCGCCGGAGACGGCGCTGCGATCGCAGGTGCCGTTGACATCACCATTGAAGCTGGCGTCGTAAAGGCAACCTCCGCGACGGTGAAGATTGCCCGGACCTCCCCACCGAGCCTGCGGATGAGGTTCCGTGGCGTGTCGAGCGCGATGATCCTCCCGCGATCGATGACGGCCACCCGATCGCACAGCCGTTCTGCTTCCTCCATGAAGTGCGTGATGAGGACTACGGTTTTGCCCCGGTCACGAACCTGTCGCACCAGATCCCACATGGCGCGCCGGGCCTGCGGGTCGAGGCCGGTGGTGAGCTCGTCGAGAAACACGATCCTTGGGTCGTTGAGTAACGCCAAAGCGATGAACAGCCGTTGTTTCTGTCCCCCCGAGAGCCGGGCGAAGTACGCCTCCTTCTTTTCCGCCAGGCTGAACTGCTCCAGCAACTCCGCCCAAGCCACCGTCCGGGGGTAGAAGGAAGCATAGAGGTCCAAAGCCTCCCAGACTTTGATCCGGTCTGGCAGTGCCGCCTCCTGCAGCTGAACCCCGATCTCCTGCCGGAGCCTGTCCCCCTCGGTCCTGGGGTCGAGCCCCAAAACGGTAACCGTCCCCCGGTCAGGAAACCGCAGCCCCTCTATGCATTCCACAGTCGTCGTCTTTCCTGCACCGTTCGGACCGACTATGCCGAAGATCTCGCCTTCTTCTACCTGGAAAGAGATGTCGTCGACCGCAACGACCGGTCCGTAAGCCTTGAACAGGTGCTCCACCGTGATTACGTTCATTCCTGAGATCCATCCCTTCGCCGTTCTGCTATACGGCTCCTATCGCCGGATACCTGCTCCTCGGCCCTTTCCCCCGCCGTCGTTCCGTTTTCCGGCGGTCTACGAGAAGATCAAGCAGTTTGCGAGGCAGCCGGGTCGGCAATCTTCTCAAACCCTGAAGTTTTGAGTACGGGAGGTTTCTCAGAGGAACGACGCAGATGGTGCCTAAATGAAAAGTAACTGCATCTCCCATCCCTTGCGGGAAAGGGTCTTTGCCTATTACCCGATTCGTCCTGTTGAGAGCCATGAGCTCTGGGGAGGTGAGGCAGAAACCAGGCAGAGCAAGAGCACCAGCAGGCATCGGCCCGTACCAGGTGTTTATCTTGATAGAGCCGCCACCCCTATCGCCGGCAAGCACGCCAGACCGGCATCCAGTGCTTGCCATGCTTTCCTTCAAATCGTCCGGTTGACAGGAGGTTATATCCATGCGAAGAAGGAAGAGCAGCGGTCGTGTTCGGTCAATGGTGGGTGTGCTTCTTGTGGCGGTAGTCACTGCACTCGCCCTGTCCGTAGTGCCGGCAACACCTGGAGCAGCAGCCGCCGCCAAGACCAAAATCGTCTGGATGACCTGGAATGCGGGGTTCCGGTTGGAAGAGTACCAGCGATACGCCGAGCAATTCGAGAAGCTCAACCCGGATATCGACGTCGACATCCAATCCGTGCCCTGGGAGCAAATCCCAACCAAGCTGGCTACGGCAGTGGCCGGGGGAACGGGCCCGGATCTCGCCAGCGTCGACCCTGCCTGGTTCAACGGGCTGGTGGAAAAGGGCCTGCTCGACGACCTCATGCCCCTCATCAAGGCCGACAGGAGCGGGTTCGATTACGGGGATGTAGCTGCTCCGGCAGTGCAGATGTGGAAGGACGCAGAAGGAGTCCTTCGCGCGTTTCCCCACGACCTCGACATCCAGCAGTTGATGTACAACGCCGATCTATTCGACCAGTACGGTTTGCGGCCCCCCGACGCCAGGTGGAACTGGGATGACATGCTCAGCGCAGCCCAGCGCTTGACCAGGGATTTCAACAATGACGGGAAACTGGAACAGTGGGGGTTCAGCAGCTGGTTCTTCGACTGGTACAGCCTCATTTGGGCAAACGGAGGGGATATCCTGACCCCCGATCTGAAGGCTTCTGCCCTCAACACACCTGCCGCTCGCCAGGCCATCGAGTACTGGGGCAAGTATTATCCGGCCCGGCTCCACCTGATGCCGGACTACCCAGCCGAGACCGGCGCAGGCGTCTATCCCTGGACCCTCTTCATCCAGGGTAAGGTTGCCATGCAACCCTCGGGGGCATGGTTCGGCAGTAACCTGGCCGATGCTAAAGTAGCCTTCACGGTCGATGCGGTCGAAATGCCGCTGTCGCCAGCAGGTAAGCGGGCGACCTTCATGAGCGGCCAGGGGCTGTCTATCATCGTGGGCAGCAAGCACAAGCAGGAAGCGTTCCGGTTCATACTCTTCCTGACTTCGAAAGAAGTCCAGTCGACCAACTCCGTCAAACTGAACCAGCAGCCGGTAACGGTCTCGGTCCTCTTCTCGGAAGCGTTCCTCAAAGGGCAGACTCCGCCCAAGAACCGCCTGCCCTACGCGATTGCCGCGCGCGACTATGCTCGCAGCCAACCCAAGCACCCCCGCTGGTCAGAGGTTTCGGGTTACCTGTCGTCCGACATCGGCGCGTACTTCGGGGGGCGGGTTTCGATCGACCAGGCCATTGCCACCTTTGCCGAACACGTAGCCGCCATCACCGCCCGGCTGGCAGGGAAGAAGTAAAGAACAGAGCAACCGGATCTTTTCGACTGCACCTTTCGAAGCGAACCGGCCGGGTTGGGCCCGGCCGGTTCTTTGTACCCTGCCTCGCTAGGTCCGATCTGTCGTCTCTAGCGCTAGTTCAGGCGCTTAGGCGTTCCTCGTTGAGATCGTGGAGATAGTCTATACTCATCCTGGGCTTTTGCAGGCTCGGAGTTTTCGACCGGATTGCCGCTCCGTTCCTCGTGCCCCATCCCCGGGTTGAGGGCAGAGCGATCCGGGTGCCATCCCCCGCCCTGTCCGCATGGAAACGAAGATGGGAATGAAAGGGAGGAGTAGCATGCGCAGCAAGCAAAGGGCCGGTAACCCGGATGACCCGGCCGAGGGGCACTCCCTTCCCTCGCCGGCCGCCGCACCGTCTCGACCGGCCCGGCCACCGGCCCGACCACTGCGGTTGCCCGCGGCCCCCCGATATCCGCGCCAGGAGAAGATGGCCCACCGTCGCCGGCGCCTGGCCCACGTGGTGAGAATCCTGCGCGAGCGTTACCCCACCGTCTCCGTGCCACTCCGGCATGAAACGCCCTGGCAGCTATTGGTAGCTACCATCCTGTCGGCCCAGTGTACTGACGCCAAGGTCAACCAGGTGACGCCCGAGCTTTTTCGCCGGTTCCCCGGCCCGGCCGAAATGGCCGGAGCGTCGCTAGCAGAGATCGAGGAGTTGATCCGCCCCACCGGTTTTTTCCGGGCCAAGGCCCGTGCCCTCCAGGGGGCAGCCCGTCAGATCCTGCTCGAGTACGGCGGAGAACTGCCGCGCCGGTTGGAGGAATTGGTCAAGCTGCCCGGCGTCGGGCGCAAGACCGCCAACGTGATCTTATCGGCAGCCGAACTAGAAAAGTGGCCGGGCTGGGAGCCCCGGGCGGCCGGCGGGCTCGGCGTGGTAGTCGACACTCACGTGGCACGCATCGCCCAGCGCCTTGGCCTTACCTTGGCCCGGGATCCGGCCCGGATCGAACAGGACCTCTTGGCCCTTCTTCCCGAGGGGGAACGGGCCACGTTCCCGCTACGCTTGATCTACTTCGGCCGGCAGGTGTGCACCAGCCGCAAGCCGCGCTGTCCCAGCTGCCCGCTCTTTGTCATGTGCCCGGCCGGAAAGCACCAGGGCACCTTAGCCTGGCTTACCCCGCGGGCTCGTTGACCCGCTGGCGCCAGCCAGAAGGGCGGGGTGGGCAGGTTCGCGTTTGAACCCGGGCCGGCGGGCGCATACTTCTCGCGGCGCCATCGTTGGCGACAATCGATGGCCGGTAGGAGGAGCGCCGTGGATAAGTCCAACCCGGATGAGAAGCTGGCCCGTCAGGTGGAAGCCAAACTCCGTGAAGACCGCGGGCTGGGCAGTTACGGGTTAAAGGTCAGCGTTCACCAGGGCAAGGTTACGCTACAAGGCGTCGTGGACGTGCTGGCCGACAAAAAACGGGCGCGCAAGCTCGCCGCCGAAGTTCCCGGAGTGCGGAGTGTGGAGGACGCCATCACCCTGTCGACCGACGGAACCATCGATGATGCCGACGTGCAAATGGAGGTCGCCGAGGAACTGGCTGCTGACCCCCGGGTCGATCCGCGCCAGATAGGCGCAAGGGTGGAAGGTGGCGTCGTGCACCTGGAAGGACGTGCTCCCTACCAGGGCATGGTGCGGGCCGCCGTCGAAGCGGCGGCGAGAGCCCGGGGAGTGCGGGACGTCGTCTCCCACGTGACCCTGGACAAGCGGGCCGAAGTTGATGACGCCACCCTGGTCAATCGGGTCGAACACGCCCTCTCCGTGGCCGTGGTGCCCGGAGTCGATGCGGCCTACATCGACGTTCAGGTAAAAGGCGGCGTGGTCAACCTCAAGGGCTGGGTCAAAGATAAGACAGCCTACGAAGCAGCCATCGAGATCGCCAGTAACCAGGAGGGGGTGGTGCGGGTCGACGGTACCGGGCTCGAGGTCGGCGGTGAACCACCCAACCCCACCCGCGCCCGCCGCCGTACCTGACCCTGCCGGAGACAAGCGTAGCCCGCTACCGATTTGCCGGCTCCGCCGCCCCGGCTTCGAGTCTTGCCGCCTCCTTGGCCGGCAGCACGTCGTGGTCTATCACCCGTTCACCCCTAATGTCGCTGAGCAAGTTGAGCGCGACCCGTGCCCCATCACCTGCCACCACAATGGTATGCGGGCTGGCGCCGGCCACCGCGCCGGCCGCCCAGACTCGCGGGAGGTTGGTTCGACCCTCTGCGTCGACCTGGATGACTTCGGGATACCGGTGCTCCCTCCCCGGTACGGTCACAATTCCTGCCTGCCGGGCAAGCTCGAGCCACCGGCCCGTGCAGAGAATCACCCAACGAGCCCGAAACTCCCGCCCGTCTTCGGCCTGAAGCACGTACGTGCCCGGATCATCACTCTGGACTTCGCCGCTATCACATCCGGCCGAGCCGCCGTCCCGTCTCAGAGCCACCACTTTAGCCTGTACGACCTCTGCCCCGGCGTTCGCCGCCTGCTCCCTCGCCAGCCGGAAGAACTCCGGCCCGTACACCTTGTCGAAGCCCACGTGGTTATAGAGCTTAGCTTTGAGAACTCCGGTCTCTCCGGCGTCCACGACGAGCGTCTTCTGACCCGACCTGGCCGTGAAAATTGCGGCACTCGTCCCTGCCGCCCCGGCTCCGACGATCGCCACGTCGTATACTTCATGCACGCGGGTTGCACGGCGATCTTCATGTTCCTGATAAGCGGTGCTGCGTTCCTGCTGATATCCGTTGTTACCCATGGAATCCATCTGGTCAGGCTCCCTTTATTATAGGCGTGTAGTTTCTTCCCCCCACACGCCCGAAATAGTACTGCGAACTAATACTATCAACGATCCGGCCGGTTGTAAAGAGGGAGAGCGGGTTCTCCCGTCCGCCCGGCCCTTTCCGTGAAACCGCATCCCAGAGCACGCCGGAGCACCCGTTCCCGTGACCCGCCTGTCAGCCGGGGTTTGCGGAGCTGTTGACTCTAAAGCGCTAAAGCGCTATGATGGCGCGAGCCATGGGGGTGATCCGGTCGTGGCTCGAAAGATAAGTGTGTACGTCGATGAGGAACTGCATAGAACCATCAAAGCCGCAGCAAGCCTGCAGGGCTTGTCCTTGTCCGAGTTCGTGTTGCGCGCTACACTCCTTGCTCTAAAGAGTCCCAACCGCCGGGCCGCCGCCGCCAGGATGGATTCCATTCGCGCCCAAATTGCCGGCAAGTTCTCAGCTAATGAACTCAGAGCCATGCGGGAGGAGGGACGCCGCAACTGATGGCATCGGTGGTAGTGGACGCCTCCGTAGCATTATCATGGGTACTACCCGGGGAAGACACCGCGGATCTCATCGCGCTGCGGGACCGAGCCGTCGATCAGCCCGGGATGGTACTCCTCGTACCCTCGACCTTCTGGTACGAGGTCGCGAACGCGCTCTGGGTAGCAGTTCGTCGCCAAAGACTCTCGCAGGAAGTGGCAGAGCAAGCGCTCGGCGTCTTGCGCGACTTTCTCTTTGAAGAGGTGGGCCCTGATCCGGGTGCTTGTCTCAACACGGCCCTTCAACACGAGATCTCGGTCTACGATGCCGCATATCTTCAAGTCGCCGTCGATACCGGCAGCCCTTTGTGGACGGTAGATCGAGCCCTCATCCGGGCCGGGGGAAGACTGAATGTTCCAACGGAACCGTGCAGGCCAGGCCAAGTTTGAACGGCACGCCAGCCCCAACGAAGGCCCGTTAGGAGCAGGTATTCGTGATCCCGGGCGCTGCAGTAACCCGGCTGCCGCGCCCGCCCGTAGTGAGAACGGCCTTCGCCACCACTTCGGCAAAGCCATAGTCGCAGCGTCGGATTGTCCTGGTTACCCCTGCCCCTGCGTGGTATTGACACAGTCGCCAAGCCGGAGTAACTTGTGAGTGGGTTCACATGCACGTGGCCAGGACGGCTGCGGCCGAGGCGGGCTAACTCCCCGCTGGGGCCAGGCCGGAGGGCTCGCGGAGACCAGCAGACAAGCCGGCAGCCTGACGAAGGGGTTACCCGACGAAGGGCGGGGCAGCTAAGGTGTATGGCCATCTTTGCCGTTCCCGCCGGGACGGCTTTTTTGCTTGCCCGCCGCCTCCCCCGGACGCCCCGGAAAACCGCGAAGCAAGGTGAGCCAATCACAGGAGACACGAAAGATTAATAGACGAGCGAAAAGAAGGATGGTGAATCGCCGTGAACGGCCCAAAGAAGAGCGCGGAATCCGGTTACCAGCCCCCAGCGAACGGCGGGGCCGAATCTTGCCCAGTTCCTCCTTCCATGCCGCCCGAACGGCGGCTGGGAGTCGTGGGAATCGTCGTCGAGCGCCGCAAGGAGACCGCACCTCTGGTGAACCAGCTGCTCACCGAGTTCGGCGAGATCATTGTCGGACGTCTCGGCGTACCGTACCGGGAAGCGGGAGTTTCCGTGATCGCCCTGATCGTTGACGGTACGACCGATGAAATCGGCGCCTTGACCGGACGGCTCGGCCAGATCCGGGGGGTCATCGTCAAGTCGGCCCTGACCCGGTACTCCCACCACTGAGGAGCCGGCACCCCATGCAGGTTAGCGACGAATGCGAGTATTGCGAGCTTCTTCACGACATCACAGGACGGGCGGCCGCCCTTCTGACCGGCGTCGGCCTCGGGGAGAAGGGCAGTCGACGCACCGGCCGGGTACGTACGAGCGACGGGTTTGCCGCCACGGCCATCGCAGCGGACCCGGAAGAGATAGCCTCGCTCCTCACCCCGCCCACCCTCGCTGCCGAACGGGCGCTGTTTGCCACCGCCAACCGGGTGCGGCGAGCGGCCGTGGGGGATGCCGTTCACCTGCGGGCGATCATCGAGTTCTCCAACCATTGTGAACGGAGCTGCTGGTACTGCGGGCTGCGGCGGTTCAACCGCAAGCTGCCTCGCTACCGCATGACGGTGGACGAAGTGGTGGAGGCAGCCCGGGCGGCCATCGCCCTCGGTTTCCGCACGGTAGTGCTGCAGTCGGGCGAAGATTCCTGGTACGACGAGAGGACCATCTGCACCATGGTCCGCCGGATCAAAGGGATCCCGACTCCGTCCTCCCCCGCCGGCCAGGTAGCTATCACCCTTTCCCTGGGAGAGAGGCCGCGGGCCGAATATGCGGCCTTCCGGGAGGCGGGCGCGGATCGCTACCTTCTCAAGCACGAGACGGCCGACCCCGACCTGTACCGGCGGCTGCATCCCGGCATGTCGTTCACCAACCGCAAGCAATGCTTGCACTGGCTGCGGGAACTCGGCTACCAGGTGGGCTCCGGCAACATCGTGGGGCTCCCGGGCCAGACTGTTTCCACACTGGCCGCGGACCTAGCTTTCCTGGCCGAGCTGGACGTGGAGATGGCCGGCATCGGGCCGCTCATCGTTCACCCGGAGACGCCCCTCGGCAAGCTTGCCAAAAGAAACGAAGCCAGGAGAAGCAACGCTAATTCTGGATACGGTTACGGCAAAGGCAGCGGCCTGACGGCCGATGCGATGAAGGACGCCCGGTTGCCGGCCGATCCGGTAACGATGACGCTGCGTACGGTAGCAGTAACGCGGCTGCTTTTGCCTCTGGCCCACCTGCCGGCCACCTCGGCCCTGGGCACGGCCGATCCCCAGGGCCGCCAGCGGGCGCTGCAGGCCGGAGCAAACGTAGTCATGCCCGACCTGACGCCCCCGCGCTACCGGCGTCACTACGAGATCTACCCCAACAAGATTTGCCTCTTCGAAGACCCAAGCAGTTGTTTCAGCTGCCTGAGCCGCATGATCACCGGCCTGGGCCGGTACGTCGCCACCGATCCCGGCCACAGCCCGAAGTGGCCGTTGCAGGGCGGGGACGACGCGGGACAAGGCAACCCCGCCCCGGCCTTGCCAAACCCGGCCATGACGAACCCGCCGTTGCCGTCCCCGGCAATGTCGAAAGGAGAACACTCTCATGATTGATGCAGTTGAACTGGAGCGGTATCCCGCCGACTTCATTGATACCGCCCTCATCGACGATTTGCTGCGAGAGGCGAAACCGCCTAGCGCCCCCGAGGTGGCCGGCATCCTCGCCCACGCGCGCGAAGCCAAGGGAATCTCCCTGTCGGAAGCGGCGCAGCTGCTTCTTTTGGAAGATCCGGAACTGCTCGCCGAGGTGTACGCCACCGCCCGGCTCGTGAAGGAACGGATCTACGGCAAGCGGATGGTCTTCTTCGCCCCGCTCTATATCAGCGACTATTGCGTGAATAACTGCGTCTACTGCGGCTACCGGCACAGAAACGAGTTCCCCCGCCGCCGTCTCACTTTGGACGAGGTGCGGCAGGAGGTCAGGATTCTCGAGTCACTCGGCCACAAGCGGCTGGCGCTGGAGGCGGGCGAAGACCCCGTTCATTGTCCCATCGACTATGTACTGGACGTCATCGGCGCGATCTATGAGACCACCGAGGACCATGGCGAGATTCGCCGGGTCAACGTAAACATTGCCGCAACTACGGTCGCCGAGTATCGTCTCTTAAAAGCAGCCAAAATCGGTACGTATGTCCTCTTCCAGGAGACCTATCATCCGGAGACCTACCGCCGGATGCACCCCTCCGGGCCGAAATCTAACTATGCCTGGCACTTAACGGCCATGGACCGGGCCATGGAGGCCGGTATCGATGACGTGGGGCTGGGGGTGCTCTTCGGGCTGTACGACTACCGGTTCGAAGTCCTCGCGCTGCTCCTGCATGCCCGCCACCTGGAAGAACGGTTTGGCGTCGGTCCGCACACCATCTCGGTCCCCCGGCTGCGTCCGGCGAGGGGCGTCACGCTGGACAAGTTCCCCTACCTCGTGGGTGACGAACAGTTCAAGAAGGTGGTGGCGGTATTGCGGCTCGCCGTCCCCTATACCGGTATGATTCTCTCCACCCGTGAACGGCCCGGTTACCGAGACGAGGTGCTCGCCCTGGGCATTTCGCAGCTGAGCGCTGGTTCGTGCACCGGGGTGGGCGGCTACCGGCAGGAGTACGGGCATGATCATCGGGCGGAACCCTTGCTGGAGCACCTGCAGGACCGCGACCTGGCAGCACCGGCGGCTACGGCGGCCATACCGGGGACGGCGACGAACGGCACCGGCACCTGCGCCGCGCGGAGCGAAGAGGCAGCGCAGTTCACCGTGGAAGACCGGCGCAGCCCGGACGAGATGATCAGGAGCCTTTGCCAGGGGGGCTTTCTGCCCAGTTTCTGCACGGCCTGCTACCGGCGGGGGCGCACCGGCGACCGGTTCATGCGGCTGGCGAAGACTGGCCAGATCCAGAACATCTGCCAGCCCAACGCCATTCTGACCTTCAAAGAGTATCTGCTGGATTACGCTTCAGCGGAGACTCGTGAACTGGGTGAGCAAGTTATAGCCACCCACCTGCAGGAGATCGGTAACCAACGAGTCAAAGAGGAAACCCTACGCCGGCTGCGGAGGCTTGAGCAAGGTGAAAGAGATCTTTACTTCTAATCCGGCTGATCGCACGCACCCGACCGTAACGGGGGTTGACGGCGTTCCTCGCCGGCCCGCCGTGCCCCGCTCGGAACGGATCCACATCGGCCTCCTGGGCCGCCGAAATGCCGGCAAGTCTAGCTTGCTGAACGCCCTCGCCGGGCAGGAGGCGGCCGTGGTCTCCGCTACGCCGGGCACCACTACCGACCCCGTCTTCAAGGCGATGGAGCTGCAGCCGCTCGGGCCGGTGGTCTTCGTGGACACGGCCGGGCTCGACGACGAAGGCGAGGTGGGCACGTTGCGGGTGGAAAGGACCCGCAAGGTGCTGCGGCGACTGGACGTGGCCCTCCTGGTCATTGACGCCGCGGCCTTGTCGCGGAAGGCTTTAACCCGGCAAACGGCGGCTCGGGCGCCGGAAACGCAGGAAACGGGAGCCAGACCGGTAGCAGCGGCGGGCGGCGGGCAGCCCGGCAACGGGGACAACTACGAGGGGGACGACTACGAGCAGTTCCTTGGCGAGGAGCGGGCGATTCTCACCGAGTTTCGCCGCCGCCATCCCAACGCCCCGGTAGTGGTGGTTTGGAACAAGATCGACCGGCTCGAACCGGAGCGCCTTGCCCTGGAGGCAGTGGCCGGCAACGGCCGCGATGGCAAGGGCAATCTCCTCCCGCCGGAGTTCGCCCAGATCCTCGCCGCCGCGACGGCATTCCTGCAAGACGGGGGGCAGGGCAGCTCCAGCTCCCGATCGCCCCTGCGCTACGTCGCCGTCAGCGCCCGCACGGGCCAGGGCATCGATCAGCTCAAGCAGCTGATCATCGCGGCCGCCCAAGAAGGCGGTTCGGCCGAGTCCGTGCCGCTCGTAGAAGATCTGGTCGCCCCGGGTGATACGGTCATCCTGGTGACCCCTATCGACAGCGAGGCGCCGGCCGGACGTCTGATCCTGCCCCAGCAGCAGGTGCTGCGGGCTCTCCTCGATCACGGGGTGGTAACCCTGGTGGTGCGCGAAACGGAACTGGCCGCGGCCCTCAACTGCTTGTGCCATCCGCCCTCCCTGGTCATCACCGACTCGCAGGCCTTCGCCCAGGTGGCCCAGGTGCTGCCGGCAGACGTACCGCTCACCTCGTTCTCCATCCTCTTTGCCCGTTACAAGGGCGATCTGGAGCAGCTCCTCGCCGGCGTCGAGGCCGTTGCCCGCCTGAAGCCCGGCGATCGCGTGCTGGTTGCCGAGGCCTGCACCCACAGCCCGCCCACCGAGGTGGACATTGGCCGGGTAAAGATCCCCCGCCTGCTGGAAGCCAGGGTCGGGGGAAAGCTCGAGTGGACGTGGTTCACCGGGTACGATTTCCCCGCTGAACTGCAGCCCTACTGCCTCGTGATCCACTGCGGTGGCTGCATGCTCAACCGGCGGGAGATGCAAAGCCGGCTGCAGCTGCTCCGGCAAGCCGGAGTGCCGGTCGTCAACTATGGCGTGATCCTGGCCTACCTCACGGGCATCCTGCCCCGGGCCGTGCAGCCGCTCCGCTTGCCTCGCAGCTCTCAACGCCGCGCAGGCGGGTAGTGGGCCTTCGGGACCAATTGACCACGCCGGGGGATAGAGCCGGGCAGCAATCGAGAGCAGTACCAGAAACACCAAAGCCTGCACGGCCAGCTATTAGCTCTGAACCCGGTCCTGGACGTGCGCCGGCTCACCTTCACCTGGACCTGAACTCGTCGCCAGACCTGTACGTTCTCGCCCACCGGGGGGGGACAGGTGAAGAACGTGCCGAAGCTCGGAGGAAGGCTCTGGTCGAACAGCATATGGAAGAAGACGATCCGGGTCTGGTTCATCTCCCCCATCAACGCCTATATCCCCAACATGTCTTTCAGGCCATCCCGAACCGGGGCATACTCGGACTCGTTTAATTGCCCCACAATCATTGCTACCCTATCGGCGTCCACGACCCGGAGCTGGTCAAGCAGGACTACGGATTCTCGGGGCAGGTTCCCCGCTCCGGCCTTCAGCCGGGGGTAGGGTCGGGGGCAATCTCGGCCCAGGGCTGTCCTCTCGGTTCGTGACGTCCACGTTGGGAAGCTGCTCGAATAGGTACGTGAGGTAGGCGAAGGGATTGAGCCCGTTCTCCTTTTCCGTCTCCACGACGCTGTAGATGATGGAGCTAGAGCGTGCCCCGCGCGGGGTGTTGGCAAACAGCCAGTTCTTGCGCCCGATGACGAACGGCTTGATCTACCGTTCGCTGCGGTTGTTGTCCAGTTCCAAGCGGCCATCCTTTAGGAACGCCGTCAGTTTCTCCCACTGGTTGAGGCAGTACTGAACCGCCCGGCCAAGGAGGCTTTTCGGCAAGGCATGGGCCGCTTGTTGCTCCAGCCAGGCATGGAACTCGTCCAGCACCGGCCGAGAGCATTCTACTGCTCCAAAGCAGCATAGCGCTGGTTGGAATACTCCTTGGCCGTCGATCCACTTGCGCAGGTCCGTGCTCCCGCAGGGCAGATAGACTTGATCGGGACCGGCATCCGTCAGCATAACGCCCTCAGTGCCTTTACCGCCGCGGTTAGTAACCCGGGGTCGAATCCCGGCTGTACCTCGATGACGGCAGGCCCGACTCTTACGAGCAGCTTGTTGCCACCAAGGGGAGACTACTGCTCCTCTACTGCCACCGGAAGCTATTGCGGTGACCTGGTTGCGGGTGGTTCCACAGGCGCTACTCTCGGGAGCCAACACTGCAACTGATGGAGTTTGACCCCTTGGGCTGCACACCAGGCCCTCATGTTCTGCGCACTGGCCAGGAACGCCGCTACCCGTGCCCGCCACTCTTCCCGTCGTACGGCCCTTGTCATTCGCCGTCATCCTCCCCTGTGGAAATTCCGGGGAGATTATCGCCGAGACCAGGGGCAGTAATCAGGTGGGCGCGGTTTGACGCTTACGGTGTAATAACGTTACCGTCGATTTTACTGATAAAACCGTCGCTCAATAATACTGCCGGTCTCTAAATCCACTGTTACCTCACCACCCCCGCCGAAAACTAAGCTTTCATCTGGCAAGCGAGTACTTGTTGGCAAAGATCTGGCAAACAGTTTGTTCCCTCTGATCACGTATTCTATTTCATATCGGTATCCGTTCAGCTGGTGCATATTCGCGATCTCCTGTTCAGCAGATTTAATTGCTGCCTCGAGTTTCGAGATACGAGGTATTTTCGTTGCCACAGTATATCCAAGTACGAAAGCCGCAAGGACGGAGATGATAAACAACGCTATCAACCTGTTAGTCAAGCCTGATCCTCCCCTTTGCTAAGGCACTACGAAACGGCCCTGAGAGGTCGTTGGCTAGCGATACCTCCCCGGTTGGCGCTATCTCGTAAATCGTTTGGTTCCAACGCCACAGTACGTAATGGTGTTTTGCCTCTGTCTTAACGAATGCTATATCCTGCAGACTCGGACCATAAACCGCTCCTTGCTCGGCAGAGTGAGGGTGAACATGGAAACCAGCAACCGTTCCCGGTTGCATGGGGGCTGCCCTAATCTCACTCTTCAGGCCTGTAGGCCATCGCATTACGGTGTAGCCGCCATTCTCCACGTCGATGATCCAGCCACCTTCCTCGTGCTGAAAATCGTAATCTTGCCACTGAGAGTCGTTCACGGCTTTCATCATCTCATGCCACACGATCGGGTCCATGACTCGTTCTCCGACTTGTAGCTCTTCAGGGTCTCCAGCGTACGGTATCTCATCCCATCGCCGCCCGTCTCCATATACGATGACTGCCAGACCCCACAACGTGTCGTTTTCTTCAGCTATCCAACTTCCTTTGCCGTCCTTTTCCCATAGCCCGTTCGGGTCTAAATAGGCAAGTGGTCGATTGCCGCAGTATAGGTACCAATTTAGACCGGAAGCTGCTGGATCCCGAGAGGTAAACCTGCCAGGGACCGGGTCGTAGTACCGGGCGTTGAAGTAGTACAGGTGAATGGCGGCATCCTCGGGCTTTCCGGTGAACTTGTGCACCTCATCGCCAGCCAGTGGCCCACTCGCCTGGACCGTCACCCCAAACGGCTCATACTCGAACCTCGCCACCACCTGGCCCTGGCTGTCCGTGATCGCACGCACCGAGGCCAACTAGATCGGTACAGTTTATTCAGCCCTATTCGTGTCACGAAGCCATAGCCGCCATAGCAAACTCGTTATGACTATGTTAGCGACGATCCACAATACACAGAACCATAATATTGGAAGTGACATGTCCGACCGATGGCCATGATCAATAGCAGCCGGAATACCCAGCAAGATTGGTGGAATACTTGACAACACTACATAATCACTCCTCCTCATACCTGGTATCCTCAAAGAAGCAATTACAACTACCGTAGCCAGACCCACCAGAAATGGGACTAGAATATAAAACACCGTCTTGGTCCCCCCTACTCGAAATAGGTGGAAGGACATCCAAGGTCTCGCAGCCTGCGTTGGAAGGCCAACAACTCTTGCAGGCTAATAAACTCACTCTTTTCCCGTCTCGACATCGGTCTCCATCCTCCTATAGTGACACTGTCAGCAGGCGGCCCGAACGGTACGTCGACGAGTGGATCATCTGCCCAAAAGTAGACAACGAGCTTTCTCTCGGTCACATACTTCCACAAAGTTTCCCCGATATCCCCTGCAAAGTGGGTACCCGGAGTCTGGTTCCCATGCGCGTAATAATCTTGCAGTGCATGTAAACCTTTTCCAAAGGCGAATAAGGCTTCGTCCCACTTGCCTTGCGCGGCTAAGTCCAACGCTTGGTCCTTGCTTTCCAAGAAGTGTTGTAGTCTGGAGTCAGGTAATCCTGGACGGCTTGTGTTGAAATGCCAGGACGGATCTCCAATTACCGGAACCGGGCTGATACCACTAGCCAGTTCGTCGGGACAGGCCGCAGCTGTACCCAGAATAGAGGCCGCCCGCTCTGCGAAACCTGCTTTCTGAGCGAGTGCAGCAGTCAGTCCAGAATGATCGTCTTTCCCCCACTCTCCGGTAGGGTCACTCGTAACCAGAGGATTCCATCTAGGGTAAGCATACGAGTTAACCGTATCCTCCTTCGGATCCTTACTGGTGAATCTTCCTGTACCTGCATCGCAATAGCGGACGTTAAAGTAATACAGCCCAATCGCTGCATCCTCAGGCTTCCCAGTGAACTTGTGAACCTCGTCTGCCAGGGTGCCGCTCGCCTGCACCGTCACCCCAAACAGCTCATACTCAAACCTTGCCACCACCTGGCCGTGGCCGTCCGTGATCGCCCGCACCGAGCCCACCAGGTCGGTGTGGTAGAAGTAGGTCTCCGGTGGGTTTGTCCCTTCCTGAACCACCTTCGCCAGATACTTCCCGTTGATCGCCAGATACTTCGTGGTCAGCGTCGGCTGGCCGGGTTTGGTCTTGACCTCGTAAACGATGTCATTGCCCGAGTAGAGGGTAATGGTGGTGGTGGTGGTGTCGCCTTCGACGATCTTCACCCGCCGACCGTAGGGATCGTAGAAGAACTGGGCAACGGGTGAACCATCTACCCGGACCTGGGCCATGAGCCGGCGGGCGTTGTAGTCGTAGTTCGTCTCACCGCCAAGGGCATTGGGCTGGTCATCCTTGAGGATGAGTTGGCCGTAGGTGCCCCAGCTGTAGCTTGTGCTCCCCCGTTCGACCAGGTAATTGCCGGGCAGGTAGCTGTAGTCGATGGCACCCCGGGCATCCGTCCAGGCCTCCTTGATCCGGTTGCCCAGTGCATCATGTTGGTATGAAGAGGGTGTTGCGGGGGCGTCTCGTTTAATGTCCGCACTGTGCGGTCTATGAGGGGCCTCAGCAACTGGGCAGAGGGTGAAGGGCGGCCGAGTACAGTATGGGCCAAGCGAGCCCGCCGTCATGTTTGGCCGCCCCCTCGACCCACCAATCTGGGTATAACCCGTATAGATGTGTGTCAGCCCTCGGGGCTCACCCCTGGCAGGCCTTTACCCAACTGCCCAAACCTATCTGCAG
>DUMU01000011.1 GCA_012839805.1 Bacillota bacterium | reverse complement strand
TGGGGGCGATCCTCACCTACCCCGGTCTCCGGCTGCTCTTCCTCCTGCAAACCCGGAACGTACCCGAAGCCTCCCGGGCCCAGCTCGCCCTCTCTTACCAGCTCGATCCCTGGGTGCTCCTCGCCGGCGTCGCCCTGGGCGGTCTCCTCAGCCTGCTTTTCGGCCTTGTCCCCTCATGGCAGGTGAGCCGTATCTCTCCGGCCGAAGTCCTGCGGGAGTAGCCGGTGCTGGTCGAGCTCCCCTGTGCCTGCCCGTTCCCGCCCGAGCTTCCCCGTGGAGCAGTTTTGCACCCACCAAGCTCGTGAGAGTGGTGCAGGAATGTACCAACCGGTGCCTACGAACCGCCGCAGGGCCACGGGAGCCGGCCGCAAAACTGGGGGTGGAGATCAGGTGTACGGGCCCTACCCGTCCCTAGCTGGGGTTTTACCGGTCTGCTCCCTGGGGGTGTGATGGCCGTGGGCCGGCCGGGAGACTGCCCGCGCTTCCCCGGCACCCCCGTAAGACCTAGATGGAGCAGTTTTGCACCATCTAAGCCCGGAGAATTGGTGCAGGGGTGCACCAACCAGCCCGTAACCCGTTGCGGCAAACGCCCGGGTGGAAGCGCGGGCAGAAGCACAGGCCGAAAGGCAGAGATTTGTTGATGTGTCTTCTACCGGTTGACACGGTTGAGCGAAAGCATTAACGTAGGAACAAGGAGCTATTAACACGTGTTAGCATAGGGGCCGAGGCGCAGAGCGCCCGGCGAACTGGCCCCGAACGAGAACCAAGAGTTGGACACGGCAGGGGTTCAGATGAGCGTAAGGAGTGGTAACCCTGGAACTGCGGGTAGCCGCACCGGCCGCCACCCGCATCCGACCAGCCGGGATGTGGCCAAGCTCGCCGGCGTCTCCCGTACCACGGTCTCCTTCGTGCTCAATGGCCTTTATGCGGCCCAAATCCCTCCGGCGACCCGCCAGCGCGTGCTTGACGCCGCGCGCCACCTTGGTTACCGTCCCAACGCTCTGGCCCGCAGCCTCGTGCGCGGTAGGACCGAAACCATCGGCGTAGTCGTCCGGGACATCGCCAATCCGGTGGCGGCGTGCCTGGTTCAGGCGCTGGAAGACGAGGCTGAGCAGGCAGGCTTCGCCGTACTTTTGGGGGACACCCGTGACAACGAGGAACGGGAGAAGCGCCTGTTGAACCACCTGCTGGCACGCCGGGTGGACGGCCTTGTTTTCTTCGTGGGCCGGCGTGCCGAGGATTCGATCCTGTCTGAGCTCGCAGAGGAACGCGTCCCATGGGTCTGGATAGATGCCGTTCGCGAGCCGACCTACCGCCCCGGGACGTCGATTTCCGAAGCGGCCGCCGGCCCTGAGGCTGGTCCTAGCCTCGAAACTCACCCTGCCCCCGAGGCTGGTCCTGGCCTCGTCTCTAGCCCTGGCGTCGGTTCGGCCTCTGATCGTGGCCCTGATCCTGGACCTTCGCCTCATAGTGATGCCGGCGCGTGCGCTGGCCTCCACGATCCAGCTGACGCTGACCGCGGTGGTGGCAGTGGCGATGGCGCTGGCAAAACTCCCGGTGGCGGTGACTACGTCCTTACCGACAACCGCCTGGGCGGGCGAATTGCCACCGAGTACCTCTTGAGCCTGGGGCATCGGCGCATCGCGTTCGTCACCAACTCCATCGACGTCACCAGAGGCGGCGGTGCCCGCTACTTGGGCTACCTCGACGCGCTTACGGCCGCCGGCCTCGACCCTGGCGGCAACGCAAGCAACTGCGGTGACGGGCACAACAAAGGCAACGGCGGCGCCGGCGGCCACCGCAGCAACCGCGACGATCGCGTCAGCGGGGGCAATGGCGGCGACGTGGGCGACGACGGCCACGGGGACAAAGGCAGTGGCTTCGGCAGTGGCGCTGGCGACGGCAAATCGGGTAAGCCGGAGGATCGGGCGGCGTCGACCTGGGTATACGTGTCCGACCCGGTGCAGGCGAACGAGGTCGTGGCCGCCATCTTCGCCCGGCCCGAAGCCCAGCGGCCCACGGCGATCTTTGCCGCAAGTGACTCCATCGCCCTTGCCTTGCTCCAGGCACTGACCCGGCAGGGCTGGCGCTGCCCGGACCATGTATCCCTCATTGCATACGACGACACCATGAGCCGCTTCGGTGTGCCGCCGCTCACCTCGATTTCACCCCGCGTTTCGTTCATGGCTGCCACCGCCTTTCGTCTTCTTAGTGAACGTATGGCCGATCCCGCTCTGCCCACCCGCCAGGTGGTAGTAAACCCTGTGGTGGTAGAGAGAGAATCTACCTCTCCCCCCGATGAACGACTTGCTGTCAAATGAGGAGGTGGTAGTTCAACTGAGCAGTGTGCGGATGGCCGCTGCACCAACCGGTGCACAAAGTGATCTGCTAAGATGCGGTGAAAAGGGGGATAGTTATGCAAAGAGTCGTGCAGAGAGTTATGGTCTTCGGCTTTCTGGCGTTATTGATCACTCTCGCTCAAGTCCCGGCCTCTGCCAAGACGACCCTTACGTTCCTGGGGCGGGGGACGGCTCAGGAACGGGCGGTTTACGACGAGCTCATACAGGATTTCATGAAAGAACACAAGGAAATTGAAGTGAACATCGTCTGGGAGGGAGGTGACGCCATCGCTCTCTTCGAGAAGTTCCAAGTGATGGCGGCGGGCGGCGCGGGGCCGGATGTCTTTTGGATACACTCTTATCATGTCGCTGATCTGGCCTCACTCAAGGCACTCTACCCGCTCAACTCGTTCATCGAAAACGACCAGCAGTTCAGCCTGGACGCGTATTTCTCCCCGCCGGTCCGGGAATTCCAATACGGGGGCGAGCAGGTGGCGTTGCCCAGAGAGACCTCGAGTCTCGTTCTGTATTACAACCAGGACCGGTTCGAAGAGGTCGGCCTCACACCGCCAGACAAGTCTTGGGCCTGGACTACGCTGGTAGGAGCCGCCCGCAAGATGACCGGCGGCGAGGGAGCGGCACGCAAATGGGGCTTGTTTGCTCCTACCTACCACGGGTACGATCTGACGGTCGTCTGGCAGAATGAGGGGGAGTTCCTCACCGCCGATCGGAAGAAAAGCGCAGTTCTCAATCCTCGTACCGTTGAAGCTTACCAGTGGATCTACAACCTGATGTACAAAGAACGGGTGGCTCCCACGCCGGGCGAGATGGCGGATTCCTCCGCAGCCTGGCGGGCCCTTCAGGCCGGGCGCATTGGCATGATGTACGATAATCGGGCCGCCAGCATGGTGTTGAATAGTATGGAGTTCAACTACGACGTGGCCGTCCTACCCGCGGGCAGGACGCGAGCTTCCCGAATTGCCTCCTCAGGACATGCCATCTATGCCGGAACGACTCACCCGCAAGAGGCATGGTTGCTGCTGAAATTCCTTTCCGGGCCGAAGGCGCAGGCGCTCTTTGCCCGCAGCGGGCTGAGCATCCCTGCCCTGCAGCAGGTGGCACGGTCGGAGGCTTTCCTTTCGCCCAAGGTTCGCCCCGCCCACGACGAGGTCTTCCTGGAATCCCTGCTGGTCGGGCGACCTGAACCGATCACGAGGAACTGGTTTAGCATCGTACGTGGAAAGAACGCGATCATGGCCAACCTTTGGAACGGCCAAAAGCCGGTCGAGACGGTGCTGCAGGAGCTTGACCAGCACATCAACACGTGGCTTGCGAAGTGAGGTCTGGTCTCGTCGGCGTCTTTGCGCCGTTTGGGGTACGGACTCGGGTTATGCCGTCGGGGCTACACAGTGGGGCCTGGGCAGTTGGGGTTAGGCCGGATGGGCTTCCGGTATGGGCCGGACCGTTTCGGCGGTCCGCCGCCGGAAGCCTTCCTTATTGCCTGGCCGCTTTTCCTTTTCCGCCCGGTATCCTCCTCCGCCCATTTTCTGCTCAGTGCCCGTGTGGGCTTGTCCCCTCCCACGTCGGGCTGCCCGAAGAGGCAGGAGATCACTTCCGTTCGCCCTGGTCGCTCGGGTCAGGCCGGTTGTGCCGGGGGGCCACTGGCCGCAAGGTATTTGGAGCTGGACAGAGTAGTAGCCGGGGTCTTCCCGGGGCTCCCACAGTCGCCGGAGTCCCAGATAAGGGCAGCTCCGTGCCTCGGGTAAGCTTGCCGCGGCTAGGTGGGCATGTTATGGTAGAAGGCGGCAGTAGCCGACATGTCTTACATGGGGGGCACCATGGCCCAGGGACGAGTTGTTTTCATAAACGGGCGTTACAATGAGCGTACTCTCTTAGAATGGTTGCCCGGTGTAGTGGCACGTATTGTCCAGCGATTCAGCCCGTTGCAGGTTATCCTGTTCGGTTCCTTAGCAAAGGGACAGGAGACCCCGCATAGCGACATTGACCTCCTGGTTGTCTTGCCGCATGTAGAAAACAAACGGCAAACCGCGATCGAGATTGGCGTTGCTATCGCTGATTTCCCAGTTCCAGTGGACATCATCGTTACGGATCCCAAGGAGATCGCGTCTCGTGGGAACGAGCCTGGGTCGGTCTTGAAAGCTGCGTTGACCGAGGGGAGATTAGTTTATGAGCATGCCGAACGGCACCAGCCGGTCTAAGTGGGCCGATCGTGCGACAGCGGCAACTCCACCGGCTCGCCTTTGCGCGCCGATTCATTGGCCGCCTGCATCAGCTCGGTGAGGTTGCGGGCCGCCTCGAGCCCGAACTTCGCCGGTTCACCGCCCCGGATCGCGTTAACCCACTGCTGCATGGGCGAGGGAAGCGGCGACGGCAGGCGCTCGGGCACGATCCAGCCCTCCACCGCTCCGCCGATCTTCCGGCTGCGGATCATCACCTCCGCCGCACCCGGGAAGCCGATGAAGAGAGTTCCTTCCGTTCCATGGGCCTCAATCGTGAACGGGCTGAACCGGGACGAAAACGACGCCTCGACGACCGCCAGACTCCCGTTCTCGTACTCCAGCACCGCCACCGCGTTGTCTTCCACCCGGATCTCCTTTTTCACGTTGTTGAACCGTGCGCTCACCCGCTTCGGCATTCCCATCAGGTACTCGGTCACGTACATGGGGTGCGCTCCCAGGTCGATCAGCGCTCCCCCGCCGCATTCGACCGGATCGAGGAAGTGGGACGGAAGCCAGGCGTCGATCACTCCGGTATGGGCGATGCGGGCTCGGAGCAACGTCACCTGCCCGAGCCACCCCCGGTCGATTGCCTCCCTGGCAAAGAGGATCGCCGGCCGGGTTCGGTGGGGGAACGAAATACAAAACTGAACCCCCGCCTCCCGCACGCTCCGCACTATCTCGTCGGCTTCGGCCACGGTGGGGGCGAGGACCTTCTCGGTGAAAATGTGTTTCTTTGCTCGCGCCGCCGCCACCATCACCTCGGCATGCCGGTTCGTGGGTGCGTCCACGATCACGGCGTCGACATCCTCCCGGCCCACCGCGGCCACCAGGTCGGGTTCGAAGGCCGCGCCCAGCCGCGAGGCCCACTCCCGGCCACGGCTCGGGATCTCATCCCAAACTACGGTGATTTTCGTATCCGGGATCTGCTGGATCTGCCGGGTATAGTCCGGAGCGTGAACGTGCCAGTAGCTCAACATCGCGATCCGTAGCATCGATTATTTTCCTCCCTTTAAGCTCAAGCTTTGAGCCTCAAAGTGCCAACATGAAGCCCGAACCAAAGGCCGAGGTGGCCTGGTCGAGCTGCGAACCGAGCGGCATCGCGCCCGGCCCCTCCAATCCCCGTCACCGGCCGGTCGCCGGATGGGCCATCCAGTAGCAGAGCAGCTGGTCGGCGACCAGCAGTTCAACCTGGATCGCCTGCCGGCTTTCATCGCTCAAGACTGCCCCGTAGCGACCGGTTGCCTTCAACTCCTCCCGCACTCCGGCCAGCGCCTGGCGAATCGCTTCGACCGGCGCGGTGCTAAGCGGGCCCTCCGACCGGGCCAGGCCCTCGACCTTCGCTGCCAATCGGTCGAGGTCATCAGCCAGCGCCTTGAGCGCCGGGTCGGCCGCCACCGGCTCTTTCACCGCGCCGGCCAGCACCCGCAGGTTGGCGGCGGCCGCCTCCCCCGGTGAACCGTGAGGCGTTACTGCCTCCGCCCGGAACGGCCCTGCCGGCGCCCCCAGCGCCTCGTAATCGCTCGTATCCATATGCCAGGTGGCAAACAAAGCGATGCCGGGTGCAGCCAGCCCCCGGCAGAGCTCGATCTGCTCTACCAGCTCGCCGGGCTGCCGTGCCGTGTAGGCGGCCAGTCCCGCATAAACCAGAGCCTTGCCCCCGCCCAGGCCGGCCAGGTAGAGATCGGTCTTCACCCACTCCCGGATCTCGTTCAGGTCGTCGCTATAGGCCATGGGGAAGATCAGGTCCAGATACCCTTTCTCGACCCACAGCTTCCAGTCCTGGTAACGCTGGCTGAGGGCGCTCCGATAGTCCGCCGCCACCGCCGCCGACAGCACGAGGTGGGGCTTCAGGGTGCGCAGCTCGGTAGAAATCCGTTCCACGAACCGGGTTACCTGCTCCGCCCGCCAGCGGGCAAACGCAAACTCCCCCTCACTTCCCGGAGCGAGCTCTCTTGCATCCACTCCGGTGGCCTGCCGGTAAAGAGAGAGTTCACGAGCGTTGTAACCGAAAGGTACCGGTGAACTGATTTCGTACCGTATGTAATCCAGCTGCAGACCGTCGATGTCATAACGGGAGACGAGCTCCCGGAAGACACCCGCCAGGTAGTCCTGCACCTCGGGAAGGGCAGGCGACACCCAGATCAGGTCATACGCGCTCACCTGCTGCCCGTTACGGTCAAGCTCGACCCAGTCGGGATGGGCGGCGACGATCGGCCCCGGGTTGCTCTTCGACCCGACCATGAAGACCACGACCACCGGATGGATCTCCATTCCCCGGCGGTGCGCCTCCTCGACCATTACCTGCAGCGGGTCTTCGCCTGCGCTCACGTCGCCTCGCTCGGCTGCACCCGGGCTGCCCGGTTCGCCCGCACCCCGGTCGCCGGCCCTGCCCCAGGTCTCCACCGCCGGATTCCGCGGCGCCACCTCGCTTCTCCACAGCGCATAGCCGCCTATCCAGACAAAGGGCATAATCATATTGACGCCGGCCTGCTCAAGCCGGTCAAAGAGGCGGGCCACGTCCTGCCGGTCTTTGAGCGTAGCCAGCGTGTAATCGTCCACCCAGACGGCCCGGGCCTCGGCCGGGCGAGGTTTGAGGGTTACGGACCGTGACGGCACAGCCCCGGCGCCGGCCCTGCGGCCCGGCCCGCCGCCGGCCGGGGCCGCTCCGGCTCCGGCCCCGGCCCCCGCACCCGCAGCTGCCGCCGCAACTGCCGCTGCACCCGCGCGTACCTCCTGAAACCGCACATCATCGAACCAGATCTCCCCCGTCCCGGTGTTGGCCCAGACCGCCACCCGGACCCGGTCGGCCCGGTCCGGCGCTACTACCTGCCCTTCGAACCGTTTCCAATCGAAGTCCCCCGCGAACAGCTCTTCCGTCACCGGTATCTGAGACT
Source organism: Bacillota bacterium (assembly GCA_012839805.1). Lineage (GTDB taxonomy): Bacteria > Bacillota > Limnochordia > Limnochordales > DUMU01 > DUMU01. Next base: position 30,301 of record DUMU01000011.1, on the reverse strand, counting down.
CGCTCCAAGAACCGTCACGGAAGTGCCAGATTACCGTCACAGAAACGCCTTCCGCTGCGACCAGTGACTGCCATCCCTTCATCTTGATAGACGCACTCACCCGGTAAGCCTTTCCGGGCTGCACCAGCACGTCCTGGAAAGCCCGGCCGCCCCAGCCTTGCGGTACTCCGATCTCCTTGACCACCACATGGAGTGACCGCTCTCCCTCGGCCGCCTCTGCGGCCAGTTCCACCCGGTTGGGCGGCTTCACCCACATCCACTCTATCGTCCAACCGTCCGGGCGGCCGTCACGGTTGGCATCCAGTTCAAACGAAGCATTGCGCAGCAGGTTCGGGCCGAGTTCCACCTTTTCGTCGCCATCCTCCGATGCGGTGGCCACCGCCGGCCACGCCGTCACTGCGTTCAGGGCCAATGCCGCCAGCACGAGCACTGCAGCCGCCACCAACCGAAGAGCAACGGGCGAACGCGGCAGCACAGCCAACCCAGCCAACCCCCTCTGCCTTCGACCGTTCCAGGTATTGGCCAACGCATCCGGGAATCCTGCTCCGGCGGGGCCGTTTTTTGCTCCGGCTGCTCCGGGCTCAGGGAACGGTCGGCCCGAAGAGCCACCGGGCGACGGGCAGGAAAAGGCGGGTCACCCAGCTCGTCAGAGGTAACGCCGGTAGCCCGGCGATTACGGCGATCCCCATCGCACTTCCCAGTGCCAGTAATACCAGGAACGCCACCAGGGCGCGCCAGGCTTGCCGTTGCACCAGCTGCCAGGTTCCCCAAACCCCGATCACCACGACCAGCAAGCTTATCCATATGATACCTGCGATCATAAAACCTCTTTGTCCCCTCGCTACTGGGAGTCCGGGTAGCGTAGCTTACAACTTCACATCCGGAGGCTGGATGGTTTCACCGGTAGCCGAGATGCGGGAAACAACCGTAACTTCCACCGGTAAGGTCCGGTAAACCTGCTCCCACCGATCTTGAACTGCCCGCCACGCCTGTTTGTGCTGGCGGTGGAGGACGGTCGCGAGCCCGAAAACGTCCGCTCCCATGGCCTGGGTGACGGCGATACTGCGCTTGACCTCCTGGGATACGCGGCGGCTCACCGCCTCCGCCAGTACCTTTAGCGCCGCTTCTGCTCCCTGCGCCTTTGCCCTGCCCAATATCTCGTGCTCTCGGAAACACGCCTGGCTCTCCAGGACGCCCTGGACGCTAAGTTCAATTGAGGCCCTTTCGGCGGTGACCCGGATTCGGGGTATCACCTTTCTCACCGACACGCTGACGAGATCGGCTTTCGGCCCGGTGTTCGGGTCCAACGCCGCCGCCGCGGGACAGGGGACCGCCACTATCGCTTCGCGCGGTGGTGAAACCACCCACATCACCCCCCTTACTTCGGTTAAACCGAGGAAACCGATGAGCTTATCCCGTAAGAAAACCGCTCCTCCCTGCAGCTGGGCCGAAGCCAGGGGTTGGGAGGGAGGCAAGTAACGTCCTTCCTGTACTGCGGGGGCCGGTTCGGAATGAGTTCGCTCGGCGCCACTTGCCCCGGTGTTGCTCCTTCCCGTGCTCGTACTCCTCTTGCCAGCTGTTGAGGGAGGGGGGGTTCCCGGAGCGGGTGGTTGAGGCAGAGCTACCGCTCCGAAAACCGGCACCAGCGATGCGTGGGCCTCCCCGCTCAGGGCCGCTGCCAGATCGTGTACCGCGACTTGCCGCGTCAGTGCGGCCTTCTGGGAGAGTTCCACTATCCTGGTCACTTCGTCGGCGAGGGTGTTCCCCAGTCCTACTTGAAGAGAGGCGACAAAATCGCTGGCTTTCCCGCGAACGACGACGACGGTGGCCGTGGTTCGCATCGCTTCGTGGCGGGTCCACATATCGAGAAGTTCCTGGATTCCGTAGCGAGCCGCGGCCTCCCCGATCACCAGCAAGATCGCATGATCCCAATGAAGTGTTCTGGAGATATACAGTCTGAGGTTCTGGATGGCTTCGTCGAGGGTACTTCCTCGAGCGGTAACCACGAAAGCAGCTCTCGGAACACCCGGTGCACCTCCACCTGCGCCCCCTCCTCCCGCCCCCGGGGCTTGGCCTCCCGAGGGCTGACCGGTCGTCCGGATCAGGCCGACCGAGAATTCCCACTGCTCGCCGTCGCGGTCGACGGCGGCGGTGAGGACGACGCTCAGCTCGTTGATTTCGTGCCGGTCCCAGCACCCGCCGATCAATGCCGCCGTACCGGTCAGGAGGGCCACTAGCACCATCATGCTCCTGCCCGCATTCGTGCGATCCGGGCGGGCGTTGTTACCTTGCCGGTTCATGATCTTCACCACTGCCACCCGGCTCTGCGGGAGGTTGCCGACCCGGTTGCCGTGGCTGCCGCTGCTGTTCCAGTTCAAGGCGGAGGGAAGACCTGGCCGGCGGGTGCTGGGGCGGGCTCCACGTGGAAGACCGCCGGCCGCGGCCGACCCGCCGGACGTCCTGCTTGACCTGATATGGCGGGCGCTTGGCGTGCTTCCACCAGGGTGCCCGCCAGATGACGTCCTCCTGTCCACCCCAGTAGATAGGCGCCGTGGGGGCGAGGTACGGCACGCCGAAGGAGCGGAGCGATACCAGGTGGATCAGAAGCGCTATCCCCGCGAGGAGTATCCCGGTGATCCCCAGGGTGGCGGCCGGCAGCAACATGGCCAGGGCCAGCCAGCGAACCGTGGCTCCCAGGCTGTAGTCGGGTATCGCGAAGGAGGCCAGCGCCGTGAGGGACCCCGCAATCACCATGGCCGCCGACACCAGGCCGGCCGAGACTGCAGCTTGACCGATCGCTATCGCTCCCACGATGGTAATGGCGGAACCCACCGGCCGTGGCAGCCGCACTCCCGCTTCGATCAGGATTTGCAACACCACGCCCATGATGAGCGCCTCGATCACTGCCGGGTAGGGTACCTGCTCTCGCTGGGCCGCAATGGAGAGCATGAGCGGGGTGGGGATCAGCTCAACCTGGAAAGAGGTGAGGGCCACGTAAATGGCCGGGACGAGCAGCGTCACGAGCAAGCCCAGCAGGCGAATAGCCCGGACGGGCACCGAGATCCAGGAACGGTCGTAGTAGTCGGCCGACGACTGCAAAAGCACCGTGATGGTAGCGGGCACGATCAAAACCATAGGAGTGTTGTCGACCAGGATCGCCACGTGGCCCTCGAGGAGCGCCCCGGCCACCCGGTCGGGTCTTTCGGTATGAAGGATCTGAGGGAAGGGCGACCAGGGGTGGTCCTCCAGCCACTCTTCCAGGTAGCCGCTTTCAAACACGGCCTCCATTTCAATCCTGGCGAGCCGCTGGTGAACTTCCTTCAGTACCTCAACATTCACCAGTCCCCGTATCCACGCGATCGTGATGTTCGTGTTGCTTACCGTACCGATCCGCATCCGCGCGAAAGTTAGCTTCGGGGTGCGCAGGCGCCTTCTGAGCAGCGCCGTGTTGGTCCTCAGATTCTCGGTAAATCCCTCGCGCGGTCCGCGGACCACCGCTTCAATATCCGGTTCACTGATGTCCCGTTTCTCCCACCCTTCGGTAGAAGCGATTACGGCCTCCGGCCATGAATCGGAGGCCATCACGGTCGCCCCCTCCAGGATTGCCTGTATCATCTCGGCGGGATCGGCGGAAACCCGGACATCGGCGATCGCGATGAGCCGCTCGTAGACTTGCCGGGCCGAGAACGGAGGAGACAGAGGCCCTTGCTCCTGGTTCGCCGGCAGGCCGGTGCTTCCGGGACCTCGCTCGAGCGGCTGGATTATGCGATTCTGGATGCTATCCCTGTCCACCAGCCCGTCGATAAAGATCAAACCGAGTCGCTGCTGGCCGAGGCGAATCTCCCGCGTCAGGACATCCTCCGAGTTACCGAGTTTCTCCCGGAGTAACTTAAGCAGGGGCAGGAGCTGTTGATCACTGCCCGCTGGCCCGGAGGGGGGCGGTGCCGGCGCCGGCCGGGGACGAAGAGGCGTTCCCGACGATGGCAGTTCTTTTCTTTGCGGGGGCGAGGGGCCGGGCCACCACCGCTGCAAACGCCGACGTATTGCGGTCCAACTCATGGCATTAATTTGCCTCCGGAGGGTGAGGATTATGGGCAGAGCGGCTGTTTGCCGGGAACGGCAACGGTGACACGAGAGGAGCCACCCGGAGCCAATGCGACCGGTGGGGATATCGTCCAGGCAGGTGCTGGTATTGACGGTGGGTCTGCTGGTGGGCACCTCCACGGTTCTCACGTCGGCTTCACCTGCCAAGGCAGACCAATGGTGGGTGTTGCTGGTCGCGGCTCTAATAGCGATAGTCTTCTGCACCCTGGTCTGGGGCGCGTTGGTTGAACGAGCCCGGCGGGCGCAGCATGCTGGTACCTTCGGTGAAAGTTTTTGGATCCTGTTAGCAGGGCCGGTCCTGGGTAGGGTAGCGGCAGCAGCGTATTTTTTTTACTTCGTTTGCCTGGCCGCTTTGGTCATGCGGCACCTGGTAACCGTTCTCGGACTCTCGGTTCTACCATCGACGCCGACGGCGGTGCTCATCCTGTTGTTTGCCGCCATGGCAGTCTGGTCTAGTTCGCAGGGGATCGAGGGAGTGGCGCGTCTTGCCGAGATCATCATCCCCGCGTCCTATGCTGCCTCCTGGGCGGTCTTGATCCTCAGTTTCCTGACCCCCGGCCTCCTGCACCTGGACCGGCTGCTTCCCTTCCTTGACCTGGGATGGCGTCCCGTCATTCACGGAATCGCCACTGCCATCACCTTTCCGTTCTTGGAACTGGTTGCCCTCCTTCCCGTCCTGCTATGGCTACCCGAACCTCGCGACGGGATACCCATGATACGCCGGGGGATCGTGATGTCAGCACTCCTGCTCTCCGGTCTGGCACTGCGCAATGTTACCGCTTTGGGGGTAGAGGAAGCTTCTCGCTACGTTTTCCCGGGGCTGGCGTCGGTCGAACTGGTCCGTGTGGGGCGGTTCATCGAGAGAATCGATGTCCTGGCCCTTTTCGTTTGGGTGAATGCCGGTTTCATAAAGCTGGCCGTGGTTCTCCTCGCCTCCGCCGGTTGCCTGCGGGATCTGCTCGACCTCCAGGGGCGCGCGGAAATGGCCCCGCTCGAGGTGGCCCTCGGCTTCGTCGTTGCCGCTCTGACCGGGGGTCTTTACGCCAATAACCGCGAGATGGTCGAGTTCGCCGTCAACGTATACCCCGTGTTCGCGGCGTCCTTTCAGGTCGTCTTACCGCTGGTGCTATTGTTTGCCGGTCCGCGGCTCCGGCGGCCCGGCAGAAACAGGGCACCTTCCACCCGCTAGTGCTCGTCGTGGTCAGAGGGGTCAACGGGACCGGCGCAGCCGGCGGGGGCGTCACGACCTGCGGGGCCTGTACCGCCGCCGCGGCGGGAACCCTTCTCGCCGCCTCGGCGGCCGGGGAAGGAACGTCTGCAAGCGACACGAACCATTGAGTAACAGGGACAGTTTTTTCGCGGATCAGGCGCAAGGGAGGGGCAGGTCGTGTCAACCCGATTCCACCGAGCGACAGCCTGGTTTCCATGGTCGCGCGCAGCTTTCATGCTTGCGTTACCCTTCTTTGTGTTTGCGACCGCCGCGGGATGGCAGGTGGGGGCAACGGCCGTCTTCGCGCGGGACGACGGCCTGGCCCGTACTCCCCCGATGGGATGGAACAGCTGGAACTGTTTCGGCACCCGGATCAATGAAGCCATCATCCGGCAAATCGCCGAGGCCATGGTTTCATCCGGGATGAAGGACGCCGGATATGAGTACGTAGTGATCGATGACGGCTGGATGGCCCCGGTGCGAGACGCCCAGGGGCGGCTCCAGGCCAACCCCGCGACCTTCCCGAGCGGGATCAAGGCACTGGCCGACTACGTGCACAGCAAGGGCCTCAAGCCCGGGATCTATTCCTCGAACGGGCTGCGTACCTGCCAGGGGTTGCCGGCCAGCCTGGGTTACGAAGAGGTGGATGCTCAGACCTTTGCGGAGTGGGGCGTTGACTACCTGAAATACGACTTTTGCTACTCCGAGATGGCCGACTGCGAGATTGACAAGATTGTGGTAGCCGGAGTCGAGTACGAAGCAGAGTCCCCGGCAAACGAGATCTCGGGAGGGGCGAGAATCCGGTATTCGTCGGTCTGCTCTGGAAAGCGTACGGTGATGGGAATTGGAGAAGGTAGCGGAAGCCTGCAGTTCAACAATATAGAAGTTCCAAGCGATGGGCAGTACGAGTTGACGATCACCTACGTTCATACGACGAATCCTGCCAATCCGCGGGCCGTGTTCATCAGCATTAATGATGGTCCGGGTGAACGGCTGCGCTTGAACAATCCCGGCGGGCAACGGAGTGCGATCAACACGTTGACGATTCCGGTCACTCTCAAAGCCGGCAAAAACACTATCAAGTTCTATAATCCGTATACCACCCGGGAGATAACGGTTCAGAATTACAAGAAGATGAGCGAAGCTCTGCAGGCCACGGGGCGTCCGATCGTCTTTAGCATCTGCGAGTGGGGCACGCATTCTCCCTGGCTTTGGGGGGCGCAAGTGGGCCATCTCTGGCGCACGACCGGAGACATCCAGGATAACTGGGGCAGCGTCCTCAACATCCTGGACCGGCAGGTAGGGCTCGAGAAGTACGCCGGGCTGGGCCACTGGAACGACCCGGACATGCTCGAGGTGGGCAACGGCGGCATGAGCGAGACCGAGTACCAGGCCCATTTCAGCCTGTGGTGTATCCTGGCGGCGCCCCTCATGGCCGGCAACGATCTTCGCAGCGTGTCGGAGGCCACCCGGGCCATCCTGACCAACCGCGAGGTCATCGCGGTGAACCAGGATCCGCTCGGGGTTCAGGGGAGGAAGATCCGGGATGACGGCGACCACGAGATCTGGGTGAAGCCTCTGGTGAACGGCGAGCGGGCCGTGCTGTTTTTCAACCGTGGCGAGATGCCGGCAAGGATGGCGGTGCCGGTTGAGGAAGTTGAGGAGGCGGGATTGCAGTTGCTCGCGGAGGTCGGCAGAGCCGGCGAAGCCGGGCAGGCCGGGCAGGTCGGAGCGGTCGGAGCGGCCGGAGCGGCCGCGTCGTGGAAAGGTGGTCGGCGAGCCGGCCGCCGAAGACCGTGTCTATGTAGTGCGTGACCTGTGGGCCCACCGGGATTTCACGGTTGCGCGTGAGATTGTTGCTTTCGTGCCTGCCCACGGGGTGGCTATGTTCCGGGTGCACCGGGGTGCTCCCGGGGAAGCCCCACCCGCGTTGCTGCTTACGATTGAACCGCGACCGGGCGCCGCCGGGGCTACGTACGTGCCGGCGGGGGAGACCCGGACCGTGACCGTGACCGTAGTGAACTACGGGCCGGTCTCTGCGCGTGATCTGCGGCTGGAGCTGGCACTGCCGCCGGGGTGGTCGGCAAGGCCGTTGAGCTGCTGCGGTTCACAGGTCGCCGGCGCTGATACCCCGGTTTCGGTTGCCCGCCTGGCCGTCGTTCACCCTGGGGAGTCGCGGGCGATCGATTGGGAGATCACGAGTCCCGCCGGAGCTCCGGTGGGCACGGTGACCGTACCCATCCGGGCTATCTACCGTTACGATGCGGAGCCGGCGCCTCGGGCCGCGGGACTTTCGAGCGCAGGCCCGGGTTCGGTCGCGGGCTCGGCTCCGGGCACGAGCTCGGGTTCGGCGGCGGGTTCGGCTTCGCCGGCAGCGCCGGCGGCGGCCGCGACGGGGGTTTCGGCCACGGGTTCGGACCCGGCCTGGGCGCAGCAGGAGGTCATGATGGTGCTGGTCGTCCCGCCGCCGGCGCCTACCCGAACTTCCTATCTGAGCGATCTGGAGTGGGTGAGCGCCACCAACGGCTGGGGACCGGTCGAACGGGATCGGAGCAACGGAGAAACGGGTCCCACGGACGGCCGCCCGATCCGGATCGGGGGACAGGCGTATGCCAGGGGGCTGGGAGTTCACGCGCCGTCACGGGTGACCTATTACCTTGGCGGTCGCTGTTCCACCTTCCGGGCCGTGATCGGGGTGGATGACGAGGTGGGCGACCAGGGATCGGTAGTCTTCCAAGTATGGGCCGACGGGGTCAAGGTCTACGATAGCGGGATGATCACCGGGCGGTTGCCCGGCCGGGAAGTGGAGGTCGACATAAGGGGAGTCGAAGAGTTAACCCTGGTGGTCACGGACGGGGGCGACAACAAAGACTTCGACCACGCCGACTGGGCCAACGCCGAGGTCATCATCTAGGAAGGGTGATTCGCCTTCACCGGCGGCTCCCCGGCGGGCGCTGCAGGGCGACGGCGACCTGGTCTTCCGCACGGACGGGGGGAGAGCGAGAGGTCATAGCCGCCGTCGTAGAGCGTGAGGCTGTCTTATACGGTGAGGCCTGTCATGGAGGAGGAGATGAAAGGTAGCATGAAGTCGTATACGACTTACTTGACGTTCAATACGGCCAAAAGGCAGGAGATCATCGACATCACCGACCGGCTGGAAGCTTTCTTGCGGGAGCATCCGGTTCAGGAGGGGTTGATGCTGGTCAGTGCAATGCACATCACCGCTTCGGTCTTCGTGAACGACCATGAGCCGGGGCTCTGGCAGGACATCAAGGATTGGCTGGAGGGCACGCTGGCGCCGTGGAGTCATCACCCGGCCCGTGGTGATGACTACCGGCACAACGACACTGGCGAAGACAATGGGGCGGCGCATCTGCGAAGCCTGGCCCTGGGCCACGAGGTGGTGCTGCCGATTACGGGCGGCCGCCTCGACTTTGGCCCGTGGCAGCGGGTCTTTTACGGAGAATGGGACGGCCAGCGGCCCAAACGGGTCGTCGTCAAGATCATCGGCGAGTGACGGCCGGGGGTAGCAGAAGCGATAGCGGATCGCCGGCCGGCGACCAGCCACGGACGGGCCACGGACGGGAGCGACGGCCCTACGACGAGGGGCGCGGAGGGACGTGCCGTCGGCGAGTGACGGAGCGGCCGCCGGGAACGAACCGGCGGGCGGCAGGCTGAATCAGATCCCTGCTCGCTCCAGGCGGTAGCGGGCGGCGCGGCTGAGCAGCAGGCCGGCGACGGCCGCCAGCAGCGCAGTGGCGGTGAGGAGGGCGGCGGCCCAGGGGGTGCCCTTCACGTCGAAGTACCAGAGACACAGGCCGAGGCCGCCCAGGATGAGTACCGGCAGGACGGCTGCTACCATGGCCAGGAAGCCGCCGATGCTGTTTTGGGCTACGTACATCGGGTTTTTCCACTCGAGCTTGGGCAGCATGAAATCGACGGCCAGGGCCAGGGCCTGGCCCGTTGCGTTCAGGGCGATGCCCCACGCGATGGTAACGGCCAGGGCCGTGGCCGGCAGCCGCAGCACGTAGCCGGCGAGCAGGGCAAACGCCACAAGTGGTATCGCGGCCACGGCGCCGGCCAAGGCTACTTTGGAGGCCGCGGTCTGCCAGGGGCGCAGAGGGAGCACGAGGGTGTGCCAGGCCATGTGCCCCTCCCGGGAGAAACCCACGATCAGAATGGGATTGAACGCAGTGAACAGGGTGAGGCCGCCGGCCAGGATGGGCGCCAGGGGCACGGGAAGCCCGGCGGTGAGTTCGGGGAGCTCGGCGAGGAGCCTCGTGAGGTCGGAACGGGCGGCGCCGAAGAAGAAAACCAAGAGCATGCTGACGGGAATGGCGAGGCTGGTGACGAGCCCGTACATGGCAAAACCGGGGGTTCGCCAGAAGACCAGCCACTCTTTCAGGAACAATGCCGCAAACCAGGACCGAGGCCTTGGCAGGGTCAGGGCGTGAGGGGCCGAGCGGGGCACCGAGCTCGGCCGCGAGCTCGGCCGCGAGCCCGGTCGGGAGGCCGGTCGGGAGCTCGGCGCGGAGCTCGGCAGGGTGCGGGACAGCGGCCCGGGAACGGTGGCGGGGCGGGTCTCGCCCAGCAGGCCGGTCAAGTACCAGCGCTGTGCAAATGCTCCGACCAGGGCCACGGCCAGGACCGTCGCACCAACCAGCAAGAGCCCTCCGGTCACGGCCTGGGCCACGCTATCCGGCGCCGCCAGCCACACTGCCCAGCGGGCGGGCGGCAAGTACCGGGTCGTGAGCTCGACCATCCCCCCCGGCTCGGTCAGCCGTTCCATGATCTCCTGCGGATTCATCTGTCCAACCCGCTGGGTGACGAGATTGAACCCCAGAGCCACCAAGATCCCCAGCATGGCCCCGAATACCTGCATATACTCCTTGAAACGCCCCCGGCTCGGGCTGACCACCCGCATGAAAGCGATGGCCACCAGCGCTCCTGCGGCCAGCGGCAGCACGGGCAGGAGAGCCGTAAGCAGCACCAGCATGACACCGGCGTAGACCGCAGGGAGAATGCCGTTCACCGGGCCGGAAACGAGCCAGGCGGCGATGAACGGCCCGAGAAAGAGAAGGGTGAACCCCCACTCGCCCGCCCAGACCACCGCGAACTTAGCGGCCACCACCTGCCAGGGTGGGATGGGGAGCGGAAGCAGGATCTCGAGATCGTCGTTGAGGTAGAACACGTTGATGATGTACGGGAGCGAGACTATCAGCGTAAAGAGCATCATCCCTGCAAAAACCAGCGCCATGAGCACCTTGGCCAGGCCCAGGCCCGGGCCGCCGGCCACCCCAAGGCCCGGGCTCGCTCCTGCGCCCGGTTCTACTCCCAGACCTGCGCCCGGCCCTGCCCCTGGTGGAACTGCCATCTGCTCCACCAGCGCAATCTGCTGCAGCAGCCAGGATGAACCGGCGTACAACGTCCCGAGGAACGGCAAGAAGGCAAGGGGAAGAAGGAAAACGGCATAACGCCGCAGCGCCCAACGCCCACCTCGCCCGAACCGGCCGCCGCCGTGTCGCCACGCCGAAAAGCCCATGACCACATTGATCTCAAGCCGGATCAACCGCCAAAGCGTCCGCAGTCCACTCAAAGGAACGCCAACCCCCTAGATCGCGATCTCGCTCTCAGCCTCCGTCGGCCCGGCCGGTGCTCGCTGCTGCAGCCCGTAGCTATGGAGTGTGCAGGTTGCAGGTTGCCTGCCGGCGTGACGAGGCGAAGCACCGGTCCTTACGGTGCTGTGCCTTACTTCGTTTACCTTACTTTCCCTTTCGCTTCCCCTTCTTGTTCTCCGCCTACCTGTGCTTCCTCGGTCAGCTGCAAGAACAGCTCCTCCAGCGTGGCACTCTTCTCGTGCTGCCCGCTGCGCAGCTCCTCCAGCGTTCCCTCCGCCACGAGCCGGCCTTTGTTGATGATGGCCAGCCGGTCACACAGTCTCTCGGCGATGTCCAGGAGATGGGTACTGAAAAAGACCGTGTTTCCTTCGTCGCAGTGCTGTTTCAGCATTTGCTTGAACCGGAACCACGCCCGCGGATCAAGCCCGCCCATGGGTTCATCCAGGATCAGAACCCTCGGCTTGTGGACCAGCGCCGCCACGATCAGTAACTTGTGCTTCATCCCGTGCGAGTAGCTACCGATCAGTTGTCCGGCCGCCGCTTCCAGGTCAAAGGTGGCCAGCCCCTGCTCGATCCGTTCTTGACGTTCCCGCGCCGGCACGGCGAACACGTCGGCGATGAAGTTGAGGTACTCAAGGCCCGTTAGCCGTTCATAAACCGATGGCGTATCGGGGATATACCCGATGCGCCGCTTGGCCTCCAGCGGATTCCGTACCACATCGACCCCGGCCACCCGCACCGTGCCCGAGTCGGGGCGCAGAAGTCCGACCATGGCCTTGATGGTCGTCGTCTTACCGGCGCCGTTAGGCCCGAGGAAACCGTAGATCTGGCCCGGAGGGACGGCCAGGTCCAGGTGATCGACGGCCAGCGTCCGCCCGTCGTAACTTTTCGTCATCTGCTGAACCTCAATCAGATACTCGCCGTTTCCCATCGTCCCCGTCATCTTTGCCACGCTGCACAGACTCTCCTTCATTGCTTAATTCCGAATTCCGGACCGATTCCGGATCGGCTCTGGCTCATTTCCGCCGCGTCTGTCTGAGATGGGCCTCTACCGCTTCCGCCGCGGCCCGGAGCGCCTCTCCTACCTCTCGCTTGTTGTTTATGATATCGCGCAGGAAAGGCGGGATGATCTGGTGGAGCTCAACGAACCCGGCGATCGTATGAGCCCAGCACTCCCGGCCGTATTGCTGCCCGCCCATCAGGCAGAGGAAGATCTGCTCGGCCGACTGCAGCCCGGAGAAACTGGCCATCCGCTGCATGTACGGGCCGGTGGCCGAGATGCGGGCCGGCGGGAAGTCGGCTATGGTCACGTAGCTCTTCAACGTCTCCGGGCTGCTCAGGAACTTAACCAGTTCCCAGGCCTCCTTCGGGTGGCGGGTCTGCGAACCGATCAGCCAGGCATCCGTGTACACGATGGTGGTCCGCCGAGCCACGGGCGTCTGCGGTTGAGACGCCATCCCCCAGCGAAACCGCAAAACGTCCCGCTTACCCATGATCACCCAGGGTGAAGCTCCCAGGTGCATGCCTACCTTGCCGGTTTGGAATCCGCTCCAGGCATCGAACCCGTCGCCCAGGCGGGGGGCGACGTGGTCCTGCCACAAAAGCGCCCGCACCTCCGTCCAGGCCCTCCGGTTCTCGGGGGTGTCCAGCGTCGTCCGCTGAACGATCCCCGTCCGGTACGTCTCGCGATCGAACCAGTCCGCTCCCCAAAAGTAAGAAAAGATGATCCAACCCAACGGGTCCGTGTCAATGCCCACGCCGGCCTGCTTCAGCCTTCCGTCGGGCTCGGCCACGGTTAGCTTGCGGGCGGTAGCCACCATGTCCGCCCAGCTCCAGCCTTCGTCCGACCAGGTGGCGGGCGGGGGCACCACCCCTCGCTGATCGAAAAGATCCGCGTTGTAAAAGAGCGGCGACGCTACGCTAATGAACGGCAATCCCCACACCCGCCCGTCCCACTCGTATGCCTTCCAGGCGGCCGGGAAGAAGTCCTTGACGTTCAGTTCGTCGAGGTCGGCTTTGACGAAATCGGTGAGGTCGAGGAGCCAGCCTTCCCGTTGATATGAACGGGGTGCGCCGCCCTGTCCCCACACGTCGGGAGGCATGCCGGCGGCCCAAAGGGTCATCAGCTTGTCGTAGTAGCCGGTGCCGGCATTGGTGACGATGCTGACCTTGACTCCGGGGTGCGCGACCTCGAACTTCTTCGCCGTCTCGGCGTACCATTTCATGGTGGCCGCATCCCGTTCTTCGAGGTAAAGGGTGAGGGTTATCGACGAGGACGCCGGGGCCGGCGCCGCCGAGACCTTTGGGGACCATGGCTCGAGCCCGGTTGCCAGCGATCCCGGCAGTGATACCAGCAGCGGCGACAGAGCTAGTATCGCCGCCAGCAACCGGGGCAGTAGGGGCAGCGGCTCCGCCCTCCGCACCGGCCGCGCGAGCAGCCCCGGCGGCTCCGGCCGGATCTTCGACACCGGTCGTACTGGCAGCACGGACAACGGTTCGTAGACCCTCCGGCCCGGCTCCGGCGGCCGCAGTGGCTGCGCCGATCGCACCGGCAGCATCATGCCGCCGGTCTCCGGCGTGGCCGGCGTGGTGGGGAGAACCCGGTTCAGACAAGGGCGAAACGGCATCGGCGACCCTCCTTGCTCTGGCCTTATTCCCTTTATTCCAGCTTTCCGACCTTACGGGGTGGGAGCCGAGCTCCCAAGCAGTCTTCGCCGTTGGGGAAACAAGTCCTGCGGGGCAACGCGGTGGCGTCGCCTCGGCCCTGGCCCTGGTCCGGCCTTGACCCCACCCCTGATCTTGATCCTGGCCCTGGCCTTGGGCTTGGTCCTGGCCTTGAGCCTGGCCGCGGCCCTCGCCCTAGTCCTAACCATGGCCCCGGCCTCGGTCCTTGCCCTCAGCCCTGCCTTTGCCCCGCCTTCGCCTCGCCTTTGCCTCACCTTTGGCTTGCCCTAGCCTTGCTTTTGCCGTGGCCCCTGCTGCCGCCAAGGCCTGGGCACAGTCTGAGTCCCTACCCCGAAATCCCAGCTACAAGGCGGCGAGGGAGGCGAGGGGGTCGCGTCGCCGTAGGAAAACCGCCTGATCCGTGAATATCTATGCAGTCAGTTCTGTCTGAAGATACACACACAACACGTCTACCAGCACCCGGTCTGCCGAACCCTCAGTTCACCTGCATATAAATAGCATGCGCGTCTTTTCTGAACTGTCTGCCAAGTAAGCAAACTCCTCCCCAGCCCCCAGTTCACGCTGGGCCGGAACGGAAATCCGAACATTGGGAAAACGGGAAACGGTATCATGCGGCTTTCCCAACTGAATGAAGCAGCTAAGTATGCTTACGCGGAGTCGCAGCTAGAAAACGTTCGACCTACTCCGAACAATTCCCCGCCGTCCCCCCTAATCGTTCGCCTTTTCTTCCGTCCTGCCCGCGTGCCGTGTTCCCTGAACCTCTCGGTGCTCCCAGGGCGAGCCGCCCGCGCCCGGATCAACGAGCGATTCCACCGGCTGCCGCCCTCCCGGTCCGCACGGGCGCTTCACACCCCGCCGCCGTCCCGGTGCGTCCCGGAGCTACGCACCGCGCCGCCGTCCCGATGCGTGCCGGCACTTCACGCTCCGCCGCCCTCCCGATCCGCGCCGGCGCTTCGCATCCCGCCACTGTCCCGATGCGCACCGGTGCTTCACACCCGGCGTCCGGCCCCATACGCATCCACACCCAACGGTCCGTCGTCCGTCCCCGTCCGCATTCGTGCCCGCGGGCCTGCCGCCCGTCCCGCTACCTGCTCTCCGCCCACAAACGGCTATGTTCGCGGTGAACGTGCGGGGCGGGACAGGGCGCCAAAAAGCCGAACGATCGAGGGTAGTTGGCATAGGATCGTACGGCGTAGATCCGAACGGTCTTGAGCTGCGCTTCCGCGTGAGCATCCTCAGCTGCCCTATTCAGTTTGGGAAACCGCATTGCACCGTTTCCGGGTTTCCCGATCGTTCGGATTCCGGTTCAGACCCAGCTTGAACCGGCTGCCCAACAGGAGTTTGCAGACTTCACCGGCAGTTCAGAATAGAGCTACATTCCATTTACATGCAGCTGAACACCATGCTCAGCGGGCCAACTGCTGCTAGAAGCGTTATGTCTGTAGATTCAGACGGAAGCGGCTGCATGAAAATCCAGCAATGCGGCGGCTTTTCTACGGCGCCGCGACCCCCCGGCCTCGCCCGCCGGCCGCAAGCTGGCCTTTTGCCGTAAGTACTCCACCTATGGCTCTAGACCTACGCAGGCTATCAAAGGCCTAGGTCGCCCCGAACCCCCTGGCCTCCGCCCGGCGTCGCAGGACCGGAAGTGCTACGAACCTCCACGACTCATGCCGGAGTGCCTGGAGCGGCCGGTGCGCAGCGTTTGCGGTCGAGGCGGCGGTTGAAACGCTCCCGGTCGATGATGAAGCGTTGGTGGTCGGCCCTGCCGATAACCTCGACGTGGTCGCTGGCCTCGATGCTGAAGTTCAGACGGCGGCCGTCGCCCTCGATCCCGGTCAGCGTGGCCCGCACCCGAACTTGCGTCCCAACCGGCGCGGGGGCGATGTGCTGCAGGTTGACCGCCACGCCCACGGTGCTCTGGCCCGGAGGCAGCCGGTCTTCGGCCAGTTCGAAGGCGACGCTCTCCATCCAGGCGAGGAGGGCTGGCGTGGAAAGGCCGTCGATCCCGCCCGAATGGATTGCTGCCGCGGTGTGCTGCGGTTCAACCACGTAGGTACGTTCGTGGGAGAGCCCGGGCGTAAACACGGGCGTGAATTGTTCTGCAGGTTTGGCTGGCGGGGGGGCTTCCCTGGTCTTCCGGGCCAGGTAGTGGGGGGACTCGAGCCGTGGGGCGAGGCGAGCGAGGACTGGATCGGGCAGGGACTCTTCGATAAGCGGGAAGACTGCCTGCTCTTCCAGGCGGATGTGGTCGTGAAGCGCCTCGCCCAGCGTGTGCAGCAGATCCAGGTCGACGTGGGCGGGGAAACTGTCCGCCAGTTCCGCCACCAGCCCCCGGATGTAGACGTGTTCCGCCAGCACTTGCATGATCGGAGCGGCCAGAGGGGTAATCCGGCGCCGTGGGTGCGGGCTCTCCTGGTTGCCCTCGTTGCTTTCCGCGGCGCGGGTCTCGCGCTGATAGGCGGGAAAGAGAACCTCCTCTTCCAGCCGGAAGTGTTCTTGCCCCCCGTCCTCAGTCCACAAGCGCAAGAACGCCGCGGCCGTCTCGCGGGGCGAGAGCGTGGCCTGCGGCGTCCCGGCCAGCGACAGATGGCGGGCCTGGACCAAGCCCTGGTGATGGTCGTCGGACAAAGGTACGAGTGCTGGATGCCGGCGCATGAGGCTGCATTGCTCCTTCTAAGCGTGTCCAAGTCAGGAGTATACCCTGAGACAGCGCCGAGTTCACGTTAGGCCGCCGTCAAGTCCGCCACGGGTAGGGTGGTCGGACGATCCCGAGACGGCTCAGGCTCTCGGGGTTGTGTCCTGGTCTACCCGCGCTTACTCGACTGCTCTCTCCCGCGAGGGTAAGGCTAGTACCCCCATATCTGGTGAAAACTACTATACGCTTTCGGTTGCGAAAGCAGCAGGAAGGTCGACGCAAGCGCCGAATCACATACCGCAAGCGACACCGCTTGCGATTGTCGCCATTCGCGACCGTTAGGAGGGCCGCTCGAAGATGGAGCCACGCCTCAGTCGCATTCTGGACATCGTCCGGGCGGAAAGACTGGTCACGGTACCTGATCTCAGCCGCCGCCTGGGTGTTTCACAGGCAACCATTCGCCACGACCTTAACACGCTGGCGGCCGCGGGCAAGATTCAACGGACCCGTGGGGGCGCTCTTGCCTTGGAAAGCCCGCAGGCGGAAGAAGTTCTCCCTTACGCGGTTGGGGCGCGCCTGATGCTTCAGGAAAAGCGGGCGATCGCCCGGGCTGCATGCGAACTGGTTCAAAGCGGCGATACCATCGTCTTGGATGCCAGTTCAACCGTGTGTATGTTGGCTCGCCTCCTCAAGGCTCGTCATGACCTGAGGATTACCGTGATAACCAACGGCTTGAGCGTCATCAACGAGCTGGCCGACGCGACACATGTCCAGTTAGTCGCCATCGCCGGCAGCTTCGACCGTGAGTCGGCATCCTTCATCGGCCCGCTGGCGGAATCCACTTTGCGCGGACTGCGTGCTCTCAAAGCCTTTATCTCACCGAAGGGTATCACAAGCGAGAGCGGACTGACGGACTGGAATCCCTTAACTGCTTCAATACGTAAAGCAATGATCGCCATTTCGGACGAGGTCATTGTTCTGGCGGACCACAGCAAATGGAGTCGCCCTTATCCGTATCCGATTGCATCGCTCAACGAAGTGCAACACATCATTTCTGACACAACCTTGTCACCGAACTGGCAGCAACAGCTGAGAGCAGCAAGCCTGGAAATATCAATGGTTACTCCAGCTGCCGAAGAGGAGGGATGAAAAGATAGTGCAGACCCTGAAGTAGTTGGAGATGCCCGGCCAGACATGTTTTACGCAAAACAATGACAAAGGAGGCGAATGTAATGGAGAACAAGCGAATGATGACCTGCCGACTCCTGTCGTTGGTCGCTCTCGTATCGTTTGCCGCTTCGCTCCTCGTAGCTATGCTGCTTACAACTTCACCGTCTGCTGCCAAGACAACCATTCGCGTGTACCTGCGGAACTGGGACCCCGAACTCAAGTGGGAACTAGCTATGATAAATGAATTCGAGAAGCGTAACCCTGACATCGGGGTAGAGCGGATAGTGGTAGGCCTCGGTGAGGAGTATTGGACCAAATTGGCCACCATGCGGGCGGCCGGACTAGGACCCGACGTCCTCGACCATACCGGAGTAGGGGTGGGCGTAGAGGAAGAGTTCCTGGACCTGACGCCGTTCGTAAAGCGAGACCAGGAAGAGATCGACCTTCAGGATTTCTTCCCGGGGGCGCGGCTATCGTCCCAGTTCCAAGGTAAATGGTATGGGCTACCAGTCGCGTCTATGGGCACGTTCATCTTCTACAACAAGGATCTCTTCGACGCCGTAGGACTTCCAAGCATCCCGGCCGACTGGGAGAATCCAGGGTTTACCTGGGACAAGTTGGTGGAGTACGCTCGAAAGCTGACGCGCCTCGACGGTCAGGGACGAGCAGAGAGGCTAGGCATCGAGTTCCCGTGGGCGGAGGATCAACTCATGATCTGGTACGCCTGGAACTGGGGTGGGGACTGGTTCGATGAGGAGAGTTACCGATCGGCGCGTATTCACGGCTCAAGACTCCTTGACCCTGAGACTATTACCGGCTACCAGAAGGTCGTGGATCTGATCGTAAACAAGCGAACCGCAGTTGGAATCGTCCCTTGGGCCAGCACTCCTACCAGCTTCGCCTTTGTGAACGAGATGGTCGGCATGTGGTGGGTAGGCGGCTTCACCGCCTCTACGCTGAAAGACCTGCGAGTAGGGTTCCGCTGGGGGTTAGCTCCTCTGCCGCTTACTTCCGCGGGCCGCACCACTATGGTCCTTACCGACCACTGGAAAGTGGCTAAGACCACTAAACACCCTGAGGAAGCCTGGCGGTTCGTCAAGTTCATTACCGGGAAGGACGCTATGCGCGCCTATGCGGAGGTGATGGGTTTTGCACCAAGCCGAGCTTCTGCCATAGGCCCGTTTACGCAGAGTCTATCCAAAGCCTCCGGTATGACGCCGCGTGAAGTCGTAGAGGCACTCACGGGATCACAGGCCCACGGCCGTCCGGGCATTGCCATGGTTGGCATTGGTGACGCAGTCAAAGTCATAACTCCGCCCCTCATCCAGGCTTTTCAAGGAAAGCTTAGCGTTGAAGAAGCACTACGCAGAGGACATGAAGCCTTGTTACCGATAATCGACCGGTACCAGAAGGCTTCTCGTTAGTTGAGAACCACTGGTTTGAAGTAGCGCGCAACGCGGCGCAATCTTCGGCAATCTTCGGCAATCTTCGGCAGGACGAGGTACGGACAGGTGCGGCGCGGGGGAGGTTAGAGTGGAGGTTGAGCGGCGGCGAAGTGGGGGAGGGTAGAAAGCACTCTCGTGCATTACACCTTCCTCACTTCGCTTGTCCCCTGAAGCAGCGCTCACCATGGCTTAGCATGCTGCCTTAATTGCTACTGTTACGAGCAACTATCGAGGAGGTCCACCTATGGGTTTCAACTCTCCGGCCATGACTGAACTCATAACTGAACTGGTGGCCATAGCGATGATACTGGCCATTTTAGCAGTATGCTTGCCCGTGCCCGTCCTTGGCGCCGTCCCGGGCCTGCACGGCGAGCCATCCTCACGGCGGCCCACCGCAGCCTACACAGTCGACATAGTGGTAGGCCACGACGTTTATTTTCGGCCCCAACCGCTGCATCACGATATCAGCAAGGTAGTGCGTGTGTTGGCTGAAAACTACGGAGCCAATACCCTCTATGTTGTCTATGCGGGTCAGCAAGACTTTGACAGTGCTCTGCTACTCTTCACGCTGTGGGATAGGATCGGCAAACAGTTCAATGTTGAAGTCATCCCGGTAGTTTCTCTGGTCAATAACACCTTCGGGCTGCAACACAGGGATTACGTCCTGGGGTCGATAGATCGGAGCGGGACCGGGATCATCCTTGATCCGCGTGTTCCAGAAGTGGTTGCTGTCTACCGCGACTTCGTTAGAAAGCTTGATGAGGCAGTGAAGCCGGAAGTGATGGGTATCTTTGAGTTCAACGACTTTTCTATTGCGTGGAACGTGGGCACCATACCGCGCTTGCCGGACGAGGTGCTAGCCGCGTGGGTCAGTAATCTGGCCTCGGAGACCAGAGCTAGACTGGCGGTGACTTTCCAACAGCCGTGGGGAATCGGTCTGCCGTGGCTGTCAGGCGTGGACAAAGTCAGCCTGGACACTTACGGGTATATCCGCGATGGCGATTGGGATGCTCTGGAAGCCTATTGCCGGCGCGCGGTAGATACCTATCACGAAGTGGATGCAGATTTGATCATCCTCGACGACTACGGCGGCAAGCTGGAGGGGTGGCGGCAACGAAAGGCAGCGGATGTCTTTCGGCGAGCAGGAGTAACGGGGCTGAACATGGACTTGATGATCATCTCGGCTGTTGCCTGGGATCAGAAGGGCGAGGATTTCTGGAGCGACTTACTGGTTGACGGCCATTACGATGGTTTCTATGCTGATGCCTTCGACGAAGTAGCCGCGATCTACAAGGAATGGTCAGGAGGTCGTCCCGATGAACCGGAGTTCAACTGAAGTCTGCCTCAGCTCGCCTGCGGAAACTCGCGACGCCCAACGTTATCTAGATGCGATACTGGAAATACTGCACCGGTTTACAACGCGCGAATCCCTCGATCGGGTGGCAAAGGCTGCTTCAGTCATCGCTGACGCCTTACGGAAGGGGCGGCGGGTTCACCTGCTGGACAATGGTCATTTTTTGGGGAACGAGTTTTACCAGCGAGCGGGTGGCGTACCTTTCTTGCACCGTATTCAACTGGACGATCTCAAGGAGCCCGCAGTCGTCCGTTCCCAGGATGTACTGATCGTGGCCTCGGTGTCGGGGCGGAGTAGCGAAGTGGTCGATGGAGCGATGCTGGCCCGCGAGCGAGGTGTATACGTCATGGCTCTCACTTCCCTTTCCCAATCGCAGGCAGCGCCTCCTCTTCACCCATCGGGTAAGCGCTTATACGAATGTGCCGATCTTGTGCTGGATATAGGCGGGGTGCCGGGGGACGGGCTACTCGACTTCCCCAACGTCAAGTACCGCTTCGGACCGGCTTCGGGGATCTCCTCGGCCGTGCTCTTGTGGATGGTCCTTGCCCAAACTGTTGGTAATCTTCTTAACTCTGGCATATACCCGACGATTTTCCCCAGTGTGAATATCCCTGGGGGGGCAGAGGCCTTTCAAGAAGCTCTCGCGGATTTTGAGCGGCGCGGCATTTGATTAAGGAGATTTGACAAGGAGAGGGGAGATCTCTGACCGTGTCTTACTTTCTTGCGATTGACGGAGGCCAGAGCAAAACCCTGGCGTTGATCGCGGACGAAGCCGGGCACATCTATGGCTGCGGAAAAGGGGGGCCGAGCAACCATCTCCACCAAGCTGGGGCTATCGAGCGTTGCCGGGAATCCTTGCAACAGGCCATACTGGGGGCGGCTGCCGAAGCCAAACTGGACCTAAACCAAACCCGCTTCACCTGCGCCGGTCTTGGGCTTACCGGTGTGAGTTCGATCGTGCCGGAGCTCGTGAAGGGCATGGTCAGCGTTGACACCATAGCCATGGAGGGTGACGCGGTGACTACCTGGCTCGCGGCCACGGGAGGGGCACCGGGTGCCATCATCATCGCGGGTACCGGCTCAATCGCTTTTGCCCAGAACCAAGCTGGCGAAAGAGCCGTTGCAGGCGGTTGGGGCTACATCATGGGAGACGAAGGGAGCGGTTATTGGGTCGCTCGCGAGGCTCTAGCGGCCGCCTGCCGGGGGCAGGACGGGCGAGGCGCCGCAACCGTGCTGCAAGCCCTGCTTCCGCGAGCGGCGGGCCTTGCCGACCTGTGGGAGCTGCACCGGCGTGTTTACTCGCAAGAGTGGGGGAGAAGCGATATCGCCCGTTTGGCCCCGGCCGTCTGCGAGGGTGCCAAACAGGGGGACGCGGTAGCCGTTGGCATCATCCGGGCGGCGGCCAGGGAGCTGGCAAGGGCGGCCGTTGCCGTCCTAAGGAAGACTGGTATGGATACTGACGGCGAGGTGTTCGCCGCGGGAGGTCTTTTTGAATGTGAGATCCTCCTGCGCATGGTAGAGGAAGAGACTTGCCTACTATTGCCTAAGGTTACCGTAAAGAAATCTCAGTTCCCCCCTGTCGTTGGGTCACTGTTTCTGGCATACCAAGCGGTCGGAGTTCCCGTAAACTCCGTTGTCGGTTCGATCAGGAAGCAACTTGGCGGAAGTGTGGCGGTGCATTTCCGAGACAATTCGTGAAGCCGGCTCCGCTGAGGGTCGGTGCAACTCACGTGCACCGACTTGACGCCCTGGACATAGTTGAAGTGCTGGCGGCAAAAAGCCTGCAGATGGCGGGGACGGCGAGGGGGACACGGCGCCGTGGGAACCGCTGATGCTCCCGGGGCCGGCCGTCCCGCTACCTGCTCGCCCTCTCCGACGGCTACGCTCGCGGCGAACTAACAGGGGAGCACAGCGCGGCCGAAAAGCCGAACGATCGAGGGCCGGGGGCATAGGATCGTACGGAGTAGATCCGAACGATCTTGAGCTGCGCTTCCGCGTAAGCATCCTCAGCTGCCGTATTCAGTTTGGAAAACCGCATTCCACCGTTTTCCGGGTTTCCCGATCGTTCGGATTCCGGTTCAGACCCAGCTTGAACCGGCTGCCCGGCAGGAGTTTGCAGACTTCACCGGCAGTTCAGAATAGAGCTACATTCCATTTTCATGCAGCTGAACGCCATGCCCGGCGGGCCAACTGCTGGTAGAAGCCTTAAGTCTGTGGATTCAGACTGAAGCGGCTGCATGAAAATCCACCGATGCGGCGGCTTTTCTACGGCGCCGCGCCCCCCAAGCCTCACCCGCCGGCCGCAAGCTGGCCTTTTGCCGTAAGCACCCCATCTATGGCTAGAGTTACGCAGATCCAGTACTATCAAGGTGCTATAGTCTGCTGAAACCCGCAGGTTCAACCCGGCTCCACCGAGTTCCGAAGCGTTCCGGACCAGTTCGACCCACCAGCCAGTACCGAGGAAAGGAGTTCAAGAGATGAGAAGAAAAATGAGAGCCGCCAAGATCGTCCATGTAGGGGCGTGCAGCCTGTCGTTCGGCGTCGGAGCTCTCGTGGATGCGATCCACACGCCGGAGCTCTCGGAGAGCACGCTGGTGCTGGTGGATACCAACGAGGAGCACTTGGAGCTCCAGTACCGGCTGGCTCAAAGGTTGAACGAGGAATCGGGGGCCGGCCTCCTCATCCAGCGCACCACCGACCGCCGCGAGGCGCTGCCCGGTGCCGACTTCGTAATCTGTTCCATAGCGATCCGGCGCCACGAACTCTGGAAGCTGGACTGGGAGATTCCGCTCCGACACGGGCTCGAGCAGGTGTTGGGGGAGAACGGAGGCCCGGGCGGGTTGTCCCATACCCTGCGCAACGTTCCCCTCATCCTTGATCTTTGCCGGGACATGGAGGAGCTGTGCCCGGACGCGCTGCTGCTCAATTTCACCAATCCCGAAAGCAGGCTTTGCCTCGCCATCAAGCGGCATACTCGCATCAAGGCGGTGGGGCTTTGCCACGGCGTGTTCATGGGACGCGACCTAGTCGCTGAAGTGACCGGCTTATCGCCTGAGGATGTGGACGTGAAGGTGGCGGGGTTGAACCACTTCCTGTGGGTGCTCGACATGAGGAACAAACATACCGGGGAGGATCTCTATCCCGCCTTTCGCCAGGGGATGGCCGCGAAGGACCCTTCGTTCATGCCCCTTACCCGGCATATGCTGGAGACCTTCGGTTATCTGGTGGCACCGTCGGACGACCACATCGGAGAATACCTGCCCGCCGCGTGGAAGTTGTGCCAGCACCACGGCTATGACTTCGATGCCGCCGACCGTGAGTATGAACGGCACTGGGCGAAAATGGCCGAATATGCCAGCGGTAAGGCACCGGTGGATCACTTGCTGCAGGCGAGATCAGGGGAGATCGCATTCGACATAATCGCGGCGATCCTGGCCGACAAAAACCTCCTGGCGCCGGCGGTAAACGTACCCAACAACGGGTGCATCACGAACCTGCCTTCCGATTGCGTGGTGGAAGTGCCGGCGCTGGTCTCCGCGGCGGGCGTTCAGCCGCTGTGCATGGGTGAACTGCCCCGGGGCGCGGCCGCGCTGTGCGCGCAGCAGATAGCAGTTCAGGATCTGGCCGTGGAGGCGGCGGTCAGGGGGGATCGTTCATTGGCTCTCCAGGCGCTCCTGGCCGATCCCGTGGTGAAGGGGAACTACCAAGCGGCCCGGGCCGCTCTCGACGAGTTGCTGGAGGTTCATGCTCCCTACCTGCCCCAGTTCGCATGAAAGGTAACTCCCGGGCTACGGTTGCGGAACGGGCGTGTGTGGCTTTTTCTTATGCCTCAGGCCCTCGGAGGTCTCACGTGCCTTTAACCAGCGGCGCAGCTCTTCGAGGCTGCCTATCTCGAGCAGCGCTCCCGCCAGTGCCACCAGAGTGCGGGTCGGGAGGGCTCGGATTGAGCGTGCCACTTCCTGAGGGACCCTACCAAATCGCCGTCGGACTAAGTGTAGCACTACCGCTTGGGTGCCCTCTTGGCGTCCCCGAGCCAAACCCTCCTGCCGCCCCCGGGCCAAGCCCTCCTGCCGTCCCTGAGCCAGGCCGGCTGCCAACCCTTCCTCATGCCACGGTGTGATGAACTCTTCCAACACCTTCGCCTCCTCCGGGTAACGTTCGTTCAGGGCCGCCTGCACCCGATGCTTCTGCTCCGGAGTCAACGGCAGGTACGCCGAAAAGAAATGGGCGAGGAAACGCAGCTTCTCTGGTTCTACCAGGCGCCGGCGGTACAGCTCTGCCAGAATCCGCTGAAATGCCACCGCCAGCTGCCAGGCCTCGTCCGGCCCGTGCTGCATGAAAGGCAGCAGCGCTGCAGTCACCGGGTTGATCCACTCGGCATATCGTCGCCAGTCGAGCCGGTTCAACCATATCGTAGCATACTGGAACCGGAGAATGGGCTTCCGAAGCACCACGTCTTCCAATACATACCACTCGGCGCTGTCCACTCGTTTTGGCCTGACTTCCCTCTCTACCCCCGCTTCCTGCCGAACTTGGTGCAGCTGTCTCGCGGTTGCCGCTAGGGCGGGGTATGTGATCAGCAGGCGTCGTTGACCGTCGGTGCAGACGGTCGTACCAGGCGCAGCGGTCGTAGCGGCCATAGCCGGTGTCAGGAACGCGGCCGCGGCGTTCTCCCCGTCACGGAGCCAGGTTGGTGCTGCTTTCGACCGAATCCGGGGGAGGGGGTCGCCACTTTCAGTTCAGCCACGTCGTGAACGCCTGCTCCACCTGCGAGCGGCCTTCACCAATTCCCACCAGAACGTTGCGGCCATGGCGAGCCCAACCGCCCAGCCAGCCTGCGTCAGATTGAGCGGCGCGGTGGCGAACATTTTCTGCAGAAATGGGACGTACACGATTCCGATTAACGCAACCAGCGTAAGACCGTTGACCCATAGACGGGCCTTGTTTTTCCCCCGGATCAGACCTTGCAGAGCAAACTGCGTTTCGCTGCCGTTGACCAACACCAGGCCTATGTTGGACAGAACCAGAGTGGTAAAGGCCACCGTGCGCGCCAGCTCCACACTTGCTCCGCTATTTAGCAAATGCATGTATGGCAACAGGGCGGCCAACAGGACGGTCGCTCCCTGCAACAGAATCTGGGCGACCATCCCCCGGTTTACCAGAGGTTCTTGCGGCGGCCGCGGCGGCCTCGCCATAACATTCTCTTCCGGCGGTGCAGCCTCGAAGACGATAGAGCACGTCGGGTCGATCAGCAGTTCCAGAAGCACGATGTGAACCGGCAGCAGCAGCAACGGCAGCTGCAGCGCCGGAACGAGCAAGGCCAGCGCCGCGATAGGAATGTGGATGATCATAATGTAGGCGATGGCCTTCCGGATGTTGTCGTAGATCCGGCGTCCGTCTTCCACCGAGTGAACTATCGTCGTGAAGTTGTCGTCCAGCAGGATCATGTCGGCCGCCTGGCGGGCGACTTCCGTCCCCCGACGCCCCATGGCGATGCCGATGTCCGCCTCTTTCAGCGCCGGGGCGTCGTTGACGCCGTCACCGGTCATGGCGGTAATGTCGCCGTTCTGCCGCAAGCTGCGAACGATCCGTAACTTGTGCTGGGGAATGACGCGGGCGAAGATGTCCGTCTGCCGGACCGCCTCCGCTAGTTCGGCATCGCTCATCCGCTCTATGTCGGCTCCGGTGAGGACCCGTTCCCAGCGAGCCAGGCCGATTTCCCGCCCGATGGCTTGTGCGGTAACCGCATGGTCACCGGTGATCATCACGACCCGTACCCCGGCTTGCCTGCAGGTCGCGACCGCCTCCCGCACCCCGGGGCGAGGCGGGTCAGCGAGGGCCATCAGCCCGACGAACGTTAGCGTGTAATCAGAAATGTTCGCGGCAAAGGGGACGGTCACTCCTTCGGCCTTGGCAAAAGCCAGCACCCGCCAGCCCTGCCGGGCGAGGCGCAACACGGCGGCGTTGATCTCGTCCCGCTCGTCCGGGGTCAAGTGGCAAAGCGGCAGCACGGTCTCGGGTGCCCCCTTAACCGCCAGCAACGCGGCGGGCTCGGCGTCGCCCGCGGGTCTTGCCGCTGCCCGACGCTGCCAGATGTGGCCCATCATCTTATTCGCAGGAGTGAACGGGTACTCGTGTACGAAGTCACGCCCTTCATAGATGCTTTCGGGTGCGCATCCGCTCCGGCGCGCCATGTCATGAAGCGCCTTCTCCATCGGGTCGTACGGCTCCGTCTCACAGGCGAGAACCCCCAGCTCTAAGAGCTCGCGGGCCGTCCGGGGAAACTCGGGATCGTCGGACTGCCAGTCCCGACCGCGGAAATAGGCGCCCCTGACGGTCATCTGGTTGAGCGTAAGGGTCCCGGTCTTGTCGACGCAAAGGACGGTGGCAGACCCCAGCGTCTCGACGGCGGGGGTCTTACGGATAAGGGCTCGGTTTTGCCCCAGCCGCCAGGCTCCCAGCGCCAGAAAAACGGTGAGCACCACCGGGAATTCCTCAGGGATCATCGCCATGGCCAAAGTGATCCCGGCGATCACGCTGTTGACCCATCCCGTGCCTCGGGCCAGGGTCACGATGACCACGAGCAGGCACAGAAGAAGACCCAGCCAGGCCGTGCCTTTTACCAGGTGCCGGATCTTGATCTGGAGGGGCGTAGGCCTATCCTCGACTTCCTTTAGGGCCTTGGCAATGCGCCCGTATTGCGTCGCCGCGCCGGTGGCCACGACTTCCGCCAGCCCCTGCCCCTGGACCACCATGGTTCCGGCGTAGCACAGGTCATGTCGCCACAATTCGCCGGTGTCGTCATTCCTGCTTCCATCACGTCCCGTATCCGAAGCGGCTTCCTTCCACACCGGTTCGGATTCACCCGTAAGGACCGATTCGTCGACGGCCAGATCGGCCACCTCCAGGAGACGGCCGTCGGCGGCGATACGTTCGCCTTCCTCGAGAACGAGGATATCTCCCGGCACTACCTCACGCGTGGGGATGCGACGCCGTTCACCGCCGCGTAAGACCGTGGCCTTAGGTGCAGATAGATCTTTTAGAGCTTGAATGGTCTTTTCGGTGCGCCATTCCTGTACGAAAGTGATTCCTACCACAAAGCAGACGAACACTGCCATGGTTGCAGCTTCGTGAATCTCACCCAGGAAGAGATAGACGGAAAGAGCGGCTATAAGAAGTAAAAACATGGGCTCTTTGAACACGGTGACCAACGTGGAGAGCGGGTTTGGAGGCCTATCCTCAGCCAGCTCGTTGGGGCCGAATTTACGCAGCCGGATCTCGGCCTCTTCTTGCGATAGTCCTGCACGCGTAATTGAAACTGGCGGCCGGGTTTCATCGCTAACTATCATGGACATGGCCCCCCGTGTTTACGTATGTTAATAGACGTAAAAAGCCTGTGAGACATCGTCCCACAGGCTTACCCTGCTGCTCTTGCGAGCCCAGCCGGCAGTATCCCCGCCGACTTGACACTTATATCTAACCATGTGGTGGCCTACTGTGTCAATATACTGTTTGTCGGACAAGCAATATGGATGTGTGAAAACGAGAATTGATCTCATACCTATTCTGAAGCTTTAGGTGTGTATGAATGCGAATACGCCAGGGAGATACGGACTTTCCCGCTATTGCGGTTTCCCCGGACAGATAGACGGGCTGGTCTGGCACATTCAGTGCAAGTTGAGAATCCCGTAACGATGATAGTGACAGGCAGCTACGTCGAACCGGTCGCGGCCGAGAGCGGGACGTCGAAACCGGCCCGGGCGCTCCGCGCCTATGTCGCAGGCTCTTGGGCCAGCCGGAGGAACACCCGGTCCAGCCCCTCTTCGCCCGCGTAGGCGGCTCGCAGTTCGGCCGGTGTGCCGAAGGCTGCCAGGCGCCCGCCCAGCATTATCCCGAGGAGGTCGCAGTGCTCGGCCTCATCCAGGAAATGGGTGGTAACCAGCACGGTGGTGCCCCCATCGGCCAGGTCGTAGATCAGGTCCCAGAACTGGCGGCGGGAGGCCGGGTCAACCCCGGAGGTGGGCTCGTCCAGGAAGAGGAGGGGAGGGCAGTGGAGGACGGCGCAGGCGAAAGCCAGGCGCTGGCGCAGGCCGCCGCCCAGCGCGCCGGCTCGCGCGTGGCGGTACGGCCTAAGCCCCGCCCAGGCGAGGAGTTCCTCCTTGCGGGAGGCCAGGGCGCGGCCCCGCAGGCCGTAGAGCCGGCCGTAGAAGTCGAGGTTTTCGTCAGGTGTCAGGTCGTGGTAAAGGGTGAAGCGCTGGGACATGTACCCGCATCGCTCCCGGATCGCCTCGCCCTCCCGGACTACGTCGTACCCCAGCACCCGGCCCCGGCCGGCCGTAGGAGCCAGGAGCCCCAGCAGCAGGCGGATCAGCGTGGTCTTGCCGGCACCGTTGGGCCCCAGCAGGCCCAGGATGGTCCCCGCGGGTACTTCCATCGTCACGCCGTCCACGGCCGTGAAGTCCCCGAAGCGCCGGGTCAGCCCCTGCGTCTCGATCGCGGCGGTCACCGGGCCGGCACCTCCCCCTGGCCGTCAGGCCCGTACGGGCCGTGCCACCGCCGGCCGTGCCATCGCCAGCTGTGCCACCACCGGCCGTGCCACCGCCGGTCGAGCTGCTGCCGGTCGGGCCGCCCGCCGCCCCGAGATGTGCCTTCCCCCCGGCCGGCTGCATCCGACCGGCCGTCGCCCTCCGACAACCAGACGTAGACGTCCTCCAGGTTGGGGGCTGAAGGAACCAGCCGGTAGCCCGGCGGGGGGACGGGCGAGAGCCCCGGCTCAAGGGCCACCCGCACGCCGGCGCCCAGCGGGTAGGCCCATCGCACGCCGGGCAGCTGATGTGCGGCCGCCAGGGCCAGGGCCCGGCGCCGCCACTGCCCGTCAGCCGGTATCAGGACGGCCGTCTGGAAGGGAAACCGGGCCTTCAAGGCCGCCGGGCTGCCGGCGGCCAGCAGCCGCCCGCGGTACAGGAGAGCCACCCGGTGGCAGCTCTCGCCCTCGTCCAGGTAGGGCGTGGTGATCAGCACCGCCCGGCCCTCGGCCGCCTGGTGGCGCAGGAGCTCCCACAGCTCGGCCCGGGCCACCGGGTCCACACCCGTGGTAGGCTCGTCCAGCACGAGCAGCGGCGGCCGGTGAATGACCGCGCAGGCCAGGGCCAGCTTCTGGCGCATGCCCCCTGAGAGCTGGCCGGCCAGCCGGCCCCGGAAAGGCAGGAGTCCCGTCCACTGGAGCAGGCGGCCGGCCTCCGCCTCGACCGCTCCGGGCGCCATGCCGTTCAGCCGGGCCAGAAAGGTGAGGTTTTCCCACACCGTGAGGTCGGGATAGAGGCTGAAGCGGCCTGACAGGTACCCGACCCTCCCGCGAGGATCGGGTTCGACCCGGCCGGCCGAAGGGGCCAGCACGCCGGCGGCCAGCCTTGCCAGCGTCGTCTTGCCCGCTCCGTCCGGCCCGACGGCGGCAACCAGTTCACCGGGATGAACCGCCAGGTCGATCTCGCTTACGGCCACCGTCGCGCCAAAACGCTTGCTTACTCGCACCAGATGAATCGCCGGCGCCACGGCCCGCCCCCTCTCTAACATGAGCCGCCTCACCCCAGCCTCTTGCGGAACCGCAGCGAGGACAGCGTCACCGCGGCCAGGGCGTAGGCCGCCAGCAGCCCGGCCGGCGTCGCCAGCAGGGCCAGCTCCTGGCCCTTGATGAACATGCCGCGGGCGATGGGCACGTAGTAGGTGAAGGGTAGCAGGTAGGCCAGGTATTGGATCACCTTGGGCATGGAGGAGAGCGGAAAGATGAGCCCTGACAGCAAGATCTGTGGAAACATGGCGAAGAAGGCGAGCTGCATCGCCTGCTGCTGGTTTTGCGCCAGGGTGGAGATCAGGAGACCCAGGCTCAGGGTGGTGACCAGAAAGAGCAGGCTTAACGCCAGGAACAGGGGCAGGTTGCCGGCAAACTTTAGATTGAAGAGGTAGGTCCCGGCCAGGAACACCAAAGCGAAGTCGACGGCCGCGATCAGGACGTACGGCAGCAGCTTGCCCAGCATCAGTTCGATGGGGCGCAGCGGAGTGACCACCAGTTGCTCCAGAGTA